>CAMBSK010000012.1 GCA_945870575.1 Bordetella parapertussis | reverse complement strand
TCGATGGCCTCCTGCCCGTAGTCGCGTTCGTTTTCCGGACGGTACAGGTAATAGGCTTCGTCAATAAAGAGCACCCCGCCCATGGCTTTCTTCAGCACTTCTTTGGTTTTGGGTGCGGTGTGGCCGATGTACTGGCCCACCAAATCGTCGCGGGTCACTGCTACCAGATGGCCCTTGCGGACATAGCCCAGGCGGTGCAGAATTTGCGCCATGCGCATAGCTACCGAGGTTTTTCCGGTGCCGGGGTTGCCCACAAAGTTCATGTGCAAGCTCGGCGCCTCGCTGACCAGACCCAGATTGATGCGCAGCTTGTCAATCACCAGCAAGGCCGCAATGTCGCGGATGCGGGTCTTCACCGGGGCCAGCCCCACCAAATCACGGTCCAGTTCAGCGATGACCTCCTCCACCTGCGACTGCGCCAAAACCTCACCCACACTGCGCGCTTGGCCCAGAGCCACAGTCGGCGTATCCGCGGCTTCCGTTGCCGCAGGCGTCGCGGCACGCGCGCCAGGAATGGAAGAGTTGCTCATGGCTGTGGCGCAGTCTGGGCGGGCTTAGTACCGCTCGCCTTCGGGCTTATCGGTGGCATAGCTGTGTACGGTGTACTGGATCTGACGCCCGCCGATCTCCTGCCTCGTCAGGCCGAAGCCGGGTTCGTTCTTCGGCCGGTTGACGATGTAAGACATTTGCACCGACTCAACACCTTGTGTTGCATCGAAGGCCGTCACGCGAATGTAGTGATTCGGAAACGTCTTGCGGCAGGCATTGACCTCCGTCAAGATGGCTGACGCGTCCTTCAAGTCAAACATCGGGTTGCCGTACATCTCCCAGTAGGTGTTGCGCGGATGCGGGTCATCGGTGTATTCAACGCCGATTGCCCAGTTTTTGCCGAGCGCGTACTCGATCTGTGCGCTGATCTGCTTGTCAGTGAGTTCGGGCAGGTAAGAAAACTGGCCCTGTGTGAGGCGATTGCCTTGGTTGGTCATCATGGTGAGGATCTCCTTAAATGGAAGCCGTCGGCGTGACGGCGAAGTCGGCGGTGTCTGTGGACTCGTAATTGAAGCTGATGTCGCCCCAGGTGTCGATGGCGGCCTTCAGCGGCGAGCACCACTTGGCAGCGTCCTGCAGAATCTGCGGACCTTCGTTCCAGATGTCGCGGCCTTCATTGCGCGCCAGCACCATGGCTTCGAGGGCGACGCGATTCGCTGTGGCGCCGGCCTGGATGCCCATGGGGTGGCCAATCGTGCCGCCGCCGAACTGCAGCACCACGTCGTCGCCGAGGTAGGTCAGCAACTGGTGCATTTGGCCGGCATGGATGCCGCCAGAAGCGACTGGCATGACCTTGTTCAGTGAAGCCCAGTCCTGCTCGAAGAACAGACCTTTTTCGAGCTGCATCGGTGTGTGCGTATCGAGCAGCGTGTCGTAGAAGCCGCGGATCATCATCGGGTCGCCTTCCAACTTGCCGACAACCGTGCCGGCGTGGATGTGGTCCACACCTGCCATGCGCATCCATTTACAGATGACGCGGAAGTTCATGCCGTGGTTCTTCTGGCGCGAGTAGGTGCTGTTGCCTGCGCGGTGCAGGTGCAGGATCATGTCGTTTTTGCGCGCCCACAAGGCCATGCTCTGGATCGCCGTGTAGCCGATCACCAGGTCGATCATGATGATCACGCTGCCCAGGCTCTTGGCGAATTCTGCACGGGCGTACATTTCTTCCATCGTGCCGGCAGTGACGTTCAGGTAGTGGCCTTTGACCTCGCCGGTAGCCGCGCTGGCTTTGTTGACGGCTTCCATACAATATAGGAAGCGATCGCGCCAATGCATAAAGGGCTGCGAGTTGATGTTCTCGTCGTCCTTCATGAAATCGAGACCGCCTTTGAGGCCTTCGTACACCACGCGACCATAGTTACGGCCCGACAGGCCGAGCTTGGGCTTGGTGGTGGCGCCGAGCAGCGGGCGGCCGAACTTGTCAAGGCGCTCGCGTTCGACGACTACGCCGGTAGCAGGGCCTTGGAAGGTCTTCAGGTAGGCGACTGGGATGCGCATGTCTTCCAAGCGCAACGCTTTCACCGCTTTAAAGCCAAAGACGTTGCCAATGATCGATGCTGTCAGGTTGGCGATCGAGCCGCCTTCAAACAGGTCGATGTCGTAAGCGATGTAGGCAAAGTATTGCTGTTCTGTCTTGGTGCCGGGGCCTGTGTTGGGCACGGCATCGACGCGGTAAGCCTTGGCGCGGTAGAGGTCGCAAGCGGTCAGGCGGTCGGTCCATACCACCGTCCAAGTGGCGGTGGAAGATTCGCCGGCCACGGCCGCAGCGCATTCTTCGGAGTCAACGCCTTCTTGAGGCGTCATGCGGAACATGGCGATCAAGTCGGTTGCTTTGGGCTGGTAGTCTGGGTCCCAGTAGCCCATTTGCTTGTATCTCAAGACGCCGGCGCTGTAGCGCTTTTTGCCGTCGGTGATTTGGCTGTCTTTATCGCTCATCTAAAAACTCCACTGTGTTGAAAAGATGGATCAACTGTATAAATTCCTGCACAATAAGTAAATTCATTAATTTTCGATGTTGAGTTAAGGAATACTTAATTGAAAAACGCCACCTTTAGACAACTCCGGTTTTTCAACGCGGTCGCTAGGCACCTGAGTTTTGCCAAAGCCGCCGAGCTTATGCACGTGTCTGCGCCTGCAGTCACTATGCAAATCAAGGAGTTAGAAGCCGAGGTCGGCATGCCGCTGTTCGAGCGCCAGGGGCGTAAAGTCAGTTTGACCACCACCGGCGAGTACATGCTGGTCTACTGCCGCAAGATGCTGGCTTTGTTAAAAGATGCCGAGGACGCTGCGGCCAGACTACAACGCATTGAAACCGGTACGCTGACCATAGGCATGGTCGGCACCGCCACATATTTTGTTCCTGCCCTGCTAAATAAATTTTTAAAAGAACACGAGGGCATTGAGATCAAACTGATGGTGGGTAACCGCGGCGATTTGGTGCAATGGTTGCAAAACAGCGAGGTCGATATCGCCATCATGGGCAAAGCGCCGGACGAACTGCCAACACGTGCCGAACCTTTCGCCGCCAACCCTCTGGTATTTGTCGCTTCGCCCATGCATCCGCTGGCCGGTGAATCTGGACTGCGCGCCGAAGACTTGCGCCAGCAGCTATTTATCGTGCGAGAACCGGGTTCGGGCACGCGCAGCGCCATGGAAAGTTTTTTTTCCCAGGCTAGGTTGCAACCGCGCTACAGCATGGAGTTGCAATCGAATGATGCCATCAAGCAAGCGGTGATGGCTAATTTAGGTCTTGGGTTTCTATCGCTGCACACGATTGCGCTGGAGTTGCAAACCCGAAAGCTGTGCGTGTTGCAGGTGAACGGTGCACCACTGGTACGCGCTTGGAACGTGGTGCACACGCTGTCTAAATTCTTGTCGCCGGCAGCTGAGGCGTTCAGGTATTTTGTGTTGGAGCACGCGGAGACCGATTTGGCAGCGCAGTTCGGGGAATTAAGGCAATCTAAGTCTTAGTGAGGCCAGAAGATTCAGTATTAATTTGTGACACATGGTGCGGCTGGCGGGGATCGAACCCACGACCCTTGGCTTCGGAGGCCAATACTCTATCCACTGAGCTACAGCCGCAAGGCTTGTATTGTAGGTTGCCACAGCATGTTCAATCAGCATGGTAGCTTGCAGTCCAGTCGGAATGGGCGCACTGGCTATAATTTCAGACTGTTTTCACATCCACTGAAAGTCACCATGAGCGACCTGCACGAAGAGCCACATACCGGCCCCGTCAAAACCCCTAAACAATTTCTACTCCTGGTGAGCTTGTCTTTTATTTTGCCGATTTTCATCATCATCGGTTTGGTCTATTTCGTCACTGCACAAAATAAACCTGCGGCCGGTGCCAGCAATTTGGCTGAGTCCACTGCGAGTCGCATACAAAAAGTCGGCACTATACAAATCAAGGACAGCAACCGTCCCATGAAATCCGGCGAAGAAGTTTTCAATGGTCAATGTGCCTCATGCCATGTCAGCGGTGCTGCCGGCGCGCCCAAGTTGGGTGACTCTGCTGCCTGGGGCCCGCGTATCAAAACCGGCTATCCCGCTTTGCTCAATTCAGCCCTCAAAGGCAAAAATGTCATGCCGGCCCAAGCAGGTGGAGAGCACGAGGATGTTGAAATCGGCCATGCCGTGGTTTACATGGCCAATGCTTCCGGCGCCAAATTTGCCGAGCCTGCTGCAACGGCTAAGTGATGCGTGAAGCCCGTTGCTGCGGGCTTTTCACGAAACGGTAAGTCCTCTCCAGTTCGCTGGAAAGCACTTTTTTTTCGTGCCAGCGATGGTCAGCCAGCGCATCTGCAGCTATCACAACATCCTGCGTATGCACCAGGCCCAGTCCTTGTGAACTGTACAAATACACCATGCCTTGTTCATCCACAGTGCAATGCTGTATGTCCTGCAACATGCCGTCAGCAGACCAAACACTAAAGTCAGCCTGCACACGCCAGACAAACGGGGCCGCCAGCAGCTCTACGAATACACGCTGAGGGCCGTTTTGGAAATACCACTGACCGAACTCATCGGCCAGGTAGTTGCGCTGTATGAATTCAATCAATTTGGTGTGCAAGAGTTTGCTGCCCTTGGCTTTTTCAAACGAGCCTAGTGCCTGGGTTTGGTCGTCGCGCATGTACCAATCGCCGCGTTGATCCAGCCCCAGCCAGCCGAAACAGTGCGGCACGTTAGGCCACTTTTGCATCGCCTGTTTGACCAGATCATCCATGGTTGAAGCTCTCCCGCCAGAGGGCGATTGAAAATACAAAGCTTGAATGCCTCAATGCAAAATCGGCGGCAAGGCGTCCGAGCGCGCGTGTATCTCCTGCGGTGTACCGGGACTGGCGTGGTGCGCCACCATGCGCCAGCCTTGGGGCGAGCGCACATACACATTGGTGGTCAGCACAAACGCGGTGGCCGGGGCATCCGGCAGGTTCAAGGAGATGCGTTCGACCAGATTGTGCATGGCGCTGGTGACCGTTTCTACTTTGCGCACATGTTCAGGATGGGCATCAATTACGCCGTTGCTGAACATATTTTCAAAGGATTGACGGATATTGTCTATGCCGACCAGACGCGGGCCGCCGGGATGTACACACACCACATCTTCATCATCAGACCAACAGGCCATGAGCCGTTCAATATCGCCTTTTTGTAAAGCTTCATAAAAAGCGGCTTCGATCTCGTCGGCGGAACCTCCGACGGTGGCTGCCCGAAGCTTGGCCTTGGTCAAGGTATTATTTTTTACTGCGGAATTTGCGCAATGCAGACAGCTGTGCTGCAAAAACAGCGAGTTCCGCCTGAGCGGCGGCAATGTCGACACTGGACTTGGCGTTTTTCAAGTGCTCTTCAGCCGCCTTTCTGGCTGCATTGGCACGTTCTTCATCCAGGTCTTTGCCACGCACTGCGGTGTCAGACAACACGGTCACCGAGTCGGGTTGCACTTCCAAAATGCCACCGGCAACGAACACAAACTCTTCTTCGCCATCGGGCTTTTGGATACGCACAGACCCTGCGCGGATGCGCGAGATCAGCGGCGTGTGGCGCGGATAAATGCCGAGCTCGCCGACTTCGCCGGGCAATGCCACGAAAGTGGCTTGTCCGGAGTAAATCAGCTCTTCTGCACTGACCACATCAACTTGCATGGTTTTCATGGGGCTTCCTTGTCAGGTGCGGTTGCAGCCCGAATTAAATTTTCTTGGCCTTTTCAATGGCCTCGTCAATCGTGCCGACCATGTAGAACGCCTGCTCAGGCATGTGGTCACATTCACCGGCCACGATCATCTTGAAGCCGCGAATGGTTTCAGCCAAGGTGACGTATTTACCGGGTGAACCGGTGAACACTTCGGCCACATGGAAAGGCTGGCTGAGGAAACGCTGGATTTTGCGGGCACGTGCCACTGCCAGTTTGTCTTCCGGTGCGAGCTCATCCATGCCCAAAATGGCAATGATGTCGCGCAATTCTTTGTAACGCTGCAAGGTGCCTTGAACAGCGCGCGCGGTGTCGTAATGGTCGTTACCCACCACCAAAGGATCGAGCTGACGGCTGGTGGAGTCCAAGGGATCAACCGCTGGGTAAATGCCGAGTGAAGCAATGTCACGTGACAGCACCACGGTGGAGTCTAGGTGAGCAAAGGTGGTGGCAGGGGAAGGATCGGTCAAGTCATCCGCAGGCACATAAACGGCTTGGATGGAAGTGATGGAGCCGACTTTGGTAGAGGTAATACGCTCTTGCAAACGGCCCATTTCTTCGGCCAATGTGGGCTGGTAGCCCACGGCTGAAGGCATACGACCCAACAATGCAGACACTTCAGTACCGGCCAATGTGTAACGGTAAATGTTGTCTACGAAGAACAGCACGTCTTTGCCTTCGTCGCGGAAAGACTCGGCAATAGTCAAGCCGGTCAAAGCCACGCGCAAACGGTTGCCGGGTGGCTCGTTCATCTGACCGTAGACCATGGCCACTTTAGATTCAGGCAGGTTCTCAAGGTTCACCACGCCGGAGTCGGCCATCTCGTGATAAAAATCGTTACCTTCGCGGGTACGTTCACCCACACCGGCGAACACGGACAAACCGCTGTGCGCCTTGGCGATGTTGTTGATCAGTTCCATCATGTTAACGGTCTTGCCCACACCGGCGCCACCGAACAATCCGACCTTACCGCCTTTGGCAAATGGACACACCAAGTCAATCACTTTGATGCCGGTTTCCAGCAGTTCCTGTGACGGGCTGAGCTCGTCATACGCAGGTGCTTTGCGGTGGATGGAAGCGGTTTGTGTCTGGTCAACTGGGCCGCGCTCATCGATAGGCGCGCCAAGCACGTCCATGATTCGACCCAATGTAGCCTTGCCGACAGGAACAGTGATAGCCGCGCCGGTGTTGGTGACCATCAGGCCACGACGCAAGCCGTCGGAGGTGCCCAGCGCAATGGTACGCACGATGCCGTCGCCGAGTTGCTGCTGAACCTCAAGCGTCAGAGCTGAGCCCTCGAGTTTGAGTGCATCGTAAATACGCGGCATGTGGTCGCGAGGAAATTCCACGTCCACCACGGCGCCAATACATTGGACGATTTTTCCTTGAATACCTGCGTGGGTCATTGCCTGAGCCATGATGATTTGCTCCAAAAATAAATGGGGTTACACAGCCGCCGCACCGGCCACGATTTCGGATAATTCCTTCGTGATCGCAGCCTGACGGGTTTTGTTGTAAACGAGTTTGAGTTCGCCGATGACACTGCCGGCGTTATCTGTGGCGGCCTTCATGGCCACCATGCGTGCTGATTGTTCAGACGCCATGTTTTCAGCAACAGCTTGGTACACCAGTGATTCGATATAAAGCTCAAGCAAGTCGTCAATCACAGCAGGCGCATCGGGTTCATACAAATAATCCCAACCGTAGCTGCCGGCTGCTGTGGCATCGTTGTGCATTTTTTCATGCGACAAGGGCAGCAACTGCTCGATGACTGCTTCTTGCTTCATGGTGTTGATGAAACGCGTATAGCAAATGTAGACTGCGTCCAATTTACCTTCGGTGTAAGCATCCAGCATGACTTTGACCGGGCCGATCAGGGTTTCTAAATGCGGCGTGTCACCGAGCTGGGTGAGTTGTGCGAGTACCGACGCACCCACCCGGTTCAGAAAACCCAGCCCTTTGTTACCAATGGCGATGGTTTGCGGTGTTGAACCCACAGCTTGCAAATCTTTGAATTTTTGCGTAAGTGCACGCAGGATGTTGGTGTTCATGCCACCGCACAAACCTTTGTCTGTCGTCACCACAATAAAGCCGCTGGACTTGACCGTGTGCATTTTCATGAAAGGATGCACATACTCGGGATTCGCCTGTCCTAGATGGGCTGCAATGTTGCGCACCTTTTCACTGTAAGGCCGGGCCGCGCGCATGCGATCCTGCGCCTTGCGCATTTTGGAAGCGGCGACCATTTCCATGGCTTTGGTGATCTTTTTGGTGTTTTCCACCGATTTGATCTTGCCGCGTATTTCCTTGCCGACTGCCATGAAGTGCTCCTTGCTGCTAGATGGCGGTTAGACGAAAGATTTTTTGAAGGCTTCGATGGCTTTGACCATTTCGGCTTCTGCGTCTTTGTCCATGGCTTTGTCTTTTTCCAACTTGGCAAGCAAGGCAGCGCACTTGTCTTTCAAGTAGTGGTGCAAACCGGCTTCGAAATGCAGCACTTGTTTGACATCGATGTCATCCAAGAAGCCTTTGTTGGCGGCATACAGCGTGGAAGCCATCAAGCTGATGGGCAAGGGGCTGTACTGAGCTTGTTTCAACAATTCAGTGACGCGCGCGCCACGGTCAAGTTGCTTGCGAGTGGCGGCATCCAAGTCGGAAGCGAATTGCGCGAAGGCGGCCAACTCGCGGTATTGCGCCAGATCGGTACGGATACCGCCGGACAGGTTTTTGACCAGCTTGGTTTGTGCTGCACCGCCGACGCGAGACACGGAAATACCAGCGTTGATAGCGGGGCGAACACCTGCATTGAACAGCGAGGTTTCCAAGAAGATCTGGCCGTCGGTGATGGAAATCACGTTGGTTGGCACGAAAGCAGACACGTCACCGGCCTGGGTTTCAATGATAGGCAGCGCTGTCAATGAACCTGTTTTGCCTTTGATTTCACCTTTGGTGAAATGCTCAACGTAGTCGGCGTTCACACGTGCGGCGCGCTCGAGCAAACGGCTGTGCAAATAGAACACGTCGCCGGGGTAGGCTTCACGGCCTGGCGGGCGGCGCAACAGCAAAGACACTTGGCGGTAAGCCACGGCTTGCTTGGACAAATCGTCATACACAATGAGTGCATCTTGGCCACGGTCGCGGAAATATTCGCCCATGGTGCAACCGGAATAAGCAGACACATACTGCATAGCGGCTGATTCGGAAGCAGAGGCAGCCACCACGATGGTGTAGGCCATGGCCCCGGCTTGCTCTAAGGCACGCACCACGTTTTTGATGGATGACGCCTTTTGACCGATAGCAACATAAATACAGGTCATGTTCTGACCTTTTTGGTTGATGATGGCGTCGATGGCCACAGCGGTCTTACCGGTCTGGCGGTCACCAATGATCAATTCGCGCTGACCACGGCCCACAGGCACCATCGAGTCAATGGATTTCAAGCCGGTTTGCATAGGCTGATCCACCGACTGACGCGCGATCACGCCAGGGGCAACCTTTTCAATCACGTCGCTCAACTTAGCATTAATAGGGCCCTTGCCATCAATCGGGTGACCCAAAGCGTTGACCACGCGGCCAATCAATTCGGGGCCGACCGGCACTTCCAGAATGCGACCGGTGCACTTGACCGTGTCGCCTTCAGAGATGTGTTCATATTCACCCAGAATCACCGAGCCGACAGAGTCGCGCTCTAAGTTCAGCGCTAGGCCGAAAGTGTTGTTGGGGAACTCCAGCATTTCACCTTGCATCACGTCGGACAAACCGTGGATGCGGCAAATACCGTCAGAAACGGAAATCACGGTGCCTTGGTTGCGCACATTGGTGTTGCCTGTCGAGCCCTCGATACGGGTTTTGATCAGTTCTGAGATTTCTGCGGGATTGAGTTGCATGACTCTTTCCTTCTTCCTATGTAAGGCTGATGTGCAAGAGCGGGATTGCTCAGGCGGTCAGCGCGACTTTCATTTGTTCCAAACGGGCTTTGACAGAGGTATCAAGCACCTCGTCGCCGACCACCACTCGCACACCCCCAATGAGCTCTGGCTCGAGCGCCACTTGCACATTGAGTTTGTGGCCAAAGCGCTTTTCAAACACCTTGGTCAATTCGTCAAGGGCCGCGCCCTCGATAGGGAAAGCACTGTGCACCACCGCCTTGCGGACACCGCTTTGAGCGTCCACCAGTGCGTGGAATTGCACAGCAATTTCAGGCAGCACGGACAAGCGGCCGTTTTCAACCAAGGTGGTTAAAAAGTTCAAGCCAGCGGCCGGTAGGCTTTTCGGGCCAACCTGCGCAATCAACTCGAGCACTTGGCGGTGACTGACCTTGGGGTCATGGGCAAATTGCTGCAAACCGGGGTCGGCAGCAACCATAGCCAGCGCATCCAGCCATTCAACAGCTTGCGCAGCCTGAGCATGCACCACCTTGAACAAGGCTTCGGCATAAGGACGGGCAATAGTTGCGATTTCAGCCATGGGGTCGTGTCCTCAAAGTTCCGTTTTGAGGCGACTCAACAAATCGGCGTGCACAGAAGCGTTGACTTCTTTGCGCAGAATTTGCTCTGCCCCTTTGACAGCCAGCACAGCCACATGGTCGCGCAGCAGTTCTTTGCTTTTGAGCATGGCCTGTTCGGCTTCGGCATGCGCAGCAGCAATGATTTTGTTGGCTTCTTCAGTGGCTTTGAACTTAGCTTCGTCAATGATGTTGGTGGCACGGCGCTCTGCTTCAGCCAAACGGGTGGCCGCTTCGGAGCGGTTTTTCGCCAACTCGACCTCAACATGCTTGTGCGCATTGGTGAGTTCGATGTGTGCGTGCTCCGCAGCTTTGAGGCCATGGGCGATTTTTTCAGCACGTTCATCCAGCGCATTTGCAATCGGCGGCCACACGAATTTCATCGTGAACCAAACCAGAATGGCAAAAACAATCGCTTGAACAAACAGGGTTGCGTTGATACTCACGTCAACACCTCTCTATGGGCGGTTGAATGGATTACTTCAGGACGAAAGGATTGGCGAAGGCGAACATCATGGCGATACCGACGCCAATCAGGAAAGCCGCGTCAATCAAACCAGCCAGCAAGAACATTTTGGTTTGCAACTCGTTCATCAGCTCAGGCTGACGTGCGGCAGCTTCGAGGTATTTGCTGCCCATGATGCCAATACCAATACAAGCACCGATGGCACCCAGGCCAATGATCAGACCTGAGGCGAGTGCTACTAAACCAAGTACGTGTTCCATGAAAAGCTCCTAAGCAAGGTGATGGAAAGGTTGAGAAAAAACGGAAATCAGTGAGCGTCGTGTGCTTGCCCGATGTAGACCAGGGTCAACATCATGAAAATAAAGGCTTGCAACGCGACAATCAAGATGTGGAAGATGGCCCAGATGGAGCCGGCGATGATGTGGCCAATTGGCAGCAAAATGCCACTCAGGCTCATGGCCGCGGCACCACCCATGAGGGCGATCAGCATGAAAATCAGTTCACCGGCGTACATATTGCCAAACAGTCGCATACCGTGAGAGACGGTTTTGGCGACAAATTCAATCATTTGGAAACCGAAATTGATGGGCCACAAAATAGGGTGCGCGCCAAACGGTGCGGTAGTGAGTTCGTGGAACCAGCCGCCAATGCCTTTGATCTTGATGTTGTAGAACAAACAAATCAGCAACACTGACACCGACATGCCCAAAGTGGTGGACAAATCAGCCGTAGGCACCACGCGGAAATAATGGATGCTGTGGTCCAAGCCAGTCCATTCAAAGATTTTGTGAAACAGGTCGACAGGCAAAAAGTCCATGCTGTTGAGCAGAAAAATCCAAACAAACACGGTCAAGGCCAAAGGTGACACCAGCTTTCGGCTTTCGGCGTTGTGCACAATGCCCTTGGCTTGGGTGTCGACCATTTCAAACAATATTTCCACTGCCGCCTGGAATCGTCCTGGCACGCCGGAAGTGGCCGTGCGCGCGGCGCGCCAAAGGAAAAAAGAACCGATAAGGCCTAAGAGCACAGACCAAAAAATGGAGTCCAGATTGACCACTGAAAAATCAATCACGCCGCCCATGGGCTTGCTTTGAAGATGGGTCAGGTGATGACCAATGTAATCTCCAGCAGTCAGCGTACTCGTATCCGCCATGTTCAACTCTTTACAAAGTGGTGGAAGGGGAGTCGGCGGTTGCGGATCTGCCCCACAACAACGCCAGCCAATACACCTTCATCGTCACAACCAGGCCCGCCAACATGGCGGGCCAACTTAATTCTGGAACTATTCTTGGCGCAAGCACCAAGAACAACACTGCCATCATCCATTTCACGCCTTGCCACACCATCAGGCCGAGCGCCGCAGCCATGGCATTCAAAGATGCTTTGCGTGAGGTCAACCCTCTGGCAAACAGCGCGGCGGGAACCACCACTGTCATCGCACCGTACATCCAAGACAACCAAATGGAACCGCTTGCAAACCAAAACGCAACTGCTGTGGCAAAAACCAGCGCCACCAGCACTTGCACCGCCAACACCCGCCAGACAGAAAATGCAGGGTGACCTTGTCGCCAAGCTTGAGCTTGTTCAGCGCTCCAGGGTTGAAATTCCGCCTCTTGGGGCTCATCTTCAACTTCTGTGGTCGAATGGTTTTTGCTGTCTAAAGGTGCTTTTGTCATGGTTATCCGCGACGCCCCTAAATGCAGCAAAGCCTCTGATTGTAGGGTATCTTATAGGGCTTTCCCGCATCATCCTGAAAAAACCCTTCATATGGCCGAAACCACAGACAGTTTGATTGAATACCCCTGCGATTTCCCAATCAAAGTCATGGGTTTGAATGTGGACGGCTTTATCCCGGCGATCAGCTTTGTAGCGCGTCAATTTGACCCGTCTTGGCAGGAAAGCTCTATCGAAACCCGGGAAAGCAAAGGCGGCAAATACTTGGGTCTCACCCTGACCGTGCACATGCACAACCGCGAGCAACTCGATGAGCTCTACCGCACGCTCAGCTCACACCCGCTGGTGAAGGTGGTGCTTTAGTGTCAGCGCCATGCACGCCTGTTTTGAAGCACCTGGGAAGCTTGGAATATGCACAATGCCTGCTGTCCATGCAGGATTTCACGGCGCGCCGCAACGAACACACGCCGGATGAAATCTGGCTGTGCCAGCACCCACCTGTGTTCACCCAAGGCTTGGCGGGCAAGCAAGAACATCTTTTATGGGCTGGCGATATCCCGCTGATCGCCAGCAACCGGGGCGGGCAAATCACGTTTCACGGGCCGGGCCAGGTGGTGGCTTATGCGCTGATCGACTTGAAACGCGCCGGTTACTTTGTCAAAGAATATGTTTACCGGATTGAAGACGCGGTGCTGAAAACCTTGGCGCATGTCGGCGTCACCGGCCACCGGGTCGCGGGTGCGCCCGGTATTTATGTGCGCCCGGATGCACCGTTTGACCATGCGCGGCTGCCGTCGCGCCCGCAGCACGGCCAATCTGCTGGCTTGCCGGACTTCACGGGTCTGGCCAAAATCGCCGCGCTCGGTGTCAAAGTCAGTCGGCATTGCGCCTACCATGGCGTGGCGCTCAATGTGCACATGGACTTGTCACCCTTTGAGCGTATCAACCCCTGCGGTTACGCAGGGCTGGCGACCACCGATCTTTTTACAATAGGTGTTGAAGTCAGCTGGCAAGACATGGCTGATGTGCTGGGCAGCAAGCTTGCCACCTCTTTAATGCCTTAACCCCAAGGTTTCCATGACAGCACCACAAGTACCTGACACCGCACCGGCTTATGACGCCAGCGCCAAACAAAAGTCCTCGGACAAAGTCTCGCGCATTCCCGTCAAAGTGGTGCACACCGGCGAAACGCTGAAAAAGCCGGATTGGATACGTGTCAGAGCCAGTTCACCGAATTCACGCTTTGGCGAAATCAAAGACATTTTGCGGGCTAACAAGCTGGTGACCGTGTGCGAAGAGGCCTCCTGCCCGAACATCGGCGAATGTTTTGGCAAGGGCACGGCGACCTTCATGATCATGGGCGACAAATGCACGCGCCGTTGCCCGTTTTGCGATGTCGGCCATGGCCGCCCGGACCCGCTGGACGCGAACGAGCCGCTGAACCTGGCCAACACGATTGCGGCTTTGAAACTGCACTACGTGGTCATCACCAGCGTGGACCGGGACGATTTGCGCGACGGCGGCGCCGCACATTTTGTGGACTGCATACGCCAGACCCGCGCGCTGTCACCGAACACACAAATTGAAGTCTTGGTGCCCGACTTTCGTGGCCGCGACGACCGCGCTTTGAACATCTTGAAAGAAGCGCCGCCAGACGTGATGAACCACAACTTGGAAACCGTGCCGCGCTTGTACAAAGAAGCGCGCCCGGGCAGCGACTATGCGTTCAGCCTGAACCTGTTGAAAAAATTCAAAGCGCTGTTTCCGCACGTGCCGACCAAAAGCGGTTTGATGGTGGGACTGGGCGAAACCGATGAAGAAATTTTGCAAACCATGCAAGACATGCGCGACCACCATATCGACATGCTGACGCTCGGCCAGTACCTGGCGCCCAGCAGCCACCATTTGCAGGTCAAGCGTTATGTGCATCCCGAGACTTTCAAGATGTTTGAAGAACGCGCGTACGCCATGGGGTTCACGCACGCAGCGGTCGGGCCCATGGTCAGGTCTAGTTACCACGCGGATCAGCAATCGCATGCGGCAATGCATCACGCAGACTGATATGCACAACGACACCCTCTCCGACTTGCTGCACGACCATGTGTTTGACGAAGGCAGTCAGGCGGCAGAGCGCGGCACGCGGCTGGTGATGTGGATCACGCTGGTGACGATGGTGATCGAAATATGGGCAGGCTGGTGGTTCAACTCCATGGCTTTGCTGGCCGACGGCTGGCACATGAGCTCACATGTGCTGGCGATCGGCTTGTCCGCCACAGCCTATGCGACGGCTCGCAAGTACACACGCGATCCGCGTTTTGCATTTGGCAGTTGGAAGATTGAAGTTCTGGCGGGGTTTGCGAGTGCGATTGTGTTGCTCGGTGTGGCCTTGATGATGGTGTTCGGTTCGCTAGAGCGCATCTGGTCACCGCAACCGATTCAATACGCCGAAGCCATTGCCGTGGCGGTGCTAGGTCTTGCGGTGAATGTGGTGTGCGCTTTGATTTTGGGGCGTGCGCATCTCCACCCGCCAACCGCTGCACAATCAAAGCAACAGAGCGCAAATGCCGCGCACGAAAAGCCACACGTAGAAATCACCCGCGAACCTAACCACGGTCATGGTCACGGTCACGGTCATGGTCATGGTCACGGACATGGGCACGGCCATCACCTTGACTTGAATTTGAAATCTGCGTATGTGCATGTCATCGCCGACGCATTCACCTCGGTGCTGGCCATCATCGCGTTACTGGGCGGCTGGTGGTACGGTTGGTCATGGCTAGACCCGGTCATGGGTCTGGTCGGCGCGGCGCTGGTGGCGGTCTGGGCGCGTAGCTTGCTGGCCGACACCGGCAAGGTGTTGCTCGACCGTGAAATGGATCACCCGCTGGTGGAAGAAATTCGCGAAGCCATTGAAACCAGCCCGCAAACCCGGGTCACCGATTTACATGTGTGGCGGGTCGGCAAGCAGGTGTTCTCGTGTGCGCTGACCGTGGTCACGCAAGAGCCTGAATTGACGCCGACCATGGTGCGCGAGCGCTTGTCGGTGCACGAGGAAATTGTGCACTCGACCATAGAAATACACCGCTACCAGCGCAAGCTTTGAGCGGCAAGTCCGTTGTTCACACCGGGCTGTCTATGCGTATCAGTGAACGTGTGCATGTATTACGCGCTGTCAAGCGCCTGCATGGCAGAGGTATACACCTGTCGACGCTTTATGGCGGGCGACGCAAATAAAGCGTCAGCTTTCATCGGCCATATGTTTTGGTTTTTCAGACATGCAACAACAAATGCTCGCGCTCCCAGGGGGAAATGACTTCCATGAACTCTTCGAATTCACATTCCTTGGTTTCTGTGTAAACCTTGATGAAGGCTGCGCCCAGCACATCGTGCAAGTCTTTATCGCGGCGCAACAAATCTAGCGCCTCGCCCAGGCTGCGCGGCAGCGCATAGGGAGCGGTGTAGGCGTCGCCTTTCATTTCGTCCTTAGGTTGAAGCTTGTTTTTCAACCCTAAATAGCCGCAGGCCAGCGTCATGGACATGGCCACATACGGGTTGGCGTCTGCACCTATGACCCGGTTTTCCACCCGCCGCGCGGCCGGCGGAGAAATCGGAGAGCGTATGCCGACGGTGCGGTTGTCGTGTCCCCATTCGATATTGATAGGCGCCGAGGTGCGGCGCGCCAGCCGCCGGTAGCTGTTGACATAGGGCGCGACCAGGGCCATGGCCGAGGGGATGTAACGCTGTAAGCCGCCGATGAAATGGTAGAAGGCCTCGGACGGCTCGCCGTCTGCGCGGCTGAAGATATTCTGGCCGGTGACCTTGTCCAAAATACTTTGGTGTATGTGCATGGCGCTGCCGGGTTCACCGGCGATGGGCTTGGCCATGAAAGTGGCGTACATGTCGTGGCGCAGCGCGGTTTCTCGCACCGTGCGTTTGAAGAAAAACACCTCGTCAGCCAGACCTAGCGGGTGGTCGTGGAAAAAATTGATTTCCATTTGACCTGCGCCGATTTCGTGAATCAAGGTGTCGACGTTCAAGCCCATTTTTTCGCAGTGTTCGTACAACTCTTCAAACAACGGGTCGAATTCGTTGACCGCATCAATGCTGTAGGCCTGGCGCGAGGTTTCGGCGCGGCCACTGCGCCCGATAGGCGGTCTGAGCAAGGTATTCGGGTCGGTGTTGCGCGCCAGCAAGTAAAACTCCAGCTCGGGTGCCACCACCGGGTCCCAGCCCTCGGCGGCGTACAAATCACACACATGGCGCAGCACGCTGCGCGGCGCAAAGGGCACCAGCTTACCGTGGCGGTCGTAGCAATCGTGAATCACCTGCGCCGTCGGATCTGTCGCCCAAGGCACGATGCGCACGGTGGAGGGATCCGGCATCAAATGCATGTCGCGGTCATGCGATTGGATGACATCGTAATAAGGTCCCGACTCGGGTAAGTTACCGGTCACGCCCATGGCGACCACGGCTTCGGGCAGGCGCATGCCGCGGTCTTCGGTGAATTTTTCGCGGGGCAAGATTTTCCCGCGCGCCACGCCGGTCAGGTCAGGCACCAGGCATTCGACTTCGGTGACGCGTCTTTCGTTCAGCCAATGTTCAAGATCGGCAAAGGTTTTGATGTTCTGGTTGTTATTCGCAGTGGTCATGGCGCAGGTCTCGTTGATGAAAGAAAGAGGCGAATAGCTTTATTTCCTTCAACGCAGTCGGTCGCGCCGCCTCTCCTGCATGGCCTGTGAAAACGCATTGAAAATCGCAGAATAAAACGGATTTTCATGGCAGCGCCATTCGGGATGCCATTGCACGCCCAAGGTAAAACCAGGGGCGTTTTTCACCTGAAAGGCTTCGACCAGTCCGTCGTCTGCATGGGCGATGGCTTGCAAACCATCAGCCAGGCGTCCCACCCCCTGGCCGTGCAAAGAATTTACTTTGACGCGCAAGCTGCCGGCCAGTTGCGCCAGCAGCGATCCGGCTTGTAATTCAATCTCGTGGCTTGGCCCGTATTGCACCTCGAACGGTTCATTTGGCGGGTCGCGGTGGTCGTTTTTGCCGCAGGTCAAGTGCACTTGCTGCAACAAACTGCCGCCCAGCGCCACATTCATTTCCTGAAAGCCCCGGCATATGCCCAGCAAGGGAATGGCTTGGGCCACACAGGCGCGTACCAATGCCAGCGTGAGTGAATCGCGCTCGCGGTCCAAGGGCAAGGTGCCATCCGCCACGGTTTCACCGAAATAGCTAGGGTGTACGTTAGAGGGCGAGCCGGTCAGCATGACGCCGTCCACCATGTCCAGCCAATATGCAATGTCAGCAGGGTCGGCCAAGGGCAGCAGCAAGGCCTGGGCGCCGGCACAGTCGCGCAAGGCGCGCGCGTATTTGTCACCCAATACGAGATAAGGCATGGCGTTGTTGCCTTGCCCGAGTAGCCTATGGTCGGCAGGTGTCCAGACCAGTAATTGCTTGGCTGTCATCTCGCGGTGTCCTCACCGGTTTGTCTGCGTTCACTTTAACCGAACCAGGGACTGTGCTTCAAGCGGTGGCAACGCTCAAGCGCGCCAGGCATGCAGTAAACCGTTCCATTGCTCGCGTGCGGCTTTGAGGTGGCGCTCTTTCACATGGCCGTAGCCTTTGATTTTTTCAGGGATGCGGGCTATCTCTAAAGCCAGCGAATGTTTGTCCGGCGTGAACGAAGCCATCACTTCGCTGATGCTGGCTTTGTATTCTTCAATCAAAGCACGTTCGCCGCGGCGCTCTTCGGTGTAACCGAACACATCGAACACACCGCCGCGCAAAAAGCGCAAACGCGACAGCAGTTTGAAGCCGGTCAACATGGACGGTCCGAATTTTTGTTTGACCAGTTCGCCCTTGTCGTTTTTCTTGGAAATCAAGGGCGGCGCCAAGTGGTAGTTGAGGGTGAAGTCACCTTCAAACTGGTCGGCAATGCGCTGCAAAAACACCGGGTCGACGTGTAAGCGCGCGACTTCGTATTCGTCTTTGTAAGCCATCAATTTGTACAAATTGCGAGCCACCGCTTCGGCGACTTGCGCCGAGGTTTTTTGCTGCACATCCTGCACGAACGACATGTACTGTTTGGCGTAAGCCTTGTCCTGGTACTGCTCCAGCCAGCCCATGCGTTTTTGCAAAATGGACTGCAAGGATTCGCGTGCTTTGAAATTCACCACTTGCAAAGGCTGTGTCAGCGCTTGCACTTTGGCCAGATCGTGGGCGCACCAACGGCCCCAAGTGAATGCCAGCTTGTTGGCTTCGACTTGCACGCCGTTGAGCTCAATCGCACGCATGATGGCATCTTGCGAGAGCGGTATCCAACCGCGCTGCCAGGCAAAACCCATCACCATCGGGTTGATGAAGATGCTGTCGCCGAGCAACTGGGTAGAGACTTGGTTGGCATCGAACGCGCCCATGTTGCGCGGTTCGTTGCCGACCGCTTGCAATATGTCTTCCAAACAACTGTCGCTGGGGTTGGCCCAGGCGCCGTTTTTCACAAACGCGGCTGTCGGTGTGGCCAAGCCGTTGATGGCGACGCGGGTGCGCCCCGGGCGCATGCGCACCATGGTTTCTTTGCCTGCGGTAACGATGGGGTCGCAGCCCAAAATCAAATCAGCGGCTGCGGTGGACACGCGCGTGGTGCGGATCTCGTCTTGCTGCTGCGCAATCAACACATGACTCCAAGTCGCGCCGCCTTTTTGCGCCAGACCGGCCGAGTCTTGCGTGACGATGCCTTTGCCTTCGAGGTGCGCCGCCATGCCGAGCAACTGCCCGATGGTGATGACACCGGTGCCGCCAACACCGGCAACCACGATGCCGTAGCCGCCCGGATAGACACCGCGCATCAGCGACGGCAGTTCGGGATCGGGCAACTCGCCGAGTTGCGCCGGGTCACGCCGGTTGTCGGCTTTGTTTTTCTTGCGCAACTGGCCGCCTTCGACCGTCACAAAACTGGGGCAAAAACCTTTGACGCAGCTTTGGTCTTTGTTGCAAGTGCTTTGGTTGATGCTGCGTTTGCGGCCAAGTTCGGTTTCCAACGGCTCCACGCTCAAGCAATTGCTTTGCGAGCTGCAATCGCCACAACCTTCGCACACGGCTTCATTGATGACCACGCGCACCGCCGGATCAACCATGGTGCCGCGCTTGCGGCGACGGCGTTTTTCGGTAGCGCAGGTCTGGTCGTAAATGATGACGGTACAGCCTTTGATTTCGCGCATGAAGCGCTGCACCCGGTCAAGGTCATCCCGGTGTTCAATGGCCACACCCTCGGGCAAGCCGAGCAACGTGCCGGGCACGCCGTTTTGGCCGACCGGCTCGTATTTTTCCGGCTCGTCGGTGACGATGACGATGCGCTTGGCACCTTCGGCGCGCA
The DNA here is from genome assembly GCA_945870575.1 of Bordetella parapertussis. Taxonomy (GTDB): domain Bacteria; phylum Pseudomonadota; class Gammaproteobacteria; order Burkholderiales; family Burkholderiaceae_C; genus Limnohabitans. The sequence continues at coordinate 49,255 of CAMBSK010000012.1, read as the reverse complement.
TGCTTTGCGCGATTTGAATCACGCTGTGACCCTCGGCGCGTTCACCAATCGGCTGTCCGCCGGTCATGGCCACCGCGTCGTTGTACAAAATTTTGTAAGTGATGTTCACACCGGCGGCGACACTTTGGCGCACCGCCAAAATGCCGCTGTGAAAATAGGTGCCGTCGCCGATGTTGGCAAAAATATGCTGGTCGTTGCTGAACGGTTGCTGGCCAACCCAGGGCACGCCCTCGCCGCCCATTTGCGTGAAACCGGTGGTGCTGCGGTCCATCCAAAGCGACATGAAATGGCAACCGATACCGGCCATGGCGCGCGAGTCCTCAGGCACTTTGGTGGAAGTGTTGTGCGGGCAACCCGAGCAAAACCAGGGCTGTCTGTCGGCTTTGACTTCCAGCACTTGCATGGCGTTGTGTTTGGCTTCGAGCACCGCAAGTTGTGCGTCTATGCGCGCGGTGGTGTCGGCATCCAAGCCCATTTTTTTCAATCGCTTGGCAATCGCTTGCGCGATCAACGCGGGCGACAAATCGGCGTTCGAGCGCAGCAAGGTGTGGCTGATCGGGTTCGGCGCCGACCACTCGCCTCCGCTGTCGCCGTCCACCTGATCGAACTTGCCCAACACGCGCGGGCGTTTGGCGTCCGGCCAGTTGTAGAGCTCTTCTTTCAATTGGTATTCGATGAGCTGGCGCTTCTCTTCCACCACCACAATTTCCTGCAAACCTTCGGCGAACTCGCGCGTGCTTTGCGACTCCAAAGGCCAGACCACGCCGACCTTGTGCACACGAATGCCGAGTCGCTTGCAGGTGTTGTCGTCCAAACCCAAATCGATCAGCGCCTGGCGTGTGTCGTTGTAAGCCTTGCCGCTGGCGATCAAACCAAAGCGGTCGTGCGGGCCGCGTATCACGGTGTGGTTCAAACGGTTGGCGCGTATATAGGCCAGCGCCGCGTACCACTTGTAATTGAACAAACGCGCTTCCTGCGCTAGCGCATCATCCGGCCAACGGATGTGCAGGCCGCCGGGCGGCATGTCGAATTCAGGAATGACAATTTGCAAACCTTGCGGGTCAATGTCCACCGTGGCGCTGGATTCGACAATTTCCTGAATAGTTTTCATGCCGGCCCAGACACCGGCAAATCGGCTGAGCGCAAAACCGTGCAAACCGAAGTCCAACACCTCTTGCACAGACGCTGGGAAAAAAACCGGCAAACCGCAGGCTTTGAAAATGTGGTCGCTTTGGTGTGCTGCCGTGCTGCTTTTGGACACATGGTCGTCACCAGCGATGGCCAGCACGCCACCCCAAGCCGTGGTGCCCGCCATATTGCAATGCTTGAACACGTCCGAGGTGCGGTCCACGCCCGGGCCTTTGCCGTACCAAATGCCGAACACGCCATCAAATTTGTTGTTGCCGGGGGGCGCGAAGCCCAGCTGCTGCGTTCCCCACAAAGCGGTGGCTGCCAGTTCTTCGTTGACACCGGGCTGGAACACGATCTGCTGCGCTTGCAAATGCTTGCGCGCGCTCCACAGTGCTTGGTCGTAATTGCCCAAAGGTGAGCCACGGTAGCCGCTGATAAATCCTGCCGTGTTTTTACCTGCCAACTGGTCCCGCTGGCGTTGCAACATGGGCAAACGCACCAGCGCCTGCACCCCGCTCATGAACGCGCGACCATGTTCGAGCGCGTATTTGTCGTCGAGCTGAACGGTTTCTAAGGCTTTGCGTATGTGTTCGGGCAGGGGCGCGTTCATGTTTACTCCAACTTCTGTCAGTGATTGGTCAGTTTAGCTGTTCGTTAAGACTTCTGTCAGTCGGGCTGTCCCTTGTGTTGGACGGGCTGAAGCCCTGCTTTCGATAGCCCTGCAATAACCAGGAGCCTAAGTGGGCCACCCGAGGCGGGCCTTAGGACACGCCGTAACGGTCGCGGTAGGCCTGAACAGCTGGCAAGTGAGTTACCGCTTCGCCCAGGCCACCTTGTGCCTGAAGATACGAGAGCAAATCGGCGAGTTGCGCCACCGCGCAGACTTTCAGACCCAAGCTGTCGCGCACGTATTGCACCGCGCTGTACGCCACGTCTTTGACTGATCCGTCCGCCGCCACCTCGGTCGCCATTTCCTGGCGGTCCAGGGCAATCGCCACGCCGTAAGCCGTGGCACCGGCGCTTTGTATCAAAGCGATAGATTCGCGCACCGCCGTGCCGGCACTCATAACGTCGTCGACGATCAACACCCGGCCTTTGAGCGGCGCGCCGACCAGCGTGCCGCCCTCGCCGTGGTCTTTGGCTTCTTTGCGGTTGTAGGCAAACGGGAATTTGTGGCCGAGTCGCGCCAGCTCTATGGCGACAGCCGCACCCAGCGGAATGCCCTTGTAGGCCGGGCCAAAAATCATGTCAAACTGCATACCGGACTGCACCAGCGCCTGCGCGTAAAACCCGGCCAAGCGGCTGAGTTTGGCGCCGTCATCGAACAAACCGGCGTTGAAAAAGTAAGGCGACATGCGTCCGGCCTTGGTTTTGAAGTTGCCGAATTTGAGTACGCCCGATTCCAGCGAGAATTGAATGAACGCTTGCGCCAGCGTCTGGTCTGGCGTATGGTGCAACGACATGGGGGAATTCCTTGTTCAAACTCACCAGCCTTAACCTGAACGGCATACGTTCAGCCAGCAGCAAAGGGCTGGAAAACTGGCTTGCTACAACCTCGCCGGATTGTATGTGTGTGCAGGAAGTCAAAGCACAGGAAGCAGACTTGGTCGGCAAGTTTGAAACCCTGGCTGGCCTCTCGGGCTATTTCCATTGCGCCGAGAAAAAAGGCTATGCCGGGGTCGGCATGTACACGCGCTTCGAGCCCAGCCACGTGATCCAAGGATTTGACGGTGGCGAATTTGACGCCGAGGGCCGTTATTTGGAATTGCGGTTTGACACGCCCAAGCGCAAGCTGTCGCTGATCAGCAGTTATTTCCCCAGCGGCGCCTCCGGCCCGGAACGCCAGGAAGCGAAATTCCGTTTTCTGGACGTGATTTACCCGCACCTCATGGGCCTGAAAAAAGGGCGTGAATTGATACTGTGCGGCGACATCAATATCGCGCACCAGCAGATTGACTTGAAAAACTGGCGCAGTAACCAAAAGAACAGCGGCTTCTTGCCCGAAGAGCGTGCCTGGATGACCACACTCTTAAACGATGGCGGCATGGTCGATGTGTACCGACAACTTCACCCGGACACCACCGACGCTTGCTACACATGGTGGAGCAACCGCGGGCAAGCGTATACGAACAACGTAGGCTGGCGTTTGGATTACCACCTCGCCACACCGGCCTTGGCCGAAACCGCGCGTTCAGTGGCTGTTTATAAGGACGAGAAGTTTTCTGACCATGCGCCTGTCACCGTCACTTATGACATGAGCCTCTAACAAAAGAACCCGTCCTCAGTCACTGCAAGAAAAAATAATGACTTATGAGGCTTTACTAAGCAACGAAAATCGTTCGTGCATGGCTTTGAAACTGCCGTAATAACGGCTACAAATGTCATCAATGACTTTTTTGGCAATGGCCTGGTCATACACGTGTGAAGTCATGTTTCTGGACTGAACCATGGCAATCCAAATATCGCCTTCTTCAATCAAGCCTTGTTTGAACGCCTCTCGGGTAGTGTCTTTTGAACCAAATAATCCAGTGGTGCCGGCTTTTTCACGCAGATAGTCTTTGAGCACGTTCCACGCTAATTCATGCGTCATCTCGAACGACTGAATCAAGCCTTTTTCCTCAATTCGAGACAAAGGTCTGTCCGCTCGCAGCGCAATATCAGCAGTAAGCTCATTAAATGCTTTGTCGAAGTTATCAAACCTCTGTTTCCAGCGTGTGTCTTGCGTCATGCTTCTAGCCTCATATCAATTCTTTGTCTCATACGTTCAAGAACTATCTCGCTGATACAGCACTTGGCCGACACGCTTGATATGGTCAATCAAATTCGGGTTGTTGATGTTTGCCGTGATCGACAGATCGACCATATAAGGTAGATTCGATTCATCAAACAGTCGAACCAATTTAAACAACATGTCCATGTTCAATTGCGCGCCAATCAGCGTGATATCGATGTCTGATCCTGTCCGGTAATTGCCCATGGCGCGCGAGCCATAGACCAAGGCTTTTTCAAGCTCAGGACAAGTCGCCAAAATGGCTCTCACTGTTTCCAGCGTTTTGTCGGACAAACCAAATTGCGTCATGCCTAAAGCCTTTTGATGAATGACAGTTCAAACATACAAAGCCAGTTTAGCGGTGTTTTTCGCTCTTGCACTGGCGCGGCCCTGCCAAACCTGCTACTGTTGCTGCCCATGAACGCCCCTGTTTTCACCATCCCCGACCACGAAGTGGAATTGAGCGCGATTCGCGCGCAGGGCGCGGGTGGCCAGCATGTGAACAAAGTGTCGAGCGCGGTGCATTTGCGTTTTGATATTCGCGCTTCATCGCTGCCGGACGAGGTGAAAGACAAGTTGCTGGCCATGTCAGACCAACGCATCACGGCTGATGGCGTGGTCGTCATCAAAGCGCAAAGTTCGCGCAGTCAGGAAGGCAACCGCTTGAATGCGATGGCGCGATTGCACGAGCTGGTGGCCATTGCCGCCAAACCGGTGAAGCCAAGGCGCGCTACCAAGCCCACATTCAGCGCGCGCATGCAGCGCGTGGACAGCAAAGTCTTGCGCGGTCAGACCAAGGCTTTGCGCGGCAAAGTCACTGACTGATTTTTTTCATATGGCACTTAGTCTACTTAAAGGTATGACATGCTCGACGTACTGATCATTGGTGCGGGCTTGTCGGGTATTGGTGCTGCGCGTCATCTGCAAAAAGAATCTCCGGGCAAACGCTGGCGCATCTGGGAAGCACGCAGTGCCATAGGCGGCACCTGGGATATTTTTCGTTATCCCGGTGTGCGCTCGGACTCGGACATGCACACGCTGGGTTATTCGTTCAAACATTGGCGCGGCACGCAAGCCATGGCAGACGGGCCGTCCATTCTTTCCTATATTCGCGAAGCCGCTTTTGAGACGGGTGTTGCGCAACACATCGATTTTCAGCACCGTGTGGTCAACGCTGATTGGTCAACAGAAGAAGCTTGCTGGCGCGTGACCGCGCAACTCGCTGACGGCAGCACCCGCGTGCAAGAGACGCGTTTTTTGTACATGTGCGGGGGCTATTACAGCTATGCGCAAGGGCATCAACCGCATTTCGAAGGCCAAGAGAATTTCAGTGGCGCGCTGGTGTACCCGCAGTTTTGGCCTGAAGGTTTGTCGTATGCAGATAAACGAGTCGTGGTGATTGGCAGTGGTGCAACAGCCGTCACCATCGTCCCAGCCATGGCCAAAGACGCGGCGCATGTGAGCATTTTGCAGCGCTCTCCCTCCTATGTGGTAACACGCCCCGCGCAAGAAACACTGGGCGTGTGGTTGGACCGGTTTTTGCCGTTCGATTTGGGTTACCGGTTTGTGCGTTGGCGAAACATATGGCAAGGCATTTTTTATTTCCAACTCGCCAGACGCAAACCGCTGTTCTTTAAAAATTATTTGATCAGCATGGTGAAGAAAGCGCTGGGTCGTGAGTTTGACGTGAACACCCATTTCAATCCGCGCTACCAGCCGTGGGACCAGCGCGTGTGCGCCGTGCCTGATGGTGATTTGTTCAAACAGATTCGTCAAGGCAAAGTGAGCGTGGTCACCGGGCAGATTGCGCGGTTTGATGTTGATGGCATCACCATGCAAGATGGCAGTTCATTGAAAGCAGACATCGTGGTGGTGGCAACAGGTTTGCAACTGAATGTGCTGGCCGATGTGGCTGTTCATGTGGACGGACAAGCGTTCGTGCCAGGCCAAGCGCTGGCCTACAAAGGCATGATGCTCTCGGGCTTGCCGAATGTGTTTGTGGCCTTCGGCTACACGAATGCTTCATGGACATTGAAAGCCGACTTGACCGCCAGCTATGTATGCAGGCTGTTCAAACACATGGACAAACGCGGCTACCGGTTTGTCAGCCCGCAGCACGACCCGGCGCAAACCACGCAAGCGTTTTTGGATTTCACCTCGGGCTATGTGCAACGCGCCAGCGCCCTGCTGCCCAAGCAAGGCGCGGCCTCACCGTGGCGGGTGCATCAAAACTATGTGATGGATGTACTGGCGCTGCGGTTTGGCGGGTTTGAGGATGGGGTGTTGAGGTTTGTGCGCTGAAACCATAGGCCAGGTGGGTTGTTCGCTGGCCTTTCTCATGGCCGCGTCTGCATGGATTCTGGGCCCGTCTAATCTGGATTTTAAGTGCGTCTATTATGGATTCAACGCAGCAATTCTCGATTGAAAGCTGCCTTTTTCATCAGTGGATTTTGAGTCGAAATTATTGCCATAAAATTTAATATATGACATCACATTTTTCTAGACCGACTGCGCGCATCGGTAGGAACAACCGTTCACAAACAGTCACCATGCCGCAGGAATACCGTTTTGCGGATTCGGTGCGCGTGGGTTTTATTCGCCGGGAAGGTGAAAGCGTTGTCTTAACGCCGCGTTCGACCGATTGGTCAGGCTTCTTCGCTTTAGGCATGACGGCCTCAGAAGATTTCATGTCAAAAAGGGAGCGCCTTCCGGTTCTGGAGAGCACGTATTGATGGAAGTTTTGTTCATATTGAACACTGGCACCTACTTTTTTTTCTCATGCCATGTGAATCCAAGCTCTAAACTCTGCCGTCCAACAGACTCATCCCCCCATGCTCCACTACGAAACCATCCCCGTCACCGCCTTCCAACAAAACTGTTCTCTGGTCTGGGAGGACGAGGGCATGACCGCTGCCGTCATCGACCCGGGCGGTGACACCGATGTGTTGCTCGCCGCTTGCAAGCAGTTGGGTATCACGCTGACATACATCTGGATCACGCACGGGCATTTAGACCACGCCGCTGCCACCGCCGATCTGGCCGAGCAACTCAATCTGCCCATCATCGGGCCGCACCCGGGTGACCAGTTTTGGATAGACGGTTTGCCTGTGGCCGCATCTACTTACGGTTTTCCACCCGCGCGTCCTTTCAAACCCACGCGCTGGCTGGCCGATGGCGACACGGTCGCTTTAGGCAAACACACGCTGTCCGTGCGGCATTGCCCAGGCCACACGCCGGGCCACGTGGTGTTTTATTCGGCGGAGATGAACCGCGCGTTTGTCGGCGATGTGCTGTTTGCAGGCAGCATTGGCCGCACCGATTTCCCCCAAGGCAATCACCAGCATTTGATAGACAGCATCACGCAGCGCCTGTGGCCCATGGGAGACGACACGGTGTTCATTCCCGGCCATGGCCCGGAGAGCACGTTCGGGCACGAGCGCCGCAGCAACCCTTATGTCGGCGGCACCTGAGATGCAAGAAGAGCTGCACATTCACGCCAATGGCGTCGACTTTGTTTGCCTGACGCAAGGCAGCGGCCCTTTGCTGTTGCTGGTGCACGGCTTTCCAGACATGCCTAAGTCTTGGTCTTCGCAAATAGAGGCGCTCTCGCAGACCGGCTACCGCGTCATCGCGCCTTATTTGCCCGGCTATCTGCCCACGCGCGTGGCCGAGAACGCGTTCTTTGATAAAGCCAGTTTGGTGAATGGCATCGCCGGGTTGATTGAAGCCGTGTCGCCTGGCGAGAAGTTGCATTACATCGGCCAGGACTGGGGCGCCATCATCGGCTATGCGCTGTGTGCGGCCAGACCCGACTTGTTGCACAGCGCGGTGTTGATGGCAGTGCCTCATCCGCAGATCGTCGCCGACCATTTGCTGACGCCCAAGCACATTCAGCGCTCATTCCACTGGTGGTTTTTTCAACAAGCAGGTTTCCCCGAGCAAGCCTTGCTGGCCAACGACATGGCATTTATTGACTATCTGTGGCAGTCCTGGTCGGTGCCCGGTTTTGATGACAGCGAACACATTGCCCAAGTGAAAGACTGTTTGCTGCAACCCGGCGTGCTAGCCAACGCGCTGGCGTATTACCGCGCCATGTTCGACCCGGCCAAAGCCGACCCGGGCTTGCAGTCTTTGCGCGAGTCGCTGAAAAACCGCATCAGCGTACCGACCCTGGCTTTGTGCGGTGCAGAAGATATGCGCGCCGAGTTGATGCGCGAACAAGCGGATTGCTTTGACGGACCTTACGAGTACCGCGAAGTGCCGGATGCAGGTCACTTTTTACAGCGCGAACAAAGCGCGGCGGTCAACACTTTGTTGCTGGAATGGTTGAAGAGGTTTGCTTGATGCGGTTTGATTAACCTTGCAAATTGTCAATGGGACTGGCAATTTACAAGCTTAAATTGTTCCGGTCAGCCTCAAGGCTTCCCCGCCACAGTCACATAAATGGTTTTGCGATACGCCTCGCCATACGACTTGTGCGCACCGTCGGCAAACTGCAAAGTCAGCTTGTATTTACCGGGCTGCAAAAACACCTCGACTTCAGTCTGGCCTTTGCCGTAGTGCTTGTGCTGGTTGTCATTCGGGATGACCACATTTTTTTCTATGTTCACCGCGTTGATCAGCAAATGGTGGTGGCCGGTGCCAGGCTTGATCTCACCAGACGGGACTACTTGCATGCCGGTAACAGCGAACTTTGCCATAAACGTCGGCTCTACCGTGTCGCCGTCTTTGGGTTGTATGAAGTCGACGCCGTCCGCCAAGGCGAACACATGGGCCAGGCTCAGGGCGGCAAACAATACGCGAGCTTTCATGGGAATTCCTTTGAATGGTTATTCGAACAAAACACGAACTTAACTGATTTTTGGGCACAGCAACTGCAGCAACTCCAGATTGCGCGTGCCTTGTACCGCTTCACGCCAATCCTCATCCGGCGTGTCGCTGCCGCTGATGCGCTCGCCGCTCAGCATGTGTCCGGCAAAAAACTCGCCCGACAGGTTGCGAAATTTTTGTTTTTCACAATCGAATTCTTTGTGTGTTTTGGCCGACAACACCCGGTTCAGCGGAAAGCTGTAGTCCAGCATTTCCAACACGGTCACGCGCCCTTGCTGCGTGTTAACGCTTGCCGGGTCGTAATAAAAAGCCGCTTTGCCGTTGTCGCCGTAAAGCAGCCATTCGGCCTGTGCACTGACGGCGCACACACTCAAGCACAGGCAAGTAATGGTGTTTTTCATATGGCGTTGACAAAAGCGATGAGGGCGTCCCGGTCGGCTTGCGGCATGTCGGCAAAACTGTCGCGCGAGCCCTTAGCCTCGCCGCCATGCCAAAGTATGGCTTCCAGCACATTGCGGGCGCGCCCGTCGTGCAACAGGTTGGTGCTGCCATTCACTTGCGCAGACATGCCTATGCCCCACAGCGGCGGGGTTCGCCAGTCGCGCGGGCCGGCCAGGTAGTCGGGTCGGCCGTCGGCCAAGTCGTCGCCCATGTCGTGCAACAGCAAGTCGGTGAAAGCACGGAACTTTTGCATGGCAATCAGTGGCAGCAATTTGTAGTCGCCGGTTTGCAATTCGGGCACATGGCATTGGGCACACTTGGCCTGCTCAAACAGTTGTTCACCGCGCTGCACTTGCGGGTCGTCGAGCTTGCGCGGTGGCGGCGGCGCCAGCGCCGCCTGCCAGAACTCCAACTGGTCCCAGTTGTAATTCAGCAGCTCGGGCCGGTTACCCGGCGGCATGGCCAGACACAGGGTTTGCACAGGCTGACAGTTTTCTTCTATGTACAGCGACGAGGTCACGCCCATGTCGCCCAAAAACGCGGCGGCGATTTGCTGGCGGATGCTGGGCTGGTTCGCTTTCCAACCGAAGCGCCCTACCGAGGTTTTGTTGCGCACATCATCGCGCACGTAGTTCAGCCGCCCATTCAAACCCTGGGTTTGCTGACGCGCAGCGATGTCTTTCAACGTGGCTTCGGTCACGGCTTCCAAATAGCCCAAGCCAAAGAGGGCCTGGGTGTTGCGCAGCGAAGTCATGGTGTCGTCACCCAGCGGCCCAAAGCTCAGGTTGTCTATTCGCACCACGGGTTTGCGCAATTCGACAACGGTGCCGTCGCCAAGCTTCACGCGGTGCGGCAACCAGTCCACATACACATCGGCTTCGCCGGGCTTCCTGTTTTCTTTCAAACCCACGCTGACGCCGAACACTTGTAGCTGGTCGCCGTAGTTCGGGTGCGGATTCGGCGCGCCGTGCGGACCTGCGCCCGGTACCGACACACGCAGCAACTGCTGAACAATGATGGTGTTGTCCACAGTGCGCCCGCGCCCGGCTTGCACATGGCAGACCGAGCAAGCGTCGGCAATGAATGTCGGCCCCAGGCCCCAATGGCCGCCCAGCCCCGGGAACACCACCCAAGGCACGCTCAACTCTTTTTCGCCTTCGCGGAACAAACGCAGTTGTTGGTAAGACAAGCCCGGCACCGGTTGCATGTAGGCCAGCCTAGGCGGTACCGGCTTGGCTTCAGAGCGCAGTATTTGCGCGCCCACCTGCCACGACAGCAAGCCCAGCGCCGGTATCAGTACCAAGGCGGTGTATCCACGCCATTGACGATAAAACATCTGCGGGCCCCTTTTGCGAAAACAATTCTGTAAGCGATTCAGCTTTGTTATTCTGCCCGTGTTTTGCTATTTCAACATCAGTATCTACGCCATTTGTCACAGGGTCTGTCTTGTGTAAGGTGGCCCGCCCGAGCGACTATATTTGCCGCTATGCGCCCGGCCACTCCGCCGACGCCGTCTGCCACCTTGATTTCACCCGAGTCCCGCCATGAAACCTGCCATTTCCCCATCGCTCAGCCTGACACCCGGCGCACTTCAGGGCTTGAAGGTGGTGGAAATGGGCCAATTGATAGCCGGGCCGTTTGCCGGCAAAACCCTGGGCGAGTTCGGCGCGGATGTGGTCAAGATCGAAGCGCCCGGCAGCGGCGACCCTTTGCGCTCTTGGCGCTTAAAGCTGGACGGCACCTCGGTCTGGTGGCAAGTGCAGTCGCGCAATAAGCGCTCGCTGGCGCTGGACCTGAGAAGCACAGAGGGCCAGGACATTGCCCGCCAATTGATAGCGCAGGCCGACATACTGATTGAAAACTTCAAGCCCGGCACGCTGGAGAAATGGGGCATGTCTTACGAGGAGTTGTCGGTGGTCAACCCGGGGCTGATCATGTTGCGCATCTCCGGTTACGGCCAGACCGGGCCGTACCGCGACCTGGCGGGTTTTGGTGTCATCGGTGAAGCCATGGGCGGACTGCGTCACCTGACCGGCAACCCGGGCGAGATTCCAGTGCGCTGCGGTGTGTCTATCGGCGACACGCTGACTGCGCTGCACGGCGTCATCGGCGTGCTGACCGCGCTCTACCACCGGCAAACCAACGGCGGCAAAGGACAAATGATCGATGTGGCTTTGTACGAGGCGGTGTTCAACGTCATGGAAAGTCTGATTCCTGAATACAGCGCCTTAGGCGTGGTGCGCGAGCCCTCAGGTTCCAGCCTGCCGGGCATTGCCCCGTCCAACGCTTACCGCTGCAGCGACGGTTTGGTGCTGATTGCGGGCAACGGCGACAGCATATTCAAACGCCTGATGCAAGCCGTAGGCAGACCTGACATGGCGGACGACCCTTCTCTTTCGGACAACAGCGGGCGCGTGGCGCGCATTGTGGAGATTGAAGACGCGATTGAAAACTGGACGCGTCACTTGAAAGTGACCGAGGTGCTGGATTTGCTGGCCGCCGCGCAAGTGCCATCGGGACGGGTGTACACCGCGCGCGACATCGCCGAAGACCCACATTACATGGCGCGCGACATGTTGCTGACGCAGCAAACGCGGGATGGCAAGATGTTCACGGTGCCAGGTATCGTGCCCAAGCTTTCGGCCACGCCGGGCAGCATACGTACCCCTGCGCCATCCATTGGCGAGGACACTGACAAGGTACTGGCCGGGCTAGGCCTGAGCGCACCACAGATTCAACTCTTAAGAGACAAAAAGGTGATCGCATGACACAGCCATGGGACGGTCACAAGCGCCGCATTGAAATGCAAGAAGTCGGCACCCGCGACGGGCTGCAATCTGAGGCGCAATTTGTCGCCACTGAAGACAAAATCGCGCTGGTCAATGCCTTGTCGCAATGCGGTCTGGCGCGCATAGAAGTGACGGCATTTGTGTCGCCGCTGGCCATTCCGGCACTCAAAGACGCCGAGATTGTGATGAACCAAATCACGCGCCACCCGGGTGTGATTTACAGCGCGCTGGTGCCCAACCTGATCGGGGCGCAACGCGCCATCGCAGCGCGCGCCGACGAGTTGAACATGGTGATGTCGGCTACCGAAACACATAACCTGTGCAATTTGCGCATGACGCAAGCGCAGTCCTTCAATGCCGTCGCTTCGGTTGCGGCCATCGCTAAAGACGCCGGTGTGGCGCTGAACCTGTCGCTGTCTTGCTGCTTCGGCTGCCCCATGGACGGCGAGGTCAGCGCGGCCACGGTGCTTGACTGGTGCCGTCGCTTCATGCAAACGCCGGGCGTCACCGGCATCAGCCTGTGCGACACCACAGGCATGGCTTACCCGACGCAAGTCCATGCGTTGACCCGCGCCTTTTTAACGCACTGGCCGGCGTCAGCATTGACCTTGCACTTTCACAATACGCGCGGCATGGGACTGGCCAACATACTGGCCGCCATAGATGCCGGCGCCTACCGGTTTGACGCCTCATTCGGCGGCATAGGCGGCTGTCCGTATGCGCCCGGCGCCAGCGGCAATGTGTGTACCGAGGAAGTGGTGCACGCGCTTGAACTCATGGGCTTTGCCAGCGGCGTGGACTTGAAGGCTTTGCTGGCAGTGGCGCACCGCTTGCCGGGGCTGATCGGCCATGAGGTGCCGAGTCAACTGGTGAAAGCCGGTCAGCGTCTGGACTTGCACCCGCTGCCGCCCGGGTTTGAAGACATCAAGGCGCGCGCCTTAAGCCGTTAAGCAGCCAGGCAAAGCGAGGCTTATGGAATGAAATTCATGACCCTCCTTTCACTACTTTCTTATTTCTCTTATCAAAAGCTTTTTCAGTCTTTACAGGGCCAGTGCGCGGGTAAGTCTTGCTTGCCTGTGGCAGCTTATTAGCGCACTATGGACATGGGCGAGTCTGCTCAGATAGACCGCTCTATGACTTGGACACCGCTTTGTGCATTGATAACTTTCAAGGACACATTCACATGAAAAACAAAATTGCTGAAGAGTACGTACATATTCCCGACCTGGATTGGATCCCGTTTCCTGCGGGCCTGGCCGACGGCGGCATACGGTGGAAACTTTTGCATGTGCAACCCGGCCACGGTGCCTGGACCGCTATTTTTGATTGCCCCAAAGGCTCTTCATTCGCACCGCATATACATGCCGGCCCCGGTGAATACCTGCTGACCAAAGGCCGCATGGACGTGCGCGGCGGCAAAGACAATGGCGGCGAGACAGCGGTCGCGCCGGGTTATGGGTTTGAATGCTCAGGCGCACGCCATGACCAAACCTATTTTCCGGAAGACAGTGAGTTTTATATGACCTTCATTGGGCCTTTGACCTTTATCCAACCTGACGGTTCGCCGATTGCAGTGGTAGGCTGGGAACAGGTACAAGGTGCTTGGCTGGCATAAACGGCTTGTTGGTTTAAGCCGCTCAGCACAAACCGTCAGCGAGTGACGGAAACCGCAACCCAGACAGACCGTGCACTGTCAAGGTTGCGGTTTTATTAATCTATCAGCACTTTTGTTCCATGGCACAAGACTTGTACTCTGGATCAGGCAGCACCACACCTTCGCAGGCTTCCTTGACGTTGACTTTGGCATTGCGGCAAGCCGTGCCAAGCGCCACCATTGAATCGGTTGCCGCATTTTTCATATCGCAAAAATAATCCTGCTGTTTTTTCGCATCCTGGCAAGTACCGACGCGCGATTTCTTTTCATCTTCAGCGGCAGACACCAGGCCGGTAAAAAGCATTGCTCCAGCAATAACGAAAGTCATCCATTGGCTCTTTTTCATATCCATCCTTTCACACACGAGAGATCAGTTTGATAAAAAAAAGCAAGCTGTGTCCAAAAGTACACAGCTTGCTCGGCGCTCAAGTCAGTTCAATCAACCGACTTTAACGTCACGGCCTTCCTTGGCGATGTAGCCATAAGCCGCATTGCTGCGCTCGCCGCCCATGGCCAGGTACTCGGCCTTCATCTGGGCAATCATGTCGTGGTCGAACGCTTTGGCGTCGGCCGCGATTTTCTGCGCGTCCAGACGGTACAGCTTGGCAGAGTTCTCGCCGAAGATCTTGTTCTTGACAGAACCGCGACCGTCGCCGAGCTTGATCTTCCAGCCTTGCTTTTTCATCATGTCGTCAGGGATTTCCAGGCGACGCATGGCTTCGATCTGCCACTGAGGCGAGCCGTACCATACCGAGTCGGTTCCCCACACCACGCGCTCAGGGCCCATCAGGTTGACCAATTGGCCGATGAAGGCGGCGCAGAAACGCGGGTCGGTGACAGCGGTGCTGGCAAAGCTGGAGCCGATTTCGGCGTAGACGTTGTTCACGCCATACTTTTGCGGAATGCGGGCCAAGTCCGTCGCCCACTGTATATAGCCGTCCTTTTCGAACTGGGCCATTTCCATGTCAGGCTTGTCGGCCAGCCACGGGCGCAGTGCAGCGTGGTAGATGACAAAGTTCATCTTCGGCCAGTCTTTGGCGGCTTTGCCCACGTCGGCGACGGTGGCGTTTTCCCATGTGCCTGCAAAAGCCTTTTCATAGTCACGCGGCATCAAACCTTTGTGGATACAAATGGTGTTGATGCCGGACTTGATAGCCTTCTCATAGAAGGGATACATGAGCTTTTCATCGTCCAGACGCCATGCGTATTTAGACGGGCCGAACGGATCGCCGATGGTGTAGGACTTCCATGATACGGGCTTTAACTCGGTGATAGCGCGATCGACTTCGTCCATCCAGTTGGGGTACTTGGGCGTGATGATGGAGTGACCCAACATGCGCACGCTACCGGCCATTTTGTTGACCGCACGGCAAGCGTTTTGGATGGCGTCGTTAGATAGCAACCACCAGTTAGGATCGTCAAACGGTGCACCTGACAGCAAAGAGATGGTGGTGTCACTGTCAAGGAAAATTTCCTTGAGGTAGTTGTCCATCTTGTAGCGCGACAGGTTGGTCGGCACGCTGCCGATGTTGGGGTTGACGTTGGCGCCTTCGGCCCATTTGGTCAGGCCCAGCAATCCTTCTTCTTTGAAATCATCGCGGATGAAGTGGGTCTGGTCATCAAAAATGAACTGGCCTTTGTATTTGGCTTTGCGGTCGCCTGCGGCATCCGGGTTTTTCACCTCGGCAGCACTGACGGCAAACATGTCGCCGTGAACCATGTTCATGGCTTGGAAAGCTGCGGCCATGCCGGAGGCTGAAGCCAGGAACTTGCGGCGCGTGGTGTTGTGGCGCTTGGCTTCGGTGTCTGCAATTTCCTTGATCAGGGACTCAACCTGCCTTTGCTTTTCTGTCTGCGGCATAGGGTTGTATTCGCCGTTTGACACGATCTGAGTCGGAATCGGTGAGCGGAACGCTGCTTCGTCAGCATGCAAACACTCGTCGAACTCTCTTTCAGTCATGGAAACGCCAAAGGGGCGCTGTTTTTCCGTCATAAAAGTCTCCTGGTTTTGGTTGATAAGTTGAAAAGGCCCGATACATTGAGCGCACAGGGCTCATGAACATCAGCAATAGATATGCCCAAACAGACAGGTGTTTACGCGAACGTGAATCCACAACAAATGCAACAGGACTGTCAGAAACAATTGGCTATTGACAAATTCCGGTCATTTGTACGGTGCAACTGTCACACGCGAGTGACGAGTGTCACACCACGTGTCACATGCCGGTGTGTCAAGCCTGGTCAGCGTTTTTAGGGTTGACTATGCTCAAGCGCTTCATCTGGCGGTACAAAGTCATGCGCGACATGCCTAGATCGGTCGCGGTCAGGCTGATGTTCCACGCCCGCTGCCGCAAAGCGGCCAGCAGCACTTCGCGTTCGTCTTTGCCAGCCGGGGTTTCCACTGTCGCTACAGGTAAGTGCGCAACAACGGTTTGCGCCAGCGCATCGCCGAGCAAATAAGACGGTAAATCCTCGGGCTGTAACTGGGTGTCACGCGCCACGGAGCTGGCGTACTCGATGACATTGCGCAATTCACGCAAATTACCCGGCCAATCGTGTTTCAGCAGCAACGCCTTGGTGGCTGGCGCCAGCCGGGGTGTGGCCTGACCTTCTAGGCGCAATGCGTAAAGACCCAGCAATTGCTCTATCACCCAGCCCAGATCCTGACGTTGTCGTAGGGGTGGCAGACTGAGCCGGGCACCGGCCAGCCGGTAAAACAGATCTTCGCGGAACTCGGCGCTGCGCACCATGGCCATGAGGTCCCGGTGGCTGGCTGAAATCAGGCGCACACTGACTTTGACCGGCTGCGTCGCGCCTACCGGTAACACTTCCTGTTCAGAAAACACCCTCAATAAACGCACCTGCAAGCTGCGCGGCATGTCGCCGATTTCGTCTAAAAACAAAGTGCCCAGGTCAGCCTGTTGAATCAAGCCGCGTTTTCCTTTGCCCAAGGCCCCGGTAAAACTGCCGGGGGCATAGCCGAACAATTCGCTTTCAATCAACCCCTCGGGGATGGCGGCGCAATTGACGGCGATGAACGGGCCGTTACGCCTGGCGCTAGATTGGTGAATCGCCTTAGCAAAAAATTCTTTGCCGCTGCCGGTTTCTCCATAGAGAAGCAAACTAACCGGCGAATCGGCCAACCTGGCCGCATGTTGAATCTGTCTATCAAGCTCAGCGTCGCCGCCGGACAAGGCGGCGAGTGGCAGGGGGGGGCGGGACGACTTGCTGAGGTTTTTATCCGGCACTTCGTTGGCTTTGGCATGGGCCGGAGCGGAGACGCGCAGCGACAACACCTGATGCGTCTGCATGACGGTGACCGACTGGCTTTCAAACTGGTTTTTGCTGGTGAAATTGCCCAGTTCATTCAAGGAAAGTTGCAGCAAGCTGTCCACTTTCTGCCCCAGTAACACCGGTCGGCTGGGAGTTTGAAAAAGCTGCTGGGCCCGCCGGTTATGGCCTATGACCTCGCCGCGCTGGTTCAGCGCAAGCAGGTACTCCGGGTCTACTTCCAGAAAATGCGGTCCGCTGGCCAGGCGCAATATCCAGTCGTTGCGGAACTCGCTCAGAAAATAGGCGTTCTCTATTTGATGGGTATACATGCGCACCAGCTGCAACGCGAAGTGCTGGCTTTGTTTTTCCTCGGGTGAATGCAAGGCTGATAAGTCCAGCACCGCCTTGATCTTGCCGGTGGCACCGTAAATCGGGGCGGCCGTGCAGGTGAGTGGAATATGCATGGCATCAAAATGGTCGGCTTGGTGCACCGTCAGGCTTTCTCCAGTAGACAAACAAGTGCCCACACCATTGGTACCGGCAAACTGCTCGCTCCAGACCGAGCCAAGGTACAGACCGGTTTTACGCAAGCTGGCGTCAAATTGCAGATCGCCGATGAAGTCGACGGTCACGCCCTTGTCATCGGTCAGCAAGACCGCATAGCCCAGCCCCGAGACTTGTTTGTATAGGTTTTCCAAGCCGTGGCGGGCAATATGCATCAGCCCCTCCATCTGGTCCTGGTGTTCACGGTAGCGCTCGTGCGGCAGGATGACGGCTTCCTGCATGCGGGTCGGGTCTAGCTTGTGGTCCTGGACACACCGCAGCCAGGACTGGCGGATCAGGTCATCATGCTGAAGCGCTGCCTCATTCAGAGTGTGCTGTTGCGCCACCTGAAGAACAGTATGAATATGCGCTTTTTGAAGTGCAAGCATGTACCCGTGGCTCCCTTAAGAATCATGCCAACGGCAAAGAGGTCAGGCTGTCAGGGCGGGCGGAACCGCCCGATTGAATCACTTTAGTGACACATGCTTTTTTGTCAATGCGGATTGTTCGCCCTAGGGTATCTACCAGGGCTAAGGCTTGGCCTGAGCGGACTTTTCGTAAAAGGGCATGACTTTGTTAAGGTTGGCCTCTATTTCTTTGATACGACTGCTGCCCGAAGGGTGGGTGCTGAGCCACTGGGGCGGGGCGCCCTTGTTGGCAGCACTCATCTTTTGCCACAGACTGACGCCGGAGCGCGGGTCATAGCCGGCGCGTGCGGCCAACTCCATGCCGACCAGGTCGGCCTCGGTCTCGTCTTCGCGGCTGAATTTAAGGCCCAGCAGATTGGCACCTTGTCTGGCCACCTGATCAGTGAGGCTGGGGTCGACCTTGAAAAAGGCCGAAGCCAGGGCGCTGCCTATGCTGGCAATCACGTTGGTGGCCTCACTCTTACCCATGCGTTCGCGCGCATGTTCGCGCAGCGCGTGGGCGATTTCGTGGCCCATGACCATGGCTACTTCGTTGTCGTTGAGTTGCAGTTTGTCCAGAATGCCGTGGTAGAAAACAATCTTGCCGCCGGGCATGCAAAACGCATTGATTTGCGCCAAGCCGATCAAATTGATTTCCCATTTCCAGTCACGGGCACGCGGGTTCCATTCGTAGCTGAATGGAATCAGTTTTTGCGCAATCGCCCGCAAGCGGATGACCTCGGGATGGTTGTCCGGGCCGAGTTCGTTTTTCTCACGCGCCTGCTTCAACATTTGCGCATATTGCTGGCCGGCTGATCCCTCTAACTGGGCAGCCGGCACCAGGTTGGCGAAGGCCGAGGTTTTACCGACTTCCACGCCATCGCGCGCCAGCAGCGAAGTGGTGAACAAGCCGGCAGCGCAACCGGCGCACCGGTGAATAAATTGACGTTTAGACAGCATGGCAGGTAGGTTTCCTGAGGGTCGCACAATACACAACCATGAACGATACCTCAACTGACAAGTCCACGCCTTTGCGCTGGGCGGATTCCATGATGATTTACCTCAGCCCCAACAGCTTGCGCATGCTGGCGCTGGGTTTTGCCGCTGGTCTGCCATTGTTGCTGGTGCTGGGCACACTGAGTTTTCGTTTGCGTGAAGCCGGCATTGACCGCGCCACCATAGGGTTTCTCAGCTGGGTCGGGCTGGCCTACGGTTTTAAATGGGCCTGGGCGCCGTTGGTGGACCGCCTGCCTGTGCCGCTCTTAACGCCTTTGCTAGGTCGTCGCCGCAGTTGGTTACTGTTGGCCCAATGCTGCGTCATCGCGGGATTGCTGGGCATGGCCGCCAGCAACCCACAGGCCTCTTTGACGCCACTGGTCGGTTTTGCGCTTTTGACCGCCTTCGGTTCGGCCACGCAAGACATTGCGCTGGACGCATTTCGCATCGAGTCTGCGCAAGCGCGTTTGCAAGCGGTGCTGGCGGCCAGCTACCAGACCGGTTACCGCCTGGCCATGATCTGGGCGGGGGCCGGGGTGTTTTGGATCGCCGCCAAAGCCGAGACCGGCGGTTTACCGACCGGCACTTACCAAGACAACGCGTGGGCCGTGGCTTATGTCGCCATGGCGGTGTCTATGGCTGTCGGCATGGTCACCGTGTTGTTTTCGAAAGAACCAGCGCATGTGGACTTACCGCCTGCACATGGACTGCGGCAATGGCTGCAAGTGGCCGTCATCGCACCCTTTGGCGAGTTCATCAGACGTTACCGCTGGCATGCGGTGTTGTTGCTGGCGCTCATCGCCACTTACCGCATCAGCGACATCGTTATGGGCATCATGGCCAATCCGTTTTATGTGGACATGGGTTACAGCAAAGAGGAGGTGGCCACGGTGACCAAACTCTACGGCGTGGTCATGACTTTGGTCGGCGCTTTCATCGGCGGGGCCATGGTGTTGCGCTGGGGCGTGATGAAAGTGTTGATGATTGGCGCGGTGCTGAGCGCGGCCACCAACCTGCTGTTTGCCTGGCTGGCGCTGCACGGCTATGACGTGTACGCTTTGATCGCTGTGGTGTCGGCGGACAACCTGGTCAGCGGCATTGCTTCGGCGGCTTTTATTGCGTATTTGTCGTCGCTCACCAATGTGCAGTATTCAGCCACGCAGTACGCTTTGTTCAGTTCGCTGATGTTGTTGTTGCCGAAGTTTTTGGCTGGGTTTTCTGGCGTGGCGGTGGACGCTGCGGGTTATGCGTGGTTTTTCACCGGCACCGCCATGCTCGGTGTGCCGGTGCTGTTGCTGGTCTGGTTGGCCAGTCGTTTTCATTCTTCAGGAGATTGACCGTGTCTGATTTTTCATCCTCTGGCCGCGCTGCGGTTGTGTCTTTGTCTGCCTGCAGCGGTTTGTGCCCAGGCCATTCGAGCGGCCGTTTGTCACTGCTGGCCGCTGCCGCGCTGTTGCACGCCGGTCTGACCTGGTCGCAAGGCCTGCCCGTTGCAAGCCCCGAGTCGGTCGGTATGTCTACGCAGCGCCTGGAGAAAATCACGCGCAATTTCCAAGCGGATATTGACGCGCGCAAAATGCCCGGCGCGGTGGTGATGGTGGCGCGCAAAGGCAAGCTGGTCTACAGCAAGGCCTTTGGTAGTTTGAACAACGCAGCCAACGCACCCATGCAACCCGATTCGGTGTTTCGCATTTACTCCATGACCAAGCCGCTGGTATCGGTGGCACTGATGATGCTGGTCGAAGACGGCAAAGTGCAACTCGCCGACCCGGTGTCCAAACACCTGCCTGCGTTCAAAAACCCCATGGTCAGCGTCGCGGCTTTAGACCCGCTCTACAACGGTGTCAGCTTCAAACTGGTGCCTGCCAACAAAGAGCCAACCATCCAGGACTTGCTGCGCCACACATCGGGCCTCACCTATGGCGAGCTGACCAAAAACACCCTGGTCAAACAGGCTTACACCGACGCCGGGGTCTACATCAGCGCGCGCGACTTTGACGCCCGCAACCTCAGCGGCACCGAGATGGCCGAGCGCCTGGGCAAAGCCCCGCTGGCGCAGCAACCCGGAACTACCTGGGAATACAGTTTGTCGGTGGACATACAAGGCCGAGTCATCGAAGCCGTCACCGGTCAGCGGCTCAACGATTTCATGCAAGAGCGTTTGTTCAAGCCTTTGAAAATGCAAGAGACCGGCTTTACCGTGCCAACCGCCAACGCAGGCCGTGTGGCTGAGCCGTTTGCCGCCGACCCGGCTACCGGCGTACCGAACAAGTTGATCGATGTCAGCCAAACCCCGGGCAATGACTCGGGCGGCGCGGGCGGCGTCAGCACCGCGCCGGACTATTTGCGCTTTTGCCAGGCCATGTTGAACGGCGGCCAACTCGACGGCGCGCGCATTCTGTCGCGCTCGACCGTGCAGTTGATGACGTCGGATCATTTGGGTACTGCCATTGCCACACCGGTCAGCCCGGGCCAGTTGCTTTTCGGGTCCCCCGGTTACACCTTCGGCCTGGGTTTTTTGGTGCGCCAGGGCGACGGCATTGCGCCGGTGCACGGCAGCGCGGGCGAGTTCATGTGGGCGGGCTATGCGGGCACGTATTTCTGGGCAGACCCCAAAGAGCAACTCTGCGGCGTATTCATGTCGCAGTCGCCCGGCCCGACCCGTGCGTATTACCGTCGCATGCTGAAGACGCTGGTGGCACAGGCGCTGATCGATTGAGCCAAAGGCCTCATGCGCGGCAACCCTCCTCTGCTGCGCTTCACCTTTGTTTTCCATGGCTAAGCCACAGCCACCGCAAGGTGGCTGACCAGTTTTAAGCGGTGCACCGTTCATGACCTCGCGTTTCTCACATCACTTTCAGCTGACCACACCTATTGCGCTGGCCCCCATGGCGCATGCATCGGGCGGCGCACTTGCGGCCGCGTGCGCACAAGCAGGCGCACTGGGGTTGTTGGGCGGCGGTTACGGCGAACTGCCTTGGCTGCAAACCCAGCATGCGCTGGCATTGCAGTTACTTCAAGATGATGCGCCCGCGCTCAATCGCATAGGCTGCGGCTTTATTACATGGAAGCTGGCTGAAGACGCAAGTGCATTGGACTGGCTGCTGGACCAGCCACACGCACCGGCGGCGCTGATGTTGTCTTTTGGTGACCCGCGGCCTTTTGCGGCACGCATTGCCAAACGCGGTGTGCCCTTGATTTGCCAGATCCAACGGCTCGAACAATTGCCTCCGTGTTTAGAAGCAGGCGCGGCAGTCATCGTGGCGCAAGGCGCTGAAGCCGGTGGCCACGGCATGCATGGTTTGCAAGGGCGCGCCACCTTCAGCCTGGTGCCCGAAATGGCGGATGGGTTGGCGGCGCAATCGCCATCCACCCTGCTGCTGGCAGCCGGCGGTATCGCAGACGGGCGTGGACTGGCGGCGGCGCTGATGCTGGGTGCTGACGGCGTGTTGATGGGTACGCGTTTGTGGGCGAGTGCCGAGAGTTTGGCATCCAGCGGGGCGGTGGCGGCAGCATTACAAGCGAACGGGGATGAGACGGCGCGCTCTTCGGTGTTTGATGTGTTGCGGCGCAAAAACTGGCCGCCCGAATTTGACTTTCGCGCGCTGCGTAACGGATTACACCGTGAATGGGAAACGCATGTGAATGAATTGCGTGCAGCGCCAGATGCAGCCCGCGCCGACTATGACGCCGGGGTGGCGGCGCAAGACTTTAAGCGTGCCCATGTGACCGTTGGCGAAGCAGTAGGTTTGCTGCGGGATGCGCCTTCTGCTATTGAACTGATCGAGCGAATCACAAAGCAGGCTGAGGTGTTGATGCGGTAATTGGTAATTGGGGTCAGACTCCGATTATTTTCGTTTATCTGTGAGGTGCTCACGCCACGGCGGGACGGTCGCCATGTCATCGTCCGCTCGCAGTTTTTCTCCGATTGCATTTCTGCGGCTCGATCAACCAGGCAGTCACAGTAAACACAATCATTCGCAAAACTAAACAGCACTGAGGCCAACAGAGGGGGCGTTTTTGCGAGTGCGCGCAGCAAAAACCGCACCGGATGGTCGGCCAAAGCGTGTCTTCATACTTCACGCGTCAACAGAAACCGGCACCCTCGCCGCCAAGGCGCACATCAACTCATAACCCACCGTCCCCGCCGCTGCCGCCACTTCATCGATACACAACACCTGCCCCGTGGAAGCGCTGCCCCACAAAGTCACTTCATCGCCTATCACCACCGAAGGCAGCTCAGACAAATCGACACACAACAAATCCATGCTGGTCCGCCCCAGCGTGCGGGTTCGCACACCGCTCACCAGCACCGGCGTGCCAGTCGGTGCGTGGCGCGGATAGCCATCGGCATAACCGCAGGCGACGATGCCCACGGCCATGTCATGCGTCGCGGTGAACGTGCCGCCGTAGCCCACACTGTCACCCGCCTTGAGTTGCTGCAAGCCGACCAACTGGCTGCGCAAACTCATAGCCGCTTGCAAGCCCCAATGCGCCGCGTCGTGCAAACCATGGTCGGGCGAGCTGCCGTAGAGGGCGATTCCGGTACGCACCCAATCGGCAGACACTGTTTCGCGCGCGCCGTGTCTTAGAACGGCAGCGCTGTTGGCCAAGCTGCGCTCGCCCGGCAAATCGCTGCTGTGTTGTTCAAACACTTGCAACTGCGCGTCCACGCCGTGTGCGTCATCCGCCCGGGCGAAATGCGTCATCAGCGAAATTTCATCGACTTGCGGCAAGGCGTTCAAACGCGCCCAGGCCGAGCGAAACGCCTGCGGCGTAAATCCCAAGCGGTTCATGCCCGAATTCATTTTCAAAAACACACGCTGCGGCACTTGGGTTTTGTGTTTGCTCAACATGTCAATTTGCGCTTCGTGGTGAACCACGTGCCACAGGTCCAGGCGCGAACACAACTCTAAGTCGCGTTGTTCGAACACGCCTTCCAGCAGCAAGACCGGGCCGCGCCAGCCCAGGTCGCGCAGGGTTTGCGCTTCATTCAAATCCAGCAAAGCAAAACCGTCGGCACCGCGCAGGCCTTGGAACACATGCGCCAGCCCGTGGCCGTAGGCATTCGCTTTGACCACCGCCCAGACGCGCGCATCCGCCGCCGACTGACGCAAACGCGCCAGGTTATGGCGCAGCGCATCTGGGTGAATGAAAGCATGGATGGGACGTGGCATGACCTGGATTGTCGCAGGGCAGTGACGCCGCCAAATGGCGTGATATAACTCACAAGCTACAAGGCCCGCATCTTGAAATTTGACTTCTTTTTGACTCACTCATCCCGCTTGTCTGCCAGGCCTTTATTAATATGAAGCGCGGTTTTTACACCATCATGGCGGCGCAGTTTTTTAGCTCGCTGGCGGACAACGCTTTGTTTGTCGTCGCGGTTGAAATGATCAAAGCCTCAGGCGGCGTTGAATGGCAGCGTGCCGCACTCGTGCCCATGTTCGCCCTGTTTTACGTGGTGCTGGCGCCTTTTGTCGGCGCTTTTGCCGACTCGCGGCCCAAGGGTCAGGTCATGTTCATGAGCAACGGCATCAAGGTGCTGGGCTGCTTAATGATGTTGTTCGGCTCGCACCCGCTGCTGTCTTACGCCATCGTGGGCTTAGGCGCTGCCGCCTACTCGCCCGCTAAATACGGCATCCTTACCGAATTGCTGCCGCCGTCTTTGCTGGTCAAGGCCAACGGCTGGATCGAGGGCTTGACCATAGGCTCCATCATTTTGGGCGTGTTGATCGGCGGTCAACTGGTCGGGCCACACATCTCCGGCGTGCTGTTGAGTTTTGATCTGCCCTATATAGACACCGGGATAGACACTCCCCCCGAAACCGCCATTTGCGTCATCGTCTTGTTGTACGGGCTGGCTGCCTGGTTTAACACCCGCATACCGCTGACCGGCGTGGCACCCGTGCCGCTGCGCAGCCAAACTGAACACAGTCTGGCTTACAACCTGCTGGTGCTGGTGCCGGATTTCTGGCGCTGCAACAAACTGTTGTGGACCGACAAACTGGGCCAGATTTCACTGGCTACCACCACCTTATTCTGGGGTGCCAGCGGCAACCTGCGTTACATCGTGCTGGCCTGGAGTGCCGTGGCGCTGGGTTACTCGACCACACAGGCATCTTCATTGGTAGGCGTGGTCGCCATAGGCACAGCAGCCGGTGCTGTGATTGCCTCTGTGCGCATGAAGCTCACCGATGCAACGCGGGTCATGGCGCTGGGCATTGCCATGGGCTTGCTGATTCTGGTCATGAATTTCATTGATAACGTCTGGGTCGCTGCGCCGTTTTTCATCTTGCTCGGCGGCCTCGGCGGTTTTCTGGTGGTGCCCATGAACGCTTTGCTGCAACACCGCGGCCACAACCTGATGGGCGCAGGCCGCTCTATCGCCGTGCAAAATTTCAACGAGCAGGCATGCATATTGGCACTGGGCGGTTTGTATGCGCTGGCCACAGGCATGGGCATGAGCGCGTTCACAGCCATTGTGTGCTTTGGTCTGTTCGTAGCTGGCAATATGTGGCTGATACAACGCTGGCACACGCGTAACTGCGTACAACACCGCGACGAGGTCGAGCGCCTGATGGACATCGCCCGCCAGGACCCGGGGCACTGACACATGGCTTTGTCAGCCCTGGCGCCGGTGCTGGGCTTGCTGGCCAACGCGCTGGTCTTCGGCCTAAGCTGGTGGCCGTTTCGTGAAATGCAGGCTCTCGGCCTGCACCCGTTGTGGGCCACGGCCTTGATGTACGGCCTGTCTTTCTTCTTCATCAGCCTCATGCGCCCGCAATGGTTTCTCAGTTTGCACCGGCAGCCGCAACTGTGGTGGTTGTTTCTGGGTTCGGGCCTGACCAACTTCGGCTTTAACTGGGCAGTCACGCAAGGCGATGTGGTGCGCGTGGTGCTGTTGTTCTACACCATGCCAGCCTGGTCGGTGCTGTTTGCCTGGTGGCTGCTGGGCGAAAAACCCGATCGGCAAGCCATGCTGCGGTTGGCGCTGGCGCTGGCCGGCGTGGCACTGGTTTTGAAAACCCCGGACACCCCCTGGCCGCTGCCGGACAACCCCATGGACTGGCTGGCCTTGCTAGGCGGCGCCAGCTTTGCACTGAACAACGCCATGCTGCGCAAACTCGCGCACCTGCCCGAAACCGATCGCATGGGTGCCATGTTCGCCGGCGGCATGTGCTTGAGCGCCTCCGCCGCGATGGCCTTGCCCGAGGCGCTGGTCAGTCTGCCGGCGGATGTCAGCTGGTGGCCGTACGCCCTGGGTTTATCGCTGTGCCTGCTTTTATCTAATCTGAGTCTGCAATACGGCGCAGCACGATTACCGGCAAACACGACCGCCTTAGTCATGTTGTCCGAGATTGTTTTTGCCTCTGCCTCCTCTGTGTACATGGGCGCATCTGAACTGAGCTTGCGCAAAATCGCCGGAGGATTGCTGATTGTGTTTGCCGCCATATTGGCGACAATCCAACACCACAGCAAGAAAGATCCATGAGCATGTCTTCTATTTATGATTTTCAAGCCAGCGGCATCGCTGGCGCACCGGTAAGCCTGGCGGATTACCGCGGCCAAGTTATTCTGATCGTCAACACCGCCAGCGCCTGCGGCTTCACACCGCAATTCGCCGGGCTGGAAGAACTGCACCAAACCTATGGCGAGCGCGGGCTGGCGGTTCTGGGCTTTCCCTGCAACCAGTTCGGCGCACAAGACCCGGGCAGCAATGCCGAAATCGGTGCTTTCTGTCAGAAAAACTTCGGTGTAACTTTTGCCATGATGGAGAAAATCGACGTCAACGGCAAAGACGCGCATCCGCTGTTTCAATGGTTGAAACAACAAGCCCCCGGCTTGCTGGGCAGCGAAGGCGTCAAGTGGAACTTCACCAAATTCCTGATCGGGCGTGATGGACAAGTCATCAAGCGTTACGCCTCGCTGGACAAACCGGCGGCGCTTGCCGCCGACATAGAAAAAGCCCTTCACTCCGGTTGATGCGAAAGCTCAAAGTGACCCATGCTGCGCTGGCTTCAATACCTCTATCTTCATTTGCCTGAACAAGTCCAACGGCAACAGTTTTCAGCGTTTGCGGTTTTTTTCGGCGCCATCCTGTTCAATCTGCTGGTGTTTCTGCTGCTGATCGAACCCTTTGCGTTTCACCATGTGTTTTGGCTGACCATAGCAGGGGTGGTGCTGACCGGACTGGCTTTCTGGCAATGGCAATGGTCGATGCGGCTGACCACGCATTTGCTGTTGGCGCAATCCGGCCTGCTGATTTTTTACGCCATCTGGGTCACCGGCGGTTTGTTTTCCTCGACCATGATCTGGCTGATGGTGCTGCCGGTGCCGGCTGTGTTTTTGCTGGGCTGGCGGGACTCGCTGGTATGGATAGGCTTGGTCATATTGTCTGTACTGTCCTTGATTCCGTTGACGGAAAAAGGCTGGCTGCCGGTCAGTTATGTCTATGGACACCAGCATTTGTTGTGGTCGTTGGGCAATTACGCTTTCACCGCTATCAGCCTGCTGATAGGTTTGCTGATTTACCAACGTATTTACCTCAAGCAGCTCGACGAGATCAATGCGCGCAACCAGGAACTCAGCGAAGCACGCGCGGCGCTGCTGAGTGCCGAGTCTTACAAGGATCAGTTTCTGGCCTCGGTCGGTCACGAGTTGCGCACCCCCATGAATGCAATTCTGGGCTTTAACGAAGTGATACACAACGAACTAGCCAACGACCCGCAAGGATTGCGCACAGTGGCACTGGTGCGCGAATCTACCGACCATTTGCTCAAACTGGTCAACCAGATTCTGGATTTCTCTCAAATACAAGCCGGGCGCATGCCTTTGCAACTCAAGCCCACACGCTTGCGCGACGCGTTCGAGCAATGCATGCAGAATTTCACCCGCGCGCCGGACAGCCCGGTGCAATTTCGCGCCCGCTTAAATCCGCAATTGCCAGAGTGGGTGAGCACTGATGCAGCGCGTTTGAAAGACGTGCTGTGCCACTTGATTGATAACGCGTTCAAATTCACACCCAGCGGCCTGGTGCAACTCAATATACAGCGGGACAATCAACAACTGCTGTTTGAGGTCAAGGACACCGGCGTCGGCATTGCCCCGGAATTGCAAGCTTTTATCTTCAACCGTTTTGAGCACGCCGACCAGGAAACGCAACGCCAGTTCGGCGGTGCCGGCTTGGGGCTGGCGATCTGCAAAGGCCTGGTCGATTTGTTTGGCGGCGATATAGGCATGCACAGCGAGCGCGGCAAAGGCTCGACCTTCTGGTTCCGCATTCCGTTGCTGCCCTGTGACCCGCCGCAGCTGCCTGATACGGCGCCCGGCTCACCTGACCCTGGCATCAGCAACCGGTCGTGGCGTTTGCTGCTGGTGGATGACAACCCGGTCAATCTGCAAGTCGCCACCTTTCTGTGCCAGCAGTTATGGCCCTTGTCTCAGGTGCAAAGTGTCAACAGCGCTCAAGCCTGTATCAGCAGCCTTCAAACCCGGCCGGCGGACATTATTCTGATGGACTTGATCATGCCCGACATGGACGGCTTGCAGGCCACGCGCGCCATCCGTGCCTTTGATTCAGCACAACAACGCGACGTGGCCATCATCGGGCTGACCGCCAGCAGCCATCCTCAGGATCATGCCGCCTGCCTGGAGGCCGGTATGAATGATGTGCTGGTCAAACCTTTGAACAAAGCCCATTTGCAAACTTGTGTCGAAGTTTGGCTGGCAAAAAAAGAGGCGGCCCATGGCTGAGCGCACACCCCCGTCACCGCCAATAAGCAGCAGCAGGTTTAACCGGCTACTAGCACACTGGGTGAGCGCTCAGGGGCAGTTTTACATGGGTTTTACGTTTTGCCTGGCCTTGATGAGTTGGGTGCTGGGCAGCCTGTCGCCGGACGCGGTTGATAGGCAGAACGCGCATGTGCTGAGCCTCATCATTTTGGCGCTGATGCTGCTTTATGCGGTTGGGTTGCCGCTGCGCTGGAGTCTTAACGCCGCGCTGGCTTATGCATTTTTTCACCTGGTGCGCGAATCCCTTCACAGCGGCGGCTTGTTTTCAAATTCGCTCAACTGGATGGTCATGCTGCCCATGATTTCCCTGTTTTTGATCGGTTTTGCCGAAGGCATTTTCTGGCTGGTGGTCTGTCTGCTGTGCCTATTGGGCATGGCCTTGAGCGTCTGGCAGGGCTGGATGCCGACAATTTACGTCGCCACACCGCAAATGCTGCGGCAAAACGCGTGGAACGATGTGGCGGTCAGTATTTTCATGCTGTCACTGCCCTTGATTTACCACCGCCTGTACCAGCGTAGCCTGCGCTCGAGCGAAGAACGACAAGTGCATTTGCTGCAAAAGCGCACCGAGCTTCTGCGCGCGCAATCCATCAAAGACAATTTCATTGCCTTGCTCAGCCACGAACTGCGTACGCCCATGAACGCCATCATCGGTTTCAGCGATTTGCTGCGCCAGCATGTCAAGCAACGCCCGCGCGCGCTGGAGCTGGCCGAGCTGGTTCAGCAGTCAAGCGATCACCTGATGACGGTCATCAACGACGTATTGGACTTCTCTCAACTGCAACGCGGACAACTGCAAGTGCGGCAGGAGCCGTTCGAGCTTATGGCCACGGTACGCGCCGCTTTCAATCTGTTCCAGCAACGGGTGAACAGCATGCAAATTCGCTACAGCCTGGAAGTTGTCGACACGCTGCCGACGTGGGTGGTGTCCGACCGGCACCGGGTCATGCAAGTGCTGGTCAATTTATTGGGCAACGCCATCAAATTCACCCACCAGGGAACGGTCACTTTGCGTATTGAGCGGGAAGCCGATCAACTGTTGTTTTCGGTGACAGACAGCGGCATCGGTATTGCACCCGGACGGCTGGACAAAATCTTTGAGCGCTTCGAGCAAGCCAGCAACGAAACCGCCTCGGCTTACGGAGGCAACGGCCTGGGCCTGGCCATCAGCCGCAACTTGGTGAAACTGCTGGGCGGAAACATAGGCGTGGAAAGCCAACCCGGTAAAGGTTCACGTTTCTGGTTTAGCTTGCCGCTGGTGATCACCGAGGCGCCGGGCCAGCCCAAGGGCGTCGACCTCGGTACCAATCAGCTGCAAACATTTGCGGTGCGCTTTCTGGTGGTCGACGACAGTGCGGTCAACCGATTGCTGGCCTGTCAGGTGGTGAAATCCCACTGGCCGCAAGCCGTGATGGTGCAAGCTGGCAACGGGATGGAGGCGCTGAATGCCTTGGAAAAAGACAGCTTTGATATGGTACTCATGGACATGCTGATGCCGGTGATGGACGGTATAGAAGCGACACGCCGCTTGCGCACCGAGTGGCCGTCACCGCATAAAGAGTTGCCGGTGCTGGTGCTGACCGCCAATGTCAGCAGCGAAGACCACCAGCGCTGCGTCGATGTCGGCGCCAATGCCCTGATACTCAAACCTTTTGACCGGCAGCAGTTGTGCACCCTGATCGAAGAGCATTTGCTACTCTCACCAGCCTTTTTGAAACGCTTGAATACGACCTTGCGTTAAGCAGCGACTGTAGTCAACCGCTTTAAACAATCGCCGCGTCCAGCATTTCCACCCAATGCCGCACGGGCACTTGTGTGCCGCTTTGCAAATGCGTGATGCAACCTATGTTGGCGCTCAATATGGCCCGGGGTTGCATCTCGTTCAAATTTCCAAGCTTGCGATCGCGCAATTGGGTGGCAATGACAGGTTGCAGCACACTGTAAGTACCGGCCGAGCCGCAACATAAATGCGCTTCGGTGTTTGCCACTTTCAAGGTGAACCCCAGCTGGTTCAAATGGATTTCCACACCGCCCTTTAATTGTTGACCGTGTTGCAAAGTGCAAGGCGGGTGAAACGCCATCAAGCCTTGCGCTTGCGCGGTCTGCGGTTGTATACGTTGACGCAAGGCGGGCAGCAAATCAGGCAACAACTCGCTCAGGTCTTTGGTCAGCTCGCTGATGCGTTTGGCTTTCTCGGCATAGACAGCATCGTTGCGCAAAATATGCCCGTAGTCTTTGACGGTGACGCCACAGCCTGATGCGTTCATCACAATCGCCTCGGCACCGTTAACCACATGCGGCCACCAGGCGTCGATGTTGTTTTTCATTTGAACAATGGCGGCGTCCTGGTCGTTCAAATGGAATTTGACGCCGCCGCAACAACCAGCCAACGGCTCGACCACGGTTTGTATGCCGCAAGCGTCGAGCACGCGCGCAGTGGCGCTGTTGATGTTGGGGCTCATGGCTGGTTGCACGCAGCCGGCCAGCAACAGGACTTTGCGCTCGTGGGTTTGTGTCGGCAAATTACCGCTGCTGCGCGCTTCGGGCACCTTGGCCTTGATGCCGCCGGGTAACAAACTACGTACGGTTTGTCCGAGCTTCATGGCCGGGGCAAACAACGGTGAATTCAAGCCTTCTTTCAAAGCCCAGCGCATCGCTTGCTCGCTGGCCGGGCGCGGTACTTTCTCGTCCACGAGTTTGCGTCCTATATCGATCAGATGGCCGTACTGCACGCCACTGGGGCAGGTGGTTTCGCAGTTGCGGCAGGTCAGGCAGCGGTCCAAATGCAACTGCGTGTCACGCGTCGGTGTTTCGCCTTCTAACACTTGCTTGATCAGATAAATGCGCCCACGCGGCCCATCGAGCTCGTCCCCCAGCAATTGGTAGGTCGGACACGTGGCCGTGCAAAAACCGCAATGCACGCATTTGCGCAATATGGCTTCGGCTTCCTGTCCGTCGGCCGTGTTCCGGTATTCGGGTGAGAGATTGGTTTGCATGTGATTTAAATACCTAAGCGTCCGGTGTTGAACACACCATGCGGATCAAATTGTTTTTGCAATTCTCGTTGAATGCGCTGCTGCACCAAGGGCAATTCAGAAAACACCTTGGTGCCTGTTGCCCCAGTTTGCGCCCGCTGAAACAAGGTGGCATGACCGCCTGCCAGCTGTGCGGCCTGGCGCAACTGCGCCGCCGCCGATGCCGGAGCCCAGAGCCAACGCAAACCGCCGTGCCATTCGACACAGGCGGGGTAAGGCAGGCCCAGCAACGGCGCGGTTTGCGACAGACTCAAACGCCACAAACACATGTCTGCCAAAGCGTCTGCGAAAAACGGCAGCGATTGTTCCCGGGTCGCGCGCCAGTGTTGAGCGGCCTGCGGCGCGTCCATGCGAGTGGCGCTGCCGCCTAGCGCCTGCACATCAGCCATCATGCGCGGACAGGCGGATTCGACCGCAGCCACTGCGCCGCGCAGACGCACAAACAACAGATCTTGCGCGGGTTGAGCTGTGGTGTCATGCAGCCAAGTGCTGGCGTTCAAGGGCAAGGCCTGGCCACCCCAGCGGTGCAAAAGTTCGAGCGCATCATGTTGTGACAGATTGCACACCAAGGTGGCTTCAGCAGGAGCAACAGGTAACACTTTGAGCGACACCTCGGTGATGATGCCAAGCGTCCCCATGCTGCCGGCCAGCACACGCGACACGTCGTAACCGGCGACGTTTTTCATCACCTGGCCGCCGAAGGTGAGTTCTTCGCCCAAACCGTTGATCAGCTTGGCACCCAGCACATGGTCACGCACACCGCCGACATTGGCGCGCGAGGGACCGGCCAAACCGGCAGCCACCATACCGCCCACCGTTGCGGATGCACCGAAATGCGGTGGCTCATAGGCCAAGCATTGGCCTTGGGTTGACAACAATTGTTCGAGTTCGGCAAGCAAGGTGCCGCAACGCACCGTCACCACCAGTTCGCTGGGCTCGTAACTCACCACGCCCGCACATTCGCGCGTGTCGAGCACCGTATGTGAAGTGTTGTGCTCGCCATAAAAGTGTTTGGTGTTGCCGCCTTGTATGCGCAAGGTTTGACCGGTTGCAATGGCCTGTTTGATGCGTTCTTTGAATATTGAAATCACTGGATCCATGCGTTGATGTTAGCGGTTGTAGGTGTTTGGCGTGCGTAGTGGATAGACACAATAAAAAGCGCCCCGCAGGGCGCTTCAGGTTTGTATGAACCGCGAATTACTTGGCAATCACGCGCACCATCTCCAGGCATTTGTTGGAGTAGCCCCATTCGTTGTCATACCAACTGACCACTTTGACGAAGGTGCTGTCCAGCGCAATGCCTGCGTCTGCATCAAACACACTGGTGCAAGGCTCGCCACGGAAATCGGAGGCCACCACTTTGTCTTCGGTGTAGCCGAGCACGCCTTTCAACGCGCCCTGGCTTTGCGCTTTCATTTCGGCGCAAATCTCGGCGTAGCTGGCAGGCTTTTCCAACTCGACGGTCAAGTCAACGACCGACACATCAGAGGTGGGCACGCGAAAGGACATGCCGGTGAGTTTTTTGTTCAGCGCAGGAATCACCACGCCAACCGCTTTGGCTGCGCCAGTGCTGGAAGGAATGATGTTTTCCAAAATGCCGCGGCCACCGCGCCAGTCTTTGTTCGATGGACCGTCCACGGTTTTTTGCGTGGCAGTCGCTGCGTGCACCGTGGTCATCAAACCGCGCTTGATGCCCCATTTGTCATTCAACACCTTAGCCACAGGGGCCAAGCAGTTGGTGGTGCAAGAGGCGTTGGACACAATGGTTTGTCCGGCGTAAGTGCTGTGGTTCACGCCATAGACAAACATCGGTGTGTCGTCTTTGGAAGGTGCGGAGAGCAACACTTTTTTAGCGCCAGCGGCCAGGTGTTTTTCGGCGGTGGGTTTGTCAAGGAACAAACCGGTGGCTTCGATGACGATGTCAGCACCGACCTCGTTCCACTTCAAAGCGGACGGGTCACGTTCTTGTGTCAAACGGATTTTTTTGCCGTTCACCACCAACACGCCGTTGTCCACCGACACTTCGCCTTTGAAGCGGCCGTGCACGCTGTCGTACTTCAACATGTAAGCCAGGTAATCGGGTTCGAGCAAGTCGTTGATGGCAACGATTTCAATGTCGTTGAAGTTTTGAATGGCGGCACGAAACACCATGCGTCCTATGCGTCCGAATCCGTTGATGCCTACTTTGATGGCCATGGTTACTCTTTCTATCAGTACAAGTTAAACAAGATCGCGCTTTCTGGCAGCGCATGAAACGCTCAAGCCCGCTGCAATACGGCGCGCACAGTGTCTGCGACATTTTCCGGGGTGAAACCGAAGTGTTTGAACAACACAGGCGCCGGTGCGCTTTCGCCATAGGTGTCTATGCCGACCACGGCGGACACGCCGTATTTCCACCAGCCGTCGGTGCTGCCCATCTCGACCGCGATACGCGGCACACCGGCAGGCAACACTGCTGATTTATAAGCTTGGCTTTGGCGGTCAAACGTGGTGGTGCTGGGCATGGAGACCACGCGCACGGCCACTTTGTGTTCGGCCAACAAGGCTTGCGCTTTGAGGGCAAGTTGCACTTCAGAGCCGGTGGCGATGATGACCGCTTGCGCTTTTTTGTTCATGCCGACTTCGGACGGCTCGGCCAGCACATATGCGCCTTTGTTGATCGCGTCCAAACCGCTGGCGTCTTTGGCCTTGCTATTGCCTTTGGGCAAATACGGCAGGTTTTGACGGCTGAGCAGCATGGCGGTCGGGCGATGTGCGTTTTGCAAAGCCACAGCCCATGCCACCGTTGTCTCAGCGGTATCCGCCGGGCGCCACACATCCAAACCGGGGATGAGACGCAGTGAAGCCGCGTGCTCGATGGACTGGTGGGTCGGGCCGTCTTCGCCAAGACCGATGGAGTCGTGGGTGAACACATGCACCACACGCTGCTTCATCAACGCGGCCATGCGGATGGCGTTGCGTGAATAGTCAGAGAACGTGAGAAAGGTGCCGCCGTAAGGAATGAAGCCGCCGTGCAAGGTGATGCCGTTCATGATGGCGGCCATGCCGAATTCACGCACGCCGTAATTGATGTGGCGACCGCCGTTGCCGTGCTCGTCCTTGACGATGCGGCCAGCCAGATCGATACGCATATTCGGTGTGGATTGGGTGTTGGTCAGGTTCGAGCCGGTCAGGTCGGCGCTGCCGCCAAGCATTTCGGGGATGGCGGCGGTGAAGGCTTCGAGCGCCAACTGGCTGGCCTTGCGGCTGGCGACAGTCTCGGCTTTGGTGTTGGCTGCCACCACGGCATCGACCACGATTTGATGGAAGTTGGAAGGCAATTCACCGGCCATGCGGCGTTTGTATTCGGCGGCCAATGGGGGGTGAGCAGATGCATACGCTTGGAACAACTGGTTCCATTGCTGTTCTTGCTGCGCGCCTTTGACTTTGCCGTCCCAATCCGCATACACATCCGCAGGCACATGGAAAGGCTCGTGCGGCCAGTGGATGGCAGCGCGTGTCAACGCGATTTCGTCCGCGCCCAACGGTTCGCCGTGGGCTTTGGCGGTGTCTACGCGGTTCGGGCTGCCTTGGCCGATATGGGTTTTGCAAGCGATGAGGGTGGGCTTGTCGGCGCTGTGTTTGGCTGTCGCGATGGCTTTTGATACCGCGTTCACATCATGGCCGTCGACTGTGATGACGTTCCAGCCGTAGGCTTTGAATCGCGCCGGTGTGTCATCGATAAACCAGGGCGTGACCTTGCCGTCAATGGAAATGCCGTTGTCGTCGTACAAGGCGATCAATTTATTCAGCTTCCAAGCACCTGCCAAAGCGCAGGCCTCGTGGCTGATGCCCTCCATCATGCAACCGTCGCCCATGAACACATAGGTGTGGTGGTCGACGATGTCATGGCCGGGGCGGTTGAATTCGCAGGCCAACAGTTTTTCTGCCAATGCCATGCCGACCGCGTTGGTGATGCCCTGGCCGAGCGGACCGGTGGTGGTTTCCACGCCGGGGGTGATACCGACCTCGGGGTGCCCGGCGGTTTTGCTGTGCAACTGGCGGAAGTTTTTCAACTCGCTCATCGGCAAGTCGTAGCCGGTCAGGTGCAGCAAGGCATAAATCAACATGGATCCATGGCCATTGGACAGCACGAAGCGGTCGCGGTCAGCCCAATGCGGGTGGGTCGGGTTGTGTTTCAAATGCTCGCCCCACAAGGCGACGGCGATATCCGCCATGCCCATGGGCGCGCCGGGGTGACCGGAATTTGCAAGTTGTACCGCGTCCATTGCCAATGCGCGAATCGCACTGGCCATTTGTTGGTGGTTCGCCATGGGCGGCTCCGTAAAAGTGGTGTGAAAAGGGGAACCTGGTATTTTAACCAAACAGATTTGTTGTTCCCGCATACCTGCCATGGCGGGTTAAAGCATTTAAAGTTAGCGGGCGAATTGTTTCATGCCTTTGCTTTGATCGGGCAAGCTCTGGCTAAACTCTGCAACTGTGACCAAGCCCGCGCTAACTCTTTCAAATTCTGTCAAAGCGCAGGCCATGCTTCTTGCCGCGGGCCGGGGCGAGCGCATGCGCCCGCTTACTGATACCTGTCCCAAGCCACTGCTCCAAGTACACGACCGACACTTGCTTGACTATCACTTACAAGCCTTGGCGCGCGCCGGTGTCGGGTCGGTCGTGATCAATACTGGCTGGCTGGGCGATCAGATTGAACCGGCGTTTGGCACACATTTAACGCCGCCACTCGTTGCGGGGGGTGATGCCTCAAAACAAATGCAATTGCTTTATTCGCATGAAGGTCGGGGCGCGGGCGAGGCTCTGGAAACCGCAGGCGGCATAGTGCGCGCCTTGCCACTGCTGGATGAGGTGTTCTGGGTAGCGGCGGGCGATGTGTATGTGCCGGATTTTGTTTTTTCTGCTGACCGTGCGGCGCGCTTCAAAGCCAGTCCGCAACTCGCGCATATTTGGCTGGTGCCCAACCCCGAACACAACCCACAAGGTGACTTTGGTTTGTCGGCCGATGGATTGGCTTTGAATCTGCCACGCCCCACAACGACACCCCAGAACAGTGCGGATGCAAACACTGGTTCATTCACTGGTGCCGGTGCATACTCTGCTTCAGATGAAGCACCGCGCTACACCTTCAGCACCATCGCGCTTTACAAAAAAGTATTTTTCAGCGAGGCCCGATGCGGCATTCCCGCAGGCAACCCGCAATCCGTCAAAGCGCCGCTGGCCCCCTTATTGCGACGCGCCATGGACGAGGGTTTGGTGACAGCTTCGCTGTACCAAGGCTTGTGGATAGATGTGGGAACGCCAGAGCGTTTGGCGCAGTTGAATAAATAACCAACCGCTTGACACTCTCAGCGAGGCCAAGATTTCGTGATTCTTTTGGCTGGCGGTGACAAGAGCAGTCAACCCACAGACATTCAAACAGCCTTGCAGTTGGCGAAAAACTTGGAGAAGTAAACCATGGCTCAGACCCTCACCACCCCCTAAGATGACGCAGACCATTTGCTTACGCGCGAAGAAATGGCGGCCTATTTGGAAGCTTGCTTGCATCGGAACGCATGGTTTTTTTGTTGGCCATGCATGACCAGGCCATTGCAGGCGTTTTGGCGATCGAAGGCAAGTCTTCCATTAAGTATTTTTTTGTCTATCCAGAACAACAAAAAATAGGCATAGGCCAACTGCTGTGGCAATTTGCAAAGAACAGCGGGGCGTTCGGCGAAACGCTCAAAGTGCGTTCATCGCTGTTTGCAGTTCCTGTGTATGAGCGCTTGGGGTTCAAGTCCATTGAGCCGCCTGGCTGCTTCAATGGCTTGCATTTCCAATCCATGGTGGCCCATAACCCCTGAGCCTCTGACCACGTTGCCCCCTCCTACAATCGTGAGATGACCTCTTTATACTCTTCACGCCG
Source organism: Bordetella parapertussis (assembly GCA_945870575.1). GTDB lineage: Bacteria > Pseudomonadota > Gammaproteobacteria > Burkholderiales > Burkholderiaceae_C > Limnohabitans. Next base: position 11,683 of record CAMBSK010000012.1, on the reverse strand, counting down.
CGCCGCTTTAGCCGCCCAACTGGGCAATGGCGGAGTGGCCATCATCCCCACCGCTCCTGAGCGAGCACGCAACCGCGACGCCGATTTTCCGTTTCGACACGACAGTTATTTTTATTACCTCACAGGCTTTACCGAACCCAACGCTTGGCTGGTCATCCAAGCTAATGGCCGCAGCACTGTGTTTTGTCAGTCCAAAGACTTGGAACGCGAGATTTGGGACGGCATACGTTTGGGCCCGCTTGCAGCGCCTGCTGCTTTAGGAGTGAGCCAGGCGTTTTCAGTGGCCGAGTTGGACGCGCAAATCCCGAAGCTATTGGAAAACCAAACCAGCGTCTGGTACCCGTTTGCCACCCACGAAACCTTGTCCTCACAAATCGATGGCTGGTTGAACAAAGTGCGAGCCCGTGTGCGTATGGGCGTATCCTGTCCGTCGGTGCAGCAAGATGTGTGCGTGTTGCTGGATGAAATGCGTTTGCTCAAAGACGTGCATGAACAAAACACCATGCGCCGCGCCGCGCAGATCAGCGCGGGCGCCCATGTGCGCGCCATGCAACTGAGTGCGCGCATGTTGCGCGACGGCCAAGATGTGCGCGAATACCATTTGGAAGCCGAATTGCTGCATGAGTTCCGTCGCCACGGCTCGCAGTTTCCGGCCTACACCTCCATCGTAGCCGCCGGTGCGAACGCCTGCGTCTTGCATTACCGCGCCGATACCGCGCCTGTGCGCAACGGTGACTTGGTGCTGATCGACGCGGGTTGCGAACTCGACGGTTATGCGTCTGACATCACCCGCACGTTTCCAGCCAACGGCAAATTCACTGGCCCGCAGCGCGCGCTCTACGACATTGTGTTGGCGGCGCAATATGCAGCGGCGAACGCCACGCGCGCAGGCGCGCGCTTCATCGATCCGCATGAAGCCGCGCTGACAGTGTTGTCTCAAGGGCTGCTGGATGTCGGTCTCTTGTCGCACGACAAACACGGCACGCTACAAGATGTGATCGAGAAAAAAGCCTACTTCCCTTTTTACATGCACCGTACCAGCCACTGGCTGGGCATGGATGTGCACGATTGTGGCAGTTATGTCGAGCCTGGCGAGGCCAACACCGAGCCGCCCAAGGCTGACCCGATCACCGGCGTGGTGGTGCAACCGCGCCCCAGCCGCGTGCTGCACCCGGGCATGGTGCTGACGCTGGAGCCAGGGCTTTACGTGCGCCCGGGCGAAGGCGTGCCCGAGCAGTTCTGGAACATCGGCATACGGATTGAAGACGATGCCATCGTCACCGAGAAAGGCTGTGAGTTGATCAGCCGGGGCGTACCCGTGGATGCGGATGAGATTGAAGCTTTGATGCGCGCTTAAGACCTGCGCTCTCCCGGCCTTGTCCATAGCCGGCCACAAGATTTAGCGATACTCTGTGTCAACTTATCAACGGATCAGGCAGGATTTTTCATGAGCGACACCCACAAAACCTATGTTTGTATTGTTTGCGGCTTTACCTATGACGAGGCCGCCGGACGCCCGGAAGATGGCATTGCCCCGGGCACGCTGTGGGCCGATGTACCAGCAGGCTGGGCCTGCCCGGATTGCGGCGTGTCCAAGGCCGATTTCGAAATGGTCGAGTTTTAATCCAAGCTCCTTGCGCCGGTGTAGCGCCCGCACAGCAGCTGTCATTCCACACGGCGATAAGCTGAGGCAAAATCAAGACATGAAGACTTTTTTCCCAGCCCGCCGTCATTACGCGCTATTTGTCTGCCTAACCAGCCTGAGCGCCGCGCTCTCATGCACAGCAGCAAAGGCGCAGACGCAACTGTGGGGCGGGCAGCCCGAGTTAGGCATAGGGTTTGAGCGTGATACCTCGGCGGACAAATCGCTGGTAGCGAATTCCGTCACGCTGTTGCCAGCTTTGAGCTTTAAAAACGGCGCTGTCAACCGGGTCGAGTTGCTGATAATCACCGATCGAGATACAGACAGCAGCACTGTCAGCAACACTTACAGCAATGCGCATGGATTGGCCATACGGGCGCGCAAAGACGTCGCCTTGGCTGACCACCTGGGCATGTATTTCCGCGGCCTGCTCGGGCGCAGCCAAAGTGACAGCGCCAGATTCTGGTACGGGTATTCAGATGCGGCGCTGAGTGTTGAATACGGTTTTTTCGACTTTATGCTGGGCGTGCGCATACAACGCGCGCTGGATCAAACAACTGATCAGGGCTTTAATAAGCTGCGCTCGGGCCCCGGTTTTAATCTTGCTGATAAGCACCGCATTGAAATTAACTGGGTGCGCTCCTGGCAGGCTGAAAGCCAAGCCCTGGACAGCGACTCTGTCTTGCTGGAATACACCTTCAAGTTTTGACCTGCCTCCTACCGAAAGATACGCATGAGTGACCCCAAGACGGCAGCGGCCGACCACACCAGTCCGCAAGCCCGGGCTCAATTACGCAAAGCCGCGCTCGAATACCACGAGTTCCCGACCCCGGGCAAAGTCGCCATTCAAGCGACCAAGCAACTGGTCAACCAACATGATTTGTCGCTGGCGTATTCGCCCGGTGTGGCCGCGCCTTGCGAAGAAATCGTCAAAGACCCGAACAACGCTTACAAATACACCAGCCGTGGCAACCTGGTCGCCGTCATCACCAACGGCACAGCGGTGCTGGGACTGGGCGACATCGGCCCGCTGGCTGCCAAGCCGGTGATGGAAGGCAAGGGCGTTTTGTTCAAAAAATTTGCCGGTATCGATGTATTTGATATCGAGATCAACGAAAAAGACCCGGAGAAACTGGTCGACATCATTGCGTCACTGGAGCCGACTTTCGGCGGTATCAACCTGGAAGACATCAAAGCGCCGGATTGCTTTTACGTCGAGCGCCAGCTGCGCAAACGCATGAAGATTCCGGTCTTCCACGACGACCAACACGGCACTGCCATTGTGGTCGGCGCGGCTATTTTGAACGGCTTGAAGGTCGTTGGCAAAGACATTGCCAAAGTCAAACTCGTCGCCTCTGGCGCGGGCGCCGCCGCACTGGCCTGCCTGGGCATGCTGGTGAAACTGGGCATGCCGCGCTCGAATATCTGGGTCACCGATTTGGCCGGCGTGGTTTATGAAGGCCGAACCGAATTGATGGACGAAGACAAAATCGAGTTCGTGCAAAAAACCTCGGCGCGCACTCTGGCCGAGGTCATAGCTGATGCCGATGTGTTTCTGGGACTGTCGGCCGGCGGCGTGCTCAAACCAGACATGGTCAAAGTGATGGCTGCGCGGCCGCTGATACTGGCACTGGCCAATCCAACGCCGGAAATCCTGCCCGAAGAAGTCTTGAAAGTGCGCAACGACGCCATCATGGCCACCGGCCGCACCGACTACCCCAACCAGGTCAACAACGTCCTGTGCTTTCCTTACATCTTTCGCGGCGCGCTGGATGCAGGCGCCTCCACCATCACCCCGGAAATGGAAGTGGCTGCGGTGCACGCCATCGCTGAATTGGCGCAAGCCGAGCAAAGCGAAGTGGTGGCCGCTGCCTATGCCGGTGAAACCTTGGCGTTCGGCCCTGAATATTTGATTCCCAAACCGTTTGACCCGCGCTTGATGATGAAAATTGCGCCCGCTGTGGTGCAAGCAGCGATTGCCAGCGGCGTGGCGCAACGCCCTATCGCTGACATGGACGCCTACCGCGAAAAACTGCAATCGCTGGTGTATGCCTCGGGCGCGGCCATGAAACCGGTATTCAGCGCAGCCAAGCGCGGAACCAGAAAACGCATTTGCTTTGCTGAAGGCGAAGACGAGCGCGTGCTGCGCGCCGCGCAAATCGTGCTTGATGAAGCTCTGGCCAAACCAATTTTGATCGGCCGCCCCTCCGTCATCAGCCAGCGTATTGAGCGTTTCGGCTTGCGCATGACCGAAGGCGTGGATTACCAGGTGGTGAACGTGGAAGACGACCACCGCTACCGCGATTTCTGGCAAAGCTACCACCGCATGACCGAGCGCAAAGGCGTGACCCAACAATTGGCCAAGATAGACATGCGCAGGCGCTTAACGCTGATCGGCTGCATGATGGTGCACAAGGGCGAAGCCGACGGCCTGATCTGCGGCACCTGGTCTACACCGGACTCACATCTGCAATATGTAGACCAAGTCATAGGCTTGCGCCCCGGTGTCAGCACCTATGCGTGCATGAACGCACTGCTGCTGCCAGAGCGCCAGTTGTTTCTTGTCGATACGCACATCAACTACGACCCGACGGCCGAACAATTGGCAGAGATTACCGTCATGGCGGCAGAAGAAATGAAGCGCTTCGGCGTCGAACCCAAGGCCGCGTTGCTGTCGCATTCTAATTTCGGCAGCAGCAACCATCCGACCGCGCTGAAAATGCGCCGTACGCTGGCGCTGGTGCGGCAACTTGCCCCTTGGTTGGAGATAGACGGTGAAATGCACGCCGATGTCGCCATCGACAGCGCAGCACGCCAAGTCCTGATGCCCAACAGCACACTGCTCTCGGATGCCAATTTGCTGGTTTTGCCGAACCTGGATGCAGCCAACATCACTTACAACCTGCTGAAAACGGCTGCTGGCGGCAATATTGCCATCGGTCCGGTTCTGTTGGGTGCGGCCAAGCAGGTGCAAATCCTGACCGCCAGCACCACGGTACGCCGTATTGTGAACATGACAGCCATTGCTGTTGCCGATATAAATGCGGTCAGATAAGGCAGCTATAAGTTGTTAGTACTCACACACATACAGGCTTAGGCCCTGCTGCTGTCACTGTTGCATCTGTCGATCCTTGCAAATTTAGCGTGTTTGCAGGATAATCATTGAATCGAATTTTTCGGGTTAACCCGAGTTCGGAAACCGGTCGCTGCACTTTGACAGTGCGTTGTAGACAACTTATCCACAGTTGACTTTCGCCCGGATTCTGCGCTCGCACATTGCAGGAATAACATGGCGACGGACATGCCTCTTCGTACAGTCAAAACAAATATCGTTCAATCCATACGTGCTTTTCGCGTGGAGGACTTGCAAACTGCTGCAGCGCAACTGGGTTACCACTTCCTGTATGCCAACTTGGCCAATGCCTTGAGCAAGCAGGATATTCTGGATATGACGGCACAACAGTTCACTTTCTCGCAGCAAGCAGGCAAGAACTTTGACACCTTGTTCGACTGCATGAGCGATGCCTTGTACAAGTCAGGCCAACAGCCCGGCTTTATCCTGGTGCTTGAACACATTCCCGCCCACGCCAAGTTTGACAAGGAAGCACGCGAGCAGTTATTGGATGTGTTCCGCGAAGCCGCTGAATTCTGGGGCGAGCGCAAAGTCTCATTTCGCTGTTTTTATTCGTTCTCGGTGGCACGTGCGGCCGCCGCAGAGCGCGCCGACGGCATAGAGCCCACAGGCATAGAACTGGGTGACGGCGAAAAAATGCCGACCGACAAACTGATTGATGTGTCGCCGTTGGCTTTGCGCATGAGCAGTCCATTCAACGCAGGCTACTGGCTTACTGCAGCTTGATTTTAAAATACCAACCGTCTTGAAAGCCCCGTTTTGCGGGGCTTTTTCTTTGTTGGGCGCTCAAGCGTGCGTCTGTGCCAACTGCAACCGGCACCGCTGAGGCGCCTGCAAAGCTCGAGAAGACGCACTGGAAAATAGCAAATTCCTCAAGAAAGCCTCTCGTCCTTGCACCGTAGCTACCGTTTTATAAGCCTCATAACCAATCAACATCCACTCCAGGGACAGTGCCTGACTCAAAGATTGCCCCAAAACTGGGATACTGCTGGGCAAGATATCTGCTTCATTCAACAACACATTTAACCAGGCTTGGTTCCATTCAAAATCGACGCCTTGAACCAGCCGGTGGTTTTGTGGCGTCAATGTAAAGTCGGTCCGAACAATAGCCGTCTCAATGCGTTGCACCCATAACTCAGGCACCGCCTGCTTGGTTAAGAAAGGGCGCATGTACGTACAAGAGAGCATTTCAATCTGAAATTTGGCCGCGTTCACTTGACCTGAATGCATGAAGTCATGACCCGCCGCCGCCAACAAACCTGCCGCCAACCAATCGGATTCGTACTTGCCAGAGAGTTTGGCTTCAATAGCCATTTGCAAAGCCATGGTGGTGATGACGTCAGCGGTGTGCAATCGGTTGTGGTACTTTGGCTCATCCGATGGGTTATTGTGTTGAAAGCGCGACTCGCTATAGCTTGCAACATCCAAGGCGGCAGCCAACATGCTGCTGGCCGCCGCCGAGAGCGTGGTTTCCTTCAATTGCAAAAACGCCATACTGGCCTGCAAAACCTGAGGCAAACCCATCCAGTCTTGCACCCATGAAGCGCGCAAAGACAGCAACGATTCATCCAGACAGGCTTGCCAATCGTCTGCGGTTAATTGCAGAAGTTGCGCTTGGTTATTCATGATTAACGCACGGTCTTTTTAATGGTGTTGTTCATTGAAAGCTGAAGCAACAAGGACTCCAAAATAACCACCAAAAGAGGGGAATAGCTCTTCAACAGCTCCGAAACGTCTTCGTTGTTGATTTTTTTGCAGATGACATTGGTCTTTGCGCGAATACTGGCAGCTCGGATACCACCGGATAAAATCGCGGCTTCACCAAACGACTGTCCTTGCGAAATCGAACCGAAAACATTGCCCGAAGAATCCGTCAACTCGACCTCGCCTTTTTCTAAGAAATACAAATGTGTAGCCTGGTCACCTGCACGAAATATATTCTCCCCTGCGGTGAATTCTTCTTGAGAAAAATTTTTCATGGCTGAATCCGAATCACTTGACGGTCAAGTTTCGTTTGATGAGGCTGACCAGAATCGACTTCATTTCTGACGGTAATTGGTGCACGATGTTGTCTACCTTGTGAAACGCAATGATCTTGACTTTCAATGCGGTATGCGCCGTAAGCGTGTAGCGCGAAGGAATACCGACCATGCCTTCAGCCAGCCCCAATACAGCGCCCGGACCTAGTAAGAAGGTTTTGTCACCGCGCGTGGCACAAACCGCTCCGCTGGTGATGAAGTAGGCCTCATCAAATTCTTGACCACTTGAAATGATTTTTTTCTTCGCCGGCAACATGTTGACATTAAGTAAATTGGTGTCCAACAAGGCCAGGAACAGTCGCTCATCGCTGGACAACTCGCCAGATTGAATGGCATCCATGCCCAGACTCGATTTCAAGAAGTTGTTCTTGTACTTGCTTAGCCGATCAACATCAACAGAAAAAAGCAGTGGCGTGGAAATCATGGGCGTGCTCGCATCTGAAGAGTCCTGGTTTGAAACATAAATGTCTTCATTGCAAACCCTCAATGACGTAGGCAATCACTGGCTCGGCCTTGCCTTTGACTTTGATTTCGGATTTCTCACCCACCAAGACCTTGTCTTTGGCCAATAGGTAGGTGGCTTCTGAAATCATACATTTCGTATTGGGTGCGGCGCTCTCTAAGCGTTGGCCAATATTGACGTTGTCGCCCACCATGGCGTATTCCAAACGATGGCGGGTGCTGCCCAGATTGCCCAAAATAACGACGCCGCTGTTGACGCCCACCCGAATTTGAATTTCTTCAAAAGAGTCGAGATTGAATTGCAAAAGCTTTTCTTGCATGCGCCAAGCGGCCATGACCGCGTTTTGCGCGTCCAGTACCTGGTTGCCCGAATCAAATCGCGCCACGATGGCGTCGCCAATGAACTTGTCAATGATGGCACCATGTTCAGTCAATATATCGACCATCAAGTCAAAGTAGCTGTTGAGCAGCTTGACGATTTTGCGTGCCGAATAACGTTCGCATTTGCTGGAAAAGCCGCAAATGTCAGAGAACAAAATAGTGATGTGTTTTTCTTCGCCGTTCTCAAAACCCTGCCCGCTATCGAGCATATGGTTGACCGCTTTCAAGGTGTCGGCGGCGACAAACTTGGCAATAATCTCTTGCTCTTTTTTGGCTTTAGCGGCCAGCACCGCCGTGTCGATAGATTTTTTCAACTCCTGGCGTGTGAATGGTTTGGTGAGATAGGCCGACACGCCTAGTAGTTCGCCCTTCTTCAGGTCAAGGTCGGTGGCGCGCGTGGTGATCATGATGATCGGAATATCTTTATAGTCATCGTGCGCGCGCACCTCGCAGCAGAACTGCCAGCCGTTCAACACCGGCATGTCGTAGTCCGAGGTGATGATGTCGGGCTTGAAGCGCTGCACCGCTTTATAGCCTTCAAACCCATTGCTGGCGGTTTCCACTTGATAGTCCAGCTCTTTGAACTTAGCCACGATCAGGCTGCGAATGGTGGGGCTGTCGTCCACGACCAAGGCGCGTAGCCTTCGGCCTTTTGGCGCCAATGGGCAGATGTCTTGTATCTTTTTCAGATTTTGCGCGCTGGCATAAGGCGAGAGCAAAATATCGCCGACTTCACTTTTGATCAGCTTTTCTATCTCATGCACGTCGCGGCCATTGAAGGTGACCATGAATGGCGCGCTTTTGAAACAATCAATGTCTGCGAGCTGTTGCTGCACCTCGATGGCGCTGCTGCTCTCCATTTTGTGGTCGCACACAATCAAGTCAGGTGTCAGGTGTTGCTTCATATCGGCGCTGACTTGCACGCTGTCGGTGACCACCACGTCATAGCCGATTTGCTGCAAGGCCAGTACCAATTCTTTTTGAGAACGACTGGTAAGCAACCAAATTTGCTTGGGTAAAGAGAACGCACGTTTAACCAACTTTGCCAATTTGTCATCGCTGAAGTCACCACTCACCAAGGCGTTGGCACCCATGAACGAACGGGCGCGCTCTTGACTGATTTCTTCTTGGCAATACACCACGATGAACAAATTTCCCAGCGCTCTGTGAGATTGCAACTCTGAAATCAAGCCGCTGTACTCGCCAATCAACACATCGCATTCGAGAAACAACACATTGAATTTACCCTTGACCAAAGACTCGGCTAAAGACGCGTTGTCATGACACATGCTCAAACCCACGCCATAGCGCATGCATTGAGTGGCCAGTTCTTGCACAAATTCCGCGTTGGCGTAGGCCACCATGGCGCGGTGCGACAAGGCAGCACGCTTGCTGGCCGAGACGTTTGCCATCAGTTCAATCGATGGCGCGTACGACATGTGCAGTCCAACCTAGGCCTTTGTATTCGCGGTAACCACTGCTGCCTGAGGAGCCAATGATGTATTTACGCCCATTGGCGCTGAATATGCCCGAAGCCGTTTGGCCGTCTTTCAGATTAACGTTTTCAGGCGGGATAGGCACCACCCGGTTGATCGGAAAATGGGTGTCATCGGTGGTGGCAATCACCATACGCTCGCGGTTGACATAAAAGGCCGCGCCACCGTGTGCCACTTCGTTGTTGATGCGTGGCAAGCAATCGGCCAAAATGGGTTTCGCTTGGTTTTCCCAATCAAACATGATGCCCAAAACACCCACTGGTTTGCCACTGCGTTGCCCGTTTTCCAGCACAGCCGAGCAGTAAATCAAGGAGGTGTTTTCATTTTCAAGCTCCGAATCACACACGTCCTGCGCAGCAAACTGCACCAGCTTTGACATTTGCATACCTTGCCTGAACCAGTACTGGTCAGCCACACTCATTCCATCTAGCTTGTCACGGTTTTCTACTTTAGAGTTGGCCACGATGCGACCACTGGCATCAGCGACCACCAAGTCGCGGTACATCGTGTAAGAAGCGTTGATTATTTGTAAACGCTTATTGATAGTATCCAGATGTTTCTTGTCCTTGGATTGCAAGCACTCCCACAACACATGGTCGGTAGACCACCAACGCACATCGGCGGCGCGCTCAAATAAATTTCTATCGATCAATTCGATGGCTTGTTGGCTCAGGTTGGTCAGGGCTTGTAGGTTTTGCTGCAACATGTCAGCCGACATCTCCGAGAGCAGCAGCTCCATCTTGCCTGTGGTTGAACTGCCAGTCTCGGTGATTTGGTCAAAGATGGGCATGAAGCTTTTGCCTGCTTTGCCCAAGTCAGTGGCCAACACGATGCCATTGATTGAAATGAGTTGAATATCACCTTTGTTGCGCTGTATCTCTTGGCAAGTTTGACGGTTTTGCTCTGGAATCAAGCTTGAACTCATCCGTTCTTTGGGCGTGATGCCAAACACCTTGCTGTCGCTAACGCGCTCGAAGATGGCGGTGATGGGCAACACCAAATGGCTGGTCCAGCCTAATCCTTCGTACTCATTGAAGCCCGCCGAGTGGTAGGACACCAGTAAGGAACGGGTGCCAAAAAAGATACCGGTAGACACTTGTGACTCACCGGGCTTGCTCAAATGGCGATGGCTGCGTGGCAACTCGGGAGATGCGCCAAAAGGAATGAAATACTGGTCGCTGGAGCAAATCGCCTTACCTTGTCGGTTGGTGAAAAACGAAAACCAACCATCCAATATATCCCCCTCGGGGCCTTTGGGAAGATAGTCGTCCAAGATGATTTGGCATTCACCTTGAAAGTCAAACAACACGCCCATCACGCCAATCACCTCACCGTTTTCATCCCCGTTGGCGCGAATGGCTGTGGCATAGATCAATGAAGCTTGGTCTTCAAGCTTAGAGATGGCAATGTCTTGCACGTGGTAATCAGTACCATCCTTGGTTTGCAAGCCGCGTTGAAACCAGGCTTCGTCGGACACATCCAAGCCCAACGTCAGGTGTTTTCGATCGACATTGGAACTAGCCACTACCGTACCTTGCGCGTTGACTATCACCAAGTCACGGTACAAGGTGTAAGAGCTGCGAATGTCTTCCAAACGCGTGCAGGCCAAGTCGATGGCTTGCTGATGGGTGCTGTGTTGCGTGGTTTTGCCCGCAGTTTTACTTTTGCCTTCTTTGTTGTCATGCGCTGCATTCGAGACTTCGATGCATTGCCAAAAAGCTTTCTCCAACGCCCACCAGCGTACATCGCAGGTGCGCTCGAGCAGGCTGCGCTCCATCATGTCAATTTTAATTTTCGCCATCGAGTAAGAAATCGATTCAGAAGACCCTTCTTTGGCACGGTAGAGCTGATCGAAAAAAACCTTGGTGATGTTGATCAAGCTGTCCGAGAAAAACTCCACCTTTTCCATCAAGTCATTGATCTGTTTTTGTTTTTGCGGGTCGTCCGTCACCTCCAAGGCCTTGCACTTGCCTTGGTTGCAAATAGGGAAAATTTCTTGCAATTGGCTCACGATCATGTCGTAAGCGGCACGGTGCTCGAAAGTGATGACCGGGTTGTAAATATTGAACATGATGTCTTGGGCTTGCTTCATGGTTTCACCGTCTCAGTGGAGTTCAAAATAATGGCTTTAGAGGGCTTGAGGATGATGATGAAGTCCTCACCTCGACGCACCACATGTTGGTAGAAAGGATGCGCCATGTTGGTCGGCACCGGCTGCAGTTCCTCTTTGTCAACGTTGATCACGCCCTCGATTTTTTCGACATGCAGGCCAATGTTGTCCGGCGACATATCTTCATCGCTGTCGATGTCGGTGAGCTCTTTCAACTCAGCGTTGTTCTTGAATATGTAAATGCGCGACTCATCGCTGATGAGTACTTTGTGAGTTTCAAATGCGATGCCGGTATTGATGACGGTGACCACTTTGCCGCGCAAATTGATCAAGCCGTCAATCACCTCTGACGCGCCTCTGACAGGATGAAACTTGCTAGATCGCACAATCTCCAAAATGGTGTAGATGGGCACGCCGATC
>CAMBSK010000011.1 GCA_945870575.1 Bordetella parapertussis | reverse complement strand
AGCTTGTTGCGGTCTTCCGGCGACTCCAAATCAAGGTAGCCCCCATCGGGCAGCGCAACGTCGAGAGCCAACGTGGTTTTACCCACTTGGCGTGGACCCAACAGCACCACGGCGGGCGACCGCAGCAGCGCGTTTTGGAGTTCTTTGCGTTTGAGGCGTGTAAACATTATTGAAATAATAGCATCTTGATGCTGTTATTTCAAGGTATTTTGTTCGGTATGCGTCCAATTTTTCGGGTTACCAAGTGTCGGTTGTCCATCTGTATGTCTGAAAACAAACTGCAGTCACATAGGACGGACTACAGATGAAAAATTTCAACGCAACCCAACTTTCATATTTCACCGGCACTGAGCGCTAGCGCGAACTGATGCTTGGTAGGTGTGCGCCTTATACTTATCAACTGTGCGAAAGCAGGGTGCACAAAAAAAGCCAGCGCGAAGCTGGCCAGTAGGTGAGCGTCTAAACGGCTTAATGGTGTGACTGCTGTGCTTCTTGGTCACGAAGCTTGATCAAATCAGCAGCCGTCAATTCAACATCTCTGCCATCAACTGACACAAGGATGCTGGTGTTGGTCTTGATTGCTAGATCCTCTGCCGACTTGGCTGCACGAAGCATCGCTGCATATGAACCTGCCAAATCTGGGTCAGTAGAGGTACGGATATCTTTGGGATTCATTTGTTACTCCAGTCAATCAATATGGGGGGGCGGTGATAGCTGTCAAAGAAGACCCATGAATCAACTACCTCGCTATAACGCTCATGGAAGTTTTCTAAGCCTGCTTTGAACCGCCTGCGAATAACGTCTTCAGGAATGTTGTGACCACCTTGCAAAACACGGCGGGCGACTCTTGATACTGCGATGTCTTCATTGGGCAATGACAAAAACCACAGCTTAACTTGGTAGCCGTGGGCTTGCCATAAGGCTATCTTTTTCAAGTAGGCCAAGCCTGACAGCGTAGTTTCAAAAGCAAAGCTGTGTCCGGCAGCTACGCATTCATCAATTTCTTCCAGCATTAGTCGCCCAGCCTTGAAAGATGCTGTCTCTGGATTGAACGGAGCCAAGCCCGCAGCAATCAAGTCGGCGTTGATAAAGCGCAGCGTTTGGGCTTCAGCAGGCAAAAAGTCACGGGCAAATGTGGTTTTGCCTGCGCCGTTGGGTCCTGCAATGATGATGATTTTTTTCAAATTAGCCTGTGTTTTAGGCATTTTATGCTCGGCATGACTGGTCGGATGGCACCGACTCTAGCTGTTGCAAAAACTTTATGCAGCCGTCAAAGGCTCCATGTGCACCACGGCACGCGTTCCCAGGGCGCCAGTGTCGAGCTTGTGAGCGGAGCTCCAGCTCGGAGCGTAAATGGCCTCCTGACGGTACAGCGGGAGGTGATCGGCATACTTGGCCAAGAGCAGATGGGCCAAGAAGGCAAAGTTGCTCATGGTGATGGAGTGTTCAGAGGCTGCTGTCTTTGCCTGTACCAGCGCTGTATACGGATTTCTTGGCGTGTGGTTCGGTAGTCAAAACTGTGGCCCGTCTTAGGAACGGCATAAGTTCGAACACCAGAGACTGGAGCGGGCACGCCCATGTCGGGGGCGTTATGCAGCAGCACGCACGTCGCGCTTGGCCTGGCTCAGCACTTCGCGGGCTTCGCGCAAGACATCGTTGTGGGTCACGCTTGCGCCACTGGCAAACTGGGCATCGGCCACGGCGTTTTCCTTGATGCTGCGTTCCACAGCTTCAAAGCCATCTCTTAGGACAAAGCGCAGCATGGTCGCGGGGCTACGCCCGGTTGCCTGAGCCAAACGGTTGATGCGGGTTTGAACGACTTTGGGCAGTTGAATTTCTGAGGTCATGAGGTCACTCCAAGGCTTGGGGCTATCCTAGCGTTTTGGGGGCGCAAAGGCCAGCAGCACTTGCAAAAAGTAAGTTAAAAATTTGCAGGGCAAAGGTTGGCGGCTGGGACAAGAAAATTTTAAATATTCGCCCAATGAGTTCAGTCAACTAGATTTCTGCTCGTGAGCCTAATCCTAATTAAGCCCTAACCCCTGCAATCTCAACCCTACAATTTTTCGCAGCCCGACGCAAGTCCTTGTCCAGCGTTGCGAGCGGGCAGCCCAGTTTTTGGGCCAACAGTAAATAACTGGCGTCGTAGGCAGAGAGCCCCAGTTCAAATGCTTGAATGGCCAGTGTCTTCGTTGAATGTGTTGATTCAATCGGGTCAATGTTTGCTTGCATGGCATTGAGCAAATCAAACCGGGATTCACATTCCTGTGGGGTGATTACGCCTGACTTCAAGGCCCTCGAAATGACATTCGCAGCCTCTGTGACAAACAAGGCGGGTACGTGTACTTCTGCAGTTTCAACCAATGCAGCCACTTCGTTGGCATATTGACGGTCCGCCTCTGACCCGTCTGCAAACAGCCAGCGCATTGCCACGGAGTTATCAACTACAAGCTTCACTTGCGGCCTTCTTTCAAAGCTGCATTTATATCCAATTTGGGCGTGTCGGGGTCAGCCATGAAACTTGACACGCGCGCTTGAAACCCAGCCTTGGTTAATGGCTTGTTGATCGGCGTCAGCATGGCCACAGGTATGCCGCGTACCGTGATTTCAAACGTGCTGCCATTTTGGACAGCCCGAACATATTCGGACATTTTGTTTTTGATTTCAGCCAATTGAACTTGCAAGATAAATGCTCCGTAATGGATGAAAGTAAATGATTGTAGTTCAATCTAATCTAGCTATCTATCTAGACTATCTAAGCCTGAATGTGGTGAGTTTTTTGAAGCGACCACCAACATTGCATTTTTGACAAATAGTACATAAATATGGACTAATCTGAACCTAAATTCAGCTAAAAATAGATTACTTTAAGGTACTATCAATACTCTTTAAATGAGTACTTTATGGGTCTGAACTGGAACGAAATCAAATCTCGGGCATTGCAGTTCAGTAAGACCTGGGCCGACGCCTGCAACGAAAACAGCCAAGCCAAGCCCTTTTGGATAGCCTTCTTTGAAATCTTTGGCATCACCAACAAGCGCGTCGCCACCTTCGAGTTGAACGTCAAAAAGCTAGGCGGCGCGCAAGGCTTTGTAGATTTGTTTTGGCCCGGCGTGCTGCTGGTCGAGCACAAGTCACTCGGCAAAAACCTGGACGACGCGGTGGACCAAGCCGTGGACTACCTGCACCACTTAAAAGAATACGAGCTGCCCCAGTTGGTGGTGGTCTGCGACTTTGCCCGCTTTCGCGTGCGTATTTTGGCTACGGGCGAAACCGTGGAGTTTGAGCTTAGGCACCTGCACAAACACGTCAAGCTGTTTGGCCTGCTGGCAGGCTACAAGGTGCAAGACATTCGGGCCGAAGACTCGGTCAACATCAAAGCGGCTGAGCGCATGGGCCGCTTGCACGATGCCCTGAAAGCCAGCGGCTACAGCGGCCACGCCCTCGAGGTGCTGCTGGTGCGCTTGCTGTTTTGCTTGTTTGCCGACGACACCGGCATCTTTCAGCCCGCGCAAGCATTTCGTGACTGGGTGGAAGAACGCACCGCGCCCGACGGCTCGGACTTGGGGCCGCGCTTGGGGCAACTGTTTCAGGTGCTCAACACGCCAGAGCAACAACGCAGCAAAAACATAGACGAACAGTTGGGGCAATTTGCCTACGTCAATGGCCGCTTGTTTGAAGAAACCCTGCCCATGGCCGACTTCAGCACCGCCATGCGCGAAGCGCTGCTGGACGCGTGTGCGCTCGACTGGTCGGCCATCAGCCCGGCCATTTTTGGCAGCTTGTTTCAAAGCATCATGGACGACAAAGCCCGCCGCAACCTGGGCGCGCACTACACGTCTGAGGCCAACATCCTCAAGCTGATCAAGCCGCTGTTTTTGGATGAACTGCACGCCGAGTTTGAGAGCGTGAAAGTTAATCGCAACAAGCTGTTGGAGTTTCACAAAAAGCTGCGGCAACTGACGTTTTTAGACCCGGCTTGCGGCTGCGGCAATTTCCTGGTGATCAGCTACCGCGAACTGCGCGAGCTGGAGCTGAAAGTGCTGCGCGCCAGTCATGAACTAAGCACCCACAAAGGGCAAATGACTGTGGATGTGCACAGCCTGATTGGCGTGAACGTGGACCAGTTTTACGGTATGGAGATTGAAGAGTTTCCGGCGCAAATTGCGCAAGTGGCGCTGTGGCTGGTGGACCACCAAATGAACCTGCGCGTGAGCGTGGAGTTTGGTTTGTACTTTGCGCGCATACCGCTGAAAAGCACGCCGCACATTCAAAACGCCAATGCGCTGCGCGTGGAATGGAATGAGGTGTTGCCGGCGCAGAGGTGTAGTTATGTGTTGGGGAATCCGCCGTTCTTGGGAAAGACTTACCAAAGTAAAGAACAAAAAACTGACCTTGCCGCCGTCATGCACGGCATACATGGTGCGGGTGATTTGGACTTTGTGTGTGGCTGGTATGTGCTGGCCGCGCAATACATGCAAAACCGCACAGGCACACAAGCCGCGTTTGTATCTACCAACAGCATCACCCAAGGCGAACAAGTGGCTGTGCTGTGGGGTGAGATGCAGCGCATGGGCATGCACATCCACTTTGCACATCGCACGTTTCAGTGGAGCAACGAGGCCAGCGGCAAAGCGGCGGTGCATTGCGTGATTGTGGGCTTTGGTCCCCAAGACCCAGCGGTCAAAACCATTTACGAATACGAAGACATCAAAGTCATCCCGCATGCAGTGCCTGCCAAGCGCATCAATGCGTATTTGGTGGATGCGCCGGATGTGCTGCTGAATAAACGGCGCACGCCCATTTGCGACGTATCTGAAATGACATATGGCAGCAAACCTACCGATGGCGGTCATTTGCTTATGGACGACTTGGAAAAGAATGCACTTCTCGCAGTCGAACCACAAGCCGCCAGATGGATTCGTCCATTCTTGGGCGCTGAGGAATTTATTAATAGCAAACAACGATGGTGTTTGTGGTTGGCGAATTGCCCTCCAAAAGAACTGCGTCAAATGCCCGAAGTGATGAAACGTGTTCAAGCTGTCAAAGAAATGCGTACGACGAGTTCTGATAAACAAACACAAATTGATGCAGGGACACCAACGCTTTTTCAAAAGATAAGACAACCCTCAAGCAATTACCTACTAATTCCACTTCACAGTTCGGAGAATCGGCAATATGTGCCCTTGGGTTTTTGTAATTCCGAAACCATTTGCGGAAATGCAAACTCCATGATTGCTGACGCCACGCTGTATCACTTCAGCGTCATGACCAGCGCGATGCACAACGCCTTCATGCGCTTCACCTGCGGGCGGCTTGAAAGTCGGTTTCGTTACTCCAACACCATCGTCTACAACAACTTCCCTTGGCCCGGCTTCGCAGGCGATGCGCTCAGCGACAAACACCGCAACGCCATCGAACAAGCCGCGCAATGCGTACTCGACGCCCGCGCCCAATTTGCAGATTCGTCACTGGCCGACCTGTACGACCCACTGACCATGCCCCCGGCCTTGCTGAAGGCCCACCAAAAACTAGACACCGCCGTAGACGCCGCCTACCAACCCAGCGGTGGCAAAAAGACCTACGCCTCCGATGCCGAGCGCGTGGCGTTTTTGTTTGAGTTGTACCAAAGCATCACCAGCTTGCTGCCAGCGCCAGCAGTCAAGAAAACACGCAAGTCCAAAACTAATGGCCTTGATTTTTGATGAATAAATTTAGAAAAGGGTATATATGAATTTTTCAGTTTGGGCGGTATCAGCAGGCTTGGTCGCCGAAATGCTTGCAATCGCGATTGCTCTCGCTGCAATCGCTTTGGGTCATGCAACTTATCTAGAAGGTGAATTGAAGGTTGTGGCGGCCTGTGTTTTATTTGGTGGACTAGGTGGGGTGACTTATTGCCTTAGAGGCGTCTATCTCAATGCCTGCGTGCGGAAGCAGTGGGACATTGCTTGGTTACCTTGGTATTTACTTAGACCCATAGTTAGCTTGGTACTTGGGGGCGTGAGCTACTTGTTTGTCAAATCAGGTCTATTGCTATTGGGGGCGATGCAAGATCAGACAGGAAGCCAACTTGGTATTTGGGCAATATCATTTATCGCAGGCCTAAATGTTGATCGCTTCCTCGCCAAAATTGAGGACATCGGTTTGACAGTTTGGGGGATAGAGCCATCGCGCCAATCAAAGCCTGAGGCAAAGCCAACGGCGTCACTTCAGCCGAAGGAGTGATCCCATGGCGACAATTCACTTTCTAAACGTGGGCGAAGGCGACTGCATCTTGATCCAACACAACAGTGGCAGAGTCTCAATGATCGATATTTCGTGTGGAAACCTTTCCGCAATTGAAGAAACAAACAACAAATTTATCAAGGATGACGGTCTGGCAAACACTGGCGGCAACGGCAACTACAACATGAAGGCCTACCCAACTAAGCCGCAAGATTACCTAGTAGGTCTCGGAATTTCCAGCGTCTGGCGCTTCATTCTTACCCATCCTGATATGGATCACTTGGATGGTTTTAATGCCCTAATGGACGAACTCCCAGTATACAACTTTTGGCATTCAGGGGCGGACAAGCCAAAACCGGATTTCAGCAGCTTCAATGGTTATAAGGAAGAAGATTGGGATCGATACGCGAAGGTTAAAGATGACAAAGAGGTCGGCACCACTTCGCTTAAAGTCTTGGCGGGAACGTCGTTTAAGTATGCGAACGTGGGTGACGACGGTGGATCTGGTGATGGTTTAGATATCATAGCCCCGACGCAAAAATTAGTAGACGATGCCAATGTAAAAACTGACTTTAACGACTGCTCGTACGTAATTATTTATCGCACTGGGGGATTTAAAATCATCTTCAGCGGCGACTCTCACGATGCCACTTGGGATCACATCTTAGAAAATCACGAGCAAGAGGTAGCTGACTGCGACTTGCTGATTGCTCCTCATCATGGGCGTGACTCAGGCCGCTCGTGGAAATTTTTGGATGTATTGAAACCAAGATTGACACTTTTTGGAATTGCCAGATCAGAGCATCTAGCATATGACGCCTGGAATCGACGCGAGCTCGATAAGATCACAAATAACCAAGCGGGGAATGTTGTGCTCGATGTCAAAGACAATAAGATGCACGTTTATGTCGAGAATGACGCGTATGCCGAATCCAGAAACCCTAGTGATAGCAGTCGAAATTCGCAAGGTTACCGAACACTAGGCTACCTAAAAGCCAAGTCTTGATAGAAAAAACCAATTGCTCAAATTTTGAACCGCTTCCATTTTTGCTGAACGAGGTCAGAGCGCCATAGTACCTTGCGTAAGGCTCTCTTGCGTGCCTGCTGCGATCTGTTCGCGGGCCAGCTCTTGCGCTGTTCGGTAGCCCCCCACGCCCTTCACATAAGCCAACAACTCCACAAAAAACGGATGTCTGCAAAGCGTGGATGAAGCACCCACCAGCAACTTGCGCCGTGCGCGGGTAATCCCCACGTTCATGTGGCGGATGTCAAACAAATGATGCGCGCTCTTGGCTCTGAAACGCATCGGCAGCACCCGCGCTGAGCCTACTTTGCAGCAGCAAATCATTCAGCCGTCAAAGGCTCCATGCGCACCACGGCACGCGCTCCCAGCGCACTGGCAAAACGTTGCACTGTCCGCATGGACGGCGTGCCTCTGCCACTTTCGATGCGTGCCACCACGCTTTGGGTCGTGCCCATGCGCGCGGCCACTTCGCCTTGCGTCAAGCCTGCTTGCGTGCGTGCGGCAATCATTTCACGGGCCAGCTCAAACTCGGGCGCTTGTGCGTCATAGGCTTGGCGAACGGCGGGCTTGGCCAGCAGTTCGGCTTTCACGTCTTTCAGGCTTTTCACGTCGATTCCTCCAAGCGTTTCAACTAATATGGACAATTTCCGTCCAATAGCGTAACGAGGCTACTTTTCAGCAATGGCCATCTCCGACAAGTCTATTTGTCGCCCAAAATGAATTTGACGTAATATGTCTTTAAGTCCATAATTTACCAATGACCTGGACCGTTCTATTTCACGATGCCTTTGATGCTGAGTTCGAAGCCTTGGAGGTTGAGCTTCAAGACGAACTCTTGGCGCATGCCAAGTTGCTGGCCACTTTTGGACCTGATTTAGGGCGACCCACAGTCGATACCCTGAAGGGTTCACGACACAGCAACATGAAAGAGCTTCGGTTTTCTTGGAGTGGTCAGGTTTGGCGAGTCGCCTTTGCTTTCGATCCCCAACGACAAGCGATCTTGCTGGTTGGTGGCGATAAAGGTGGGGCAGATCAGCGAAGGTTTTACAAGCGCTTACTCACGGTGGCCGATGCGCGTTACGACGATCACCTGGCAACTTTGAGTCAATCAACAAAGGAGTCCAAAAATGGCAAGAAAACTCGATGACGTGATGGCAACGCTGCCCAAAGACCGGAAAAAACGGGTGGAAGATCGGGCCATGGAGTTGGCGACACTCAAAGACCTTCGCCTTGCAGTTCAGCAAACCCAAGAGCAAATGGCCGCTGCCTTAGGGGTGCGTCAGGACACCATTTCCCGTCTGGAAAAACGCAGCGACATGCTGCTTTCAACGATGCGCCACTACGTGGAAAGCATGGGCGGAAAGCTGGAATTGGTGGCCAAGTTCCCTGATCGTCCTTCAGTGGTGATCGATCACTTGGGTGGAGACGTCACCCTTAACAAACGCGTAAGTGCTGCTCGTCGATCACGCGTAACTGTCTGAGCACCCCCATTGATCTGGCAATGAATTTGCGCAAAAGTGGATTTACCCAGCACCGTGCGAATCAGGATGTTGGCATCCAGAACAATCGCTCTGTCGCTCATTTTTTATTTAGATGCGCTTTTCTTGGGTGCCTTTGCACCTTTACGCGCTGATTTGAAATCTGCAACCACGGCTTCAACATCAACCCGCTTAGCCGCAAGCAGGCTATCCAAGGTTGCGCTGGCTTTTTGCAGCGAGGCAACATCTGCATCGGCTTGGCCGTGGGTGGGGATGAAGTAGCCAATGGTTTGACCATGGCGTGTCACAGCAACTGGCGTGCTGGACGCAATGAATTCAGCCATGCCAGCGCGAAATTCCCGAATACCTACTTTGGTAGCTTCCATCTTTTTCCCTTTACAGCCCAAGCGATTTTGTGAATCTCAGCGTACACAATTTTGGCTCGGACCAAGCACACAAAGCCTGTGACCTTGCGTCTGTCAGAAGGCCAAAGCTGGGTTGAACGGCGCAGACCTTGCGTTCATGCGGGCCTCAAGGGCTCCATACGCACCACGGCACGCGCTCCCACCGCACTGGCAAAACGTTTCACTGTCCGCATGGATGGCGTGCCTTTGCCACTTTCGATGCGTGCCACCACGCTTTGGGTCGTGCCCATGCGTGCTGCCACTTCGCCCTGCGTCAGGCCTGCTTGTGTGCGTGCGGCAATCAGTTCACGGGCCAGCTCAAACTCGGGCGCTTGTGCGTCATAGGCTTGGCGAACGGCGGGGTTGGCCAGCAGTTCGGCTTTCACGTCTTTCAGGCTTTTCACGTCGATTCCTCCAAGCGTTTCAATGCGGTTTCAATCGCGCTTCGTGGTGTGGTCTGCGTCTTTTTCACAAACACATGCAACACCAGCAAAGTGCGCCCCTGAACGGCAGCGTAAACAGCACGGGCAATACCATCGCGGCCAGTCATGCGTATTTCCCACAGCTTGCTTTCCAGTGGCCGTATGTGCGGCATGCCCACACGCTGCGACCCTAGCTCTTCCAGCATTTCACCGATGTGCAAAAACCGGGCTTGCATATCGGCGGGAATGGTCTGTAATTCATGTTCCGCCAGTGGATGCAGGGTCACAGTCCACTGGGATTCGAGTATAGCCTTTTTGCTATCTTTTGGGTTTTTCATGTATCTCCCCTAGGTCTCGCTTAATCCAAGCTTTATATGTATGCGGGCAATTTCCTTCCAATAGTTTAGTGCGCCCACTGCGCCGCGGGGGCTATCAAAACTCAGGTTTTTTTTGACCAACTCCTGCGCTGTACAGTACGCAGTCATTCGCTGCAGATAGTTGCTCTCATATGAAAGTCGAATACGATCTCCTCAAACTCAAGGCCCGCAAAAATCCCTATGCATCCAAGCTCAAAAAGCCTGTGACGATGCGTCTGTCAGAAGATGTTGTCATCTATTTCAAAAGCATGGCAGAGGATGCAGGGGTTCCCTATCAAAGCCTGATCAACTTGTATCTTCGCGACTGCTTGGCCAACAACCGCAAAGTTCAAATCAACTGGCCAAAGCTGGGTTGAACGGGGCAAGCCTTGCGGCAGGCCCGCATAAACAGCGCGTTCTAAAGGCCAGAAGGTGGATTGCAGCGCATCCCAAACTGCCATCGCCCAGGCAAAAAATAGCGATTGATCTAACGGCAAACTACTGTATAAAATAACAGTTTTTTGGGCGCAATATGACCAAAATCACCCCTCCCAACGAACCCGCGCACCACATCGCGGTATTCCAAGAAACCACCATTCGCCGTGTTTGGCACAACGAGGAGTGGTGGTTTGCCCTGAGCGATGTCATCGTGGTGTTAACCGATTCGGCAGATCCACGGCAATACATCAAGAAGATGCGTAGCCGTGACCCTGCTCTGGACGCCAACTGGGGTACAACTTGTACCCCCCTTGCGCTTCGGACCTCAGACGGAAAGATGCGAGAAACCAATTGCGCCAACACCGAAGGCCTGTTTCGCATCATCCAGTCCATCCCCTCGCCCAAGGCCGAGCCGTTCAAACGCTGGCTGGCGCAGGTGGGTTACGAGCGAGTCAAAGAAATTGAAAACCCCGAACTGGCCAGCGCCCGCGCCCGCGAGCTTTATAAGGCCAAGGGTTACCCGCCGGCATGGATCGAGAAGCGGTTGCGCTCCATCTCTGTGCGTGGAGAGCTGACCGATGAGTGGAAGGCGCGGGGCGTGGCCGAGGGCAAAGAGTATTCGATACTCACCGCCGAAATTGCCCGCGCCACTTTTGGTGTGACGCCCGTCGAACACAGCCAGCTCAAAGGCCTGGATCTGGTGAAGACCGGTAACAAGCTGCGCGACCACATGACCGACCTGGAGTTGATCTTCACCATGCTGGGAGAAGCCAGCACCACCGAGATTGCCCGCCGCAGCGACGCTCAGGGTTTTGTGGAGAACCGCACATCCGCCAAAGAGGGCGGAAAGATTGCCGGCAACGCCCGCAAAGCGCTAGAGGCCAAAACGGGTAAGAAGGTGGTGAGCAAAGCCAACTACCTTGCCGCGCCAAACACGCGCGATTTGCTGGATGCGCCCCAACCGGCAGCGCCGAGCCAGCCCAAAGTTAGGGTGAAGTCGAAGGTGGCCAAGGGCACATAGCTTAATGCGGCGACTTTTCAGAAATGGCCACCTCCCATCACGGGCCAGCTCAAACTCGGGCGCTTGTGCGTCATAGGCTTGTCGAACGGCGGGGTTGGCCAGCAGTTTGGCTTTCACGTCTTTCAGGTTTTTCACTGCGGTTCAAATGCCAACGGTAAATTTTCCGGTTTATTGGGCGCTATCAGTAATAAGCACCTGCGCAGAGATACCCAAGCCTTTGTTCAAATTTCGGATCATGCGCAGCGTCAGGGGCCGCTTGTAATTAAGCACTTCATAAACACGGTTGGCCTGCCCGATCATCGGCTCCAGGTCTTTGATCGACAGCCCTGCTTGTTCCATGCGGAACTTGATGGCTTCTACCGGGTCAGGCAAGTCAATCGGATGGTGCTTGCGTTCATAGGCCTCAATCAAGGTAGAGAGCACATCAAGGTGTTCGCCTGCTGGTGTGTCAGGCGAGGGGTCTTGATCGACCAGCTTTGACACGATGCGCAGTGCTGTGCGGTAATCTTTCTTTGTACGGATGGGGGTGATTTCCATGGTTCTCTCCTTGACGCTCATGACTGATCCACTGAGGCCGCATCGATCTTGTCGTATTCGGCGTGCGTGCCTACAAATTTGACGTAGGCAATTTGCATCCGATAGGCATAGGCCCCCTGCGCGCTTGCTCCCTCAGCATGAACAGGTACAGGCTCTCCACCTTTTCACGCGCCCAAGGCGTTTTGCGCAGGAATTTCAAGCTCGAACCGACGCTCGGGTCGTGCGAAAAACAGCGGATAGGAATCTTGAGGGCCAACTCTTCCCAACCGTAGTGCGCTTCAAGGGCGCGCACGATCGCCTCGAGCGTCAAACCATGAAGGGGGTTGCGCGGTTGGTCGGTGCGAGCATTTGTGTCATTCATTCCTATATTTTCCCTCGCTAATTGCGGCAACTTGGCTTGGGGCATTTTGACTTTGGCAGAAGGTCATATTCGGTGATAAAGTAGGTACGTTTTCATAGATACATTTCAAGGAGGCCGCCATGCTTGCTACCGCCAAAGTTTTTACCAACGGCAACAGCCAAGCGATTCGTTTGCCCAAGGCCTTTCGCGTGGATGTGGATGAAATGTGGATTGCACGCAACGAGGTGACGGGCGAGATCACGCTCAGGCCCAAGGACACGGCCATCTTGCGACAACGTCGGCTCGATGCGCTGATGGCCGCCATTGCCGAAAACCCTTTGCCCGACGATTTTTTGTCTGATGCCAGCCGGTACAACAAGCCACCTAAAAATCCGTTTGCTGACTGGGAAGCTGCACCAGCCGCCAAAGCCTCTGCAAAAGTAACGGCTAAGCGCGCCGCCAAAACCAAGGGTCGCAAGTGATCAAGTACTTGGTCGACACCAACATCCTGGGCTACTTTGCGCGCAACAGTTCAGCCGCGCTGCAAAAGCGCATGTGGGCGGCGCTCAAAAAGCAAGAGGTCGCCATCTCCGCCATCACCCGCGCCGAAACACGGTTTGGACTGGCACTGCTGCAAGCCGATGACAAACGCCGCCGAACTATTGATTTGCTGCTCAATGAGTTGCCCGTTTTGCCATGGACGCTGGAGGCCGCAGACCGGTATGGCGACATTGCCGCCCACCTGCAGCAAACCGGGCAGCCTATTGGCGAGATGGATACCCAAATCGCCGCGCATGCATTGGCGCTGGGCCTGTCCTTGGTGACCCACAACATGCGGCACTTCGGGCGGGTGCCGGGCTTGAAGCTTGAGGATTGGATGACCTGAAAAGCCTTTCCAGCTTGACAAAAGCCCTTGATTCTGTACAGTCTGTACGGAATAAAAGGAGGATGTCATGAGCAACAAGAAAACATATGGATTAGAGCAAGCGCGTGCGCAGTTACCGCTGATCGCGGCAGAGGCGCAAGCCGGTTACAGCAGCGAAATCACCCGCCACGGCAAACCCGTGGCCATGGTCGTGCCGGTGCAAGACTGGCACGCAGGGCAGGGCAAGCAGCTGGCATCGGGCGGCATTTTGGCCTTGCGTGGCAGCGGGCGCGGGCTCTGGCCACAAGGTGCGGCCAAAGCAGTCGCGCAGTTGCGCAACGAGTGGCAGGACTGAGGCCATGACTGAGCGTGTGCCTGCCTACAACTCAGCGTGGGGCGGTTTGAGCGATGGTGACACGGTGCTGGTGGACGCCGCGCCTTGGATTTACGTGTTGGAAGACAACGCGCAATTCGCGCCGCTGTTTCTAGGTTTGTTCGAAGCCGCAGAGCTTGGCCGTTTACAACTGGCCTTGACCACGGTCACTTTGGCTGAGGTGTTGGCCGGTCCGTTCAAGGCAAAGCAAATTGCTTTGGCCAAACGCTATGAAAAAGCCTTGAACCGCTACCAAGTGGTGCCGTTGTCGGCGTCCATAGCCAGCATGGCGGCACAGTTGCGGGCGCAATACCGTTTGAAATTTCCGGATGCAGTGCAACTGGCCTCGGCCCTGGATATAGGCGCAGCAGCCCTGGTGACCCACGACAGAGATTTTTCTCGGGTCCAGGGCTTACCTGTTTTAACGGGCAAGGCTGCTTAAAAAACCCAGCTATCAGTTCTTTTGCACGGTGACCAAGAACTCGATGATGGCTCTGATTTCTTCGTCTGGGATTATGCCTCCCCATACTGGCATGCCATAGTCTGAGCGACCCTTGGTGATGGTGGTGTAGGTCACTTCCTTCCACTCATCTTTATAACGAAGCTTGAGCTTGCGAAGATCGCGCTCTGAGATGGGGCTGGCGCCGTTGCTACCGTGGCAGTGAGAGCATTTGTTGTTGAAGTTGGATTTAGCTTCGGCAATCGTGTCACCGCTTTCAGCCACCAGCCATTCCCGTTGCGTTGATTTGTCGCTGACTTTCATGAAGCCGGTTTTTGCCGGTGTCACAGTCGACTGAGCGTAATGGGTGTTGGTTTTACGGCTGTTGACAATGAGAGGCACTTGCAAAGGAAAACCGTATTTCACAGTCAATTGTTGAATTTCAGGTTTGAGTTCTTCCAGCGCTTTGTTGATGCGGTCTTTCAGCTCCGGGTTGTCCTTGGACACTGCCACTGCTACTTGGCCGCCCAAGCCTTCGCCGTTGATGGGAATGACTTGCCAGCGGTTGTCGAACAGCTTTTTATTGTCAAAGCCCGCACTTGGTCCCCATAGCAATGCAGCATCAATTTCCTTTTTGTTCAAAGCTTCAAACGCTTCTTCTTGTGAACGGAAAATGCTGGTTGTGTAGCTACCTTTTGAAGCCAGCAGAATTTGCGGCGGAGAAGCATGCAGCACGCCGATCTTTTGGGGTTTCAAGTCCGACAGTGTGGTGACTGTCAAACCTTTCGGTGCGACGATGGCGTAACTGACATTCAGAAAAGCATTGGTTTTCGCCAAGCCCTTGACTTTGTATTCAGCATCTGCAGGCAGGGCGAAATAGGCATCGCAACCTTCCATGGTGTTGCGCAGCGCTTTACGCTGGTTGAACGACAGCCACCAAACATATTCAACTTTTGCGCCCATGCGCTGGCCGACCATATCGGCGAGTTCTATGTACAAACCTTTGTCGGCGCCTTCTGATTTACTGAAAGGCAGGTTGTCCGGGTCAGAGCACACCCTGAGGGCTTCTGCAGCCATGGATGAGGTGACGGTCGCGGCTATCAGTGCAGTCGCGGTCAGTGCAGTTTTGACGAATCGGAACATGAATTTATTCATTTAAAAACTCCTGAAGTTGAAAGGAATAAGCTGGAATTCAGCGGGTCAAAATGTGAAGCAGCAATCCGCGTGATGAGCAAACTTTCAAAAAACTCGGCTGTATGAAACTTGAATGCTGTTGAGCATTCATTGATGCTTGAGCAGAATGTTTTGAAACTTAGCTTTGGCATTGTCTTCTTGTGCAGATAAAAAAACACCGCCCGAGGGCGGTGTTTTTAACTTACGTCAGATCAGTTCAAAGCGAACACAAACAATGTGCCGCCTTCAGGGCTGGCTGCAACCATTCTCTCGCCCAGTGGTCCGAAGAACGCAGGGATAGATAGTATGCGGCCTGACACGACTGCAAGGTATTGCTTGCCGTCGAGTGTGTAGGTCATAGGAGCAGCAGTGATGCCGGAACCTGTGTTGAACTTCCACAGTTCTTTGCCGGTTTTGGCGTCCATGGCGCGGAACACGCCTTTGATGTCACCTGCGAAAACCAGACCGGTAGAAGTGGTCATGGTGCCGCCGTTGAAAGGCAGTTCTTCTTTGTTGAACCACACTTGTTTTTGCTTGACGGGGTCCCATGCTTTCAAACCGCCACCGTGGCCGCCGGCACCGACTTTGCTCAAGTCAAAGTTCACGCCTAGGTAGAACTGGCCGCGTTTGTAGTCTTCTTGAAGGCCTTCGAGGTCCATACACAGGTTCATGGTCGGGATGTAGACCAGGCCTGTTTTGGGGTTGTAAGACATAGGCATCCAGTTTTTGCCGCCAATCAGGTTGGGGCAAATGTCTTTGGCCCATTTTTTCAGGCGAGGACGCTTTTCGTTGTTAGCGGTTTCGATAGGAGCGCCGGTTTTCATGTCGATGCCGGTGGCCCAGTTGACGCCGTCAACGAACTGTTTGGCAGACAGAAGTTTGCCGTTAGCGCGGTCAATCACGTAGAAGAAGCCGTTACGGTTAGCCTGCATCAGGACCGGAACTGTCTTGCCGTCGATAGGCAGGTCAGCCAGCACCAATTCATTCACGCCGTCATAGTCCCATGCATCATGCGGTGTGAACTGGTAGTGCCACACGATGTTGCCTGTGTCAGGGTTCATAGCCACCACAGAAGCCGTGTACAGATTGGTGAACTTGCCGACATCGGAAGTGTCATTGCCGCGAACAATGGCAGACCAAGGCGCAGGATTGCTGGTGCCGTAGTAAATCAGGTTCAGCTTGGGATCGTAAGAACCGACGAACCATGCAGCGCCGCCGCCGGTTTTGCCTGAGTCACCTTTCCAAGTGTCAGCATTTTTTTCGTTGCCGAGCGGAACGGTGTGGGTACGCCAGATTTCCTTGCCGGTGGCTTGGTCCAAAGCGACGATGGCGCCGCGAACACCGTATTCACCGCCGGCAAAGCCGGTGATGACCATGTTCTTGACAAGGGTGGGGGGTGAAGTGATGGCGGAACCTTGGGTGTAATCCACCACTTTAGAGGTCCAGATTTCCTTGCCGGTTTTGGCGTCGAGTGCAGTGATTTGTGCGTCCAGGCGGCCAAAGAAAATCTTGCCGTCGTTGTAAGAAACGCCGCGGTTGACAACGTCGCAACAAGCATACTGATCAACGCCTTTTGGCATTTCAGGTGAGTATTTCCAACGGACTTCACCGGTTTTTGCGTTCACAGCAAAAACGTTTTTCGGGCCGAAAGAAGAAGTCACGTACAGGGTATCACCCACCAGAATAGGTGTGGATTCCTGTGAACGGTTGGTGCCGAGTTGCAGCGCCCATTTGACGTTCAATTTGTTGACGTTGGCCGGGGTGATTTGACCGGCTTGGCTGTAACGCTGATTGCCAGCGTCGCCGCCGTAAATTGGCCAGCTTTGGGCGCTGGCCAAGGCGGCAGCACCCAAAGTAGCAGCCAATGCGACTGACTTAATTAACAGTTTCATAAAAAATCCTTCAGGGTTTTAACTAGGAGAACACAACTAACGAGTGGAATTTTCCTAGACTTGTATAAGACCCTGCCTAGTGCAAACCCTAGTTGGGTTATTCAAGCGGTTGAATTTCTCAAAACGATACAGACTCAAATGTCAGTTTGATGTAGGGATGATTGAAAAAAATTCAATGCGCGAAGCAATGGTGTTTTTCGCTCGTAAGACTAGCGACAGCTTGAAGGTCGATCGATCACTCGTAGTGAAGCAGCTTCATGCGCATGCTGCCGCCTTGAAAAAATTTGGCGGTGGTCGGCTCATCGCGTTCCACTTGCACCAGACCTACATCCGGACAGTACCACTCGCGGGTCGTCAAGTCCGTGGGCTTGTAGGCGTTGGCCTGATCGTTCCACAGCATCATGGCCATTTTGCTGTCGACCCGCATGCAGTGTTCAAACTGCCCGGCCGGTGTGCTGATCTTGACGTCCATGTCGGCCACGGTAAAAACCATAGGCATATTTTTGAATTTATCCAGGTACCTGAATTCAGAGGGTTGTTCGTTGCGGCGGCGTAAAAAATACGGCACGGTGGTGCTGGTCCAGCTGCTGCCAAGCGTCGGCGCTTGTGGCAAGACGGTGCGGGGCTCGGGGTCCATGTATGCCTGGCCTTTGGTCGGTATTTTCATGGCCACGCGGCTAATGACTTTATCGTCAGTGGTTAGCCAGTATTCATGGCCGTTGCTGCTGCGGCGTATCCAAGCGGTGCTGCCGTCGGCCAATGCCGCGCTGCCCAAGTTGCGCATTTCCAGTGTGTAGCGCAATGTTTTACCGTCAGGTTCGTCATACACGGTTTCAACCTGGTAAGTCCAGCTTTTGCCGGCGGCCAGCGGGAACAAGGCATTTTCTTTGACCGGTTGATCGCAGGCGCTGAGCACAAGCGCAGCACTCAGGGCAAGCAGGGAAATGCGCATCTTCATTTTTCCGGCACCTGAGGCGTGGGCAAGTCCATGATCTTGACTTCTTGTTCATCACTGCCGGGGTTGAGCCAACTGGAGCCCTTGCCGTTACCTTGCTTGACTTCAGCAGTGCCCATTTGCGGCACGCCTTCGCGGCCCTTGCGCATGCCATCCGAAATTTGTTCGTGCAAGCTACGTGTATAGGGCAGTCTGTAAGCACGCGGTTGTAAAAAGTTTTCGCCTTCTTCAATCGGTGTGACCCAGACATACAAGGCACCGGGGAATTTACCGCGCGGCTCGTCAACCAAGGCGGCGAGCATGACGAAACGATCTGGCAGCGCGTCGGTGCTGGGAATACCCAGCAGCGAATGCACAGCGCCGAAACCGAAGAAATAAAAACAGCTGACAGCCAGAGCCAGCAAACCCTTGAGCCAGTTCGGCCAGTTGGAATACACCAGCGCCAACGCCAACAACAAAGCGATGAGCGCAAAAACAATGATGAAGGTCAGCGTCATATCAGAAAGACTTGATTAAGTTTTTGGGGATGGTGTTGACATTGTCTACACCACCTTCGGGAGTAACTGTGAATCTGGCCATGGTGACTTCCTTGCCGCGTGCTTGCAGCGTGGACTGGCCGTAAAACACCACCTCGGCCTTGGGATTGACCTTGATAACGGACAGCGTTGCCAACACCGGTTGGCCTGCTTTAGGGTCACTGGCGTCTATGTCTTTGGTTTCGTAATAGTGCGCGTTAATGACGTATTCACCTGGCACGATGCTGCGTATGGTCACCACTTCCTGGCGCAAGGGATTGACCACTTTATTGCCATTGACCATGATGGTGTTGTTGGAGTTGCCGCGGTCGTCGCGATCCAGGTGCATCAAATCGGCTTCGCGGTTGCGAAACCACACACTTTCACCGGAGGGGCCTTGCAACCACAGGTCTAAGTCATTCGGGTCCATGTCCGGCCAGGACAAGGTGATGATGAATTCGGCTTTGGCAGGAATGTCCCCGCTTTTGGTGGCCTTGGGGTTCATGGCCAGCAGCGCAATGATGAAACAAAAGACGAAGGCGATCAGCATGTTGAACAACATGTCGTAAAAAGGATCGACCTCAGGCTCGCGGGAAAAACGGTTTTTGCGCATGGCGTGTCAATCGCGTCAGCGACCGATGATCAATCCGTGGCGTTGTGCCTGACCCAGCAATTGGTCGGCGAAGCGGTCCATGCGTGTGAGTTGCAAGCCCAGCAAAATATTTCCGATCAGACCGACCATGGTGGTCAGCAAGGCCACGCCCAGGCCTGAGGTGAGGTTGCGCAACAAATCCTGCGCCTGGCTGGGGTCGAAGTTTTGTATTTGACCGATTTGCATGGCCAGTACAGAAAACCCGATGACCTTGCCCAGCAATCCCAGTTTGAGTTGTACCCCGTTGACCCACCAGGCTGTCGAATGCGGACCATGGGTTTTCTCCATCAGCAAATCCAACGGAGCGCCGCTGTCCTGAGGATTGGCGGCCAGTGCGGCCCAGTATTCACCAGCCCAGCATTCGGTTTTGAGCAGACCTTCAAGTCCGCGAGCGGCTGCCTTGTCAAGCAGTTGGCGTTGACGCGCGAGTTCGCGCGATCGCACACCGCACCAGAGGGTGGACACCGCAAACACCACGATGATGACCAGCGTGATGCCGGTAGGGTCAGAGCTGATTAGCAGCTGCCATACGCCTTTGATGCCCAACAACCAAGTGGAAAAAATAAACAAACCCAGCAACACCAGCCATTCAAACCACAAAGGTTCTACGTCCCACTTGGGATTGGCTGTCTTAAGCCGCTTTAAAAAAGACTTCAAAACTAACCACCTGTCAAAAAATGCCAATTGTCTGCGGCTTAATATGGCAACCAAAGCCGCAGCGGCCAAAGAGTGGGCAGGATAATAACTTAGCCGTCTGTACTGCCGACTTTCGGGGGAATGACGGTATTGAGCCTTTCGCTTGAGTCGTGGCACACTTAGCACTCTCTTTTTGAACGGACGCTGACATGGCTAACGACAACTTGATTTCTGATGCAGACGCCGGCGCGCACGAAGCTGACACAAAGCGTTATGACCGGATTCTGGTGCTGTTGCACTGGTTGCTGGCTCTGGCATTGATCGGTCAATTGGTGCTGGGTCTGTGGATGGTAGACCTGCCCAAAGAACCGCCGGGTTATCGGGGCGGCTGGTTCAATATTCACAAATCCATAGGCCTGGTGATCGCAGTGTTTATTGTTTGGCGAATGGGCTGGCGCATCAGCCACCCGGCACCTGCGGCAGTCACCGCGCCCGGCACCTGGCAACACATCGTCTCAAAGTTGAACCACGGTTTGATGTACGTGTGTATGGTGGCCATGCCCTTGTCCGGTTTCATTGGTTCTAATTTTTCTCAATACCCCATTAAGTTCTTTGGCAACACGTTGCCGCGTTTGTTTGAACCGCAGCCGGACATGAAAGCTTTGTTGAGCGAAGTGCACGAACTTTTTGCTCTCCTATTCATGGCTTTGATCGCCTTGCATCTGGCAGCCGTGGTCTGGCACGTGCTGGTCAAGCGTGACGGTTTGCTGCAACGCATGAGCTGGGGCCGAGCTGCTGACAATTGAAGGTTCTTTTTCTACATCAAAATTTCCCGGGTCAGTTCAAACACCTGGCACCGGCTCTGGCTGCTGCCGGCCACGAAGTGCATGCGCTGCTGCTGGCCAACAAACCCGGCATGTTGTGGCAAGGCGTGCAGGTGCATACTTATTTCCCCAAACGCAGCAGCACGCCCGGGATTCACCCGTGGATCATCGACGTGGAAGCCAAGGTCATTCGCGGCGAAGCGGTGTTGCATTGGGCTATGCAATTCAAGCAACAGGGGTTTTATCCGGATGTGGTGATTGCGCATCCGTCCTGGGGCGAAAGCCTGTTCATCAAACAGGTCTGGCCCGACACCCGCCTAGGTTTGTTTTACGAAATGTTCTACCAGTCCGAGGGTCAGGATGTGCATTTCGATCCAGAATTCTCCAAACCCGAAATCAGTGCCGACAGCCGTTTGCTGTTGAAAAATGCGGTTGCCGTTTTGCAGCATCAGAGCGTGGAAGCAGCCGTCTCGCCCACCCACTGGCAGGCGCAAACCTATGACCCGTCCATGCGCGAAAAAATCACGGTGGTGCACGACGGCATTGATACCGTCGCCATTCGGCCTGACCCGGCTACCAGGTTGAGCTTAGAGGATGGACGCAGTTGGTCGCGGGACGACGAAGTGCTGACTTTTGTCAGCCGCAACCTCGAGCCCTACCGTGGATACCACATCTTTATGCGTGCCCTGCCCAGGGTGCTGCGGCTGCGCCCGCAGGCGCAGGTGTTGATCGTCGGCGGCGACAGCGTGAGTTATGGTGCCAAAGCGCCTGAGGGAAAAACTTGGAAGCAAATCTTCATCGACGAAGTGCGCGCTCAAATCCCGGACAGCGATTGGCAGCGCGTGCATTTTCTGGGCAGGCTGAGTTACCCGCAGTTCCTCACCATGCTGCAAATCAGCCGGGTTCATGTCTACCTGACCTACCCGTTTGTGTTGAGCTGGAGTTTGATAGAGGCCATGAGCAGCGGTTGCGCCATTCTGGCCAGCGACACTGGGCCTGTGCACGAAGCGATTCAACACGGCGTCACCGGCCGCTTGCTGCCGTTTTTTGATGTAGCCGCCTGGGTGCAAGGCATCAACCGGTTGATGAATGAACCCGCTGAACGCCAGCGCTTGGGTGAGGCGGCGCGAGCGCGAGCTATCGAACGCTATGACTTGCAAACCGTGTGTTTGCCGCGCCAACTGGCTTGGGTGCAGGCTTTGGCTAAATCACTTTGAAATGGTGGCTGCCGTCCTTGCGCAGCTGTTCTACCAGGCCGTATTCCCAGTCCAGGTAGGCTTGCATGGCCTGCGCCGGGTTGTCGGTGCCTTCATAGGGTCGGCGGTAACGGTCAATCCGCGGACTCGCCAGGTAGGACTCGCCTTGCTGGGTGCTGAAACCTTGCGCCATCCAGGCTGCATTGCCGCCGCTCAGCCACAGCACCTGCACACCTGAGCGCAGCAGTGGTTGCAATTCGGCGACCGCGTAACGCGAAGCCCGCCCGTCGGCACAGGTCAGCACATAGCGGTTGGCTTTGTGCACTCGGCTGAAGTCCTGGGCCAGTTGTGATCTGAGCAGCCACCAGGCGCCCGGTATGTGCCTTTTGATATAGGTGGCGCTGTCGCCCACATCGATGACCATGCTCAGGTTGCTGCGGTTGGCCAGCCATTCCTTGAGCGTGACCGGATCGACTTCAGCCACTGGTGCCAGCGGCTCGGGCAAGGCGTAATCAAGCACGCCGGTGTCTTGCAAATCCCCGGGCTTGAGGTCTTTGAGAACGTAAGTATCCCAGCCCATTTGCGCCAGCCATGAGGCCGTCATGGAGGCGCGTACCCCGTCGTCGTCGTACAGCACGATGCGCGCACCGCGCACACCGACATGGTGGTCGGTTTCCTGCACCAGTTGCCCGCCCGGTGCGCTGCGCGCGCCAGGCAGATGACCGAGCGCGAACTCTTCGGGCGTGCGAACGTCAAACACATAGGTGTTGCGTGTAGCCTCGGCTAGCAAGGCTTGCAAGTCCTGTTTGTCTATGCGTTGCACGCCGGCGCGAAACAGCAACGCCAGTGCAGAGGCAGCGGCTTTTTTGCGGTCAGCGTCGTTGACCTCGCCGAAAACTTGACTGGCTTTGTGCTCCAGCGCCAGCCCAGCCAGCGTCCAGCCTATGGTGCCGTTGCGCAAGGCGCACACAGGGTTAGGGATGCCTGCGTTCACCAACGATTGGGTACCGATGATGCTGCGCGTGCGGCCCGCGCAGTTCACCACGATGCGTGTGGTTGCGCTTGGCGCCAGGCTGCGCGCACGCAGCACCAGTTCCGCGCCGGGCACGCTGATGGCGCCCGGGATGCTCATGGTCTGGTATTCGTCAAAACGTCTGGCGTCCAGCACCACCATGTCGGCGTCGCTGTCGATCAAGGCCTTGACCTCGGTGGCCGACATAGACGGTGTCTTGCGTTTGGATTCGACCAGTTCGCCGAAGGCTTTGCCGGGCACATTGACGTCGCGGAACAACTCACCGCCGGCGGCTGCCCAGCCGCTCAAACCGTTTTGAAGAGTACTTATCTGCGTGTAGCCCATGCGCGCCAACACCTGTGCTGCACGCAGCGTCAAACCCTCGCCGTTGTCTAGCAACACCAACGCAGTGTCCAGGCGCGGTATGCGCAAGCGGGCTTCGCATTCGATGCGGCCATAAGACAGGTTGACGGCAAACAGCGGATGGCTTTGCGCATAAATGTCTTCTTCGCGCACATCGACCAGAGCGATTTCCTGTTTGTCCAGCAAGGTCTGGCGCACGTCTTGAAAGGTGGCGACAGCATAAGCAGCCGTGGTTGTGTCGAAAGCGTCGTCCGGCAGTTGATTAAGTGGTCTGTCAGACACAGTGGCATCAGCTGTTGCTGAAGAATCCGCAAACAAGGCTAAAGGCGCGGCGGATGTGTGCGGTGCATGGGGTGCGGTTGTCACAGGCGCCTGCGGCGTTTGCGAAGCCATGGCCACTGGTGCTAGTGCAGTTGGGGAAACTGCCGTCACAGGCAGCACATTAGAGTAACCGGACACGAAGTTGCTGCGCGTGCCGTCTTCTCGGTAACTGTGGCGTTCTATCTTGCCGATGTTGCCGCCATACACATGGATACTGATGGACACCTGGCCGGGCAATGCGTTCCATACTTTATGCACATCGCCTATGCGCGGCGAGACGGCTTCGATGTCGCCGGGCAGCATGTCAATTTGAAAACCGGCCGGCACCCAGCGGCCATCCGACATGCGGCTGTAAGGCTGACAGGATTCGCTGCCGCGCAGCATGCCTATCAAACCCCAAACGGTGTGATCATGGATGGGCGTGGACTGGCCCGGTCCCCAGACAAAGCTGACCACCGAGAACCGGTCTTGCGGATCGGCATAAATCAGGTACTGCTGGTAATGGGCGGGATGGGCTTGCGCCAGTTCAGGGTGCAGCCAATCGTCCTGTTGCAACAGGTTTTGCAACATGCGACGGCCTTGAGCCAGCAGTTCGGCTTCTTGGGGGGCGGTATCAACCAGCCTGGTCATATCGGCCAGAAACTGGTGCAGTCTGTGACTGCTGGCGTTGTTTGCTTCGTACATCAGAGAGCATTATTGGATAAGCATAGATTGTTTCACAGTCGCCGGTAAGCAAAGGCTGCAAACGGCGGGCGGCGGGGCAGCGCTGCAAACCGCTATGCTTGTCGCACCATGAGCAGTCAATCCTCTACCGATTTCAAGCTTGCCGGGGTCATGGGCTGGCCGATTTCGCATTCGCGTTCGCCGCTGATACATAGCCACTGGCTGGCGCACTACGGTGTGCGCGGTGCCTATGTGCCGTTGGCCGTCAATCCTTTGCATTTGCCGCAGGCGCTCAGCGGTTTACCGGCGCTGGGTTTTGCCGGTTGCAACCTGACCTTGCCGCACAAAATAGATGCGCTGGACTGTATCCACCAACTCGACGAGGTGGCGCGCCAGATCGGCGCGGTCAACACCGTGGTGGTGAATACCGACGGCAGCTTACGCGGCACCAACACCGATGCCTTCGGCTACATACACAGTTTGCGCGAAGCTCAGCCCGGCTGGCGTGCTGACCGGGGCGCGGCCGTGGTGCTGGGGGCAGGCGGCGCAGCCCGGGCGGTGGTCTGGGCTTTGGCCGACGCCGGGGTGAAAAACATCCGTTTGCTCAATCGCAGCTTAGACAAAGCGCAGGCCATGGCGGCAGACTTCGGTGCGCCGGTGCAAGCGCTGGACTGGTCACAACGTCACGCCGCGCTGGCTGATGCTGGCTTGTTGGTCAATACCACCACGCAAGGTATGCAAGGTCAGCCCGCGCTGGACATTGATTTATCGGCCTTGCCTGTGCATGCATTGGTGTCGGACATTGTTTACACACCCTTGCATACCGATTTGTTGTTGCGCGCCAAAGCGCGCGGTAATCCTGTGGTGAACGGGCTGGGCATGTTGCTGCACCAGGCGCGTCCGGGTTTTGCGGCCTGGTTCGGTGTCATGCCCGAGGTGACCCCCGAGTTGTGGAAAAAAGTGTTGGCTACTTTTTAAAGCTTATTTGCGCACTGAAGGCACTTCTATGTTGAGGCCTTGCGCACGCCACATCAGGTACAGGCTGATGTCGCGCATCACGCCGTGGCCCCAGGCAGGTATTTCGGCGCGCACGCCGTTGTAACAAAACCGCAGTCGCCGCTCCAGCGAAGCCAGTCGCTGCCACTCGATACGGTAGGCCGGGTAGGCATTCGGCTGGCCCTGGCTGAGTTTGTCGGTATAGAGCTTGATGCCGTAGCGTTGGTCATGGCATTGGGTACAGGCCATGTTCAACTGCCCTTGGCGGGTCATGAATATTTTCTGGCCGTTTTCAAAATGCGATTTGGCCTTGCCTTCGATATTGGCTTGAACCGGCATGCCGTTGGACTCTGATGTCACATACAAGCTGACCGCCAGCAATTCATCGGATTCCAGCGGCCAGTCAGAGGCTTTTTGTTGTTTGGTGCGGCAGTTGCGTATGCGGTCTTCCAGGTTGTAGAGTTTCTTGCTGGCTTTGTCTATGGCCGGGTAACGCGTGGCCACGCCCTTCATGCTGCTGTTGCTGTCGCCGTGACAACTTTCACAGCTTTTGTCTGCCTTGCCAGCACCCTGGCTCCACAACTTGGCGCCTTTGTCCAAATAGGGCAGGGCAGGGTTGGCAAAGTCGTCGGCTTGCAATTCCAGAATTTCAGGGCCGGTAAACGCCAGGCCGGATTGCACCTTGTCCAGCGGCAGCAAACGCTGTTGCGCCATGACTGAGACATGGCCTAGACTCAGCAACAGCAGCACGGCAGCCAACAAGCGCTGGCGCAAGACGCTGCGCGGCTGCTTGGCGGATGGCAGCGAAAACAAGCAAAAAAGACGTGGCATCAGGTTTTGGGTGCTTTAGATTGATTGGCGGGAATAACCACCAGGTTGTGGCGTAACTCGCCGATATAGCCCTTGTCGTCGACCCAGCGGAAATACAACTCGCCAGACGTGGTGGCGCGCAAATAAAACTCGAACAAGGGGTTGGCCGCGGTGCCGGTGGTAGGCTCGACCCGGAATACTTCCTTGCTATGGAAGATGCATTGCAAATGGCGGATCACATTGCGCTTGACCAGCACACCTTCGAGGTTGCGCAAAAAGCCGCTGTCCATGGGATGCTGCACCAGCAAACGCAGTTTGAACACATCGCCTTCGACGATGCGCGCGGGAACTTGTAAACGGGCGGCGGTCATGCTTTATCCGTTGTCCACACAGGCGGCTTCAGTGACAGACACCTGGCTCGTCGCGTAGCGGAAGTTGCCGTCGGACATGCGCGCCAGCGCCACCACCATTTGCGTGCCGGAAAGACGAACGCGCATGCTGAGTTCCGCTTTGCCATTCCATGGTCCCAGCACAAACATGGCAATCAGCGGTGCCGGGTTGAGTTGGGACAATATGTAGACGTGGGTGACATGCGACTCCTCGGTCATCGGGCTGTCGACCTTCAAGCTCAGTGGCACCAGGTGACCGTTGTCAGCCAGCAAAGGCATGGTCAAACCCATGCCTTCGTTTTTCAATTGCTGGCGCACCACATAAGCTGAGACTATTTCATCGAAAGTGCGCAAACGCGCATCGCTCAGGTCTTGCACTCGGCCTAACACCGACATGTCCTGGGCCTTGGATAAGCCGGTTGACCCTGCCCACAGCCCGGCAGTGCTCAGGCTGAAACGGCGAAGCCAGTCACGGCGAGACAACAAATACATCAAGGTCCTTTGGTAGCGTCAAGCAAATAAGCCACGATGTCTTCCAGGCCTTGCTCGGTGAGTACGGTTTTACCAACCAGTGGCTTGGCAACATTATGAAGACCTTTGCTGCTGAAATAGGCCGGCATGAAGGTCTGGGGGTTTACTGCGCGCCAGTCGGCGATGCGCTGGCGGATTTGATCGGCCGACATGCGCTGGCTCAAGCCGCTCAAAACCGGCCCCATTTCGCCGCCTTCTTTCATGCCGGGAATGCGGTGACAAAGCACGCAACCGGTTTCCTGGCGGTTGATCAACAGTTTGCGCCCGCGCTCGACATTGGCGGTGGCCGCCGACTTGGTCGGCGGCATGCTGAGATCGATCGCCCACACATTGGCGGCAAACATCAGTGCCAGACAAACCAACCCGCGCTTCATGCTTTCACCAGACTCAAGCCGTGGTTTTTTAAGGGCAGCGAGCGAATGCGTTTGCCGGTGGCGGCAAACAAGGCATTGACCAGCGCAGGCGCAAGCGGCGCCTGGGCCGGCTCGCCGACACCGCCCCAAAAGCCGCCTGTGGGCGCGATCACGGTTTCCACCTTGGGCATTTCGTTCATGCGCATCATGCGGTAGTCGTGGAAATTGGATTGCTCGAGACGGCCGTCTTTAACCGTCAACTCGCCCCAGAAGATGGCAGATAAACCATGCACCACGCTGCCTTGCAATTGCGCTTGTATGTTGTCGGGATTGACCGCGTAGCCCGGGTCTATGCCGATCACAACGCGGTGGATTTTCACTTCGCCACGCGCGCTGACCGAGACTTCACACACGCACGCCGTCCAACTGCCGTAACCGTCTACGCTGGCAATGCCGCGGTGCACACCGGCAGGCAGCGGTTTGTCCCAGTCGGCGGCCTTGGCCACGGCCATCAACATGCTGCGATCGCGGTTGGCTTTCTCGTTGTTGGGCAGCAAGGACAAGCGGTAGGCCAGCGGTTCTTGGCCGCCCGCATGCGCGAGTTCATCCAGAAAGCATTCGCGCACAAACGGGTTTTGTGAATGCCCGACCGTGCGCCAAAAGCCTACCGGCACATGCGTGCTGCGCATGGCAAAGTCGACCAGCGTGTTCGGTATGGCATAGGGGTGGTCCGGAAAACAGGCCACGGCCTGGTTGTCTATACCGTTTTGCAACGGCATGCGCAGCAACTGAGAAAAAATCGAAGGGGCGCTGACGCGCACATGCAAGGCCTGCGGTTTGCCGGACGTGTCCAACGCCGCACGCATGCGCACCAGGCTGGCCGGGCGGTACAAGTCGTGCTGCATGTCTTCTTCCCGGCTCCACATCAGCTTGACTGGTTTGCCCGGCAGTCGCATGGCGAGGGCCACCGCCTGGCGGGTGAAATCCTGCGTACCTTTGCGGCCCAGACCGCCGCCCATTTGCATGGCGAAAACGCGCACATTTTCCTGCGGCACCTCGGCGGTCGCAGCAGCCGATGTGAGTGTGGATTCCGGGTTCTGGGTGGACGCCCAGATGTCGAGTTTGTCGTCGATCAGCAAAGCCGTGCAAACCATGGGTTCCATGGTGGCGTGCGCCAGATAAGGTGTGTAGTAATCGGCCTCTATCACTTTGGACGCCGCTTGCAGTGCGGCCAGGGTGTCGCCGTCGTTGCGGGAAGTCGCAACCTCTGTTTGTGTCAGACCGTCACGGTAATACTGCATCAGACCGGCGCTGTTGACGCCGCCGTTCTTGCCGTTGTCCCAATCAATGGCGACATCGCGCAAAGCTTCTTTGGCGCGCCACCAGTTGTCAGCCACCATGGCCACAAATTCGCCGAGGTTGATGACTTTGACGATGCCGCGCCGGTTATCCACTTTGCTGCTGTCTACCGACTTAGCAGTGCCGCCGAACACCGGCGAATGAGCGATGGCTGCATGCAGCATGCCCGGCAATTGCACGTCCACGCCAAAGCGGATCTTGCCGGTGACGATATCGGTGATATCTACGCGCGGCAGCGGTTTGCCTGCCAAGGTCCAGGTTTTCGGGTCTTTGAGCGGAATGTCTTTGGGTGGTGTCAGTTTGGCTGCCTCGGCTGCCAATTGGCCGTAGCTGAGTTTTTTGTGGCTGGGGTTGTGAAACACATGACCGAGCACGGCCTTGCATTCGCCGACTGGCACGCTCCATCGCTGGGCTGCGGCTTCTATCAGCATGATGCGGGCGGCGGCACCGGCTTTGCGCAAATAGTCTTGCGACATGCGAATAGTGCGACTGCCGACACTGGCCATGTCGCCGTAGGCGCGCTTGCGGCTCAGGTTTTCATGCGCAGGCACATCGACCACACGCACTTTTTGCCAATCGGCTTCCAGTTCTTCAGCGATCAACATGGGCGCCGAGGTGCGGCTGCCTTGGCCCATTTCGGTGCGCGCATAGCGTATGACGATGGACTCGTCGCTGTGTATCTCTATCCAAGCGTTGACTTCTGTTTGATCGGCGGCCATGGCGGCATTCGGCCAGACAAAGCCCAGACTGAGCGAGGCAGCGGTGCTGCTGCTGACTTGTAAAAACCGGCGGCGGTTGAGTGCAGTGGTGTTCATGATTGACCTCCGGCCTGACGCGCTGCGGCGTGTATGGCGGTGCGCATGCGTGCATAGGTACCGCAGCGGCAGATGTTGGTCATGGCCGCGTCTATGTCCTGGTCGCTGGGTTGGGGTTTTTTCTTTAGCAAAGCTACGGCCGCCAGTATCTGACCGCCCTGGCAATAACCGCATTGCGGCACTTGGTGGTCTATCCATGCTTGCTGCACCGCGTGCAGTTTTCCCTTGTCGGCCAGGCCTTCAATACTGATCACCTGTTGCCCATCCGCAGAGGACACCGGGTAGCTGCACGAGCGCACCGGTTCGCCGTTGAGCAGCACGGTGCAAGAGCCACACTGGGCGATGCCGCAGCCGTATTTAGGGCCTTTGATGTCGAGTTCATCGCGCAAAGCCCATAGCAGTGGCATTTCAGGCTCTACATCTAAAGTATGGTTTTGACCATTGACATTGAGTTTCATCGTTTGGCTTTCTTAAAAGAGATAACGCTTGAGGGCATTGGCGCACACCGCCACGCCGGTATGTGCTTCGCGCATGACACGACCCATGGTGATGAAGCCGTGTATCTGACGTTCAAAGCAAATGTATTCAGCGCTGCCGCCGGCGGCAGATAAAGCATCCGCGTACAAGCGGCCTTCGTCGCGCAGCGGATCAAAACCTGCGGTCAGCACAAGAGCGGGCGGTAGGTCAGCGTGCGATTGCGCTTTCAACGGCGACGCGCGCCAGTCGTGGGCGAGGTCTCGCGACGGCAGGTAATGGTCCATGAACCAGTCCATCACCGCTGCGGTGAGGGCATAGCCTTCACCGTTGTCCCGGTAGCTTTGCGTGTCCGGGTACATCAGCGTGGCCGGGTAAATCAGCAATTGAAACGCAGGCAGGTGCTTGCCGCCACGGGCACCTAGACACACGGTGGCAGCCAGGTTGCCGCCGGCGCTGTCGCCGCCTACAGCGATTCGTTTGGCGTCAATGTGCAAGCTGAGCGCATTCGCCGCCACCCACTGAAAAGCGGCTTGTGCATCGTCGTAAGCGGCCGGAAACACATGCTCGGGTGCAAGCCGGTAGTCGACTGAAAACACGGCGCAAGCGCTGGCCTGGCACAACTGGCGGCACAGCACGTCATGGGTGTCTACATCGCCTATCACCCAGCCGCCGCCGTGGTAATAGACCAAGGCGGGCAGCACTTCGACGGAAGTCGCACCGTCGGGGCGGAACTCGCGGATCTTGATGTTGACCCCGTTCAAAAGCACCAGATGATCGTGGCAATGCGAAACAGCGGGTGGATCCGGTTGGGTAAAGCCTTTGCGCGTCAAATAGGCTTGGCGTGCTTCCACCGGTGTTTGTGCATTAAAGGCAGGGATGCCGCGTTCAACCATCAGTTGTAGCAGGGTTTGGGCTTGCGGGTCTAGCATGGTGCGGTCTGTTGGGGTATCAAAAAAATCAAGCAGCTTGCGCTACCGGTGTGAAAGCATCCAAATGTTGTTGCAGCCATTGTTTCGATAGAAGATCCGGATGTTGCGACGGGTGAAAACCGGGTTTGAAATAGTCTCGCCACAGGCCGAAACTCTCGCGAAACAAGCCACCTTGGGCAAACAAATGCCGCCATGCGCTGGACCAGGTGGAGAGCTTAAACAAACTGCCATCGTGCCACAGGTTGTTGACAGTCTGGCGCAACAAGTCGGTCAGGAAAAACCAGGTCACACGGCGCATCCAGCGCAGCCGCCATTCTTCATTACCGTCCAAAGCCAGGTACAAGTCAAAAGCTGTGCTGCGGTGCTCCGACTCTTCGCTCGCATGCCATAACCAAAGGGTTTGGAGTCGAGGCTCGGCGAGGTTGAAAAACCATTCGTTGGACAGCAACCAATGGGCAAACACAGCGGTGTAATGTTCGTTTGCCGCAGTCGCAGCCACAGAGTGACGTATGTCCATTTCTTTGAGGATGGCAATGCGTTTGAGCGCGCGCTGTTCCCAATGGTTGACCATGCCTTGATCGAGCAAATGCCGGTTGTACAAAGTGTGCAGACGCCGGTGTGTGGCTTCCTGGCCGATAAAGCCTTTGACCTCGTCCTTGAACAAGGCTTGTTGATCTGCAGGCAATTGCTTGAGACCCTCACGCACGCTGTCCAGGAAAAACTGCTCGCCAGCAGGAAAACTCAGCGACAAAGCATTCATAAAGGCGGATGCGAACGCGTCGCCGCCATTCCAGCGCAATGCAAAAGGTGTATCTAAATCGATCAATAACTGTCGAACAATAAGTGGATTCATTTTCAAATCATCCAGGCGGGAGTTGGCAAGGACCGGCGACGTAAAACTTCAGTTTCTTTCCATACCTTTGCACATCTTTGATGGCTTTGATATTGACCGGTTCACGGTTGATTTTGATTTCCGATTCTTCCATGGTCTTCAGATTTTTGCGCTTGACCCACATACTGGTTTTGGAGGTCAGGTCAGTGCCTTCAAACTCAGGGGTTCTGAGTGTATTGACAAAGAAATTGTAAAGCTTAGGGCCGTCTATGCGAATGTACAAATGGTCACCGATGGAGGTGATGTCTACCTTTACCTGGGCCGGTTCTAAGGTGATTTTGTCCAGCTCCGGAAATGAACCTTGCAAATCACATGTCAGTGTGTAGGCAAGTGCTGATTGGCTGAAAAATAAAAAAGCCGCCAAACACTGAAACGCGTGACGGATAAATGGCCGCGCTGGTGACGCTATGGAGTACAACAATTGCATAACAGCCTTTCAATATCCTGATCATCGCATGATGGCCCGGCGAGGGTACTTGTTGACGGCCAAGTCAGGCCTAGGCTATTGGTTATTATTCGAAATCCGTATTTCATTGATTTTAAAGGGTCTTGCCGTGACTGTTATTCAAAAACCTTATCAACTGTTGCCGCTGGCGCTTGCTGCCGCATGTGCTGTCTGGCCTTGGGCCGTAGCAGCGTTTGACGCGGGCAAGATGGAAGACTTTAAAACCACCAATGTCTGCAAATACTGCGACCTGACTGATGCACCCCTGGGAGGGCGCGATATGCGCGGTGCCGATTTTCAAAACGCCAACCTGTCCGGCGCAGTGCTGACCAAGGCCAATTTGAGCGAGCGCCCGATGGAAAAGCGTACGCTGGTCACCAATTTTGAAGACGCGAATCTGCGCCGCACCGATTTGAGCGGCGCCAATCTGCACCTGGCTAACTTCACGAACTCCTACCTGCGCGAGGCCAATTTAAGCGGCGCCGACCTCGGCGATGCAGTGCTGCTGAATGCCAACATGAAAGGCGCTGTGTTGGCAGGCGCTAATCTGAAAGGCGCAAAAATGGACGGCGCCAAACTCGATGATGTCAAATTCTGCAAAACCGTCATGCCCGACGGCGCAGTGAATGA
Source organism: Bordetella parapertussis (assembly GCA_945870575.1). Taxonomy (GTDB): domain Bacteria; phylum Pseudomonadota; class Gammaproteobacteria; order Burkholderiales; family Burkholderiaceae_C; genus Limnohabitans. Next base: position 38,800 of record CAMBSK010000011.1, on the reverse strand, counting down.
CAGCGGGTGTTGATGTCTTACTCATCATCTTCACCGGGCATGCTTGCCTCGCGCAGCTTGACTGGTTTGGCTTTTGATTTGCGAAAGCGGATATTGAGCAACTCGACACCAAACGAGAAAGCCATCGCAAAGTAAATATAGCCTTTGGGTACATGGTGTCCGAGACCTTCGGCAACCAGCACCACACCGACCACCACCAGAAAACTCAGCGCCAGCATTTTGATGGATGGATGTGCTTCGACAAATTCACCGATGGCGCGGGCAAACAACATCATCAGACCCAGAGAAATGACCACGGCGGCAATCATGATGCGCACATCGTCGACCATGCCGACAGCAGTGATGATCGAGTCCAGCGAGAACACCAGATCAATGATGATGATTTGGACGATGGTGGCGATCAAATTGACCTTGGGCTTGATGTTAGTGGCGTGGTCTTCGTCCTCGCCTTCCAGCGATTGGTGAATCTCTGCGGTGCTTTTCCAGATCAAAAACAAGCCGCCAGCCAGCAATATCAGGTCTCTACCTGAAAAAGCCTGATCCATCACGCTGAACAGCGGTTCAACCAAGCCGATGATGTAAGACAGCAGCAGCAGTAAGGCAATGCGCAAAAACATGGCCATGAACAAGCCTATGCGTCGCGCCATTTCCTGTTTATCCCGGGGCAGTTTGCTGACCAGAATGGAAATGAAAATAATATTGTCTATGCCCAACACCAGTTCAAGCAAGGTCAAGGTGGCCAAGGCCATCCACATGTGCGGGTCAGAAAGTAGTTCCATGTTGTGTCTTATTTAAAATTCAAAAGTTGCCAATGTAGCCCATTATGTTGCGACTTGATTTTTACTGAGTTGATGGCTTGCTGGTGGCATGTTGCTGCATGCGGCGGCGTCGAAGGCGCAGCCACAGAGACCGTATGGCTAACATGCTGAGCCAGATCACCCATCCGGAGAACACCACGTCGCTCAAAAAATGACCGCCTTGCATGATGCGCGCTGCACCAAAGAAGCTGCCGGCCGCCACGCCTGCCAGCAACCAAGCTTGACGCCGCCTGCGCCAACCCCACATGCCCCAAGCCATCCAGACAAAGCCGCCAGCTGCGTGGCCACTGACAAACGAGCAATTGAGATCACACAGCGGGCGGTAATGAAAGGCCGGCACAAAATCCTGCTCGCCGGTGAATACATGCGTCTGATAGGGGTGCGGTCGCCCAAAATGGTCTTTCAGCACCCAATCAACTGCAAAACCCAGCCCGATGGTGACCACCAGCAGCCAGGCGCACATGCTTCTGCGTACACGCAGGCCGAGCCAGCCCGGACGTATCCATTGCAGCAACAAGGCCAATAACATCATTAGCCCCAGCGACTGATTGATCGCAGGTGTTTCGTCGTAAACCCATTTGACCCACGGTACTGCATTGGCAGGGAACTCCTGATTCACTGGATCAAAAAAAGACCGTGTCACGATCAAATCGAGTTCGGGCCAGACCAGAAAAAGCAGCACACAGGCAAGCAACAGCAGCCAAGTCGGCATTAATCGGCGATGACGTGCTTTCATGCCCATGGCTGGCGGCGAATGAACGACAGCCTGGACATGGCCCCGGCTATGCCGATGGTGGCGATCAGGTCAAACGCCATACGTTCGGCTGCGGTGGCGGTAGTCGCTGTCAGCAAATAACCGGCCAACACGATTTCAGTCAACAGCAGGCCCCACTGCGCCGGTCGTCTTTGTAAATAGGGTTGCCAGGCTTGCGACGCTTCCCAGCGCTGGGCCAGCAGTGCCACCGCCAGGCCCGAACCGGCACCGGCCAGCACATCGGCCGGCCAGTGCGCGCCTACCATGACGCGCGATAGTGCAACCAGTACCGCCAGCAACACCAGCAGTGCGGCCACCGGCCAGTGGCGGGCTTTAAGGGAGAAGCATAGAAGAATCACGCCTATGCCAGCAAAAACCGTCAGGCTGTGGCCAGAGGGCATGGAGTTGGCTCCGGTCAGGGGCTGGCCTATTCTGTTCAACAGATCAGGCTGCACCACACCCAACGGGCGTGGCGAGGCCACCCAGGATTTGAGCAACGGCGACAGGAGGGAGCCGAGCAAAAAGATTTTCAGGCTGAGAGCATTACCGTTCTGGCTGAAACGGGTGATCACAAGCAACAGCAGCAGGACCGCAGCGCCATCGCCAAATTGGGTAATGAATGACCAGAAGTAGTCCAGGCCGGGTGTCAGATGGTTCAGCCACAGCATGGATTGCAAATTCATGGGCGAGAGGAACAACAGCAAACCGCCGAGCATCAAAGTAACGGAAAAAATAAGAAGAAGAGTCAGACGGGGCTTGTCCGGTGCAGGTATTAGCTGAAACATCGGCAAGATTGTAAGCAGAGGCCATAACCGTAAGACTGCATTGGTTATAGTCGTCTTCAAACGAGAAAGTGCTTCCATGCCTACGTCCAAGAAGAAAATACTCCAGCATCTGGAATCAGAAGTATTCTGTAAACTCGGTGTGTCGCCGATACACGGCATTGGCGTGTTTGCGGTGCGGCCCATTTCCAAAGGCGTAAACCCTTTAAAAAGTTATTTGCATTTCAAGGAAATTGACATTGATAAAAAAGATATAAAACACCTACCCAAAGGTGTGCTTAGTCAAATCGATATGTTTTGCTTTTACGATAGAAAGTCAGTCAGTATCCCAAGCATAGGCTTGAATTCATTTGACCTGGCGGTATACCTCAATCATTCTAAGCAACCCAATTTACGCTTCAAGAAAAACGGTGCGCTCGAAAGCCTTGCGCACATCGCCGAAGGTGAAGAGCTTTTTATCGATTACGACATCAGCTTCGGCGAAAAGCATTATTTCTGATCAACCGGCCATTGCAAGCGCGGTGTGCTCGATGACGCTCAGGTTATCCACCGGTTGGTGGCGGTAGACCTGGTTTAATTCATGCGGTTTGAAATCGGTGATCAGCGGTGAGGTCGGATCGGTGGCCAGCGGGTGATCGGAATCAATCAGGGCCAGCGCATAAATAGGCTCAAAGTCGGTCACGAACAGGGCTTTGTAGCCGTAGTCGTCCACCGGACCGAGGTTGTAATAACGCAAGCCGTTTTTCTGTGCCCAGCGGCAAGCCTGTAAACAGGCGTAGATGCCGGGTGAACGGTTTTTATAGTCCCGGTTCCATTGGCAAAAGCTGCCGTACAACTGGTTGTACTGAGGCAGCAAAATAGAGACATCGGTCAGCACCAGTTCGCCCTCGGGGCTATGTACGCGCAATACCAGCACATCCAAATTGCGCACATAGTCGACAAAGCCTTCGACTTCGCGGTCATCGATGTAATAGTTGGCGAAATGCTCGCCGCCCATCTCAAACATGTCTTCCACTGTCAGATCAGAGCCCGGGATGACTTCTTCGGTGTAGACAAAATTTTTGTATTGCTTGTCGTATTCACGAAATTTGCGTTCGCGACGCGGTTCAATCCAAAAGTTTTCGTCCATGGTGTTGACCAGGCCGTATTTGTCATTGATAGGTACGCCAAAGGGACTGTCCGGTGGCAACGCATAAACCACAAAAGGGCGCGGAGCAGCATCCAGCATTTCCAGGGTCACATTGATATAAGGGCATAGCGCGTCCCAGCGGGTGGTGTAGTAAAGAATGTCGTTGTGCTCACTTTCAACCAGCAGGTTGTCTTCAGTCCAGCTCTGGTTTCCGACTTCGTGCACCTTGGGCGCGGCGGGAAACTGTTGCGCAGGTTTGAATTGGTAAAGCATGCCATTCATGTTGTTGCCTTTATGTATTTGATTTTTTTTTGAATTGTTTTGTTGTGGAATGTAACGCAGGAATCTTTTTCAGATCGAAATAAATGACGTCAACCGCGTGGTTCTTTTTCAAGAACTTGGGATCGGTTTGCTCCAGTTGCAAAATAGTTTGGCGCATGCGTGACAAGTGCTCGGAGGCGTCGCTGTCTGCGTCTTTCAAACCGAGCATGTAATCGTCCATCAGCGGACAGTCGGTATCGAAATAAAAACTTTTGTTTTTGGGGTTGTAACTGAGAGGGTAAAGACTGCAGCCGAATGGCTTCTCAATACCCATGGTGCAGCCTTGAGGACCCAAGTGCTCGCAGCGCGTCTCAATGCAAACCGAGCCTAATTTCTTCTCTTCATTGCTGGTCAGCGTAATGTCTAAAGGCGGGTAACCCGACTCGACGTTGCAACATCGTTGGCATTGTGCGCAATGATCAAACAACACGCACATACTCCATCAAGGGTAAATTGTGTCGCTTGTCATGCGCCGCAAAAAAACGTAGGTGTGTCATCTAGCGTGGCAAAAAGTTGAGGAATTATTAACGTTTTGTCATATTGAGTCAAGAAATGATTAATTTACTAAATTTCACTTTTTCGAGAATTTGTAAATCAACGACATCAAACGTTATTCAACAACCATTCAATAGCACTTTGGTGGCGAACTTAAGGCTTTGCTTCAACTACGCTGATTTGCACAACATCACCTTGGGCCACACCATCGGGTGGATTTTCAATGACTTTGTCGCTTGCCTGAATGCCTGACAGGATTTCAACCTTGCTGCCGTGATCGCGCGCAATAACTAAGGGTTTGAGTTCAACTTTGTTTTGAGCATTTACGATAGCCACAGCGATGCCTGCTTTGGAGAAAATCAAAGCACTCGGTGGCAGCGTGAAGCGATCGGCTGGTGCGTCTATGGCAAAGCTGACGCTGGCGAAGCCACCGGACAGAAAATCATCCTTGGAGTTTTCTGCAGCCAATTGCACCAGCATGCTGCCGGAACTGCTATTGATAACTTGCGACATATTAACTACTGAGGCAGTGAATACCTTGCCGGGTTGACTAGGCAGCGTGAATTTGGCCTTGCTGCCCTGGCGAATGAAGGACACCTGATTTTGCGAAATGCTGACATACAAACGCTGACGCTTGGTATTGGTAACGACAAATAACTCTCTGCCGGGTTCACTGACGGTGTTGATCAAGGCGCCAACTTCAGTATTACGTGCAGTCACTACGCCATCGAACGGCGACACTATGCGGGCAAAGTTTTTCATCGACAGCAAGCGATTGACGTTGGCTTGTGACGCATTGACTGCTGCCAATTTGGCGTTGTAATCGCCGACTTTTTCCTCTACCGCCTGGGACGAGACGAAATTGGCAGCTTCCAGCGATTTCCAGCGCTTGGCGGTGTTCTCTGACAGTACCGCATTTGCTTGGGTGGTTGCTAGTTCGGCTTTGGCTTGCAGGATTTGCTGATCCAGGTCAGGCGTGTCGATTTCTGCCAGCAACTGACCGGCTTTGACCGGCGTGCCTATTTCAGTTTTCCAGCTTTTCAAATAGCCGCTGACACGGGCGTAAATCGGTGCGCGCGGAGCTTCGAAGCGACCGGGCAAAGACAACAAGCCAGCTTCCGTTGCAGGTATCGGTGAAATCACGCTCACCACTGTCAGGGCCTGCTTTTCGGTATTGGCTTTCAATTGGGCTGCGTCGGTGGAACGTACATTCAGTCCATTGATCACAATGCCTGCGGCTACCAAGGCGAATACAACGGCAGCAGTCCATAAATAGCCACGGGAAACACGATGGGTAGAAAAATCAGACATAAGGAACTCCAGGGGAAAGCGGTGCAATTTTGGAAGGGCGGTGACGCGAATGCACCATACTGAATAACAGAGGAACCAGAATCAGGGTGGCCACTGTGGCAAAGGACAGGCCGCCGATGACTGCGCGCCCCAGGGGCGCATTTTGCTCCCCGCCCTCACCCAGGCCCAGGGACATGGGAATCATGCCGATGATCATCGCCAGCGCGGTCATCAACACAGGCCGGAAACGCACAAAACCGGCGTCCAGCGCGGCGGCCACCGGGTCGCCGAGTTCATCAAGACGCTCGCGTGCAAAACTGATGACAAGCACGCTGTTGGCTGTGGCTACACCCATGCACATGATGGCGCCGGTGAGTGCGGGCACAGACAAGGTGGTGCGGGTAGTAAATAACATCCAGACGATGCCGGCGATGGCAGCCGGCAAGGCACTGATGATGACGAAGGGATCCCGCCAGGATTGGAAATTGACCACAATCAAGAAGTAAATCAGCGCAATCGCACCGACCAGTCCCCACAGCAAACCGGAAAAAGCTTTTTCCATGGTGCGGACCTGGCCCAGCAGTACGACTTTGCTGCCCTTGGGCAAAGCCGCTTCGGTGTCTGCAATGGCTTTGCGCACTTCAGATGCGACGCTGGCTAAGTCGGTGTCTTGCGATGTGGCGTGTATTTGCACCATCGATTGAATATCGTATTGGCTGACCAGATTGTTTTTAGTGGTGCGTTTGAATTCGGCGACAGAACCCAGCACCTGCTGACCGCTGCCTGAAATAATGGGCAGGTTGGCCAGTTCATCCAGCGAGTCAAGATTGTACTGCGGGGTTTGCATGACAACGCTGTAAGACACACCATTGGCGGGATTGAGCCAGTAAGTAGGCGCCACCTGGCTGCTGCCGGCCAGATTGACCACCAGGTTGTTGGTCACATCCCTGGGGGTGATGCCCATGTCCAGGGCTTGTGAGCGATCCATGTTGACTTCAAACACCGGACTTCTGGCGGACTGCTGTATGCGCACATCGGCGATACCGGGAATCTGTCGTATCTTTTTCAGCAGTATGTTGGCGTAATCAAAATTGGCGCTCAGGTTGGCGCCGCGAATTTGAATGTCAATCGGTGCGGGTGCGCCGAAATTCAGAATCTGGCTGACGATATCGGCCGGCGGGAAGTAAAAAGTGGTGTCGGGAAAGGCCGCCGGCAGTGTTTTGCGTAATTCTCGTACATAGTCGGCGGTGGGCGCATGCCCCTTGCGAAGGGCAATTTGTATGTCGCCGTCCATGGTGCCGATCACGCCGGTATTGTTATAAATCGTGTTAATCCAGCTAGGCGGCAGACCGATGTTGTCAACCAGCGTGACGATCTCTTCCGAGGGAATGACTTTTTGTATGGCTTTTTCAATGTGAGCGAAACGTGCAGCTGTTTCTTCTACCCGGGTACCTATAGGCACACGCACATGCAACAGGATTTGCCCGCCGTCTACATCCGGAAAGAAGTTGCTGCCCAGGGAAGGCACCAGCGCAAAGGAGGCCACAACAAAGCTCATGAAACCGATGACGATTGGCCAGCGGGTTTGCAGGCAAACCCCCAGCAGGTTTTTATAGCTGTCCCGAATGCTTTCGAAACGGGCTTCAAACCAGCGTTGAAACTTGACAATCGGATTGCGGGTGCGCGGTTGGCCGAAACTGCCGTGCATATCCGTGTGGGCAGCATGGGGTTTGAGCAGGTAATTGGCCATGGTCGGCACCAGGGTGCGCGACAAAAAGAATGACCAGGCCATGGCCAGCATGACAGCCAGGGCCAATGGCACAAACAGAAAACGCGACACGCCTTCCAAAAAGAACATGGGCACAAACACAATACAAATACACAGCAAGGACACAAAAGCAGGGGCGATGATCTGGGCGGCACCGTCAAGAATGGCGGTTTCCACGTCTTTGCCTTGCTCAAGGTGCCAATTGATACTTTCAATGGTGACGGTCGCATCGTCAACCAAGATGCCGACGGCCAGTGCCAGGCCGCCCAGCGTCATGATGTTGAGGGTTTCGCCCAGCGCATACAAACCGAGGATGGCGCCCATGATGGATAAAGGGATAGACACAGCCACAATCAAAGTAGAGCGCCAACTGCCCAGGAACAGAAAAATCATGATGCTGGTGAGCGCTGCAGCAATCATGGCTTCGACTGCAACGCCCTTGATGGCGGCGCGAACAAACAGTGACTGGTCATTGATAGGTTGCACCGTCAAGTTAGGCGGCAGGGTGGCCTTCATGCCATCTAGCTTTTCGCGTATGCCGTCAACAATCGACAGCGTAGAAGTGGATCCGTTCTTCAGCACGGACATCAACACCGAACGGTTGCCGTTGACGTGAACAATATTGGTCTGCGGTGAATTGCCGTCATGCACATTGGCAACATCACGCACATAGACCATCGCACCGTTGACTGATTTGACCGGCAGGTCAGCCATATCCTTGATATTGACAACTGCGTTGTTCAGGTTAATGGAGTATTCCAGCGAGTCGATTTTTTGAGTGCCAACTGGAATGATGATGTTTTGAGTTGCCAGTGCACTCGCCACATCCTGCGCACTCAGACCCAGCGCTTGCAATTCAGGCAGTTTGAGGTCAACCTGTACCAGACGCATCTTGCCGCCGTAGGGGAAAGGAATGGCTGCTCCCGGGACAGTGACTAACGGTGTGCGCACCAGGTTCAAGCCGTAGTCGGCCAGATTTTGTTCGGACAAGCCTTTGCCGGCCAGGGCCAGTTGCAGAATCGGCACCGTCGAGGCGTTGTAGTTGACGATCAGCGGCGGCAGCGCGCCTGGGGGCATTTGCCTGAGCATCGTTTGCGAAATAGCCGTTACTTGTGCATTGGCAGTTGCAATATTCACACCGGGGTGAAAGAAAATTTTGACAATACCAAGGCCGTTGTATGAATTCGCCTCTAGGTGTTCAATGTCATTGACCGTGGTAGTGAGCACGCGTTGATACAAAGTGCTTATGCGACCGGCCATTTGATCCGGTGGCAGACCTGTGTAGGCCCAGGCCACGGCGATCACGGGGATGCGGATTTCAGGAAAAATGTCTGTAGGTGTTCTGAGGGCTGCCAGTGGGCCCATGATCAACAGCAGCAGGGCCATCACGACAAACGTATAAGGACGCTTAAGCGCCAGACCTACAACATTGAACGACATCGCTGACTTTCTTTTTTATGCAACAAGCAGTCTCGACTTCTTGTCGATGCAAGGATTTTTTGATCTTCTGATTATCAACATATTCGAAAACGATTTTGAAACAATATGAGGCTGTCGGTCAATCGACCATCAGCAAGTTGCATATGCTCTTCCAAGTATGTCTCGCTGGGGACAGACAGTGCAGCATACATTTGTGTGCAAACGGTTCGTGCAGCCTGTCCAGGCCAGTCGCCGGGTAACAGCTTTTGCGGCAAGGCGGGGTCGCGCAGCAGCAGGCGTCTATAGTCATGAATCAGTAACAGACGCAGCAAAAAAGCTTTTTGGTTTTGGATGTGACTCTTGCATGTTTTTTTGACAGGCCATTCAACTACCAAGGGCTGATAAGTTTTGACAAACAGGCGGTAACTCTGGGCCAGTTGCGCCAGGCCCCATGACTGCGTAGCCACCTGTTGGTCGGTGACACCCGAACCTGTCAACAGACTGTCGCCCGCCAGCGGCCAGATATGTTTTTGCAAATGTCCCAAGCCTTCGCCTTGAAGCAAGGACAAGGCCACTTGCAAATCTGCACCTGGATGGACAAACACCTGGTTTTGCCACATACCGAAGCCTTGCCAAACCAATGCTTTGCGCAAACGCTCTCTGTCCTTGTTGCTCATGCTGTTTGACGTCAACAGCAATCGCCAGCGCTCATCCCAGGGCGGTGACTGAATAGCGTAAATGGCTTTGGAGGCCTCTTCAATACGGTTGATCCCGCTGGCACTCAATGCATAGTCAGTGCGTCTGCCCTGTGTATGTGTGACCAACCAGTCTTCTTTGACTAAGCGGTAAATGGCGGTGCGTATCAATCGTTCATTGATCTCAAGCGGGGCCAGCATGCGGATCAGACATCCCAGCCAAATAGCGCCACCACGCGGATAAATGGCGTCGCCAAACATGGAAATGATGAGCGAACCGGCTTGCATGCGGTCCTGGCGGCAAAATCGCAGTAATCGTTTATCGGTTAACTCGGTCATGGGTCAAAAGGGTGAAAGCTGTGGACGGCAGACGGCATGGTCTCATGAAATGATACAAAATAAATGTGATTTGACTGTTTTTATGTATCAGTTAAGATGCGCCCACCTACAACGAGGTGAAGCATGTACACACAGTCATTCAATGTGCCCGATGGCCCGGTCACAGCGGCCGCCAGCCGCGATATTAAAACGGTGTTGTCAGCCCATGAGCAGCAGGTGCTGGTCAAAGCGCAAATGCGTTTTGATGAGGTGATAGACGCCGACGGCAAGATCGAGCCCAAAGACTGGATGCCGCAGGCCTACCGTAAAACCTTGGTGCGCCAGATCAGCCAGCACGCTCACAGCGAAATTGTGGGCATGCTGCCCGAAGGCAACTGGATCAGCCGCGCGCCCAGTTTGAAGCGCAAAGCCATATTGATCGCCAAAGTGCAGGATGAAGCCGGCCATGGTTTGTATTTGTACAGCGCGGCTGAAACTTTGGGCACCAGCCGCGATCAGATGTTGGATGCGCTGCATACCGGTCGCGCCAAATACAGTTCCATCTTCAATTACCCCACGCTCACCTGGGCCGATGTCGGCGTCATCGGCTGGCTGGTTGATGGTGCGGCCATCATGAATCAAATTCCTTTGTGCCGTTGCAGTTACGGCCCGTATGCCCGCGCCATGGTGCGTATTTGCAAAGAAGAATCTTTTCACCAGCGCCAGGGCTTCGAGTCATTGATGGTGATGATGCAAGGCAAGGCTGAGCAACAAGCCATGGTGCAGGACGCGGTCAACCGCTGGTGGTGGAAATGCCTGGCCATGTTTGGCCCGCCGGACGCTGACAGCACCAACAGCAAACAAGGCATGCGCTGGGGTATCAAGCGCGTCAGCAATGACGACTTGCGACAAAAGTTTGTTGATGCCACCGTGCCGCAAGCGGCTGTGTTGGGCGTTAACTTGCCCGATCCGAATTTAAAGTGGAACGAAGCGCGCGGTCACCATGATTACGGCCAGATTGACTGGGACGAATTCTGGGCCACGGTCAACGGTAACGGCCCGTGCAACAAAGAGCGATTGGCCACACGCGTCAAAGCGCACGAGGATGGCCAGTGGGTGCGTGACGCCGCCATGGCCTACGCTCGCAAACAACAACAGCGTCAACAACAGGAGGCCGCATGAGCACTTCTGCATCCATAGCCAATGAATGGCCTTTGTGGGAAGTGTTTGTGCGCAGCAAACAAGGCATTGAGCACAAGCACTGCGGCAGTTTGCACGCCGCCGACGCGCAGCAGGCATTGCATATGGCGCGCGATGTGTACACGCGTCGCCAGGAAGGTGTCAGCATCTGGGTCATACCGTCTGCCGCCATCACCGCCAGCGACCCCGGCGATAAAGACACTTTGTTTGAACCGGCCAAAGACAAGGTCTACCGCCATCCCACGTTTTTTGTCATTCCGGATGAAGTGGGGCACATGTGAACGCGTCGGCTGAGTTTGTGCTGCATCTGGCTGACAACGCGTTGATACTCGGACAACGCAACGCCGAGTGGTGCGGCCACGGCCCGATTTTGGAAGAAGACCTGGCCCTGGCCAACAACTCACTCGATTTGATAGGGCAGGCCAGATTGCTTTACCAACACGTCGCTGAGTTGCGTGACGATGGCAGCACTGAAGACTCCTTGGCTTATTTCCGTGATCAGCAGGACTTTCTGAATTTCACCTTGCTTGAATTGCCGCACAGCACGGCGCTGGCGCCGTCTGCGCGTGCCGAGCGCGACTATGCCATCACCATCACCCGCAATTTTTTGTTCAGCGCCTACATGCTGCTGGTCTGGGAACAACTGCAACACCATGCGGATGCACAACTCGCTGCGATTGCGGTCAAATCATTGAAAGAGGTTAAGTATCACTTGCAGCACGCCGCCGACTGGTTGGTGCGCTTTGGCGATGGCACCGAAGAATCTCATGCCAGAGCTCAGGCAGCGATTGATTTTTTAATGCCTTACACACAAGAGTTCTGGAGCGAATGGCCGTCGGCACAAGCTGTTTTGGGCGATACAACCGTTTTGCATTCAGCTTGGCAAACCACTGTCCATGAAGTGCTGACACAAGCCGGGTTGCAGCTGCCGCCAAGTGACGGCTATGTCACCCAGGGCAGGGCCGGCATTCATACTGAACACATGTCGTATTTACTGGCCGAGATGCAAAGCCTGGCCAGGCAACATCCGGGCGCCACGTGGTGAACCTCTCAGCGCCTGAGGCTTCATTTCTCGAGGCTTTGCCTGACGGGCCTTTGCATCTGCCCGCGCCGGCGCATGCAGATTTCGCTGTCTGGCAATTGCTGGAGTCTGTCTGCGACCCGGAGATACCCGTGGTGTCGCTGCGCGAAATCGGCGTGTTGCGTGCGGTGAACCGGCAGCCGCAAGGCTTGCAAATCATCATCACGCCCACCTACAACGGCTGCCCGGCCATGGAACAAATGCAAGACGATGTGCGCCGCTGCTTGCAACAGGCAGGGATGCAGGCTAGTGTGATCACACGTTTGTCACCCGCCTGGTCCAGCGACTGGATCACCGATGTAGCCAAAGCCAAGTTGTTGGCCTATGGCATTGCGCCGCCGCACAGCAAACCGGCAGTTGACGGGCAAAACCGCATCCGCCTGGTGCAAAAACGCGCGCCTGTGCAAGTGGCCTGTCCTCAATGCGGCTCAGTTGAGACCACAGAAACATCGCATTTCGGCTCTACTGCCTGCAAGGCCATGTACAAATGCCTGGCGTGCATGGAGCCGTTCGACTATTTCAAACCTTATTGACGCCGTCTGATGTCTGATCGATTAAGTTTCCATGAGTTGCGTATTGCACGCCTGCGGCCTGAGGCGGGTGGTTCGGTGGCTGTCACTTTGGCGGTTCCAGCTGCCTTGCATTCCTTGTTCGCTTTTCAACCCGGTCAGTACCTGAGCTTGAAAGCTTTCGTTGACGGCAAAGAATTGCGCCGCAGTTATTCCATCTGCAGCAGTCGCAGTCGCCTGGATTTGCACAAGGAAATAGAAATAGGCATTCGTGCTGTTCAAGGCGGTGTATTTTCAAACCATGCGGTCAAGCTTTTCAATGAAGGTGACATGCTGTCTGTGATGCCGCCACTTGGCAATTTTGTGATGCAACAACCCGGGGCCAGACACCGTGCCGGATTTGCCTGCGGCTCGGGCATCACGCCCTTGCTGTCCATCATGAGCAGCAGCCTGGAGCAACAAGCGGATTCGCATTTCACGCTGGTCTACGGTAACCGCAACATGGCGTCTGTCATGTTCAACGAAGCCTTGCAGGATTTGAAAGACCGCTATACCGGTCGCATCACCCTGGTGCATGTGCTGTCGCGTCAGGCGCTGGAGATTGATTTGCTGCAAGGGCGTTTGGACGCCGCCAAGGTCACGGCCTTGCTGCAAACGCTGTTGCCGCCGCAGAGCCTGGAGGAAGTGTTTGTCTGCGGCCCGGTCAGCATGATGGATGACACTTGCCGCGCCTTGTTGCAAGCCGGTGTAGCGGCAGAACGAATACACAGTGAGCGCTTTGCTTCTGCTGATCAACCAGAGCGTAAAGCTTTGCCTGCGGGTTCCACTGAAATGCAGCAGCACTCAGCTGCCAGCGTAGCCTTGACCTTGATTCTGGACGGCAAGCAACACAATCTGCACATGACGCCAGAGCAAAAAATTCTTGATGTCGGTTTAGCCGCGGGTTTAGACCTGCCGTACTCCTGCCGCGGCGGTGTGTGCTGTACCTGTCGCGCCAAGGTGATGCAAGGCAGCGTGGCCATGGAAAAAAACTTCACGCTGGAAGGATGGGAAACCAGACAAGGCTTTGTACTTTCATGTCAGTCGCGCCCCACCAGCGATGCAGTCACTGTGAGTTACGACGAGCGCTGACTTGAATACCCCTGCGCCACGGGTGCATTGATGCAGCATAGGCGAATAGCCCCGGGCTGCATTAATATGCCTTTAACAAAACAGGGTGACGTGCATGTGGCTGCGGGTATTTTTTATTTCATTGTTCTGTGTGTGTAAGACATCGCAGGCCCAGGACTTGTCCAGGTTGCACAACTGGACCCTTGAGCATCCGGACTGGAAAGAGGAAAAAACTGAACTCGCGTATGTGGCCAGCCGTTGCGCCACCATGTTCGAGACCATAGGCCATTACTTCGCCGCCAACCCTGTGCACGAAGAGCAGCGCCGTAGCGCTAATGCGTATTTATCGCACAGCGATATGTATGCCCGTATCGGTTATTTTTTGAGCATCAAAAGCGGTGTCACAGAACGCGAAGCGGTTGAGCGCCAGGCTGTATTCAGCCGCGACTTCAGTCAGCAAATGCAGGCCAATCTGGCGGCGCATAACAATGTCATGGTGCCACCGCTGAGTCTGGATCTCGAAGTCTGCATGTTGAATTTCAGGTTCGCCGAGCTGAAGGTCAGACAACTGGAAGTCGACTATTCCAATGCGGAAAATATCACTGCAGTAGCAGCACCGCTGACTGACAAGGCCTTTGACAGTCAAGCGCTGGGACTGATCTGGCGTTTTGTCAAATCCAAAACTGGCGCACCAGCGGATGCGCCTTTGCCGCGTTTGGTTATTCAGCCGGCCTTACCTACCAGCGCGCGCATGGTGTTTGAATTTCCGTCTGAAGACCAGCCCGGCAATGCATTGCAAATCAATGTGTCGCCGCGCACTTTACAAGCTTGGAGCCGCTCTATGGTGAATTGGGCGCTGGGGCACGAGTTGGTTCACTATGCATTTTTAATGCGCGAAAACCAGTGGCAGCCTAAAACCATTTACACCAACAGCATCAAACACCATTGCAATCCGGAGTTTTTGCAGCTTACCGGCGATATCGCCGATTTGATTTCAGACACGCAAATGCCCAGCCGTGAGCGTTTGCGCATGTACTCGGAAGTGTTCAGAAGTTGTACCAGGCACCCGGATCAATAAGCCATCAAGTTTTGACCTGCGCCCAGCAAAGTCGCTACGCCCAAGCCCGCAAAAATGGCGGCAGCAATACGGTGCACCAGTTTCATAGGAATGCGGTCAGCCAGTTTGTCGCCGATAAAAACCGCAGGCACATCGGCAATCAACATGCCCAGCGTGGTGCCTGCCACCACCATCAGCGGGTAAGGGTAATGCGCTGCCAGCGCCACCGTGGCAATTTGTGTTTTATCGCCCATCTCGGCCAGAAAGAACGTGACCAATGTCGCGCCAAACACGCCGAGTTTCAGTGCCACCTCGGTTTCTTCTTCTTCGATTTTGTCGGGGATCAGCGTCCACACCGCCATGGCAATGAATGACACACCCAGGACCCAACGCAGAATCGACGGATCGACCATGGCGGTGATCCAGGCGCCCAATGCACCTGCAAGCCCGTGGTTAAACAAAGTGGCCACCAGAATGCCTGCAATGATGGAAAGCGGTTTTTTAAAACGCGCAGCCAGAATAAAGGCCAGTAATTGGGTTTTATCGCCGATTTCGGCAAGTGCCACCACCCCGGTGGAAATAAGCAAGGATTCCAAAATCACTTTCTATTCGCTGCTTGCAGCGTGAGCAAAATTGTATGGCTTAGCGATGCAGCAGGCTCAAAGTCTGCTTTGGATTTGATGACAACAAGCCATCAGAACCACCACCAGGCCAACAGCAGCAGCGCCAGACTCCAAACCAATAGTACAAACACAACCCCCCAGCGACTGACCGGCTTGCGTTCATTGTGTTGCATCCATTCGGCGGCCTCAGCGCGGCAGTCGCTGACCACTACAGCTGGCAGCAATTTCACCGCCAGCCAGACCATGGCGGGTAAAAGAATGGCGTCGTCCAGGTAACCCAGCACCGGAATGAAGTCGGGGATCAGATCGATAGGGCTTAAGGCATAGGCGACCGCAAGCATGCAAATGATTTTCGGAAGCCACGGGGTTCGCGGATCGCGACATGCAAACCACAACATCACCGCATCTTGTTTGATGCGGCGTGCCCATTGGCGGATAGTGTCAAGCATTGACATGTTCAAGAAAAGCGTTTGCGCAAAAGCATTAAGAGGCGTGACGTATGAACTTGTACATCTCGGTGTGATCTGCCCCGGGTTTCAATGCTCCTTCAGCGTCTACCCAAGTGCGGGTACAAGCGGCGGCTTGGTGGTCCGGTATGCCCATGCGTTCAATAAAGCCAAGCGCAGTCTGCAAATCCTTGCGCATCAAAGCCAGCGAAAAGCCGGAATTGAAACTGCCGGACAACATGAAGTTCTCAACTTTCACATCGGTGGTGTTGTTGCGCCCGGTGGACGTATTGAAAACTTGATTCACCAGATGCGGGTCTATGCCGAACTGTTCTGCCGCAGCCAGGGCTTCGCTGACAGCCAGCAATCCTGAGGCTGAGACATAGTTATTTAAAGCCTTGACCGCGTGACCGGCACCGGCGGCACCCAGGTGCACCAGATTTTTGCCCATGGCTTGCAGCACCGGGCGCACTTTATCAACGGCGGAAGTTTCGCCGCCGATCATGATGGAGAGGCTACCGTCAACTGCGCGTTTCACACCGCCTGATACAGGCGCATCGACAAAGGCAATCCCTTTGGCCGCCAGTTTGTCGAAGTTATCCCGCGACCTCACCGGATCCGACGAACCCATGTCGATCAGAATCTGCGAAGGCGTCAACACATCAGCCAGCGAAGGCGCGCCGTTCCACAGCAAATCGTCGACAACTTTGCTGTCGGGCAGCATCAAAATGACGATATCCGCTTGCGTCAGTGTGGCGGCGGCCGAGTCGGCCCGGCTGAACAAAGCTTCGCTTTGCAAAGCATCGGCGGCATGCGGGTTCAGGTCAAAAGCCTGCACCTTATGTCCAGCGCGCAGCAGATTGCCAACCATGGGCAGTCCCATTTGACCCAGGCCTATGAAGGCAATGACAGGCGCGCTCAAGCTCAAATCCCCATCTCTTTGAACACTTCCTTGGCGCCCCGGAAGCTGTCGATGGCCGCCGGTACACCGCAGTAAATAGCGGTTTGCAGAAAGATTTCGGAGATTTCCTCTTTGCTCAGTCCGTTGTTGACGGCGCCGCGCACATGCAGTTTGAGTTCATGCGGGCGGTTCAAAGCGGTCAGCATGGCCAGGTTGATGATGCTGCGGGTGCGCCTATCCAGCCCTGGGCGGTTCCAGATCTCGTCCCAGCAGTACTGGGTGACGAGTTCTTGCATAGGCATATTGAAGTCGTCAGCATTTTTCAATGAGGTGTCGACGTACTCTGCGCCCAGCACTTCGCGGCGGGTTTTCAAGCCCTTTTCAAAAGAATGGCTGTCCATGGTGTTCTCCCGTTGTTGTTGAATGATTGATAGGTAATGGTTTCTTGCGCTTTATTTTTAGCCTACTGTCGACACAAAGCATGACCTTGAATGTAAGGCCTGCGTTCATCAGACTGCGATCAAGCCAGTGATTGCCCGGTGTTTCAAAGCCCTGTCTCAGTCTGAGAAATTCGCTCTTGCCTTAGTGCGTCATGCAGATGGTAAGGGGCGCCATGTCTGTGCGTTTTTCCTCAATGGCCGTTAAAAAACACAAGAAATGCTACCTATTGAATTCACAGGGCTATTACGTAGACAGCGCCGCCAGAATAAAACTAGAATGAATTTTTTTGGGTTACTTATCGTCCCGGGAGATTTTTCATGATTGTGCTGGCCTGGCTGTTTGGGGTGGTGGTTCTGGTTGTCGTGATAGCGGCGCTGGTCACTTTTTTGAATCATTTCTACCGCAAGTCCAGTCGTGACGTTGCCATCATCCGCACCGGTTTCGGCGGACAGAAGACGCTTATTTCAGGCGGTTGCCTGTCATTGCCTTTTCTTCACAAAATTGACGAGATCAATTTGCGCACCATACGCGTTGAAGTACGCAGGGTGGCTGAAAAATCTCTGATCACAGAAGATCGCATGCGGGTCGATGCCGAACTCGAATTTTATGTGCGGGTTCAACCCACTATCGAAGGCGTGGCTACAGCTGCCCAGTCGCTGGGCTCCAAAGCATTCAATCCCGATGGAATGCGTAACCTGCTTGAAGGCCGTTTTATTGATGCGGTTCAAGCGATTGCCGCCAGCCGCACCATGGACCAGATCCATGAAAAGCGCTCGCAGTTCGTCGCTGATATTTCCGCTTTGCTAAAAGGCAATTTGGCGGAAAACGGCGTGGTGCTGGACTCTGTGTCCTTGACCCGATTGGACCAAACTTCTTTTTCCGCGCTTGATGAAAACAATGCTTTCAACTCAGTCGGTATGCGCCGCCTGGCTGAAATCATTGCGGTCAACCGCAAAAAACGTGTGCAAATTGAAGCCGAGGCGGATATCTCAGTGCGCCAGACGCAACTTGATGCCACCAAACAGCGCTTGTTGTTGAATCAGCAAGAGGAAGAAGCGCAGATCAGCCAGCGCCTTGAGATCGAAAAAATCAAGTCGCAAAGCGACGCTGAAACAGCACGTTCGCGTGAAGAGTCGCAGGCGGCCTCAGAGGCGGCACGAATCAGTCGTGAGCAGGAGACCCGCATGCGCGAGATCGAAAAACAACGTGAATTGCGCAAATCCGAAATCGAAGCTCAGTTGAGCTCAGAAGTGCGCAAACTGGAAAGCTCCATCACTTTGTCGGCCAAGCAGGCTGAAGAAGCGCACGCTCAAGCAGCTGCTGAGTTAGCTCGCACCGAAGTGATTCTGGCGCAGGAAAAAGTGCAGACTGACCGCGAGCGCGCCGTCGCTGATCGCTCTCTTGAAATGGCTGTAAAGCGCGTCAAGGAAGCCGGTGAAGTGGCTGAAGCCAATGCGGCTACAGAGGTGGTGGTTTTGCTCAAGCGCGCCAAGGCGGAAGCAGAAGCCACACACACCCGCGCGGCTGCTGAAAAAGCCCGCATGCTCGCCGAGTCCGAAGGTTCGCGTGCGCTGATTGAGGCTGAAAATGCGCTCAGCACCCCGGTGTTACATATGAAACTGGAGCAATACCGCCTGGACCGCTTGCCAGAAATCATGTCACACATGATGAAGCCTATCGAAAAAATCGACAGCATACGCATCAACCATGTCAGCGGATTCGGCGCTACCAATGGCGCTGGCGGCCCCGGCCCCGGTGGCTCTGTCGATGGTGGCGCAGGCAAACCACCTGTGACACAGGTGATGGACAGTATTCTGGGCATGGCTTTGCAATTGCCCGCGCTCAAAAGCATCGGTGACCAGATCGGCGTTGATCTCTCCGGCTCCATAGATGCTGCTGCCGGCAAGCCTGCGTCCGGCGGCGACAAAAAGACCTGATGCCGCATGACTTGATTCATTCACCCGTTTTCGCTTCCCCAACCCAAGAGCAATCCGCTCATTTTTCAGGAGTATCACCATGAGCTTTTCACGTCGCCAATTTTTGGCTGGAACTGGTTCAGCCGGTCTGACCGCACTGGGCGCCACCATCCCTTTTGAGCTGGTTCTGGCACAGGGCGCGCCGATCAAACTCGGCTCCATTCTGGACAACTCGGGCAACCTGGACGCCTATGGCAAGCCCATGGTGATGGCCACCACGTTGGCTGCCGAAGAAATCAACGCTGCCGGCGGATTGCTGGGTCGCAAAATCCAAGTGGTGCAATATGACTCCCAATCAGACATTGCGCTCTACACCAAATACGCACAACAGTTGACACGTGACGACAAGGTTGACGTCACTCACGGCGGCATCACCTCTGCGTCGCGCGAAGCCATTCGCCAGACATTCCACCGCGCCAATTCACTGTATTTCTATAACGTGCTTTACGAAGGCGGCGTGTGTGACCGCAACATCGTTTGTACCGGCACCACACCGGCGCAAGCGGTCGAGCCGATTGTCGAAGTCGCGCTCAAGCAATGGGGCAAAACCGCCTACGTGCTGGCCGCTGACTACAACTACGGTCAGATCACTGCCAAATGGTTGACACACTACATTACCAAGGGCGGCGGCAAAGTGCTGCAAACCAACTTCTTCCCGCTTGACGTTGCTGACTTCGGTTCGACCATCGCCAAGATACAGCAAGAAAAGCCCAAGTTCGTTGTGGCCGCTCTGGTCGGCGGTGCACACATGTCTTTCTTCCGCCAGTGGGCAGCATCCGGCATGAACAAAAAGATCCCTTTGTGTTCCACCACTTTCGGTGTGGGTAACGAGCATCTGGCTTTGTCCGCTGCAGAAGGCGACGGCATTTTGATCGCCGGTAACTACAGCCAGGAAAATGCCAACCCTTCTAACAAAGAGTTTCTGGCTAAATGGGCTAAGCGTTTCGGCGACACCAAACTGGTTCACGAAATCGCTGTGTCTCAGTACCAGGGCATCATGTTGTGGGCGGCTTGCGTCAAGAAAGCCGGTTCACTGGACCGCGAAAAAATGCTGGCAGCCATCGAATCCGGTGTCAGCATTCAAGGTCCTGGAGGCACGGTCACCCTCGACCCGAAAACCCACCACGCCATTTTGGACATCAACGTGATGGAAGTGAAAAACCAGAAGCTGACCATCAAGCAGCAGTTCAAAGCGCGTCAGCCTTCAGACACGTTGCAGTTCTGTGACTTGCAGAAAAATCCTAAAGACAACAAACAGTACGAAGTGAAGATTTAAACCTTGTCGGATCGCGTCCCGGTTCCTGTGAGCCGGGACGCTCAAGTCTCAGAGAGCGAACATGGATTACGCGGCGGTTGTACTTTTAGAAATCATTTATATGATTGCCTTTCTGGTGCTGACCAGCGCCGGGCTGGCAGTTGTTTTCGGCATGATGCGGGTGATTAATCTGGCGCATGGTGAATTCGTTATGGTCGGCGGCTACACCACCATTGCCTGTGCCAAGGCCGACATCAATATTTATTTCGCCATGCTGGTGATTTCACCGCTGGTGGTCGGCATTCTTGGCCTGTTGGTCGAGCGATTGGTGGTGCGCCAACTGTACGGGCGCATGATAGACACCATGCTGGCGACTTGGGGCTTGTCTTTGTTGATCGTCGGTATCGTCACTTTCATTTTTGGTAACACTGCGGTCAGTGTGCCGGCTCCCATTCCGGGTTACGAACTCGGTGATTTCCAAATGGGTGGCTATAACCTGTTCATCATCGGTATTGCCACATTGCTGATTCTGTGCATGTGGCTGGTGATGAGGTTTACCCGTCTGGGGTTGATAGCGCGTGGCGCCATGCAAAGCGCCGATGTGGCGTCTTCCCTGGGCTATGACCCTAAGCGTGTTTACATGTGGACATTCACTGTCGGTGCAGCTTTGTCGGGTCTGGCCGGTGGTGTGCTGGCACCCTTAACCGGTTTGCTGCCTTCGTCAGGCGGTGCATATATTGCCAAGGCCTTCATCACCGTCATCACCGGCGGTGCAGCAGTCATTACAGGCACTCTTTCAAGCTCCGTCATTTTCGGCACCATCAATCAGGTGGTGTCTTTCGGCTCCACGCCTGTGATCGGGGAAATCGCCATGTTGGCCTTCGCTGTGGTGCTATTGCGCCTCATGCCCCAGGGCATCACCGGTCGGTTTTTCCGTAACGCACCATGATTGGAGACGCCGCCAAATTCTCCAGCGCAGGTCGCACCCATTGGGGCTGGATCATCACTGTTTTCATTTTGCTGCTGCTGCTGCCGGCATTCTTTGATACCAACACGCCAACTCTGCTGGGTATCTGGGCTTTGTTTGCCTTGTCGCTAGGTTTGATGTGGGGCTATGCCGGTATTCTCAGCTTCGGGCATGCCGCGTATTTCGGTCTCGGCGCTTATACCTACGCCATCACGTCCATGAATCTGGGTGAAAGCACGGCGGCCTGGATGCTGGCTATTTTGCTGCCTGCTTTCGTGGCGGCACTCATAGGCGCGATGATGTTTTACGGTCGTATCAGCGATGTGTACATGGGCGTGATCACCTTGGTGTTTTCGCTGATCTTGGCCAAGTTCATGGGAGCGACCGCAGGCGACGCTTACAGCATAGGCAATGCACGCTTAGGTGGTTTCAACGGGATTCCGGCTTTTCCCATTCTGAATGTGCCCGGTGATCCGTCAACGCCGATTTTCGGAGTGCCGTTTTATTACCTGGTGGTTTGCTGCCTGGTCTTTTGCTACCTCATTTCGCGCTGGGTGTTGTCCAGCGCTTTTGGTCGCATCTTGTTGGGCATCCGCGAAAACGAAGCGCGTATTGAACTGCTGGGCTACAACGCACCTGCATACAAGACCGCCATTTTTTCTCTGTCTGCCGCCATGGCTGGTATGGCAGGGTGTTTGTTTGCGAGTTGGGCCGAAATTGTCACACCTGCTCTGTTCGGCCTGGGTCAATCGGTCGAAGTCATCATCTGGGTGATTGCCGGTGGTTTAGGTACTTTGATGGGCCCGGTCATAGGTGCTGTTCTGCTGGGCACCATGAAGCTTTTGCTCGGCGGTCAAACTTTTATTGACAACTCGCTGGTCATTGGCGCCATTTTGGTGCTGGTGGTACTGCTGCTGCCGCGCGGTTTGCTGCCTTCGATTCTGGGCTGGCGCCATCAACAGGATCAGCGCAGCGTCAGCCGGGCGCGCTCTAACAGTTTGCGCCGACGCGGCGGTGAACGACGCCAGCAGCGGCCCGCCGCCGCACAGGACAAAACGGGGCACGGTTCATGAGTGAAATGATTGTCGAAACCCGTGATTTGTCCATGCGCTTCGGCGGCGTGCTGGCTGTGAATAACGTCAATTTCAGTTTGCGCGAACGCGAACTGCGTTGCCTGATCGGCCCCAACGGCGCCGGTAAAAGCACCTTATTCAAGTGCCTGACCGGTCAGCATCTGATTAACCACAGCAACGGCCGCGTATTTATCCGCGGACAGGATGTGACCGGCTGGCGGCCGCACGAAATTGTGCAGCTAGGCGTAGGCATTAAAACCCAGGTGCCCTCGGTGATGAACGGCTTGACGGTTTGGGAAAACCTGTGGTTGTCGGCGCGTCGTATTCACGGCAAAAATGGCGCATCTCCCGAGGTTGACCGCGTGGTTACCGAACTTGGTTTGCAAACACATTTGCGTCGCAGTGTCGGTGAGCTCGCGCACGGCCAAAGACAAATTGTCGAGATCGGTTTGGTCTTGTGCCAACGTCCCAAACTGGTGTTGCTCGACGAACCTGCTGCTGGCATCACCGGCGCTGAAGCAGACCGTCTGGTCGAACTGATTCACGGTATCAACCAGCAAGCCGCCGTGGTCGTGGTCGACCATGACATGAATTTTGTGCGAATGCTGGGCGGCACGGTCACTGTTTTGCATCAAGGTGCCGTGTTGATGGAAGGTTCTACCGATGCGGTTTTGAACAACGCCAAAGTGCGCGAGGTTTACATTGGCAACCGGGCGAAATAAGCATGGCTGAGTCACACAACTCCAACGCAGATCATTTTGAGCGCGCCGATGTGGTGCTGGAAGTCGCCGATTTGCGCGCAGGCTACGGCCGTGTCCCGGTGCTGCATGGCGTCAATCTGCAAATCCATGAAGGCGAGGCGGTCGGCATCGTCGGCCATAACGGCATGGGCAAAACCACGCTGCTCAAAGTCATCATGGGTCTGTTGCCTACCAGCGGCGGGCGCATTGTTCTTGACGGCAGCGAAGCCACCGGTTCACCAGCGCACCAGCGTTCACAAATGGGCATTGGTTATGTGCCGCAAGGTCGCGGCATTTTGCCCGGCCTTACCGCACTTGAAAACCTGCGCATGGCCTGGCGCGAAGATATAGGCGAAACCGAAGAACAATCGGTGGAGCGCGTGGTCGATCAGTTCCCGCGTTTGCGTGTGCTGCTGGACCGCAAAGGTGGCTCTTTGTCAGGCGGCGAGCAACAAATTTTGGCCTTGGCACGCGCACTGGTTCCCAAGCCTTGGTTGTTGTTGCTGGACGAGCCCAGTGAAGGCATTCAACCGTCCATCGTGCAAGAGATTGGCGCTACGCTGGCTCGACTGCGGGATGAATTCGGCTTGGCCTTGATCATTGTTGAACAAAATTTGGACTTGGTGCTGGATGTCGCACACCGCGTCGTGGTGTTTGAGCGCGGCACCATCATCAAAGAATTGCATGCCAGTCAATTGAGCGGCGGCGGTTTGAGTGAATTGCTGGGCATGGGCTCGGCGCGCATGACACACAGCCCGCACACGCAAGCAGCCAAACCTGCAAGCGCGCACAACCCAGCGCCTGCGTCGCATTCATCTCATCACACACCGCCTGCTCCTGCAAGCATCCACGCCAGTGCAGAACATGTGCGTGCGGACAGTCGTCCATCGGTCAAAACTTCTTCTACCAACAAGCGGTCGCATTCAACCGCCATCGAATCTAAGGCCACCGGCCCCGGGGGAATCATGTCTACTGTCAAACGTCCAACTGTCGATCAAATGCATGCCATTGTCGAATCGCTGCATATGAACATGTCATCCCGCGAAGTAGCTGAATACCTTGAAATCATGGAAGGCACTTTCCAGTCCTACGACCGATTGACGCAGTTGCCTGATAACCTGCCTCCAGTGCGCTACCCGCGCACTCCCGGCATCAAACCCAGCCCCGCAGATAACCCTTTGAACGGCTGGGCCGTCAAAAGTGAAGTGCGCGGTGCCGCGCATGGCCCCTTAAGCGGCAAACGCGTGGTGCTCAAAGACAACGTGTGTCTGGCGGGCGTGCCCATGATGAATGGCGCGTCATCTCTGGAAGGCTATGTGCCCGATGTGGATGCCACGTTGGTCACACGTATTTTGGATGCCGGTGGCACCATTGCTGGTAAAGCGCATTGCGAGTATTTTTGTTTGTCCGGCGGCAGCCACACCAATGCCGCAGGTCCGGTACACAACCCCTACCGCTATGGCTACTCCGCAGGCGGTTCTTCATCCGGCTCGGCTGCCTTGGTCGGTGCAGGTGAACTCGATTTGGCCATTGGCGGTGACCAAGGCGGCTCTATCCGCATGCCTGCTTCATGGTGTGGCATTTACGGCATGAAACCCACCCACGGCTTGGTGCCTTACACCGGTGTCATGCCTATCGAAGCCACCATTGACCATGCAGGACCCATGACAGCCAATGTGGCGGACAACGCTTTGTTGCTCGAAGTGATTGCGGGCGCTGACGGTTTGGATCCGCGCCAATACAGCCCGCGCGTGGACAGATACACCGCAGCATTAGGACGCGGTGTCTCCGGTTTGCGTATCGGTGTGTTGCTTGAAGGTTTTAACCGCGCCGACAGCGAATCCGATGTCGATCACAAAGTGCGCCAGGCAGCAGACCGGTTCCGCGCTATGGGCGCCATTGTCGAAGACGTGTCTGTGCCTATGCACATGGACGGCCCAGCCATCTGGACCGCGATTGCCGTCGAAGGTTTGCAAGCTCAAATGATGAACGGCAACGGCATGGGATTCAACTGGAAAGGTTTGTACACCACCAGTTTGCTGGACGCACATTCCGCCTGGCGCGCGCGTGCCGATGAATTGTCCCCCTCACTCAAAGTCTCCATGATGGCGGGTGAATATTTCATCAAAAATTACCGTGGCCATTTTTACGCCAAGGCGCAAAACCTGAGCCGCGTACTTGCTAAAGCTTATGACGACGCTTTGTCGCGTTATGACTTGCTGTTGTTGCCTACCGTACCTATGAAGGCCACACCGTTGCCGCCCGCCAATGCGTCGCTCAAACTCTATGTGCAACGCGCCTTGGAAATGCTGGGCAATACCTGTCCGCTGGATGTCACTGGCCACCCGGCTATGAGCGTGCCTTGCGGTATGTCCAACGGTTTGCCTATCGGCGTACAACTGGTCGCCAAGCACTGGGACGAGTCCACCATTTACC
Source organism: Bordetella parapertussis (assembly GCA_945870575.1). Lineage (GTDB taxonomy): Bacteria > Pseudomonadota > Gammaproteobacteria > Burkholderiales > Burkholderiaceae_C > Limnohabitans. The sequence continues at coordinate 13,196 of CAMBSK010000011.1, read as the reverse complement.
GCGCTGCCCATGCGTTCGAGCAAGCCGGTGACTGGCGCAATTTCTAAGCCTCACAAAGCATCAGACAGCAGGTAACAGATAAGGTGTCCCACAATCCATTTTTGTCAGATTGGGTCAAAGGCGGTGCGGACCACAAGTTGAGTCCGCCGGGATCACTGTCTTTTGTCGCCGGTCCCACCGATGCGTCTTTGCATTTCATGACGATTCCGCAGTTACTCGACCGCGCGGTGGCGCGTCACGGGTCGCGGGACGCGGCCGTGTTTGTCGCACAAAACCAGCGTTTGAGTTGGTATGACTTGCAACAACAGGCTGACAACATGGCTGCCGCTTTGCTGGCCATGGGCATACGCCGGGGTAACCGGGTCGGCATCTGGTCACCGAACCGCTTGGAATGGTTGCTGACCCAGTTTGCGACAGCGCGTATCGGCGCGGTGTTGGTCAATATCAACCCCGCTTACAAAAGCAGTGAACTCGAATACGCCTTGAACAAAGTGCGTTGCCGCATGCTGGTGATGGCGCGTGCTTACAAATCCAATGACTACTTGGACACTTTGCGTCAACTCGCCCCTGAAATCGACAGACCTGGGCCGGCAGGCGACTTGACTTCATTGCGGCTAGAACATTTAAAGCACGTCATTGTGCTGGATGAACTTTCATTGCCCGCCCATGAAGCTGCCAAGCAACCGGTGCCTGCGCGCGCGATGCGCTTCAAAGATTTTTTGCAACAAGCCGGTCCTGCGCAACACGCGCGTTTGAAAGACTTGTCTGCCGCGCTCGACCCGGACGACGCCATCAACATCCAATTCACCAGCGGCACCACGGGCAACCCCAAAGGTGCCACGCTGTCGCATTTCAATATCGTCAACAACGCGCGTTTTGCGGCCAAGTCCATGGCCTTGACCCACGAAGACCGCATGTGCATACCCGTGCCGCTCTACCATTGCTTTGGCATGGTGTTGGGTGTGTTGACCTGCACCGCAGCAGGCGCGGCCATGGTGTTTCCCGGCGAAGGTTTTGATGCCGCCGCCACCCTCAAAGCGGTGTTGAAACAACGCTGCACCGCCTTGCACGGTGTGCCCACCATGTTTGTCTCAATGCTGGCCGAACCGGGCGTGGCGAACATGGATTTCAGTTTATTGCGTACCGGCATCATGGCCGGTGCGCCTTGTCCGGTTGAGACCATGCAAGCCGTGATGCGTACGCTCAACATGAAGCAAATCACCATCGGCTACGGCATGACCGAAACCTCGCCGCTGTCTTTCCAATCGCATGTGTCTGATCCGGTGGAGCGGCGGGTGTCCACGGTCGGTCGCATACAACCGCATGTGCAAGCCAAGGTGATTGACGAGCATGGACGCATGGTGCCGGTGGGCGTGCCGGGTGAGTTGTGTGTGCGCGGTTATTTGGTGATGCGCTCCTATTGGGAAGACGCGCAGCAAACCGCCGAGGCCATTGACGATGCAGGCTGGATGCACACCGGCGACTTGGCCACCATCGACGCACAAGGCTATTGCAATATCGTGGGTCGCGTCAAAGACATGTTGATTCGTGGTGGAGAAAACGTATTTCCGCGTGAAATTGAAAACCAGTTGATGCAACACCCCAAGGTGCTGGACGTGCAAGTCTTTGGCGTGCCGGATGCGAAATATGGCGAAGAAATCGCCGCATGGGTGATATTGCGAACCGGGCAAACTGCTGAAGCAGAAGAGTTCATTGAGTTTTGCCGCTCGCGCATGGCGCATTACAAAACACCGCGTTATCTGCGCATCGTGCGCGAATTTCCACTCACAGCCACCGGCAAGCCGCAAAAATTCCAGATGCGTCAAAGCATGGTGAATGAACTCGGTTTGCGTTCCCCGCAAACCGCTTAAGCAGTGACGACAGAGAGCACACAGTGACTGACGACCAACTGGCTTTTCTGGACGCATACACACTGGCAGGACTGCTGCACAGCAAAAAACTGTCTTCTGTCGAACTCACGCAGATGATGCTCAACCGGATTGAGCGTGTCGACAAACGTTTGTTGTCCTACGCCACCGTCTCGCATGACATCGCTTTAAAGCAGGCGCGTGACGCAGACGCCATGATCATGCGCCGCCAAATACTCAGTCCTTTGCACGGCGTGCCGATTGCATTGAAAGACCTGTGCTACACCAAAGACATCGTCACCGCTGCTGGTATGCCGATGATGCGCGACTTCAAACCCGCCTACGACGGCACGGTAGTGAAACGCTTGCGCCAAGCAGGCACGGTGTTGCTCGGCAAACTTACCATGACCGAAGCGGCTTTCGCCGATCACCATCCGGATGTGCCGCCGCCCATCAACCCTTGGCATGACGACCATTGGTCGGGCGCATCCTCCAGCGGCTCCGGTGTGGCTGTCGCGGCGGGATTGTGTTTTGCAGCCATTGGCACAGACACCGGCGGCTCCATCCGTTTTCCTTCAGCCGCGAATGGTGTGACCGGCCTCAAGCCCACCTGGGCGCGTGTGCCGGTTCATGGTGCGTTTGAATTGGCTGCGTCCCTTGACCATATCGGGCCGATGGCGCGCACCGCCATGGACTGTGGACACATGCTGGGCTTGATTGCAGGCGCAGATGCAGATGACAGCGTGGCATTGCACGCGCCTGTGCCGGATTACGTGTGTGGTGATAACACGCAGTTGAGCGGTTTGCGCATTGGCTTTGACCCCGAGTATTGCGCCGGTTTGGATGTGGACATGCAAAAAGCGGTTCAATCCGCTTTTGATGTGTTGCAATCGCTGGGCGCCGACATGCGGCATGTGCGCTTTCCTGATGTGACAGACATGGTTGCTGATTGGGGCACGGCCTGTGCTGCTGAGACCGCTGTCGCGCACGAGCCTTGGCATCCGAAAAACAAACATTTGTACGGGCCGGGTTTGGGTGGATTGATTGAATTCGGGCGTTCCATTTCTGCGGTCGAGATGCAAAAAATCTGGTTGCGCCGCCGCGCTTTCACCGGCGCGGTGCGCGGGTTTTTCCAAAACTGCGATTTGCTGTTGATACCGGCGCAACCCATGGCGTCACCGACCACCCAAGAGATGTCAGTCATCGGCACGGTGCCCGCCGAGTTGGCGCGCTTGATTAAATTCACTGCGCCGTTCGACATGAGCGGCAGCCCGACCATCACCTTGCCTGCGGGCTTCACAGTGAAAAACACACCGGTCGCTATACAGCTTGTGTCAGCGAATTTAGATGAAGCCACACTCATACGCGCAGGCAGCGCGTTTCAGCGCGTCACCGACTGGCATTCACGACAGCCGGCTCGCCTCAGTTGATGATATTGAGTTTTTTTCTGGCCAGGTTGTAATTTGGGTCTGCGATGTCCAGCACCCAGCCGCTGGTCAACATGCGGTTCATGTACTGGCGGTTGTACAAAAATGGAAAAATCAATTGAGATAAACCGAATGACACCAGCGTGATGACCAGGTGCAGCACGCCGACGCCGAGTTCACCGCGCACCACCGGCACAAACCAGCCGAACAACAAATACGTCCAGCTGTATCCGGTATAGCCGTTTTTTGCGATGCCCGACACACTGTGAATAATGCGTACCTTTTTTTGCAGGCCGATCAACAGCAGCCCCAGAATCAACGGGCTCAAGACAACAAAGACCAGCGCCCATACCCAGAAATTTTCCATTCATTGCTCCAGCATTTAAAGGCTCAGCATACGCTTATGAATCGGTCTGCTGACTATGATGACTCGCCATACAGGGCGTAGGTTTAGCTATCAGTTGCAATTAAATACTACTTTAATATTTACTTTAAATTTATATTGAATTATATTTAGCCCGTTGGTGCCCGCCGCGTGATTCACATGCGGCAGTTAAACGGGAAGCAGGAGATCGGTTCATAAGCCTTTGAATCACTCAGCCTGCGCTGCCCCCGCAACGGTCAAGCGGACGAACTGTTCTCAGTTCAGCTTGTGTCACTCAGCCACTGTCGGCCTTGAATAAGCCGGCGGGAAGGCGACGCAAACAGTTCCGCCAGCCCGGATACCGGCCAACAGGGGGTCAGACCGCGTGTCTGGCTGATCGCTTGACGTCGGCGGGGATGCCGACAACAAGTTTCTTTGTTGGACTACTTTTATGTTTGCTTGTTTGAAAGCCCTGAGGCCGGGCTTGATCGCGGTGTGCTGCGCCACCGTATGGCCGTCTTTTGCACAAATCCTGAATGAAGTGGTGGTGACAGCGACTCGCACCGAGCAGCTGGTCAGCGAGGTGCTCACCGATGTCACGGTGATAGACCGTCAAGCTATTGAACGAAGTGGGGCTGTCGGTGTTGCTGATGTGTTGTCGAGCTACCCCAGCGTGCAGTTTGCCCGCAATGGCGGAGCGGGTAACACGACCAGTTTATTTATCCGGGGTGCGAACACGAACCAGACCGCTGTGTATGTGGACGGTGTGCGGATTGAATCCCAGTCCGGTAGCGGCGGCTTCACCTGGCAGACATTGCCGCTGGCGCAAATCGACCGCATAGAAATACTGCGCGGCCCGGCGGCTGCTATTTATGGCTCAGACGCCATAGGCGGGGTGGTGCAGTTGTTCACCCGCAGAGGAGAAGGCGCATTTCAGCCTTATGCAGGTGTTGGCGCAGGTACTTACAACACCTATCAGGTCAATGCTGGTTTCACTGGTGCGCAAGAACAATGGGACTATGCCGTTGGCGTAACCAAGGAAAAGAGCAAAGGCTTCAATGTATTGAAAGCCAAGAACCTAGACAGTGATGGCTACGACAGCCATTCGGAAACCGCGCGTTTGGGGTTGCAAATCAATAAAGACCATAAGCTCGAGGCTACTTTGTTGCAAAGCAGGATGGATGCGCAGTACGATTCAAGCTCTGTAGAAGACGACCACAACGTAGAAACCATTCAAACCACAGGCTTAAATTGGACGGCGCAGTGGACACCAGGCTATCAAAGCAAGCTGTTACTGACTCGCAGCCGCTATGACTACATCACGCAGCCCGGATCAAAGTACGCAACAAACACGGTGTTGCGCAACTATGTGTTTCAAAACGACTACAGCATGGACATACACCGCTTTCAGGCAAACCTGGAGCGCCGCGAGGATGCTTTGGACAATACATCGACAACACCTGCTGGCACCGAGCGCTCACAAAATGCGTTGGCGCTGGGCTACGGTCTGATGCTAGAGCAGCACAGCTTGCAATTGAACGCACGCCACGACACAGACAGCGATTTCGGTGATAAAAATACGGCTCAGGCGGCCTATGCCTACGAGTTGAATGACGCGTGGCAACTCCGCGCATCGGCAGGCAGTGCTTTCAGGGCGCCAACGCTATTCCAGCGCTTTTATAAGTATGGTGGCAATGCCGGTTTAGAGCCTGAAAGCTCAGACAACATTGAAGCTGGTTTGAAGTACGCATACCAAAATGACAGTCTGAGTCTGGTCGCGTATCGCAACCGCATATCAAACCTCATTGACTATTTCTACGCCACAGGTGAATGCAATTGCTATGAAAATATCGATCATGCCCGCTTGCAAGGCTTGACACTTTCAGTAGCCACCCGTTATCGCGATGTCAAGTTCAGCGGTTCTTATGACAGGCTGGACGCGAAAAATACCGACACCGGCAAGGCACTGGCGCGCCGCGCCGACAACAGCTTAAAGCTGGCGGCAGACACACAATGGCAGGCCTGGCAACTGGGCGGCGAATGGCAGTGGGTGGACAAACGTTTCGACGATAACGACAACACAAGCGTGTTATCCGCTTTTCAGCTGTTCAACCTGTGGGGGCAGCGCCAGATAGACAAAGACTACAGCTTGCTGCTGCGCTTGAACAATGCGTTTGACCAGTCTTACCAACTGGCTGACGGTTACTACACCGCCGGGCGCAATGTGTTTGTTGGCGTGCAATGGCAACCCAAATAAAGGACTGTCATGACATTGGCATGGGCAAAAAGTGAACTGATACTGGGCGGCCAGAAAAGCGGTAAATCCGCACGTGCAGAACAACTGGCTGCCGCTTGGCTGGCGGCATCGCCGGACCACGAAGCTGTGCTGATCGCCACGGCGTTGGCCGGTGACAGCGAAATGCAAGCGCGCATTGAACGCCACCGCCTACAGCGACAACAGCGCGTACCTGCCATGCAGACGCTGGAAGAACCAAGGCGGCTGGCGCAAATGCTGACAGAGCACAGCCGTACACACCGCTTGCTGGTCATCGATTGCATCACTTTATGGCTCACGAATTTGCAGATGCCAGTGGATGCAAATTTACCGCTCATGTCCCAAGCAGAAGTGCTGATACAAACCGACATACTGTGTCAGGCGATAGCCTCTGCGCCCGGGCCTGTGTTGTTGATCAGCAATGACATAGGCGGTGGTGTGATTCCCATGGGCGCAGAAGTCCGGGCGTTTGTAGATACGCAAGGTCTGGTCAATCAGCGCTTGGCCTCAGCCTGTGAGCGACTGACCTGGATGGTCGCCGGTCAGGCTTTGACAGTCAAAGGAGTCAGCGCATGACACCTGCCTCCGTCTGTCCCGCCATCCTCGTCGCTGCCCCGGCCTCCGGTCAGGGCAAGACGACGGTCGTGTCGGCCTTGGCGCGATTGCATGCGCGCCAGGGGCGCAAGGTGCGGGTGTTCAAGTGCGGGCCGGATTTTCTGGACCCTTACTGGCACGCGCTGGCCAGCGGCCAGCCGGTGTACCAATTGGATTTGTGGATGACCGGCGCAGAGGACTGCCGTGCGCGCTTGGCGCAGGCGGCGTCTGAGGCAGACCTGATCATCGTCGAAGGCGTGATGGGGCTGTTTGACGGCGAGCCCAGCGCAGCTGATCTGGCCGAGCGCTTTGGGCTGCATGTTTTGGCGGTCATCGATGCAGGCGCTATGGCCGGCACCTTTGGCGCGCTCGCTTGGGGATTGCAACACTATCGCCCGGCCATGCCCTGGGCCGGTGTATTGGCCAACCGCGTGGCTAGCGAAGGTCATGCCGCGATGCTAAAAAACAGTGTGCGTGCACCGGCCGAATGGCTGGGTGCTCTGATGCGCGATGACACCTTTACTTTGCCCGAGCGCCATCTGGGCTTGACGCTAGCCAGTGAAGTGGGCGATGCGATGGTGCGTCTGGATGCTGCTGCCGATGCGCTGGCCGCGACGCCTTTGGGTCGCATGTCGCCCAAAGACATGGCGCACTGGGCTTTGCACTTGCCCGTCGGGCTACAGCCCGCCGCAAGCCCGGGCAAACTTTTGCAAGGTCGCACCATTGCCGTCGCGCGCGACGCCGCGTTTTGTTTTATTTACCAGGCTAATCTGGATTGCTTGCGGGAGTTGGGCGCAGAACTGGTGTTCTTCTCGCCCTTGCAAGACAGCGCTTTGCCGGTCTGTGATGCTGTGTGGCTGCCCGGCGGTTACCCGGAATTACACGCGCACGTGCTGGGTGCCAACCATGCGCTGCGCGATAGCCTGGCGCAACATATCGCCCTCAACAAACCGGTCTGGGCAGAATGTGGCGGCATGATGGTGTTGTTTGAAACGCTGATCGATGCCGACGGCCAAAGCCACGAGCAATGGGCTTTGCTGCCAGGCACGGTGCGCATGCAAAAACGCCTGGCCGCTTTAGGTCCACAGCAACTGCGCACAACAGCTGGACTGTTGCGTGGCCATACGTTTCATTACTCCACTTGCCAAAGCACTGCGGCGGTGCGCCAGCGTACCTCACGCCCTGGTCAGGAGCCTAAGCCCGATGTGGGCGAAGCCTTGTTCCAGCTTGGCCCGGTGCAAGCCAGCTACTTTCATGCCTGGTTTGCGTCCAATCCGGTAGCCACCGCAGCGCTGTTTACCGGGCAAGCATAAGCATCACACTTTTTGAAAGTCCTCTCCATATGCAAATAGAAACGCCCCCCACCGAAAAGCCCTACGACAAATCCGAGGGCGAGCGCCGCGGCCTCATCATCGTGAACACCGGCGACGGCAAAGGCAAAAGCACCTCGGCTTTCGGCCTGGCTTTGCGCGCCCACGGACGCGGCAAAAAGGTAAAGATTTTTCAGTTCATGAAAGTGCCTTCGGCGCGCTTTGGCGAACACCGCATGTTTGAACAACTGGGCATCCCCATTGAAGGCCTGGGCGACGGCTTTAGCTGGAAAAGCCAGGACCTTGAACACAGTGCGCAATTGGCACGCGATGGCTGGCAAAAAGCCAAAACGGCCATCGACAGTGGCGACTATTTCATGGTCACGCTGGACGAAATCACCTACCCGCTGATTTACGGCTGGATGCCGCTGGACGATGTGCTGGACACCTTGCGCAGCCGCCCCAGCCATGTGCATGTGGTGCTCACCGGACGCCGCTGCCCACCCGAAATCATCGCGCTGGCCGATACCGTGACCGAGATGACGATGGTGAAGCATGCGTTCCAAGCTGGCATCCCGGCGCAGCGCGGGATTGAGGATTAATGTGCTGTTTTCACTTTACAGTTTCTCTATGCGCTGGTGCTGACCGGCGCTTACACATTCTTAGCAACAGAAAGCCCGCTTGTGACCATTGAAGCCGTTCTCAAACCCAGCATCAGCCCCTACAAACACTATGTGCTGCTGTGCACCGGCCCGCGCTGCGGCGAGGAGGGCGCAGGACAGGCGCTGTACGACAGTTTGTGGACCAAGCTCAAAGCGGCAGGCATCCATGAAGGGCCCGGGCGCACCAAGTTCAATAGCGTCAACTGCTTTGGCGCGTGCAAGGGCGGGCCGGTGATGTGTGTGCAGCCCCAGGGCACCTGGTACTACAACGTGACAGCCGCCAATTTAGATCGCATCATTGCCGAGCACTTGGTAGGCGACCAAGCGGTGCAGGATTTGGTTTTTCACCAGAGTCCGCAGGTCGATGTTCCCGCGCAGCGCGGCAGTGCCGACTGAGCCTGTGGGTTTGACCGCATTCATTTCCACACCCGATGCGGCCATGCTGTGTCTGCCTGTGCTGGCCTTGCTGGTGGCTTTAGCCATTGACCATTTCCTAGGCGAGCCGCCGGTGCGCTTTCACCCGGTGGTGTGGATGGGTAATTACTTGAATTGGGCTGGGCAGCAAGTGCAATCCCTGAGCCGCCAGGCACTGGCTTCCACCGGTACCGCTGTCGAAAACGAACAGGCTGACCTACCCGCATTCCTGCTGGGCGCACTGGCTTGGCTGTGGGGTATGTTGCTGGTGGGAGCTGCGGCCTGCGCCATCGAACAAAGTTTGTTGGCCTGGCTGGAGCCGATAAGCTGGGCGGGCCTACTGGGGGCTGCGCTGCTGCTGGGCATTGTGTTGAAACCTGCCTTGGCTTGGGCCATGTTGCGCACGGAGGCGCAGGCGGTGGAGGAAGCCCTCAGCGGTTTGCCCGCTGGATCACTGGCGCGCGGGCGCGAGCGTTTGCGCTTTCTGGTCAGCCGGGATGTGACGGATTTAAGCGAGGTGCAGGTGCGTGAAAGCGTGATCGAGTCGCTGGCGGAAAACCTGAACGACTCGGTGGTCGCGCCTATATTTTGGTTTGTTGTGCTGGGCCTGCCCGGCGCGCTGATGTACCGCTTTGCCAATACGGCCGATGCCATGTGGGGCTACCCCGGCATGTACCGTGGACGCAACTTGCAATGGGCCGGCAAATGGGCGGCACGCGCGGACGATGTGCTCAGTTGGATACCGGCGCGTATCACCGCCTTGCTGCTGGTGCTGGCTGCGGCAGGTGTGTCCTTAAAGTCGTTATACCGCGACGCCGCGCGCACACCGTCACCCAACAGCGGCTGGCCCATGGCTGCGATGGCGTTGGCGCTGGGTTGCAGTCTGAGCAAGCCGCAGGTGTATGTGCTGAATGCGCCAGGCCGCGAGCCCCAAGCTGCGGACACCGGGCGCGCCATCCGCTTGGCGGGCCGGGCGCTGTGGATCGGCGTTGCAGGCCTGGTATTGTTTACCTTGGTAGGCATGCTGAAGGTGTCGCCATGACGTTGCAAGCTGATAAGCCCATGCGCGTGCACGGTGGTGCCGATGCCTTAGGTGTTGCACGCTTTGATTTCTCCACCAACAGCAACGCTTGCGGCCCCTGCCCGCAAAGCCTGCACGCTGTGCAACACGCCGACACTACGCACTACCCCGACCCGGATTACCGCGACTTGCGCCAGGCGCTGGCAGACTTTCATGCGGTTGATTTCAGGCGCATTATGCTGGCGGGCAGTGCCAGCGAGTTCATCTTCCGTATCAGTGCGCTGGCGGCGCAAAGGGCAAGCGCACGGGGTGATATGGCCCAGGTCTGGCTGCCTGCTCGCGCGTATGGCGACTATGCCTATGCCGCGCAGGCCTGGGGACTGCGTCAGGTGCAGGACCCGCAGGCGGCGCAACTGCTGTGGGCATGTGAACCCTCGAGTCCGCTGGGTCAGGCGCACAGCCTCTGGCCAGCCTGGTTGCACCAGCCGCACAGTACGCCGCAGCCGCCTGATGCGCAACTGGTGCTCGATTGCGCGTACGCACCCTTACAACTACAAGGCCAGTCCTCCCTGACCGATGTGCAGCGTGACAAGGTCTGGTGTTTGTGGACACCCAATAAAGCGCTAGGTCTAACCGGCGTGCGTGCTGCGTATGCGATTGCGCCGCTGCAAGCAGATGCGACGGTGCAGTCGCTGCAAGCGCTTGCACCTTCCTGGCCGGTGGGCGCACACGGTGTGGCCATGTTGCACAACTGGGTGCAAGCCGATACCCAGGCATGGCTGGCGCAATGCAGCAGCCAGTTGCAAGTCTGGAAGCAGCGCCAGTTGGCGGCCTTAGAAAATTTAGGCTGGGAATTTTTACCGAGCTTGGCCAATTTTTTCTGCGCCCGTGCGCCTACAGATATAGATCTGCCGGCGCTGCGCGCAGCAGGCATCAAATTGCGGGACACCGCGTCGCTGGGCTTGCCGGGTTTTTTCCGGCTCGCGGTGTTGCCGCCTGTGGCGCAAGATGCGTTGTTCGCGCACTTGCAGCTTGACTTGCAAGTGGGCAAAGTGCTACAAGCGGGCAGCGTATGAGCGCCCGTTGCGTCATGGTGCTCGGCACGACCAGCGGCGCAGGTAAAAGCTGGCTGACCACCGCCTTGTGCCGCTACTACGCGCGCCAGGGTTTGAAGGTCGCGCCTTTCAAAGCGCAGAACATGAGCAACAACGCGCGGGTGGTGGCGTCCCGCAACGGCCAAGGCGAGATAGGCAGCGCGTAATACTTTCAGGCGCTGGCCGCGCGCGCCGTGCCCGATGTGCGCATGAACCCGCTGCTCTTAAAGCCCGAGCGCGACACGCACAGCCAGGTGGTCATGCTCGGCCATGTGGACGAGGCGCTGACGCGCATGCCCTGGCGCGAGCGTAGCCTGCATGTATGGCCGCGCATCGCCGCCGCACTCGACGCGTTGATAGCGGACAACGATGTGGTGGTCATCGAAGGCGCAGGCTCTCCGGCTGAAATCAATTTGTCGAGTAGCGATATCGTCAATATGCGCGTCGCTTTGCATGCCAAGGCCGCTTGTTTGCTGGTGACCGACATCGACAAAGGTGGCGCGTTTGCGCATCTGTACGGCACCTGGGCTTTGTTGCCGCCGCAGGAGCGCGCACTGCTGCGCGGTTTCGTGCTGAACAAGTTTCGCGGGGACGCAGCACTGCTGGCACCCGCGCCGCAGATGTTGCAAGACTTGACCGGCGTGCCCACGGTGGCGACTTTGCCGATGTGGTGGCAGCACGGTTTGCCTGAAGAAGACGGCGTGTTTGATGATCGCAGCATCGCCAGCGGCGCAGTGCAAACAACGATCGCGGTCATTGCGTATCCGCGCATCAGCAACCTGGACGAATTCCAGCCCTTAAAAAATATTCCGGGCCTGCGTTTGCAATGGGTGCGCAGCCCAGTAGACCTGGCCGGCTTAAAGCCCGGTGATTGGATCATCCTGCCCGGCTCCAAACACACCAGCGGCGACTTGGCTTGGTTGCGCGCCCAAGGCCTGGATGCCGCGATTGCACTGCACGCACAACAGGGCGGAGCGGTATTGGGTATTTGCGGTGGTTTGCAAATGCTGGGTGAGGCTTTGATAGACCCGCACGGCATAGACGGCAATGCGCCTGGCTTGGGGCTACTGCCATTGGCCACCGTGTTTGAAACCGATAAAACCGTGCGCCATACGCAGGCCTGTTTTTCAGACGCGCTGGCCGCTTGCACAGCATCGCCGTTTGCGCCGCTGGCAGGCGTGGCGGTGAGTGGTTATGAAATACACCACGGACAGACGCAGCAGCACGCGGGCATGGCGCAGGCCGGTGTCGTGGCGCACGCTGCCTTGCCCGATGGCCTAGGCTGGCACAACGCGCAGGGCAATGTGCTGGGCGTGTATGTGCACGGTTTGTTTGAAGACGCTGCTGCTGTGCAAGCAATGTTTGGCGCGGGCCGCTCGCAACCGGTGCCGACCTTGGACAGCGTGTTCGATGGTCTGGCAGACTATGTGCAGGCGCACTTTGAGCCCGGCGTGCTGGACGAATTGCTATGCTGAGATGTTTTTACGAAAAATTCATATCCCATGCAAGCAATGCTTCCCGTTCTCAGTAACCTGCACGACCCCGCACTGCAAAGCGTATTGCAGTCCGCCATGGACAACAAAACCAAACCTCCGGGCTCACTCGGCCGGATCGAAGCATTGGCGGTACAAATCGGCGGAATTCTGGGCACTGACCAACCGGTGCTGGAACATCCGCAAATGGTGGTGTTTGCTGCCGACCACGGGCTCACAGCGCAAGGCATATCGGCCTTTCCTGCGGATGTGAGTTGGCAGATGGTTGAAAATTTTTTGGACGGCGGTGCAGCCGTCAGCGTACTGGCGCGTCAACACGGTCTGGCTTTAACGGTGGTCGATTGTGGAGTCAACCGAGACTTATTAGCAGGCCTGCCTGCGGGCTCGCAACGGCCAGGCTTGGCTGTGCTGAAAGTGGCAGGCGCTGAGCATGGCACCGCCGACTCTTCACAAGGAGCAGCGATGACAACATCTCAATGCGAACAAGCCATGCGCAACGGTATGGAACTGGTGAGCGGCTTGTCCGGTAATGCATTGCTACTAGGCGAAATGGGCATAGGCAATACCTCGGCGGCTTCTTTATTGCTGGCGCGTCTTACGGGCTTGGATATTGAACTGTGTACCGGCGCGGGCACCGGTCTGGATGCAGCGGCGGTGGCCCGCAAATGCGAGGT
>CAMBSK010000010.1 GCA_945870575.1 Bordetella parapertussis | reverse complement strand
CATATCGGCTCGCAAATCACCACCACCGAGCCTTATCTGGATGCGCTGGACAAGGTGCTGGATCTGGTCGAGCAGATTGAAAGTGCAGGCATCCCAATTCACCATTTGGATTTCGGCGGCGGCCTGGGCATTAATTACAACGGCGACACGCCGCCCGCAGCCGATGATTTGTGGACCAGGTTATTGGCGCGTCTGGATGAACGCGGTTTCGGCGACCGTCAGTTGATGATTGAACCGGGGCGCTCACTGGTGGGCAATGCCGGCGTGTGTTTGACACAAGTGCAATTCATCAAACCCGGCGAACAAAAAAACTTTTGCATCATTGACGCGGCCATGAATGATTTGCCGCGCCCGGCCATGTACGAGGCCTTCCACCAGATCGTGCCCTTGTCGCTGAGCGATGCGGCCGCTCAGGTGTACGACGTGGTCGGACCGGTGTGTGAAAGCGGGGACTGGATAGGCCGCGACCGGGCATTGAATGTGCAGGCGGGCGACACACTGGCGGTGCTGTCAGCAGGGGCGTATTGCATGAGCATGGCCAGCAACTACAACACGCGCGGACGGCCGGCCGAGGTGCTGGTCGACGCACACAAATCGCATGTGATTCGCGCGCGTGAAACCGTGCAAGATCAAATGCGCGGCGAGCATCTGGTCTAGGCGGGAAATTTTTTCTGTAGCCAGCGCAAAAAGCGATAAACCAACAAACTGCCGAGCACACAAGCATAAACCCAGACCTCAGCAAAATTGTTTTTGCCCGCGCGCATCCAGTAAAAATGCAGCAGCGCGAATAGCGGCAGCACATAAACCAGGCTATGTAATTGCCGCCAGCGTTTCGCACCCAAACTACGTAATGCGGCGTTACTTGAAGTCAATGCCAGCGGCAGCATGAACACAAAACCCAGCATGCCCAGCCAGATGAAGGGTCGCTTGACCAGGTCTTTAGCGATATCGTTGAGCTCAAAACCCTGGTCAAACCAGGCGTAGCACAGCAGGTGCAAACAGGCATAGAAGAATGTGGCCAGCCCCAAGCTGCGGCGAAATCGAATCAGCTCAGGCGTGTGTGTGATGTGACGCAACGGGGTGACTGCCAGCACCAGACACAAAAAACGCAAAGTCCAGTCACCGGTGGAACGGCTCAAGGCTTCAGCAGGGTTAGCGCCGAGTGCGTCATTGAACAAGGCCCACAGCAGCCAGATGAAAGGCAGCGACAACAGCCCGTGAAGCAAGCTTGTCGCATGCGGCCAAAGTAGAAACCTGCGCCATGGCATGGAATGTTGCGGGCTCAGAAATTCTTGGTCAGGTCCATGCCCGCATACAACTGCCCGACCTGGGCTTCGTAGCCGTTGAACATCAGCGTTTTGATTTTTTTAGCCAAAATGCCGCCGTCGCCTATGCGCCGCTCGCTAGCCTGGCTCCAGCGCGGGTGGTCCACATTCGGGTTGACATTGGAATAAAAGCCGTATTCGTGTGCCGCCGCTTTGTTCCAGGCTGTGGTCGGCTGGTTCTCGGTGAAACGGATTTTTACAATGCTTTTGCCGCTTTTGAAACCGTATTTCCATGGCACCGTCAAACGCACAGGCGCACCGTTCTGGTTAGGCAGCACTTCACCGTACATGCCAAAGCTCAGCATGGTCAGCGGGTTCATGGCTTCGTCCATGCGCAAGCCCTCGGTGTAAGGCCAACTGAGTATGCGTGAGCCCACATAAGGCATGGTCTTGGGGTCGGCCAGCGTGATGAACTCCACGTATTTGGCGCTGCCCAAGGGCTCGACGCGCTTGATGAGTCCAGACAGCGAATAACCTACCCAGGGAATCACCATGGACCAACCCTCTACACAGCGCATGCGGTAGATGCGGTCTTCCATGGCGCTGAGTTTGAGCAAATCTTCTATGTTGAAGCGGCCCGGTTTTTTCACCAAACCCTCAATCTCCACGGTCCAAGGACGGGTTTTCAAGGTGTGAGCGTTTTCCGCCGGGTCTGACTTGTCGGTGCCGAACTCATAAAAATTGTTGTACGTGCTGGCGTTCTTGTAAGGGGTTGGCGTGTCTGTGGCTTGCGCGCCCGCTAATGTGGAAACCGTGGCATTCAGGGGAGCCAGTTTGCCGGGGCGCGTCACCGGGGATTGCGCCAAGGCAGCGCCGCTGCCGGCCAACCAGCCAGCCGCCGCCATGCGCTGCAAAAACTCACGTCGCTGCGCATACACAGAAAGCGGCGTGATCTCGCTGGAAATGTGGTGATTGAAACCTCGGTCAGTACGAAGCAACATGAGAGAGCTCCTGAAATAAAAAAGGCTGACACACGGCCAGCCTTTGGGTTTGGAAAGACGGTTGATCAGTTCAAACCGGCTATGTAGTCAGCCAATGCTTTGATTTCGCGATCATTCAATTTAGCAGCTACCTGGCTCATTTGCAGATTGTTCTTGCGAATGCCGTCCCGGAACTGGGTCAATTGAGACGTTGTGTAGTCAGCATGCTGACCGCTTAAGCGCGGGTATTGAGACGGTATACCTGCACCGTTGGGGCTGTGGCAGCCGGCACAAGCCGGGATCTGGCGATCGGCAATGCCGCCGCGGTAAATTTTTTCACCCAGTGCAGCCAAGTCTTTGTCTTTGGCGAAACCGGGCTTGGCTTTGGTGCTGGCCAGGTACGCGCCGACGTTGCGCATATCGTCATCACTGAGGGCGGCGGAGAAACCCATCATCACAGGATTGGCGCGCTTGCCTGATTTGAACTCAGCCAGTTGCTTGGCAATATATTCGGGATGTTGCTGGGCCAGCTTGGGATTGATGGTGATGGCCGAGTTACCCTCAGCGCCGTGACAAGTCACGCAAATGCCGTTGTAAACGGTAGAGCCTTTGGCAGGGTCTGCTTTAGCGGGGGCGGGTGCAGCACCTTCGGCGTGCACAGTCAACAAAAAGCCCGTCAAACTGACGGATAACAGCGTACGGACAAGAAAAGTCATGGCAGTAGAGTCTGAATAGATCAATCAGAGATTCTACAATGCACGCCAGCACCCGACGGGTTGCACGTAAAGAAAAACCATGGTTCACCCCCCTATTGCAGTCGATACCGGCCACGCAGACCGCGTCAAACAAGCCGTCGGCTGGCTGCACACCGCCAGATTTCTCACGACGGCGGCACAGCTACACCATTTACCCGCCTATGACCAGCCCGAAATTGCTTTCGTCGGCCGCTCTAATGCCGGTAAATCCACTTGCATCAATGTGTTGACGCAACAGCGCCAACTGGCCTATGCCTCCAAAACGCCGGGGCGCACCCAGCACATCAATTTGTTTGCCCTGGGTCGCCAAAACCAGACCGATACCGTGCTGGCCGATCTGCCCGGTTACGGTTATGCCGCAGTTCCCAAGTCCGACAAGATACGCTGGCAGCGGGTCATGGCCAATTACCTGATGACGCGTGACAATCTCAAAGGCGTGGTGCTGATGTGCGACCCGCGCCTGGGCGTGACCGAGCTTGACGAAATTTTGCTTGAAGTGATTCGCCCCAAAGTCGAAGAAGGTCTGAAGTTCCTGATGCTGCTGACCAAGGCCGACAAGCTCAACCGCAGCGAAGCCGCCAAGGCCTTGTCGATTGCCAAATTGCAGTCCGGCGGCGGCGAAGCGCATTTGTTTTCCTCGCTCAAAAAACAAGGCGTCGAGGATGTCAGCCTCAAACTATGGGAGTGGACCCACCCGGTCCTGGCAACACCATGATTCGCTTTGAACGCATAGATTTACCGCACGGCATCTCGCTGGACTGCCGGCTGGCCGGACACGCCGGGCAACCAGTCATGATGTTCTTGCATGGCTTTCCGGAAGCCGGCTTTGTCTGGGATGAACTGCTGACGTATTTCAGCCAGCCTGAAAACGGCGGCTATTTTTGCGTGGCGCCAAATATGCGCGGCTATGCCGGCTCCTCCGCTCCGCTTGATGTCAAGGAATACCGCGCCAAGGAATTGGTGAAAGACATCAGCACCTTGAAACTGCAACTGTCGCCGGACGCTCCGCTGGCTGCCCTGGTAGCGCACGACTGGGGAGGTGCAGTCGCCTGGAATGTAGCCAACCAGCAACCCGGTTTGATGCATGGCCTGGTCATCATCAACTCGCCGCACCCGGGGACGTTTTTGCGCGATTTGAAAGACGATCCGGTGCAGCAGGCTGCGAGTCAGTACATGAACTTTCTGATCCGCCCGGATGCAGAAGTATTGTTAGCGGCAGACGATTACAAAAGACTGTGGACTTTTTTCACCAACATGGGCGCCGAGGACGGCCCGCACGCCTGGTTGAACGACAAAGTCCGCGATCAATACCGCGCGGTCTGGCAGCAAGGGCTGAGCGGCGCTTTGAACTATTACCGTGCCTCACCTTTGCGCCCGCCACGTGCCGACGATCCGGCTGCGCAATCCATCGAATTACCCGCGCAGATGTTGCGCATTTCTGTGCCCACCCTGGTGATCTGGGGCATGCAAGACAGCGCCCTGCCCCCCGGCTTGATTGACGGCTTGCAAGACTATGTGCCCAACCTGCAATTGCACCATATCGCCGACGGCAGCCATTGGCTGGTGCATGAGCAACCGTCGTTGGTGAGCGGCATTATCGGCAACTGGATCCGCAGATAAAGGTGTTTTCTTCCGATATTTAGCCACAGGGGTTTACAACAGGCCATGTCTTATTCAGAGGGGCTGACGGCTCCCTTTTCCACCATGGCAACTTTTCTGCATGTAGGTTGCGGCAACAAACGCAAAAACTCCAGCACCAGGGCATTTGACGATGCTCACTGGCAGTAAGTCCGCCTAGACATAGACCTGCGCGTCAAACCCGATGGCTTCATGGTGATCACCTGTCCAGATCTTCAAGCCATTGCGACGCTGATTGCCGTGGACAAATTGATGCAAGCAGCCTATACCTCAGCGGCCGGGCTGATCACGCCGCAGGACACGGTCTACGGTTTGCAAAAAGCGCTGGCCAGCAAAAATCCGCGCACGGCCGAGGCAATAAAAGCCATGGCGCTGGCGCATTTTCCAGCGGGAATTACTGCCAGCGGTAGAGCTCAGGCTGTCCCGGCGGACGCGTCTTGAATCTTTTGTGCACCCAATAATATTGAGCCGGTGACTCAAGGACACGGGCCTCTATGTGTTTGTTCATGGCATCCGTGTCGGCCTGTAAATCGCCCTGCGGATAGTCCGGCCACAGCGGCCCGATTTCTATGCTGTAACCGTCAGGCGTGAGTCGCGTGACCAGGGTGCAGATACGGGCGCGCGACAGTTTGACCAAGCGCGGCAATGAATTGGTGGTGGCAGCAGCCACGCCGAAAAAATCCGACCACATAGCACCTTGCATGCCAAAGTCCATGTCCGGCGAATAATGCAGGCGCATGCCGTCGCGCAGTATCTGTAGCAAAGGTGTAGCGCCTTCAATGCGCGCCACCGAGCGCACCCGCCCGGAGCGGTTGCGGCCTTGCATCATCCATTCTTCGACATATTTATTGCGCAATGGAACATAAACACAGGCCATGGGAATCTGCTTTAACAATGTCATGGCCACGCCGCCGGCATCCAGACCGACAAAATGCGGGGCCAGCACAATCAAAGGTCCGCTGTCCTTGAACACATTGAAATCACCGGAAAAATGAATCCGCTGATTCAACAGCTGCTCAGGAGCGTGCCACAACCAGGCACGGTCCCAGAGTGACTGCCCGAGCAAAACAAAATGCGCTTTGGCCAATGCGCGCAATTGGTGTTCATTGAGATCTTTGAAACACAAACGCAAATTGGTCAGCACCACATTGCGCCTGCGCGCCGATACCCTATAAAACACATAGCCGGACAACCAGCCCAGCCAACGCAAAACGCGCAAGGGCAAAAACGACAGCGCTTGCATGCTGCGGGTTACAGGGTTGAACACAGTCAGGCCTCGTGTCGCGGTTGTTTGAAACGGGCATAGCCCCAGAGGTATTGCTCAGGGCATTGTCTGATCAATTGCTCCATGGCGTGGTTGATTTGCAGCACCACTGCATCAACGTCACCAGCCAGTACCTCTTGCATTGGTTCAACGTGTATGCAATAGCCTTTGGCATTCGGCAAGCGCTCGCCCCAGGCCAAGATGATGCAGGCGCCGGTTTGCATGGCGAGTCTGGCTCCCAAAGTCATGGTGTAGGCCGGGTGTCCCCACATGCTCGACCAAATACCCATGCCCTCGGGCGGCACTTGGTCGGGTAACAAACCCACCGCTTCGCCGCGACGCAATGCTTTGAGCATTTGACGCACGCCTTCCATGTTCGTGGGAACCGCCTTCAAATAAGGCTTGTCTCTGGCATTCAACAACAGCGCTTTCAGCCAGACCTGACGCGCCGGCCGGTAAAGAATGGTCATGGGCCCGTGGCCCGGACCGAAAGTCAGCGCCTGCGTAGGTGCAGTGATTTCAAAACACCCCAGATGCGGGGTTAAAAATAATATGCCTTTACCGGCGGCAAAAGCCGTCTCAATGTGTTCTTTGCCCTGCCATTGCACCGGCATATCACCGCCGAACCATACACGAAAGGCTTCCAATGCCTGACAACCGGCAGCACCAATGGCGGCGCGTACCTGCGGCTCGTTGTAACCCGCTTGCTGAGAATGCTGTTTGAATTGCAAACGGTAACGCGGCGATAGCCACCAGGTCAGCCAGCCCAAGGTCCAGCCGATACGCTGTACCCAGAGCAAGGGCAAGCCCGACAGCCAGCGCATCCAAAGAGCCATAAGTTTTTGTCAATACTTGTTTAGAATAGCTATTGTCGCTGAGTTAATGAAGCAACTTGCAGGGCGACACACTCGCAAGAGTCGGCTGTTCATCAGTCATCTGCTAAAGCGTTCGCCAGACTCATTTGAATTGGCAACGCGTCAACCATCAACAGGAGTTACACATGGCGAACGATTATCTTTTTACTTCCGAATCCGTCTCTGAAGGCCACCCCGACAAAGTGGCTGATCAAATTTCAGACGCTATTTTGGATGCCATCTTCAAACAAGACCCGCGCAGCCGCGTCGCCGCCGAAACACTGACCAACACCGGTCTGGTGGTGCTGGCCGGAGAAATCACCACCAACGCGCATGTCGACTACATACAAGTCGCGCGCGACACGATTCAACGCATCGGCTATGACAACACCGAATACGGTATCGATTACAAAGGTTGCGCGGTCATGGTTTGCTATGACAAGCAGTCCAACGACATCGCCCAGGGCGTGAACCACGCCTCTGACGATCACCTGAACACCGGCGCCGGTGACCAGGGCCTGATGTTCGGCTACGCCGTCAAAGAAACCCCGGATCTGATGCCCGCGCCGATTTACTATGCGCACCGTCTGGTCGAGCGCCAAGCGCAACTGCGCCGCGATGGCCGGATGCCGTTTTTGCGCCCGGATGCGAAAAGCCAGGTGACCATGCGCTATGTGGACGGCAAGCCGCACAGCATTGAAACCGTGGTGCTGTCTTCACAACACAGCCCCGACCAAAGCGAGACACCGACCAAGATGAAAGCCTCTTTCATTGAAGCCGTGATCGAAGAAATCATCAAACCTGTGCTGCCCAAAGAATGGCTGAAAGACACGCGTTACCTGATCAACCCGACTGGCCGTTTTGTGGTCGGTGGCCCGCAAGGCGATTGTGGTTTGACCGGACGCAAAATCATTGTCGACACCTACGGCGGCGCTTGCCCGCACGGCGGCGGCGCATTCAGCGGCAAAGACCCGAGCAAGGTGGATCGCTCCGCGGCTTATGCAGCGCGTTATGTCGCGAAAAATGTGGTGGCTGGCGGACTGGCCACCCAGTGCCAAGTGCAAGTGGCTTACGCCATCGGTGTGGCCAAGCCGATGAACGTCACGGTCAACACGCAAGGTACCGGCGTGATCAGCGACGAGAAAATCGCTGCTTTGGTGAACGAGCATTTCGATCTGCGCCCTAAGGGCATTATTCAGATGCTGGATTTGCTGCGTCCCATTTACGAAAAAACCGCAGCCTACGGTCACTTCGGACGCGACGAACCCGAGTTCACTTGGGAGAGAACTGACCGAGCTGCAGCACTGCGTGCAGCGGCCGGGCTGTAAGCACAACATCCGGCATAGCAGGTATGACAAAAAAAACCTTGTGCTGTTGATGCACAAGGCTATTTATTTGAAGAAAACAATGCGGTATCAAAGACACCGCACTGGGAATGACTATCAGTTCAACCCGGCGATGTAATGGCCCAGGTTTTCAATGTCCTCTTCACTCAAAGTGCTGGCCACACTGGTCATATTGCCGGCATCATTGGTGCGGTTTTTAGCTTTGAAATCCTTGAGGGTTTTGATCACGTAATCGTAATTTTGCCCGGCCACTTTAGGAATTTCATTCTGCCCTTTGAATTCACCCAAATGGCACATCGCACACAGGGTTTCATCGGCCTTGGCTAAGCCTTTTTTGGCTTTGTCAGGGTCAGCTTTGAAGTTCTTGCTGGTGAGTTTTTGTTTTGAAAAGAAGTCCGCAATTTCGCGCATGTCATCGCGGGTCAAACCGACGGTCATAGGCGTCATCATGTCGTTGTGACGGCGGCCTTCCTGGAAATCACGCAATTGCAAATAAATATAGCGGGCGTTTTGCCCGGCCAGACTTGGCGTGTTGGGCATGCTGGAATTGCCGTTCGGGCCATGGCATGCCATACAGGTGGCAGCTTTCTCCGGCACCTGAGCTTGAGCCAGCGCAGGCACAAAAGACAACAGCACAAGGATTGCAACAGAAGAAAAAAGGGAGAAGAGTTTCATACGGTTTTCAAAGTTCAGATATCAAAAAGGCCTGAGTGCATTTGTATGCACACAGGCCTCAGCTTAATGCTCAGTCAGCTCAGGGCAGTGCGAACACCACCACAGAATTGCCGCGCTTGGCATCGATCTGGTTATTACCACCAGCTGCCACTGCAATGTACTGCTTTCCGCCCATTGTGTAAGACACGGCAGGTGCATTCACGCCTGCGCCAGTTTGGTATTCCCACAGTTTTTTGCCGTTCTTGGCATCGAATGCGCGGAACAGGCCATTGGCTTCACCATTGAACACCAGGCCACCGGCAGTAGCCAGCACGCCACCGATCAAAGGCTCGTCAGTGTCGAATTTCCATGCCACTTTGCCGGTGTCAAGATTGACAGCAGACAAACGGCCGGATTGCTTTTCGCTGGGGATAGTTTTGAAAGCACCGCCCAACCACAGCTTGCCACCAGGGTACTTGGAAGCTTCGACGTGGTAAGTCATCGGTTGAATCAGGTTGGCTGCGTACACCAGACGAGTTTCAGGATTGATAGCCATAGGGCTCCATTCCACACCGCCGTTAGCACCCAACATCATCTTGGCGCCTTCTTTGGTAGGCAGGGTCCACATGCCGTCGATTGGCACCATGGGTTCAGACAAGCGGATCAGCTCGCCGGTGGCGCGGTCGTGGACATACACAAAACCGGTTTTACCGCCGTGGATGGCCACTTTGACCATTTTGCCGTCTTTGCCCTTGGCTTCTGTCAGGATGACAGGAGACACTGAATCAACGTCCCACACATCGTGTGCCACATACTGGTAGTGCCACTTGTACTTGCCGGTGTTCAGGTCAACCGCGACGATGGAGTCTGTGTACAGATTGTCTCCAGGACGCTCAGCACCGTACAAATCGGGGCTGGGGTTACCGACCACGAAGAACGCTGTGTTGCTTTCCAAATCGACAGCAGGTGCCATCCAAACGCCACCGCCCAGGGTTTTGTAGAAGTCACCGCCGTGTTTAGCGAGCTGAGCTTTTTCTGCGGCAATATCGCGGTGCATGTTGCGGCCGCTGGCATCGTTCACAGCCCATACGCCTTCATGGCCTTTTTCCGGGATGGTGTGGAAAGTCCACTGGAGTTTGCCGTCTTTGGCATCAAAAGATTTGACGAAACCGCGGATGCCGTATTCGCCACCGTTGGTACCGATCAGGATGCGGCCGTTGACGGCCACAGGTGCCATGGTTTCTGAATAGCCCAACTCAGGGTCCGCAATCTGGGTGTCCCAGACCAGCTTACCTGTTTTGGCGTCCAGAGCGACCAGTTTGGCATCCAGAGTACCCATGAACACATGGCCGCCGGAGATGGCAACACCACGGTTGTTAGGGCCGCAGCAATAGGTCGTCACCGGACCCATTTTGTGCTTGTAATGCCACTTTTGCTTGCCGGTGACAGGGTCAATGGCGTAAACGTGGTTGTAAGAAGTCGTGATGTACATGGTGCCATCAACAACGATAGGTGCTGTTTCCATGGATTCCAAAACTTCGGTCTGGAATGTGAAAGCAGGACGCAATGAGCCTACGTTAGCGGTAGTGATCTGCTTGGCAGCGTAATAACGGCTGTTGGCGTAATTTGCATTGGAATGCAAAAAGTTGTTACCGTCTTTGTCAGCAGCACTCAGTTGTGCCTGGCTGACATCTGCCTGGGCGAACCCAGCTGACAGAACACCGACTGCGACGCAGGCGATAGTTTGGGAAATTTTCTTTCCAAATTTGTGCATTTGTGCTCCTTATGCCTTGCGGCCGTGTTTGAAAAACCAGATAGGACTGAAAAAAACTTCATATCAATCCGTGTCTAGAAGTCTGGGTACTCAACTTGAGATAACCTTGTGCTGTGAGAACAAGAATTATCTTCAAGGAAAAATTCCCATTCACTATCTTAACCACGCAGTATGGATTTGCACCAGTTTGAAACAATCGTCAAGGGAAAACCCTTAAGATTTCGACAGCCTAAGCTTTTTACTTTCACAGCCCATTCACCATGCCAAATCAGACTTTATTTCTCAAATTGTTTACTATTGGACTCTCTTTGTTTGCTGGTTTGTGTATGCCGGTTGCAGCACAAATCAGCCCGCACCAATCTGTCAACGCACAGTTACTGGTTGCTACACGTCAGGTCGATTTAGAAGGCATACAAAAAAGCCTTGAGCGTGGTGCTGCCCCGAATTCACGCAACCGCGACGGTAAAACCGCACTTTTCATGGGCATTGAAAAAAACCAGATAGCCATTGTGCGGATGATGCTGGCTGCCGGTGCCGATGTGAACCTGGCTTCGCTGGAGAAAGTCACGCCTTTGATTGCGGCCGCTTATGCGGGCAACAGCGAAATTATCGGCCTGCTGCTGGACAAAGGCGCCAAACTCGAAGAGCAAGACCGACTGCATAAGTCGGCCTTGATCTACGCTGCCGGCATGGGACACACAAGTGTTGTTGAGCAACTGTTGAAGGCCGACGCATTGATCAACGCTGCCTACGCCGACGGACTCACGCCGCTGATGTGGGCGGCCGGGCAAGGGCACACGGAAACGGTCAAGTTGCTGCTGGCCAAAGGCGCACAAAAACAGTTGAAAGACGACAGAGGATTGAGCGCGGCGGACATGGCCAAAGATGCGGGGCACAAAAATATCGAGGAATTGTTGCAATAAGCTCACAAACCAAGCTTTGTAGGCGATATACCGCCGTTCAAAGGGGTTTTTTAGGCTTGAAAATGTCCACGCTGTGCCGCTGCTCTCAACGCAAAGGCAACACAAGCTTTATTGGTTAGGTTCGTTAAAACAGCTTTTCTCAACCTCGTCGTACATGGCGGCGCGTTGTGTATCGCTGTGGTAAATCTTCCAGATCTCATCGGCAATGGCCCGGGTGATCTGCTTGAACTCCGGGTTGCAATGGTGTTTGAGATGGTCTTGGAACGTGGCCTGGCCGTGCCGCCAGTGGTTTTCACGCAGGATAAACGCGTAATGCACCAATTCATGGCCAACGCCCCATGACACCATTTCCTTGCTGTACTGCTCAATGGTTCGCGGCGCAATGCTGATCTGCATTTGATACTCAGGGAATTTGTCGGTCGGGTACTGAAAACCCATGCGTGCAAACGGCGGCACATGCCAGTCCAGTACCAACCTGGGCGGCGGCAGATCGTGGGGTGCATCAGTGGTGTGCTTGACAAAATCCCACATGCGATTGATCACGTCATAGTCAATTTCGGGAGGCGTGTATTCGATCTGCTGAAAGTCATTAGCAGCCAAGGCAGTGCTCAGCAGGCAGACGCCTGACAGTGCAATAAGAACAGATTTAAAACGCATACCTTGACCCGATATAGAAGCTTCAAGTTATCACCAAGCTGCAAGAACTGAACTGCGCCCCGGTCAATCCCCTAGGTGCTGCGGGGTGGCTCTGGGCTCAAAGTTTGTCGCGTTTGGCCAGCGCCGGAAACAGTTTTAACCAACTGAGCGCTATCAACACGGTGCCGACTCCTCCTGCAACGACCGATGCGACCGGCCCCCACAAGGTTGCCGTCAGACCTGATTCAAATTCGCCCAATTCATTGGAAGCGCCGATGAACACGCCGTTGACCGCAGCCACTCGACCACGCATCTCATCCGGTGTTTCCATTTGCATGAGCGTCAAGCGAGTGACGACACTGATGTTATCTGCCGCCCCGCTGAGCGCCAGCGCTACCATCGACAAGACAAAACTGTCTGACAGGCCAAACACTATCAAAGACAAGCCAAACACCGCCACGGCAGCCAACAACTTATAGCCTACGTTGCGCTGGATCGGCCAACGGGTGATCACGACAGACATGCACAACGCGCCCGCCGCAGGTGCTGCGCGCAACAAGCCCAAACCCTCGGGGCCGACATGCAAGATATCGCGGGCAAAAATAGGCAGCAAGGCGGTGGCGCCGCCCAGCAACACCGCAAACAAATCCAACGAAATAGCACCCAGCAAAACTTTGCGCTCCCAGACAAAAGCCACACCGGCAAACAGTGATGTCCAACTCAAACTGTTGTCCCGCGCCACGTGTTCGTAGCGCACCCACAGTGTCAGCAGCATGGACAT
Organism: Bordetella parapertussis; assembly: GCA_945870575.1. Classification (GTDB taxonomy): domain Bacteria; phylum Pseudomonadota; class Gammaproteobacteria; order Burkholderiales; family Burkholderiaceae_C; genus Limnohabitans. Next base: position 62,625 of record CAMBSK010000010.1, on the reverse strand, counting down.
GCTGAACAACACGGTGCATACGCTGTAAACCGTCAACGCACCGCTGAGGTACAAAAACCCACCCAATGCAGGCCCGCCAATCACCGCCACTTGCACGCCGGTGGAACTGAGCGCGACAGCGCGTTGAAACAAGGCCTTGGGCACCAGCAAGGGCGTGATGGCTTGTTGCGCCGGCATTTGAAAAGCCCGCGTGACACCCAGCACCCAGGCGACGATGAAAATCAATTCGCGGCTGGCCTGACCGCGCCATGTCGCCACACCAAGCAACACGGCCACCATGGCCAATACCAGCATGCATGTGGCGAAAATGCGGCCGCGGTGCAAACGGTCAATCACATGACCGGCGGGCAATGCCATGAGCAGCGCCGGGATGAACTGAAACAAACCGACCAACCCCAGATCCCAAGCGCTGTTGGTCAGTTCGTACATGTGCCAACTGATGGCCAGCATCAGCATTTGGTGCGCGGAAATTCCACATATGCGCGCCAGCCAAAAGCGCATGAACTGGCGTTGCGCCAGCAATTCAGTGAAAGACGAAGTCATGTCAGATTGTCGTTGCAATGCCAGAGGCACACAAACAAGCCACCGACAGAAAAGCTGGACTGTTTAAATCGTCATGCCGCCGTCCACCGAATACGCATTGCCGGTGGCGAAACGGGATTCATCGCTGGCCAGAAACACCACGATGGGGGCGATTTCATGTGCTTGCGCCAAGCGGCCCATAGGCTGTCTGGCGATGAAGTTTTTGCGCGCCTGCACCGGGTCGGCTTGGCTGTTGATGCGGTCTTGCAGCGATGGCGTATCCACTGTGCCGGGACAAATCGCGTTGCAACGGATACCCTGTGCCACATAGTCTGCTGCCACCGCTTTGGTCAGGCCTATCACCGCCGCTTTACTCACGCCGTAGACAAACCGGTTGGGCAAGCCTTTGATGCTGGAGGCCACACTGGCCATGTTGATGATGCTGCCACCACCCTGCGCGAGCATCTTGGGCAGCACGGCCTGAATCATCCAGAACTGTGAACGTGCGTTCAGGTTCATGGCGAAATCCCATTGCTCATCGGTAGCGTCCAGTGCAGTGTTGCTGTGCACATAACCGGCGCAATTGAACACGGCGTCAATTTTGTCGATGCGCGCCACCAAGGCGTTTATGCCCGCTTTGTCCATCACATCAAGTGTTGCGGTGTGAATGCGGTCTTGACCAGCAAACGACGCCAGCAATGCGGGGTTGACGTCTGTTGCCCACACGGTCGCGCCTTCGGCAGCCATGGCCAGCACAGAGGCATGTCCTATGCCTTGTCCGGCGGCGGTAACTAGAACGGTTTTGTTGGCGAGGCGCATGTCTGATCTCCTGAAAAACCAATAGCTTAATCATTTCATAGCCACGCTAAATGCCATGGGTCGCCCACGTCCGGACACAAGACTTATTGAACCAGCGCCACCGCCTGATCGACAAAACGGTAAACCTCCAACGGCGTTTTGCCATTGGGGCCCAGGGTTTTCTTGTCCCTGTGCTGACCGGTGCGAACCACAACCAGCCCCAGCGAAGGCACTACGATCACGTACTGGCCTTCGTGGCCCTGTAACAGGTAAAAGGGATGCTTGTATTTCCAATCCATCCATAACGAATGGCCGTAATACGCCTGCAGGTCAGGTTGGCGCATGCGGTCGATGAAGGCCTTGTCCAGTAAAGGCTGGCCGTTCCATTGACCGTCCTGTAACAGCAACTGTCCGAAGCGTGCAAAGTCACGGGCACTGGCAAAAATACAGCAGTAAGTGCGTTCCATGCCGCCCTCGGCTGCCGGTCTATCCATAGTGTAGACCGCATCGTTTTCCATGCCCAGCGGCTGCCACAGGCTGCGGGACAAATGTTCGCTGACGGTCAATCCAGGTTCTTTGGCCTGCAAAGCGCGTTTGAGAAAAACACCCAGTAACTGGGTACTGCCGCTGCTGTATTCATATTCGCTGCCCGGCTCACGCTCAAAGCCGTGCGACAAGACCAGCGCCTCTGCATTTTGACCAAAGTACAAATCGGTGGTCATATTCAATGGCAGGTAATAATTTTCCTCCCAGTCATGGCCCGACTTCATGGCAGACAGTTGTGCAATCGTCGCTTTTTGTCCGCGCGGGTCATTGGCGTATTCCTTGATTTGCTCGGTCAGCGGCGCATCAAAACTGCTGATGAAGCCTTGCTTGACAGCCAAGCCCGTCTGCAAAGTGGTGACGGTTTTGGCCATAGAAAAAGAGTTGGTCAAACTTTGCGCGTTGTAAGGCGAGAAATATTCTTCATGCACCAACACGCCTTTTTGTGCCACCAGAAACGCGGCGCTGCCGTATTGCTTTAAATAATCCAGCGTGGCCGCATCCAAAGGCTTTTGGTTATAGCGGGCATCCTTCTGCCAAGGGTAAGACGTACCTTTAGAGATGATGCGCTGGTCAAAGTTGCGCGCATCATCAATATAGGCGGTGCGATGCCCTTGCAAATAGGTACCGGCAAGCGCCCGCCAGATATAGCCGTGTCCGCTCAACTGCAAGCCTGCTGCTATCAGCAACAACACGAGTGCGGTGATGGTCAAAGTTTTTTTCATCGCATTCCCTATCTTTATGGAGCGCCAGTTTAGTCAACAAGAAAAGCTTGGGTGGGATTTTTAACAACTGATAATGCCGCCATGGACTTTCAGGAATTCTTATCTACCCTGTTTTACCTGACTTACAGGCTGGCAAATTTTGTGAACAACAGTTTGTTAGAAGACCCCGCCTACCTGGCCCTGATATTCACATGACTCACACCACGCATGTGCTTTACCTGCACGGTTTCCGATCGAGTCCACTGTCTGCCAAAGCGCAGTTGATGGCGCAATGGCTGACCCAGCAGCATCCCGGCGTGCATTTAGCCTGTCCGCAATTACCGGTGTCACCACTGAAGGCCGCCGATGTAATTCGTCGAATACTGAAAGACTGGCCTGCTCAAAGCAGCACCGTCATGGGTTCGTCGTTAGGCGGCTTTTATGCCACCTGGGCAGCAGCAGAACACGAATGTGCCGCGGTGCTGCTCAATCCCGCGGTACACCCTGCCCGCGACCTGTCCAGCTACATAGGTGTTCATCCGTGCTGGCATGACTCAGCGCAATTTATTGAGTTCAAACACCGCCATATAGAGGAAATGAAAAATCTGTATGTCGGCCGCGGTCTTGATTGCTTGTCTGAGGCTGACCGGTCAAGGTCTCACAGCTTGACTGATCCCAAACGTTTGCTGGCTGTGATCGCCAAAGGCGATGAACTGCTGGATTGGCGCGAGATGCACGCCCGCTATGCGTGGGCACAAACCTATGTGCTGGAAGTATCAGACCACGGCATCAGTGATTTTTCTGAGCACTTGCATGTGGTGTCAGATTTTTTATTCGGACACCGTGATTGAATGTTGACAGACAGTGGATTTCGCCTTGTTCAATAAAGCGCAAGACTGATGGCATAAGCCACTGCCGCCACAAACGCGCTGGCAGGTATGGTCAGAATCCAGGCCCAGACGATGGTGCCGGCCACACCCCAGCGCACTGCACTGGCATGCCTGACCGAGCCTACCCCGACGATGGCGCCGGTGATGGTGTGGGTGGTGGACACCGGAATACCCAAGGCAGTGGCCAGAAACAAGGTCATGGCGCCGCCGGTTTCGGCACAAAAACCGCCCACAGGTTTAAGTTTGGTGATGCGTTGCCCCATGGTTTTGACAATGCGCCAGCCGCCCATCAAGGTGCCGCCGGCAATCGCCACGTAACAGGAAAAAATCACCCAGAACGGGGGCATGCTGTCTTGCGACGAGGCATAACCGGTGGCGATCAATAGCATCCAGATGATGCCTATGGTTTTTTGTGCGTCATTGCCGCCATGGCCCAGACTGTAAGCACCGGCGGACACCAGCTGCAAACGCCGGAACCATTTGTCAATATGAGACGGGGTGGAGCGCACAAATACCCAGCTGACCAGCAGCATCATCAACGAACCCAGCAAAAAACCTAACAAAGGCGAGACAAAAATAAACACCACGGTTTTCATCACACCGGCAAACATCAAAGCCGAGGTGCCGGATTTGGCCATCACACTGCCCAAAATGCCGCCGATCAGAGCGTGCGATGAACTGCTGGGTATGCCGTAATACCAAGTCAGCAGGTTCCAGGTGATGGCGCCTACCAGTGCACCGAACACCACGTGAATATCCACCACACCCGGCATGACGATGCCTTTGCCTATGGTGGCGGCCACACTGAGGTGAAACACAAACAAGGCGATAAAGTTAAAAAACGCCGCAAACACCACGGCTTGCGACGGCTTTAATACGCCGGTGGAGACCACCGTGGCAATTGAATTGGCGGCATCATGAAAACCGTTGATGAAGTCAAACATCAAGGCCAGAAAAACCAGCACAACCACGATCCACAGAGCTGTTTGCATCAAAGCGTCCCGGTCATGTCAAGAATTTTCAAGAATGATGCCTTCAATCAAGTTGGCCACATCCTCACATTTGTCCGTGATGGTTTCCAGCAATTCGTAGATTGCCTTGAGCTTGATCAGTTCGCGCACATCGGGTTCTTCGCGAAACAATTTGCTCATGGCGCTGCGCATGACATGGTCTGCATCTGATTCAAGCCGGTCGATTTCCTGACATGTTTTCAGCGCACCTTCCGCGGCTTTGGGGTCGGCCAGTTTGCCGATCAGCTTGACGGCATCGTTGACGCGACTGCAACACTTCACGCCCAGATCCGTCAGGATAAAAATCTCGTCAGTCATTTTTTTCACGTCATACAAAGTCATGGTTTCAGCCGAGTCCTGTATCAGATCAGCGACATCGTCCATGGTGTTGATCAACGAGTGAATTTGCTCGCGGTCAATTGGCGTGATGAAGGTTTTGTGAAGTGCGGTGCTGACATCGTGGGTGATGCGGTCGGCTGCGCTTTCCGCCTTGTCTACATCCAGCGTGTATTTCTCGCGCAGGCTCAGGTTGTCGTAGTTCTGCACCAGGTTGGAAAAAGCCTGCGAGGCCTCGACTATCCTGTCCGCATGGCGGTTGAACATTTCAAAAAAATCTGCTTCGCGGGGTAGAAGTTTAGAAAAAAGCATAGGTGCCTTCTTTAGGTAAAAGTCATAAAGCAAACATTTTTGCAAGTGACAGCATTGTGACAAGTTTCCCGCTGCGGCAATTCCAACGGCTTTGTAGGAGTTGCGCTTTCTAAATGAGTAAGTTCGGCTGACACTCTTTCAAGCTGGCTGTGTCTACATTGACAGGCATGAACAACCGTTTAATCAACAGTGAAAGAGCGTCGCCGCAAGACTTGCAGGCGGTTGAATGGCTGTCTCAGTTGTTGCTCAAGGGATTGGAATTGCAAGCCTCGGACATACACCTGGAGCCCTTTGACAGCTTGTTGCGGGTGCGGGTACGCCGGGATGGTGTGTTGTATGAAATGCCGTCGCCGCCTGCGGCTTTGCGTGAACAAATCATTTCCCGCATCAAGGTGCAGTCGCGTCTGGACATCGCCGAGAAACGTTTGCCGCAAGACGGTCGCATGCAGCTCCCGCTTAACCAGCGCATGGTGGATATGCGGGTCAGCAGTCTGCCTACCTTGCACGGCGAAAAAATTGTGTTGCGGATTCTCGACCAACAGTCTCACCAACTCGGCTTTGCGGCCTTGGGTCTGCCGGACACCGAACTGGCGCATGTGATGCAAGCCATTGCCAAACCGAATGGCATGGTTTTGATCACCGGGCCGACCGGATCAGGCAAAACCGTGACCTTGTACACCTGCCTGAACCACCTGAACACGCCGGGCGTGAATATCGCTACGGTCGAAGACCCGTCAGAAATTGTCTTGCCCGGCGCCAACCAGGTGAATGTCAACGAACGCATAGGCTTGAGCTTTGATACCGCGCTCAGGGCTTTGCTGCGCCAGGACCCGGACATACTCATGGTCGGTGAAATCCGGGATCAGACAACGGCCGATATTGCGGTCAAGGCATCGCAAACCGGCCACTTGCTGCTGTCCACCCTGCATACCAACGATGCACCATCGACGCTGACACGCCTGAATCACATGGGTATCGCAGGCTTTAATTTAGCCAGCAGCGTCATTCTTATTTGCGCGCAACGCTTGCTGCGCCGCTTATGTGCGGCATGTAAACAAGCTCTCCCTGACGGCAGCGGTTGGCGGGCCGTCGGCTGTGCCGCTTGCCTCAACGGCTACAAAGGGCGGGTGGCCATACACCAGGTCATGCCGGTCACGCCAGGCATACAGCAATTGATATTGCAGCAAGCCAGTGCCCAGGCATTGGCAGAACAAGCGGCGGCAGACGGCGTGCGCACCCTGCGCCAAGCCGGCCTGCTTAAAGTATGTTCCGGTGAAACCACATTAGAAGAAGTGCAGGCGGCAACCCATGGCTGATGCAATACCGGGCACACGCCGGCCCTTAGCTTCCGGCGAATCCCATCGTCAACCCATTGTGCGGATCGATGCGGCGCAGCTCTGTGAATTCACCCGCCAACTCGCCACGCTGGTCGGTGCCGGTGTTCCATTGCTGCAGTCTTTGGACACGATTCAACAAGGCCTCAATGGACAAGCCATGGAGCCGGTGGTGAAAGCTTTGCGTCGGCAGGTTTCAGCAGGCAAATCATTAGAAAACGCCTTGCAGCAAACCGGCGTTTTTGACAAGCTGTACTGCCAGATGGTGGCCGCAGGTGAATTGGCCGGTAACCTGGACGACATGCTCAACCGCCTGGCCAGTCACACCGAACGCCAACAGCAACTCAGTCGCAAAGTCCGCATGGCATTGGTCTATCCGGTGGCGGTGTTGTTCATCGCGGCGCTGGTGGTCACCGTCATCCTGGTCTGGGTGGTGCCGGTGTTTCAATCGATATTTGCCTCTTTCGGTGCACAACTGCCTGCAGCCACGCGTTTCATACTGGGTCTGAGTGCGGGCTTGCTGCAATGGGGTTTGCCGGTGTTGGTGGCGGTTGTGTTGATTGCTGCCGTCTTACGCAGGCAATACCGTCGCAATGAAACATGGCAATGGCAATTCGCGCTTAGGGTTTTGTCCCTGCCCTTGGTGGCCGGGCTGATTCGCAGCGCCAATCTGGCGGCATGGACGCGTTGCCTGTCGATGCTGACGCAGTCTGGCGTTCCGCTGCTGGAAGCACTGGAAGTGCTGGCCGGCGTTTGTACAAACCAGGTGTATGCCAGGCTTTGCTTGACGGTCAGGCAATCAGTGTTGCGCGGTAGCAGCCTGGCCGCGGCCATGAGCAACGCGTCCGTTTCAGTAGGCCTCAAAACAGGTTTATTCCCGCCCTTATTGATTCAAATGGTGGATATCGGCGAGCAATCCGGCACGCTGACCGTGTTGCTGTCCAGAGCGGCAGATGCGCAAGATGAAGCCCTGGAACAGCAGGTACACGGCTTGACGCAATTGATTGAACCTTTGCTGGTCGTGGTGCTAGGCGGTCTTGTCGGCGGCATGGTCGTGGCTTTGTATTTGCCGGTGTTCCAACTCGGGCAAGTGCTGTAGCGTGGCAGTCTTATAGACTCCAGTCCATGAACACATCGGATTTCAGACGCATAGGACTGACCGGCGGCATAGGCAGCGGCAAATCTACTTTGGCCCGTCTTTTGGCTGAAACAGGCATTCAAGTTATAGATGCTGATGCAATTTCCCGCCAGCTTACTTCTGTCGGCGGTGCGGCCATGTCGGCTATCGCCGCCACTTTCGGTGCTGACTTTGTCGCTTCCGACGGCAGCATGAACCGCGAACGCATGCGCGAGTTGGTGTTCAGCCAGGCAGATGAACGGCTGCGTTTACAGGCTTTGCTGCACCCACTGATTTCGGCTGAGATTCAACTCAAACAAGAGGAATTACTGATTAAAAATATATCTTTAGTAGTTTTAGATATTCCTTTATTAATTGAATCATCGTACTGGAGACAACACGCCGACCGGGTGCTGGTAGTCGATTGCGATGAAAAAACCCAGGTCCGCAGGGTCATCGAACGCAGCCACTTGAAACCCGAACAGGTACTTGACATCATGGCTCAGCAGGCAAGACGCACGCAAAGATTGGCTGCCGCAGACTGGGTAGTCAACAACGATGTAGACGATCTCTTTGCATTGCAAAAAGAGGCCAAGGCCATACAACTGCATTTTTAGCCTGTATAGGCAGTCATAAAGTGCTTGTCAGCGGTTATCATTTCCGCTGTTACAACCCTTCAGGCGTTTGCTTTTTTGTGATCCTCTACGAGCACCCATTTAACGAGCGTATTCGCACTTATCTGCGGTTGGAATATTTGCTCGGACGTTTTGAACATTTGTTGCTCAGATCCTCGGAAATAGATCACCACTTTGCCCTGACCACTTTGTTTGAAATTGTCGATGTCGGCGGTCGCTCCGATTTGAAATCAGATATTTTGAAAGAACTCGAGCGGCATAAACACCAGTTCAACAGTTACCGCGGCAACCCTTCAGTGGCGCACGGGGTGCTAGATGAATTGCTGGGCAATATTGACAAATGCCTGCAAGGTTTCAACACCCAAAGCGCGCGCATCAGCAACTGCGTGACTGACAGCGATTTCCTCAGCAGTTTGCGCAACCGGGTTGCCGTACCGGGCGGCACCTGTGCCTTTGATTTACCCAGTTACCATGCCTGGCAACAACGTGATCCTGATATGCGTCGTCAGGATATTTTGAAATGGTCGGAGCCCTTGAAAGCCTTGCACGACAGTGTCAGCCTATTGATGCGTCTGCTGCGAGAAAGCGGTTCACCGCAACGCGTGGTGGCTCAGCAAGGGCAATTCCAACAGGCTTTGCCACAAGGCCGTTTCCAAATGATGCGTTTATTCATTGATGAATCTTTGGGCCTGGTACCCGAGATCAGCGGCAACCGCATGATGGTCTGGGTGCGCCTGATACACCAGACCTGGGAAGGCAAACCTCAAACCTCTGTCGGTAATGCAGAATTTGAAATAGAGCTTTGCGCCTGAGCCAGCCACTCTAATACCGGTACCGTGCCGGGTAATACCGGCGCCACCTGCACCGGCAACTGTTCCCAAGCAAATTCCTGACCCTCTTTCATTTGCAGTTCACCCTTCCATTGATACACCTTGCAGAAATGCAATTCCACCAGGGCGTGCGGGTAATCAATACGCTCTGTCTTCCAAGGCACAGGGTCTTCGATGGTGATACCGAGTTCCTCCTGCAATTCGCGGGTCAGTGCCTGAGCCAGCGTTTCGCCGGACTCGATTTTTCCGCCTGGAAATTCCCAGTGCCCGGCATAGGCTTTGCCGGGCGGGCGGGTAGTCAATAAAAAACGGCCATCAGGCCTGAACAACACACCGACAGCCACCTGGATCAACGGCCGCTCAACGCCACCTGCGCGCGGCAAGTTGGCATCCACCATGCGTACAGGCGGTGGTGCGCTTGACGTCATGCGACAGCGCTGTCCAAACGTCCGGCGAAATCGCGGGCGAACTGATAAGCCACGCGGCCGCTGCGCGAGCCGCGCTCCAGCGCCCACACCAGCGATTCAGGATGTGCTTGAGCCCATAAGCTTTGCGGGACTTGCAAAGAAGACAGCCACTGGTCAACGATATGCAAATACTCGTCCTGGCTGAAAGGATAAAAACTCACCCACAAACCGAAACGCTCGGACAAAGAGATTTTTTCTTCGATGACTTCACCAGGATGCACTTCGCCATCGTCGGTGTGCGTGTAACTGAGGTTGTCCTTCATGTACTCAGGCAGTAGATGGCGGCGGTTGCTGGTGGCATAAATCAACACATTCGCAGTCGCTGCGGCCACGCTGCCGTCAAGAATGGACTTGAGCGCCTTGTACCCGGGCTCGCCTTCGTCAAAACTCAAGTCGTCACAAAAGATGATGAATTTTTCAGGCCGTTCGGCCACCACCTCGATGATGTCGGGCAGGTCCACCATGTCTTGCTTGTCAACTTCAATCAAACGCAGGCCGCGAGGCGCATAGGTATTGAGACAGGCTTTGATCAGCGAGGATTTACCGGTACCGCGTGCGCCAGTCAACAACACATTATTGGCAGGTTTGCCTTCGATGAACTGCAAGGTATTGCGCTGGATTTTTTCCTTCTGCTGGTCGATTTCTTTCAAATCACTCAATGACATTTGTCCAATATGTCGCACCGGTTCGAGTACGCCATGGCCGCTGCTGCGCTTGCGGTAGCGAAAAGCAATGCCCGACTGCCAGTCAGGTGCGTGCAAAGGTTGCGGCAGTATGCGCTCGATACGCGCCATCAGCAATTCAGCGCGGTGCAGCATGCGTTCTAAAGATTCATTCATGACTTAGCTGCGGTAATCCGCGTTGATGGTGACGTATTCATGGCTTAAGTCGCAGGTCCACACCTGATCCTGAGCCTGGCCGCGTCCGAGCAACACACGCACCGTGATTTCGTCTTGCTTCATCACGCGTTGACCGTCTTCTTCGCGGTAGTCGGGATGACGGCCACCGCGCGTAGCCACGTGCACATCGTCCAGGTACAACTCAATCAGCGATTGCTCCAGATCTGCGATGCCTGCATAACCCACGGCGGCCAGTATCCGACCGAGGTTAGGGTCGCTGGCGAAAAAAGCGGTTTTCACCAAAGGCGAATGCGCAATCGCATACGCCACCTGACGGCATTCGGCGGTGTCGCGCCCGCCTTCAATGCTGACCGTGATGAACTTGGTGGCGCCCTCGCCGTCACGCACAATCGCCTGCGCCAGCCAACGCGCCACATCCAGCAAAGCCTGCTTTAACAAACGCGCGCTGTCGCTGTCCCAATGGCTTATTTCGGTAGTAGCTGATTTGCCGCTGGCTATCACCACGAATGAATCGTTGGTCGACGTGTCACCGTCTATGGTGATGCGGTTGAATGAGGCTTCAGCCAGTTCATGCGCCAGCGCTTTCATCAAGCTGGGAGCGATGGCCGCATCGGTGGCCATGAAGCCCAACATGGTGGCCATGTTGGGACGGATCATGCCGGCGCCTTTGGACATGCCGGTGATGGTGACTGTCTTGCCGTCAATACTGATTTGACGGCTGGTCGCCTTGGGCAAGGTGTCGGTCGTCATGATGGCTTGCGAGGCCAGCGTCCAGTTGTCAGAGGTGCTGGCAGCAAGCGCTTTGGGCAAGCCGTCCACAATGCGCTGCACCGGCAAGGGTTCCATGATCACACCCGTGGAAAAAGGCAGTATCTGTTCCGGCTTGATATTCAACAAACCAGCTACGGCCTGGCATACGGCAAACGCATGTTGCAAACCGGCTTCCCCGGTACCTGCGTTGGCGACTCCGGTGTTGATCACCAGTGCACGTATGCCATTGCCCGCCGCCAGATGCTGCTTGCACAATTGCACGGGCGCAGCACAAAACCGGTTTTGCGTGAAGACAGCGCCGACTGCCGCGCCCGGCTCCAGCGTGATGACGGTCAGGTCTTTGCGATTTGCCTTGCGTACACCGGCCTCGGTCACGCCTATGGACACACCGGCGACCGCATGCAAATCCTCAGGGCGGGTGATGTGTAGATGGACCGCCATGGCTCAGGCCAGCTTGCCGTGGCAGTGCTTGTATTTTTTTCCACTGCCACAAGGACAGGGCTCATTGCGACCCACCACCGGCACTTGCTCGGTAGCCGCCGCCTGACCTGCGCCAAACAGTTGGGCTTGACCTGTTTCATCCGGCGCTGAATAAGTGAGATTGGTCACGGCATCAGCGCGTTGCTCTATGTTCTGGGCCGCCGCTTCAATCTGGCTGGCTGTTTCGATTTGAACTGTCATCAAAATACGTGTGACTTCGTTTTTCACCATGTCCAGCAATTGACCGAACAGCTCAAAGGCTTCGCGCTTGTACTCCTGCTTGGGTTGCTTTTGTGCATAGCCGCGCAAATGTATGCCCTGGCGCAAATAGTCCAGCGACGACAGGTGTTCACGCCAGTGGCTGTCAATGTTTTGCAGCAGCACGGCGCGCATGAAAGGCGTGAATTCATCCACGCCCACCGTTTCAATTTTGCTGTTGAACGCTGCGTTGGCCGCATCAACCACCAACTGCAAAATATCTTCATCAATGATGGCCTGGGCTTTTTCAACGTGTTGTACCAGCTGCAAATCCATGTGCCAATCATTGCGCAACAGGTTTTGCAAACTGGCGATGTCCCATTGTTCTTCCACCGATTCTTCAGGCACGAACTGGCGCACCAGGTCGGTAAAACAACCTTCGCGCAAACTCGCGATTTGCGCCGTCAGATTGGAAGCGTCCAGAATGTCATTGCGCTGCTGGTAAATGACTTTGCGCTGGTCGTTAGAAACATCATCGTATTCCAGCAATTGCTTGCGGATATCGAAATTGCGGGCCTCGACTTTGCGCTGAGCGCTTTCAATACTGCGCGTGACCATGCCGGCTTCAATGGCCTCGCCCTCAGGCATATTCAAACGGTCCATGATGGACTTGACGCGCTCACCCGCAAAAATGCGCATCAGCGAATCATCAAGACTGAGGTAAAAACGTGAAGAGCCGGGGTCTCCCTGGCGACCGGAGCGGCCGCGCAACTGGTTATCGATACGGCGCGATTCGTGACGTTCGGTAGCAATGATGCGCAAGCCGCCAACAGACTTAACAAACTCATGGTCTTTGGCCCAGACTTCGCGCAACTGGGAGGTTTTGACCGCTTTGTCGCTTTCGCTCTGGCTCTCGTCTTGCATCAGTGTGTCGACAGCTTTTTCCACGTTGCCGCCGAGCACAATGTCGGTGCCTCGACCGGCCATGTTGGTGGCAATGGTGATGGACTTTGGCGCACCCGCTTGCGCGACGATATCAGCTTCGCTGGCGTGTTGTTTGGCGTTAAGCACTTGGTGCTTCAAACCCGCCTTATCCAACATGCCTGAGAGCAGTTCAGACAACTCAATCGATGTGGTGCCCACCAATACAGGTTGACCACGCCCTTGGCATTCGATGATGTCGTCTATGGCTGCTTTGTATTTTTCCTGGGTTGTTTTGTAAACCCGGTCTAATTGATCTTCCCGCTTACTTGGTTTGTTCGGCGGAATGATGACTGTTTCCAAGCCGTAAATTTCCTGAAATTCATAGGCTTCGGTGTCAGCAGTACCGGTCATGCCGCTGAGCTTGTCGTATAAGCGGAAATAATTCTGGAAAGTGATGGAGGCCATGGTCTGGTTCTCCGCCTGAATGGCAACACCTTCCTTGGCTTCGACGGCCTGGTGCAAGCCATCGCTCCAACGGCGACCGGACATCAAACGACCGGTGAATTCATCAACGATGGTGATCTCACCGCCCTGGTTAACGTAATGCTGATCCAGGTGGTAGAGGTGGTGGGCACGCAATGCGGCATACAAATGGTGCACCAGACCGATATGCAATGGGTCATACAGTGAAGCACCAGCGGGAAGCAAACCCATGTCGGAGAGAATTTTCTCCGCCTTTTCGTGACCCAGTTCTGTCAGGTAGACCTGATGTGATTTTTCATCCAACGTGAAATCGCCCGGGGTAATGACGCCTTCACCTGTGCGCAAATCCAATTCGCCTTCCTGGCGCGTCAGGTGCGGCACCACCTGGTTCATGGCCAGATAAGTTTGCGTGTGGTCTTCGGCTTGACCGCTGATGATCAACGGCGTGCGCGCTTCATCGATCAAGATCGAATCGACCTCGTCAACAATGGCGTAATTGAGTTTGCGCTGCACCCGGTCGGCAGTTTCGTAAACCATGTTGTCACGCAGATAGTCAAAACCGTACTCGTTGTTGGTACCGTAAGTGATATCGCTTTGGTAAGCGCTTTGTTTTTCCTCGCGTGTCAATTGCGACAGATTGACGCCGACACTCAAGCCGAGAAAGTTATAAAGCCGTCCCATCCATTGCGCGTCCCGGTTGGCGAGGTAGTCGTTCACCGTCACCACGTGTACGCCCACGCCGCTGAGCGCATTCAGATACACCGCCAGTGTGGCAGTCAGCGTTTTACCTTCACCGGTGCGCATCTCGGCAATCTTGCCCTGGTGCAAGGCCATGCCGCCTAACATTTGCACATCAAAGTGACGCATCTTCATGACGCGCTTAGAGCCTTCACGCACCACAGCAAAGGCCTCGGGCAGCAAATCGTCCAGACTTTCACCTTGCTGGAAACGTTGCTTGAATTCGCCGGTTTTGGCTTTCAAGGCCTCGTCGCTCAAGGCTTCCAAAGGAACTTCAAGGACGTTGATGCGCTCAAGCGTTTTGCGGTAAGTCTTTAGCAAGCGGTCGTTGCGGCTGCCGAAAATATAGGTCAGTGGATTGAATGCCATACAAGCAAAACGACCATGCCTTGCCGGGTGGCTGGCCATGGACGCCGGTTCCTTTGTCGAAGCCCTGCATTTTACCTGTGTAAACGAACATAATCAGCGATGCACCGACCGTCAACCCCGCCAGCCAAACAGACCAGTGTGATGGATGCCATCGAACACTCGGACACCTTGTCCTCGATGTTAAGTTTGCAGCGCCGCTCCATGTTGTATTTGAAAACCATAGAGCCGGTTCTTCCCCCTGGTTTGAGCGAACAAATGCTGGCCGGTCCTATCGAAGATGATGTCTGGTGTTTATTGGTTAAACACAATGCTGCGGCCGCCAAATTGCGCCAGCTGTTACCGGCCATCTGCGCGCATCTGCGCAGCAAGGGCCATAACGTACAACAGGTAAGGCTCAAACTCATGTCACGCAAGCCATAAAAAAACCCGCCGGTTTCACAACCGCGGGTTTTCAAATGGTGCCGATTATCGGATTCGAACTGATGACCTACCGCTTACAAGGCGGTTGCTCTACCAACTGAGCTAAATCGGCATTTTGCTTATTCTAACCAAGCCAGACACATCTTATTGAAAACTTTTTTATTTGACGCGTTTGAGTTGCGGGCGAGGACTGTTGGTCGGACTGCCTGCAGGTGGTTCAGGCGGACTGTCAGACGCAATTGCCGCATCGACAGCAGTGCCGGCGGAAGTCGGGGCAGGTGCAGGAAAAGCCATGCCCTGGCCGTTTTCTTTGGCATAAATAGCAATCACCCGACCCATGGGAACCACAATTTCACGCGCCACACCACCGAAACGCGCTTTGAACTGAATGAACTCATTGCTCAGTTGCATGCCACTGGTGGCGTCGAAACTGACATTGAGCACGATTTCACCGTTGTTCACATACTCGCGCGGCACTTGCACGGTGTCATCCACCAGCACAGCCACATACGGCGTGAAGCCGTTGTCTGTACACCATTCGTGCAAGGCCCGCACCAGGTAAGGCCGGGTAGAAGTTGACTGCGAAATATTGATCATGCGGTTTATTTGCGCATGACCTTTTCTGAAGGCGTCAACGCCTCGATATAGGCCGGGCGCGAGAAAATGCGTTCAGCGTATTTGAGCAACGGGGCTGCATTTTTTGACAACTCGATGCCGTAATGATCAAGGCGCCACAACAATGGGGCAATGGCGACATCAAGCATAGAAAAGTTATCGCCGAGCATGAATTTATTTTTCAAAAACACGGGTGCTAGCTGGGTTAGGCGGTCGCGGATGTGCGCGCGGGCTTTTTCCAGCGTTTTTTCGTTGGCCTTTTGTGTCCTGGACTCCAGAGAAGTCACATGGGTGAACAATTCTTTTTCGAAATTCAGCAGGAACAAACGGACGCGGGCTCGGTCAACCGGGTCGCCGGGCATGAGTTGCGGATGCGGAAAACGCTCGTCTATGTATTCGTTGATGATGTTGGATTCATACAGAATGAGGTCGCGCTCAACCAAAATCGGTACCTGACCGTAAGGGTTCATCACGCTGATGTCCTCGGGCTTGTTGTAGAGATCGACATCACGGATTTCAAAATCCATGCCTTTTTCAAACAAGACAAAACGGCAACGGTGAGAGAAAGGACAAACTGTCCCAGAGTACAAGACCATCATGAGCGTAGCTCCTGAAATACCAAAGGTTTAACGGGCCGGAAATGGCCCATTGTAAGAACCCGCCGGAGCGGGTTACTGTGTATCCGCTTAGCGAATTTCTTTCCAGAACGCGGCATTCAAACGCCAGGCAATGAACATGAAAACCAACAAGAACATCAATACCCAGACGCCGATTATGACGCGTGTGTTTTGTGACGGCTCTGACATCCACTGCATGTAATTGACCAGATCGGCAACCGCTTCATCGTACTCGGCAGGGCTGAGCTTGCCGGGTGTGACTTGCTGCCAACCTTTGAACGCGTGGACTTCATGCCCGTGCGATTGGACTGTGTCGTACAAGGGCTTACGCTCTCCTTGCAACTCCCACAACACATGCGGCATGGCAACATTCGGAAAAGCCAGGTTATTCCAGCCGGTGGCTTTGCTTTCATCGCGGTAATAGGTACGCAAATACGTATACAAATAATCAGCGCCTGTGCCGCCGTGGCCGGAGCGTGAACGCGCGATCACGGTCAAGTCGGGCGGGTTGCCACCGAACCAATCCTTGGCCTGTTTTGGGTCCATGGACACCTTCATGGTTTCACCGACCTTGTCGGTGGTGAACAATAAATTGTCTTTGATTTGCTGTTCCGTCAAACCGATGTCGGTCAAGCGATTGAACCGCATGTAAGACGCTGCATGGCAATTCAAGCAGTAATTGACGAACAGTTTGGCGCCATGCTGCAAAGCACCCAGATCATTGATTTTGTTGGGCGCTTTGTCCCAAGGAATAGTTTCTGTGGCAGCAAAAGCAGACCAACTGGTGAATACGCTGATCAGTAGGCTGAGGATGATTTTTTTCATGGTTGTTTGCTCCAGCCGTTTCTCAATGTGCAACAAAGTTAACGCGGTCCGGCACCGGCTTGGTTTCTCCCAGTCGGCTCCACCAAGGCATCAGCAAGAAGAAGCCGAAATAAAACAATGTGCCGACTTGAGAAATTCGCTCATTGATTTGCGAAGGCGGTTTGATGCCTAAGTACCCAAGCACGAAAAAGTTGATCACAAATACTGCATAAAGGTATGTATGCCATGTAGGTTTAAAGCGAATAGATTTGACCTCACAGTGGTCTAACCAGGGCAAGAAAAACAGGATGATGACCGAACCACCCATGACAACCACACCCCAGAATTTGGCGTCAATCGCCAACATCAAACCCATCAGCAGCAGCGCGCCGCCGATGATCGCAGCTTTGAGTATGCTGCTGATATCGGCACGTGTTGCACCCAGATAAGCAGCAGCAATCACACAGACGATGAGGGCATACATCATCTCATTGGTGATGGCGCGCAACATGGAATAGTAAGGTGTGAAATACCAAACTGGGGCGATATGCAACGGCGTTTTCAGCGGGTCGGCTGGAATGAAGTTGTTGTATTCCAGGAAATAGCCGCCGAACTCGGGAGCGAAAAAGATGATGGCTGTGAAGACAAGCAAAAAGCCCATCACGCCCATGATGTCATGCACTGTGTAGTACGGATGGAAAGGAATACCGTCCAGGGGTTTGCCGTTGGCATCTTTATGGGCTTTGATTTCAATGCCGTCAGGGTTGTTAGAGCCAACTTCGTGCAGTGCAATGATGTGCGCAACCACTAAGCCAAGCAACACAAGAGGTACGGCAATCACGTGAAAGGCGAAAAAGCGGTTTAAGGTGGCGTCTCCGACCACGTAGTCACCGCGGATCAGCAAAGCCAAGTCAGGACCGATGAAGGGAATGGCAGAAAACAGATTCACAATTACCTGCGCGCCCCAGTAAGACATCTGGCCCCAAGGCAGCAAATAGCCCATGAAAGCTTCGCCCATCAAGGCCAGGAAAATCGCGCAACCGAACAGCCACACCAGTTCACGCGGCTTGCGGTAAGAGCCGTAAATCAGCCCGCGGAACATGTGCATATAAACCACTACGAAAAACGCTGAAGCGCCGGTGGAATGCATATAGCGAATCAACCAACCCCAGGGCACGTCGCGCATGATGTACTCAACTGATGCGAAGGCAAGGGCTGCATCCGGCTTGTAGTGCATGGTCAGGAAAATGCCGGTGAGGATTTGAATCACCAACACCAACATAGAAAGTACACCGAAAAAATACAAAAAATTGAAATTCTTCGGTGCGTAATATTCGCTCAAATGCTCTTTGTAGAGTTTGGAGAGCGGGAACCGGTTGTCCACCCAGTTCAAGGCTTTCTCAGCCAGCGGGGCGTTCGGGGAAATCTCTTTGAAGTCAGCCATGGTTTTGCCTTTAAGCCTTTTTGTCTTCGCCGATCAGCAAACGACTGTCTGAAAGATACATGTGGGGAGGGACTTCGAGGTTGTCCGGTGCGGGTTTGTTTTTGTAAACACGGCCGGCCATGTCAAAGGTGGAACCGTGGCAAGGGCAGAAAAAACCGCCCTGCCAGTCATCCGGAAGAGAAGCCTGCGGGCCCATTTGAAATTTATCGCTAGGCGAACATCCCAGATGCGAGCAAATGCCGACGCCAACAAAAAACTCAGGCTTGATAGAACGGCCCTGATTACGCGCATAAGCGGGCGTCAGTTCGTTGGGATTGCGTTTGGATTCCGGATCAGCCAATTGGACTTCGACTTTTTTCAAAGCCTCCAATTGCTCGGGGGTGCGGCGAACGACCCACACCGGCTTGCCGCGCCATTCGACGGTGAGTTTTTCACCGGGCTTGATGGCAGAAATATCTACTTCTACAGCGGCACCGGCGGCTTTGGCGCGCTCGGACGGGCTGAAAGTGCTGATAAACGGAACGGCGACTGCGGCGCCCCCGACTGCACCGGCACAACCTGTGGCTATCAGCCAGGTACGCTTACCGTTGTCTACTGTTGTTTCACTCATGAAAGGCCTCTGAATTTCATTGCGAATATCGAAAACCCTCAATTCTAACCGAGCCGATTAAGTAAAAACCAGTGGTTCTGTGTCAAAGGGGATTAATCAGCCGCTTGCCACCCGGACTCCAAAGCATTTCCAACAGCCGCCGTGGTCAGCCTAAGGGCGGCCTAAGGGCAGCGCGCACGGCCGCCCTTAGGCTGGAGGGATCGGCCAAACCTTGTCCGGCAATGTCAAATGCCGTGCCGTGATCCGGGCTAGTGCGTACAAACGGCAGGCCCAGCGTCTGGTTCACGCCGTGTTGTGTCCCCCAAAACTTCACAGGGATCAAGCCCTGATCATGGTACATGGCCAGAACCACATCGGGCGCATCTGCACCGCTTGCCTGATGCGCCTGCATAAACACCGTGTCCGGTGGAAACGGCCCGCGGACTTGCAATCCTTGCGTATTTGCCAAGGCAATAGCAGGCGCAATCACTTGTATTTCCTCGAGCCCGAACAAACCCTCTTCACCGGCATGCGGGTTCAAACCCGCCACCCAGATGCGCGGATGTCGCCCGTGCAAAGCAGGCCAGCTGCGGTGAATGATTTGCAGTGTTTGCAGCACATTGGCCGTGGTCACCGCGTCTATGGCCTGGCGCAAAGACACATGAATACTGACCAGCACCACCCGCAAACCCGGGCTACTGAGCATCATGCGCACCGGCAGATCGGCCACCGGCAGGCCCAGGTGTTCTGCGGCCAGGGCTTGCAGCAATTCTGTATGACCGGGGTATTCCACACCGGCCAGCGACAAGGCTTTTTTATGCAGCGGTGCAGTGACCAAGGCGCTGAATTCGTTTCGCAAAACTGCCCGCGCCGCCCAAGTCACCGCGTCAGCTGCCATGCGGCCGGCCGCTGGTGTGACCTTGCCGATTTCAATGCTTGCGTCTGGCGTGACGTTGATCACCGGCAAATGGCCGCTAGGCACGCGCAGCGCCTCCGACGGCCCCGACACCTCGTGACACTGAATGCCCGACGGCAGATGCGCGGACAACTG
This sequence comes from Bordetella parapertussis, assembly GCA_945870575.1. Classification (GTDB taxonomy): domain Bacteria; phylum Pseudomonadota; class Gammaproteobacteria; order Burkholderiales; family Burkholderiaceae_C; genus Limnohabitans. The sequence goes on along the minus strand of CAMBSK010000010.1, from coordinate 42,764 downwards.
CGCCAACTGTCGTTGCATCACCGCCAGATTGCCGATCACGCAAACAGCTTGCATGTCAGCGGCATGCCCGGCAAAAGCTTTGAGAATGATTTCCGGCCCGACGCCCGCCGGATCCCCCATGCTGAGGGCCATAGGCAAACGGTCGTGTGACTGAGCCATGCGTTTGATTGACCTAGGCCGGATTGCTGATGTCTATGAACTCATGCGCCAGGCCTAAAGCGGACGCCACATGCGCGGCCAATGCAGGTGCACCGTAACGCTCGGTCGCATGGTGGCCGCAGGCAAAAAAAGCCACACCGGTTTCCTGCGCCAAATGCGCCTGGGGCTCGGAAATCTCGCCGGTAACAAAAGCATCTGCGCCGACCGCAATCGCGTCTTCGAACCAGGATTGGGCTCCGCCGGTACACCAGGCGATACGCTTGATAGGCTGGGCTGCATCAGGAATGACCGCCACTGCGGCACGGCCCAGCTTGTTTTCCAGCTCTGTTTGAAGAGTGGCCGGGTCGGTTACGCCATTCATAGGCACACCCAGCCAGCCCAGCCTTTGATCGCCAAAGCGCTCAAGCGTTTGCCAGCCCATGTGCTTACCCAGCATGGCGTTATTGCCCCATTGTTCGTGCGCATCCAGCGGCAAGTGGTAGGCCAGCAAATTGATATCGTGCGCAAGCAACAGCGCCAGTCGCTGCTTCATCCAGCCGGTGACGCTGCCGTCCTGGCCGCGCCAGAACAAGCCGTGGTGAACCAGCAGCGTATCCGCGCCTTCATCTATGGCAGCCTCAATGAATGCTTTGCTTGCAGTCACGCCAGAGACGATTTTTTTGACCTCGGAGCTTCCTTCCACCTGCAAACCGTTGGGGCAGTAGTCCTTGAACAACTGCGGTTGCAGCAACTGGTTGCACAGGCTGATGAGCTCGTGTCTTTGTGCCATGTCAGCGGGGCTGGACTTTGGCCTTGGGGCGTTGTCCGGGTGTGATGGTCAAATCAATTTGATCGCTTTGGCGCAACACCGTCACAAGCGCTGCTTGACCGGGCTTGAGCGCCGACACACGCGCAAGCAATTCGGCCACGCTTTTCACCTGCTGGCCTTCGACCGCCAGCAACACATCGCCGGGACGCACACCGGCCTTGAATGCCGGGCCGGTTTGCAAAACGCCGGTGATGATGACGCCGCTGTCGCGCTGCACATTGAACGTCTTGGCAAGATCTGGCGTGATTTCAGTGGGTTCCACGCCTATCCAGCCGCGTACCACCTGGCCTTCCTTGACTATGCCTTCAAGCACCTGGCGCGCGGTGCTGACCGGGATAGCAAAGCCTATGCCCATGCTGCCGCCGGAGCGCGAATAAATGGCGGTGTTGATACCCAGCAGGTTGCCCTGCACATCCACCAAAGCGCCGCCCGAGTTGCCCGGGTTAATGGCCGCATCGGTTTGTATGAAGTTCTCAAAGGTGTTGATGCCCAACTGATTGCGCCCCAACGCAGAGACGATGCCGCTGGTCACCGTCTGACCGACACCGAAGGGGTTGCCTATAGCCAGCACCACATCGCCGACTTGCAGCTGATCGGAATCGCTCAAAACCATAACGGGCAAATTGTCGAGTTTGATCTTCAATACCGCCAGATCGGTGTCCGGATCGGTGCCCACCAGCTTGGCGCGCGTGCTTCTGCCGTCGTTCAAAATGACGGTGATTTCATCGGCAGCTTCGATGACGTGGTTGTTGGTGAGGATATAGCCTTCGGTACTGACAATCACCCCGCTGCCCAGACCGGCATTCGGCGAAGCATCGTCCTGGTCGCCGAAGAAATAACGAAACCAAGGATCTTTGGCGTGATCCGGCAGATTGGACTTGCGCGACGCCGTATTGATGCTCACCACGGCAGGAGAGGCTTTTTTGGCGGCCATACGCAAACTGCCTGAACTGCCGGATCTACCCGCTCCACTGTCTGGCGCCTCCAGCACATGCAAACTGGAATTCCATTGAGAGGGTCGCTGCAACCACTCGGGCTTGAGGGTGATCAGCACAAACCAGACCGCAACCAGAATGGTCACTGTCTGGGAAAACAACAACCACAGTCTGCGCATCTTCAGGCGCCGCCGGCAGGCGTTTCTTGGTCTTCCGGCGCCTTGGTGTGCTTCATGAATATCTGCGCAGCCCAGATACCGACCTCATAAAGAATGACCATGGGAATGGCCAAGGCCAACTGCGACACCACATCCGGCGGTGTGACGATGGCCGCGATGATGAAAGCCAGCACAATGAAATAAGAGCGAAAAGCTTTGAGTTTTTCAATGGTGACCAAGCCCATGCGCGCCAGCACAATCACCACAATCGGCACTTCGAAGGCCAGGCCGAAGGCGATAAACATGGTCATCACAAAACTCAAATAGGCTTCGATGTCAGGTGCGGCCGTGATGCTTTTCGGCGCAAAGCTTTGAATGAACTTGAACACCTGCCCGAACACAAAGAAGTAACAAAATGCCACACCGATGAAAAACAAAATGGTGCTGGACATGACCAACGGCATCACAAGACGCTTTTCATGGGCATACAAACCAGGCGCGACGAAGGCCCAAGCCTGGTAGAGCACCACCGGCAGCGCCAGCAGAAAAGCCGCCATCAGCATGATTTTGAGCGGCACCAGAAACGGCGAAATCACCGAGGTGGCTATCAAGTTAGTGCCTTGGGGCAGTTGCGCTACCAAAGGAGCGGCCAACAGGTCGTACAACTGGGCCGGGCCGGGGAATATGCTGAGAATGGCGCACATCACCGCAACCCCAATGAACGACTTGACCATACGGTCACGCAACTCCTTGAGGTGCTGAACAAACGGTTGTTCGGAAGCTTTCAGCGTATCCGTGTCCTGCGAACCTGAGTCAGACATATGTCATCAAAACCTGTTTGAACCTGTTGCAGACGGACGGAAACGGGCGACACGCGCGGCACCCGACAAAGCTTTGGTACGCACGCCTTGGCGCGCTTTGTACCACTGCGGCATGGCTGAACGCTTAAGCCGCCAGTTTTTGCCGGGGTGTTTGTACTCGGGTTGTTGCGGCTGCCAATAAGGAAGGAATGCATTGTTATTGTCGGACGCTGTTGCTTCCTGACCAAGCTCAGCCATGCCTTGGTTCAGCTGCGTGGTGGCATTCAACACGCTGGACTGCACATCCGTCATGGCCGAGTCCATGGTTTCCTTCATTTTCTTCAGGTCTTCCATTTCCATGGCGCGGTTGACCTCGGCTTTGACATCAGACACGTAACGCTGCGCTTTGCCAAGCATGGTTCCGATTGTGCGGGCCACGCGCGGCATTTTCTCCGGACCGATGACGACCAGCGCTACTGCGCCGATCACCGCCAGTTTGGAGACGTCTAAATCAAACATGGATCATGACTTGCTTTTGGCTTCCACATCAATGGTCGCCTTGTCAGCTGTCTGTGCAGGCGCTGCGCCAGCGACTTGCTGTGCCGGTGCGGCAGGTTTTTCTTCGGTCGGGGCGGCAGCGCCGTCCTTGATACCGTCTTTAAAGCCTTTGACTGCCCCGCCCAGGTCACCGCCCAGGCTTTTCAATTTTTTGGTGCCGAAGACCAAAACCACAATCAATAAAACAATTAACCAATGCCAAACAGAAAATGACCCCATGGGATGCTCCTCAATGAACTGATGGAATTCTAGTCTCAGCCGCGCAACCATGGGCGCGGACCGCCCATGACATGCCAATGCAGGTGGTGAACTTCCTGCCCGCCCTCGGCGCCGGTGTTGGTTACCAGACGAAAACCACCCTCGGGGTAGGGGCTGACGCCTTCTTGCAAAGCCAGTTGTGGAACCTTGATGAGCATGCGCCCGAGCAAGGCTGCGTGCGATTCGGTAACCTGCGCCATCGAAGGGATATGCAGTTTGGGGATCACCAAAAAATGCACCGGTGCCCACGGGTTGATGTCGTGAAACGCGAACATATCGTCGTCTTCATACACTTTGCGCGAAGGAATCTTGCCCTGAATGATTTTGCAAAAAATGCAGTTCGGGTCTTGCGTGTCGCTCATTCAATCTTCTCCTGATTCACGCTGCAAGGCTTTGCGCAAAGCTTTTTCTTCCAAGCCGCCCAGGCCTTCGCGGCGCGCCAATTCGTTGATCACATCTGCCGGACTCAGGTCGTAATGCGCCAGCGCCACCATGCAGTGAAACCACAAATCGGCCATTTCATTCACCAAATGCTGCGACTCGCTGCCGTGGCTCAAGTCCTTGGCGGCCATCACGGTTTCGGTGGCCTCTTCGCCGATTTTCTTTAAAAACGCGTCCGGCCCCTTGTGCAGCAAGCGCGCCACGTAACTGGCATCCGGGTTACCGCCGTTGGCCGGTTTGCGGCTTTCGATCACAGCGGCCAAGCGCATCAGGCTGTCGATGGTATTCATGGTGTTTTCTTATAAATAAGGGCGGGGTCTTGCAACACAGGCTCGGTGCTCAACCATTGACCGCCGTCTGGGCCGGTCTGCCAGCGCTGAAAAAAGCAACTGTGGCGGCCGGTGTGACAAGCGATGCCCGGGTCGTGGCCGGTTTGCGTGACGCTGAGCAGCACCACGTCATTGTCGCAGTCGAGGCGAATGTCATGCACCAGTTGCACATGGCCGGATTCTTCGCCCTTGAACCAAAGTTTGTTGCGCGAGCGGCTGAAATAGACAGCGCGGCCCTGCTCGGCGGTGAGTTGCAACGCCTCGCGGTTCATCCAGGCGAACATCAGCACGTCTTTGCTGCCCTGCTCTTGCGCGATGACGGGCACCAGACCTTGCGTGTCCCATTTGATGTGATCAAGCCAATTCATAGGGGGAGATGTTAAGGGCTGGCTGATTGTGGTGATTAAGCTGGGCATTTGCGCTTAGTGTGTATTGTTAAATACGCTCCACCCAGTAACCTGGACGCCGCCGGTGCGGAGCAACCACTAGGACTTCAATGTCTGTGCCGACTATCCTATGAGCAATGCATTTGCTTGGAGTCGCACTTCCTCAGCAGGTATGCGTTTGGATAAGCCTTGATCCATTTGCGAAGCACGGTTTGCAGCTTCCTGTAACCAAAGCGCTTCAATTTCGGTCTCGGTCAATGCATCCAAGCTGGATAAGAGCTGCGCTGCTAATTCCGCACGTTGTTGCGCGGGAAGTGAGAGGGCTTGGCTGGTGATAGTTGCAGAATCCATGGGCAACTACTAGCATTAATCGTCAAAGAATTGAATTAAAAACTGCTGTCCAGCACATAGCCATTAGCTCACTTGAGGCGGGCTCTGACTCGGGCTAGTGCTTCACTTTCAAGAACCATCGAAACTTTGCCACTGCGGACATCTTCTTTGCGACTGGCAGCAAGTGCCTGCCATGCTTCCTGCGCTTTTGACTTGGGTTCAAATTCAGCGTTGACATTCATGGCAAGGGTTTCGAATTTAACGATGGCTTCGTTTTTTGTTGCTCCATAGGCCAGCACGCCCGGTAATTCAATGACTTCAGCCAGCCAACGACCAACGACTTCTTGCTCGCATTCAATCGTGTAGTTGATTGGATATGGCTACTCATTACGGAATTTTTACAGCGGATACAGTGGCTTCATTTCTATTTGCCCAAAAAATTTCTTTTGGGCTCTATGCCTTTTTCTTTGCACACGTCTAGGAAAACTTGCAAAGATTTTTTGAACTCAGCACGTAACTCCTTGGGGTTCTTTCCATAGTAATCTGCGCCACCGTTGAGACCCAAAATTTCCCCGCGAAAGAGATCAAGCTTTTCGTCATATTCAATCTTGGCGTTAAAGCCGTCAACAGTCATTGTGTTCATGGTTCTACTCCGTGCTGATCTGGCCATTTGCGAATGCTAGCGACTATCCACTTGCAGTTGCTTCGATGAATTCTCCACAGGCGGCATGATGAAAAGCTAAGGATAGTTACATTGCCTGATGCTGGCAAGAGCAGTTGCTTTTACTTCATCCCATGCAATGACATCATCGGGACTTGAAAGATGGTCTGCGAAACAGCGGTCTAATTCCATTTTCTGCGCCTATGCAACGATGGCACTAAACCACGACAGACTATTCCGTCCCATTTAGCCTCGGCCAGTTCGATCTGCTCGTAAACATTGAGCATGCTTGCTTGCTGTAAAAGTTGCGTTTTCATGATCGCAGTACTGTTTAGATTTATTGAAAATATTCTGGTCCGCCTAACGATTTTGTTCCTAACTTCCAAGGTCAGGGTAGCTGTGCGGCTTTTCGCGCAGGTCCTCTCGACTGCCGGGTTGGGCCTCTCGTTCAAGGCGATTAAAAGATGAATGCGGTTGGGGCCAACACAAATATTGCGACAACAATAGCAACAACTAAGAGCGCGATGAACATGAGTTTTTTGTTCATCGCTTTGCTCTCGGGTCGGCAATCAAACGAGAAGGAGAGCCATACAGCACAAGAACATTTTGGCCTGCCGCGAAGATCAATTCTGTGCCCTGAACGATGGTCATGAGATTGCCGTTCTCTGTTTCGACCACATACTCCATTCCCTTCTGTTTTGTGGCATTGGACTCGATTGCCGCCCCGGCGATGCCACCTACAACAGCTCCGCCGATTGCACCCACAATGTTGCCCCGGGTGTTGTTGCCACCTGCCGCCGATCCGACAACAGCGCCTGCCGCAGTGCCGGCACCGTCCCCTACGCCAGTGGTTCCAGCAACGTCGACTTCTCGCGCACTTATGATAGTGGCGGGCACGGTTCGATTGACTTGCCCGACTGATCCAACCGAGTACGTCTGCGGTGAGATGTTATGGGCGCATCCGCCAAGCGTGATGAGTGCCGCGCACAAGTAAACAAAAGCCCTCATCACTTGACTCCCCCAACTTTGGCTGGAAACATCGGCTTTTGAATATCGACCGTTTCGAGGGCTTGGAGAAACTGTGTGATGTTGTTCTGGACAGCGCGATTGATGGATTCTTGAGCACGGGCAACCCCAAGAAAGGCGTAATCATAAGGAGTAGTTCCGGAGGCGGAAATGTCTTGCGTGAAGATGATGTCCCCCGTCTTACGATCGATAATCTCGTAACGAGCAGCCGTGGCAGTCGTCATAGATGCACCAGCACCGGGAGGGGAGAGCTTAAGAATCTTCACCGACACATTGACCTTCTTTGTTGCGTCGTCTTGGAAGATTGCCATCTTGTTCAATGCCTCGGTCAACGCAGTCTGCCAAAGCTGCGGCACCATCTGTTCCATTCCGACAGGTAGCTCACCAGTCTTTTCATCGGGACGGGCAATGGTTACGGTCATCGACTTCATTTCGGCATATATCTTCTTCTGGGATATTCCTACATTTGGCACTGAGAAATTCAGTGGTGGAATGGATCCACAGCCAGACAGAAGAACCGCTGCAATTGCTGAGATTAAGAGATGTTGAATTTTCATGTTGAAACTCCCAGGTAATTGCCGAAACTGAAAAGACCTCTCTCACCGGCAAGGAGAGAGGCCAAACGTGATGTATCCCTCAAAATCCAGTTGATACATCCGAGCCGAGTCAATAAATCTTTTTGATGAAATGGCTGCAAGGCGCTTGCGCCTTGGTAAACAGTTTTATATGCTGTGTTTTTGTACAGATTTAAATGTGCCATGAACCCCGATGCTCCTTCTTCGCAGTAAACCCTTTTACTCGATCAAGTGCGGATGTCTGTTATTTGTAATTACTATAGACTCAAAAAAGAAGAATTTTTATTTTTATGGGATCTTTTTTATGATCCTCTGGAGTGTTCATCTGTCAGGCGCTATGCGACACCGCGTAAAGACTTGCCTCTATCAACGATTCGCAGCATCTTGAAGCAAGCAGGTCTGTGATGCCCCCCATACACACAAGGAGTTGCCCATGTTGTATCCCGTTTATGTACACCCTGGTGATGCTGACCATGCGCATGGCGTGACGTTTCCAGACTTTCCGGGTTGCTTTTCTGCGGTCGATACGTGGAGCGATTTGACCGCCGCCGTGCAAGAGGCGGTGGAAGCGCATTTCAACGGCGAGCCAGACGCAGTGCCGCCGCCAACACCGCTGGAAAATTTAGTGAACCAACCTGAGTACGCGGGTGGCGTTTGGATGTTGTTGGAGTTGGACTTAAGCCGCATCGACACCCGGCCTGTACGCCTGAATGTGAGTCTGCCCTCTAACTTGGTTCAGCAAATTGACGCTTGGGCCGAAGCGCACCACATGACCCGTTCAGGTTTTTTAGCCAGTGCGGTCAAACAGGCGATGACGGCATCGAATGTCAAAGGAATAAACGGATGAACTTAACTCGGTTTAATTCGATAGGAATAAGTTTTTCAGGCACTGGCTACTTGAGCCACCAACTTGACACCCAATGCAGCACAGACGCGGTTCACTGTGTCAAAACGCGGCTGTGCATCTGGTCGCAGCGCTTTGTACAATGCCTCGCGAGTTATACCTGAGGCTTTGGCTATTTCACTCATGCCGCGCGCACGCGCTATGTCCCCCAAAGCTGCGGCAAGCAACGCAGAGTCATTGGCAGCCAGAATATCCGTCAAGTAGGCTGCAATGGCTTCATCGCTGTCGAGATAGGGGGCAGAATCGAAATTGGGCAATTCGCTAAGTTTGATACGTTTCGTCATGTGTGTTCTCTTTTAGTCAATCAGTGCCGCCAAGGCTTTGGCATCTTTGATATCTCTTTTTTGCGTACGTTTTGATCCACCAACTAGCAACACGATCACTTGCGTACCGCGCTGAGTGAAATAAACACGCCACCCGGCACCAACATGAATGCGCAGCTCCGATACGCCTTCGCCAACTGGCTCGACATCACCCATCAAACCCAGTTCAAGTCGTTTGAGCCGAGCAACCACAATGCTGCGTACCGTGACATCCGGCACGGATTCGAGCCAGGCTGAAAATTGAGGAAGTGGTTTGATCGAAACCATTTTTTAAAGTGTAATCGAGTGATTACAAAATGTCAATCACAACCTCACAGGTATCCCCCGCCCCGCCATATGCTGTTTAGCTTCCCCAACCGTGAATTCACCATAATGAAAAATACTGGCCGCCAGCACGGCATCTGCGCCGCCAGTTTGTATGCCGTCGGCCAAATGGTCTAGCGTGCCCACGCCGCCGGATGCAATCACCGGCACCGGCACCGCGTCGCTGACCGCGCGGGTCAGTGCCAAGTCAAAACCCGACTTGGTACCGTCGCGGTCCATGCTGGTCAGCAGTATTTCGCCCGCACCGTACTCAGCCATTTGCGTGGCCCAGGCCACCGCGTCCAGGCCTACGTTTTTGCGCCCGCCGTGGCTGAACACATCCCAACCCGGGCCCACGGGCTTGCCGTTTGCGCCCATGCGTTGTTCTTCTTCAGCGCTGCGTCGCTTGGCGTCTATCGCCACCACAATGCATTGCGAACCGTATTTGTCCGATGCATCGCGTATCACTTGCGGGTTAGCAATGGCAGCCGAGTTGAAACTGGTTTTGTCCGCACCGGCATTCAGCAAGCGGCGCACATCTTCCACAGTGCGCACACCGCCGCCAACTGTGAGTGGAATAAACACTTGAGAGGCCACGGCTTCGATGATGTGCAAAATCACATCGCGTCCGTCGCTGGTGGCGGTGATGTCCAGAAATGTCAGTTCGTCCGCGCCTTGCGCGTTGTAACGCGCCGCGATTTCCACCGGGTCACCGGCGTCGCGCAACTCCACAAAGTTCACGCCCTTGACCACCCGTCCGGCGGTCACGTCCAGACAGGGAATGATGCGTTTGGCAAGCATGTATATCCAGTCAATCGTCAGTAAACAGTGAAACGCTGCCAGCCCGTCCACTGGCCGTCGGCGGGAATACGCACAGGTTCAAACACCTGCGCGGCTTCGACGCACAGCATGCGCGCAAACCCATGCTCCGGCATATCGGCCATGTCAGCGCATTTGTGCTCGCCCGGGTTCCACACCACGGTATCGGCCCAGTCGGCGCTTTGCTCTATCTGCAATCGCCCCGAACCGTCTTGTAACACCATGGGGCGCGCCGGTGGGCTGTACACGCGGTCAAACTCACCGTCAAAGTAAAGCACTTCATCGCTCACGCTGTGCGTGTCCGTCAGCGCGTTCCATTCGGGGCGGTCGCCCAATCCCCGCAACTCTGTCAGCGCAATATCGTCTACCGCTAAATAGGTGTGCAGCGCGCCGCTGAACAGCAAATCGTTTTGCTCTTCGGTGTTGTTGACGCTCAGGCTGATGTTCAATTGACCCGGCTCTAAAGTCACTTGCAACTGCGCGACAAAGGCTTGCTGCCAAATCGCCAGCGTCTGCGCGTTACTGGTCAGCGTGAAGCGCAGTTGCGCGCCTTCATTGGTGGAGGTGGTGGCTACGGCCACGCCCGGCTGCCAGGCCATGTTGCGGGCGAATCCGTGTCTGGGCAAACTGCCGCGCTGGTTGAATTGGGGAAAGCACACCGGCACGCCGCCACGGATGGCGGTTTTGCCGTCCCACCGGTTGTCCGGGCTGAGGAACAAACGCTCGCGGCCCCGGCTAACCCAGGACAAGACTTGCGCGCCTTGGGCTGCTATCAGCAAGCTGTCACCGCAAGCCAGACTCAGACGCTGACAGGGCAGGCCTTGGAAAACTTCGGGCTGGCAGTCAAAGGCTTTGACCAAGCCGCTCATAAATCCAGTAATTCGTCGGCCCGGGCCTGGGCCTTTTCAAAATCCAGGTCGCCACTGTAAATAGCGCGGCCGCAGATGACGCCTTCAACGCCTTCGTCCTCCACCGCGCACAGCTTTTCTATGTCCTGCATATTGGACAAGCCGCCGGAGGCAATGACGGGAATAGACAAGGCCTGCGCCAGTTTGACCGTGGCTTCTATGTTGATGCCACTCAGCATACCGTCGCGGCCTATGTCGGTGTAAATAATGGATTCGACCCCGTAGTCTTCGAATTTTTTCGCGAGGTCAATCACTTCGTGGCCGGTCATCTTGCTCCAGCCGTCGGTGGCAACTTTGCCGTCCTTGGCGTCCAAGCCGACGATGATGTGGCCGCCAAACGCGCTGCACGCGTCTTTCAAAAAGCCGGGGTTTTTCACAGACGCCGTGCCGATGATGACGTAGCGTATGCCGCCTTCTATGTATTTTTCAATTGTGTCCAGGTCGCGGATGCCGCCACCGAGTTGGACTGGAATATCGTCGCCCACCGCTTTCAAGATGCTGCGGATGGCGCTGTAGTTTTGCGGTTTGCCGGCAAACGCGCCGTTCAAATCCACCAAATGCAAGCGCCTGGCGCCTTTGTTGACCCATTGCAAGGCCATGTCGGCCGGGTCCTCGCTGAAGATGGTGGACTGTTCCATGTCGCCTTGTTTCAGGCGGACACAATGACCGTCTTTCAGGTCAATCGCGGGGATAAGCAACATAAGAGATAGTGGTGGGAGACAGAAACTTAAGGTCGATCAGGGGGACCAGGAAAGGAAATTGCGGTAAAGCATCAGACCCATGTCTGCGCTTTTTTCAGGGTGAAACTGAGTTGCGAAAATATTACCCCTTGAAACCGCTGAGGTAAAGCCTTGGCCGTAATCGCTTACCCCTGCGGTGTGGCGCACATCTAACGGCTTGGCATAAAAACTGTGCACAAAATAGAAATAACTGTTGTCCGGCACGTCCGCCCAGACCGGGTGAGACCGGGTTTGGTGCACCCGGTTCCAGCCCATTTGCGGGACTTTGTAGCGGCTGCCGTCCGGTTGCAATTGCCCGGCGAGCTCGAACTTCACCACGTTGCCGGGAATCAGCCCCAGACAATCCGTGCCCCCGGCAGCCCCTTCGGCGCTGTGGTCAAGCAGCATTTGCATGCCGACGCACACACCAAACAAGGGTTTGTTGGCTGCGGCGTGCAGCACTTCGGGGAGCAAGCCGCTGTCGTGCAATTCGCGCATGCAATCGCGCATGGCGCCCTGACCGGGCAGCACCACGCGATCGGCTTGGCGCACCTGGGCCGGGTTAGCGGTGATGATGACATCGACGCCGCTGCCCTGGGCGGCCGCCATGACGGCTTGCGCCACCGAGCGTAAATTGCCCATGCCGTAATCAATAACCGCGACGCTTGCCATAGAGATAAAGCTTAGAGCGAGCCTTTGGTGGAAGGAATCACACCGGCTGAGCGCGGATCGAGTTCAGTCGCCGCACGCAGCGCCCGGCCGAATGCTTTGAACACGGTTTCGGCCTGGTGGTGGGCGTTTTCGCCGCGCAGGTTGTCAATATGCAAAGTGACGTAAGCGTGGTTGACAAAGCCCTGGAAAAACTCAAAGGCCAGTTGGGAATCGAAGTGACCGATCATGCCGCTCTTGAAAGGCACGTGCATTTCCAGCCCCGGGCGACCAGAAAAATCCACCACCACGCGGCTGAGCGCTTCGTCCAGCGGCACGTACGCGTGGCCATAACGGCGTATGCCTTTTTTGTCGCCGACGGCTTGCGCCACCGCCTGGCCCAAAGTAATACCTACGTCTTCGACAGTGTGGTGGCCGTCTATGTGCAAATCGCCGGTGGCTTTGACGGACAAATCGATGAGGCCGTGGCGTGCGATTTGGTCCAGCATGTGGTCAAAAAAACCGATGCCGGTGGATAAATCGGACTGACCCGAGCCATCCAAGTTGACCCGCACTTGAATTTGGGTTTCCTTGGTATCGCGGTGAACTTCGGCAATGCGTTGTGTCATGGGTAGGTCTGGTTTGTGAAATCCGGCTCTTCAGGCCAGCAATTCTTTCAGCGCAGCGAGCAACTGGTCGTTTTCTGTCGAGGTGCCCACGGTGATGCGCAGGCAATGGTGCAAGAGAGGGTGCATTTTAGAAACGTTCTTCACAAGTATGTGCTTAGCCTTCAGGGCGTTGAAAACCCGGGTCGCCGCCTCGTCGTCGCCTTGCAAGCGAAGCAAAAACATATTTGCCTGGCTGGGGTAAACGCTCACGCTGGGGTGGGCAGACAGTTGCTTCAGCATGCGCTCGCGTTCATGGCAGACATCAGCGGCCTGCTTTTCAAACACGTCTGCGTGTTCCAGCGCGAACAAAGCGCATTCGGCATTCAATGCGCTGATGTTGTACGGCGGGCGGGTTTTGTCTATGTGCTGAATCACTTCTGCGCGACCCAACATGTATCCAATGCGCACGCCAGCCAGACCGAATTTGGAGAGGGTGCGCATCAACAGCACTTGTGCGTTCGCTGATGGGTCTCGCTTGATGTCAGACAACCAAGTTTGGGGTGAAAACGGCTGGTAAGCCTCGTCCAGCACCACCCAACCGCCATAGGCGGACACCTGCGCGATCAGGCGACGAATGACATTCGCATCCCACAAATTGGCGGTGGGGTTATTGGGATAAGCCAAGTAAACAATGGCCGGTTGGTGTTGCGCAATCGAGGCAGACATGGCGGCTTCATCGAGTTCGAAATCGTCCCGCAATGGCACAGGAATGTATGTCAAACCTTGGAGTTTGGCGCTCATGGCGTACATGACAAAGCCGGGCTCGGGCGCCAGCACGCTCGCGCCGGGCATTTGACAAGCCATGGACAGCAAGGAGATCAATTCATCAGAACCGTTGCCCAGCATCAGGCTGTAGCCCTCGGGCATGCCCGTGTGCAGGGCAATCGCTTGCTTCAAATCGTCGATGCGCTTGCCCGGATAACGGTTGACGGCGACTGCGCCCAGCCGGGCACCGAGTTGCGCTTGCAACTCAGCGGATAAGCGGTGCGGGTTTTCCATCGCGTCCAGCTTGACCATGCCGACGGCGTCTTGCACGGCATAAGCCTGCATGTCCTGCAGGTCGTGGCGGATGTGTTTCAAGTAGCTCATGCGATGCCCAAATTATAGACAGGCGCGTTGGCTGAAGATTTAACCTTGTGCATGTCTTTATCAGAATGCGTCAGCGGCTTGCCGCACGCGCCGGGTGTGTATATTTTTCATGGCGACGGCGGCCTGCCTCTTTACATAGGCAAAAGCATAGACATACGCGCTCGCGTCAAAACACTCAGCCCGCTGTTCAACCAGCGCTTGCGTCGCTTAAAAACACTGTGCAGTCTGCAACTCACCTCAGAGGCAAGCGGCTGCTTCGGACGGCAAACCGGGCAATGCGCCGGGGCGTGTACCGGCGATGAGCCCCGCCACGCGCATGACCAACGACTGCAAGATGTCTTGCAAGAACCGCAAATTCATACCTGGCCGTTTGCGGGTGCAATCGATTTGCTGGAGCAAAGAGGGGAATGGATACAAAAACACCGTGTCATGAACTGGTGCTACCTGGGAAGCTGGTACTGTGACAACCGGTCTCACCAGCCAATGAGCAGCACCAGCCAGGTATTTGATGCCGACACCTACCAAATACTGGTCAAACCTATATTAATAGGGCAGGTTGAAATTCAGCCAATCCCTCCTGAAATCAATTAAAAATAACTTTTTTGTATTTAAAACACATGATAAATAGTATTAATAACTACATTTAGAGCTATGAGGATTTCTCCACATGGCTTATTTTGTTTCAACTTCACAGCATCCCGCCACGCTAATTTGCGTCAAAAACAAAGCCATCACTGAATTGCAATGGCGTACCAGGGATTTGCTGCAACTGGCAGAGCAATCGCATTCGCTCAGCAAGATGGCTTTACGCTCAGTTGCCAACTGGACGGCTTGGCTTTGCAATCCTCATCGCTAAATGGCAAATCTTTGACATTGAATTACCTCAATACTGCCTCTGGAGTGCATCAATTGGATTTTGCCAATGCTAGGCTTTACAACGCACTCGGCAAAAAACCAGATTTCAACAAACTTTACCTTGGTACTGCCAATGCCGAACAACTCGACGCCGGTTCATCCGGCTTGTCTGTGGACTTGTTCGGCAGCGGTGGCGCAGACACCTTGATTGAGAGTTGCGTTCAAATCTCACGTAACAGCAGCGACGCTTTGCTGAAGTTTGATTTAAGCGGTGCGGGTGCATTCAACAGCAATGCTTTGTCTATCCAATTAAGCGGTATTTACACAAGGCAAACAAGCACCGAAGTCACACTTCGTTCGCTGATGTACGGCTTACAAGCGGATGCTGTGATATAGCCTGGTATCTTAAAAATACAGCTTAATCAAAGCTGAACTTTGCGTTGTTTAAGCCATTCAATGGCCCAGGCAGCATCGCTGTTGCTGGGGAAAATCGGGTATTTCACTGCCACGACTTCAGCATCTTTGGTAATCAGCGTCAATCGTTTAAGCAAATGCATGCCGGAGGTATGAAAAGTTGGCAAGCGCAAAGCCTGGGCAAACAACATGTGTTCATCACTCAACACAGCAAACGGCAAATGCAAGCGCTCGGCCATTTCTGATTGGTAATCTGTGGATTGGGTGCTGAGTCCGAACACTTGCACGCCCAGTTCCTCTAACTCGGTGTAATGGTCGCGGTAGGCCGTGGTCTGCGGGGTGCAGCCGCGCGCGCCGGGAATTTGGTCCCAGCCCGGCGGCAACGGCAGGCCGGGTTGCCCAGTCATGGGGTAACAGTAAATCAACACAAACCCACGCAGACTGGACACGTCTGTTTGACCACCCAAAGTGGATTGAAAAGCCAGCTCAGGCAAGCGCATACCCAGCAAATGATCGGCTGCACCATCGTCTTGCGGTACGGGCAAATGATCTGGTGTGCTGGTGTAATCTTGCGTCATGATGCCCTCTGTTTATTGGTGAAATCACTTTACCTGAATCCAATCGTTACCACGCCAGTCTACAAACCACATGTTTACTTGAGCTGAATGGCCCATTGAATCACTGGCGCCTGATACGGCATCACGGTACCGTCGCTCGACGCCGAACCGGGGAATTTGGACATAGCTTGTGCGGTTGAAAAACCATAAATCAGTCTGCCAAAGGTCGCGTATGCGTTGGTATCTGCATTAAAACCAGAGTTGTTATCCAGGTTGACAAAGAAACCCGAAGTGGCTGAATTTTCAACCGAGGTTCTGGCCATGGCAATCGTGTAGATGTGATTGAGCACAGTCGTGGTGCCAAGTTTTTCAAGAATGATGGGATCATACAAAGGAGTTTTAGACACGAATTGCTGATTCACAATTTGCCCGCCACCGCCTTGCACAAAGTTAGGACTCAGGCGGTGAAACACCGTACCGCTGTAAAAACCTGCGTTCACATACTTCAAAAAATTGGCGACGGTAAGAGGTGCTTTGCGTTCTTCAAGTTCAATCACCATGTCCCCCTGATCGGTCATCATGCATACCGTGGGCAAATTGCTATTGGCAGATGCGGCAATACCCTCAGTAGAGCAAGATCCACCTTTCAAGCTTTTATCACTGACCTGATTTGAAGCATTCTTCACCCAGACATAGTAAATGGGAAGACTGCCTGACAAATCAATGGTCTGACTCGATTCACTTCGAAAACATGGATCGCTAGCCAGAGGTTTAGCCGTATCGGTTTTGAAACAATATGCGCTGACGGCAGTATTGCCAGAAGCCTTCAGCGTGATCTGCCGGTTAGCAGCCTGGTAAGCCGTTTGACTGAGGCTGATTGAACTTAGCTGAGGCGAAAGCGGCGCAGAATTGCTGTCACTTGAGCCGCCCCCGCAGGCACACAGCAAGCTCAAACAAATCCCTACAAGGTATTTACACATAAACTTAAACCCATTAGAAAATAACTATTTAAGTTTAACTTTATGTGCCTCTATAGATTGCCAGTAATTAATTGCTATTCAACAGTCACGCTCTTAGCCAGATTTCTGGGTTTATCCACATCCGTACCTCTGGCACAGGCGGTGTGGTAAGCCAACAATTGCAAGGGCACCACATGCAACAACGGGGACAAAGCACCGTAATGCTCGGGCATGCGTATCACGTGCAAGCCTTCACCGGACTGAATACGCGTGTCGGCGTCTGCCAGCACATACAACACGCCACCGCGCGCGCGCACTTCCTGCAAATTGCTTTTGAGTTTTTCAAGCAATGCGTCGTTGGGAGCGACTGTCACCACCGGCATGGCGCTGGTGACCAGCGCCAGCGGTCCGTGTTTCAACTCACCCGCCGGATAGGCTTCCGCATGTATATAGCTGATCTCTTTGAGCTTTAAGGCGCCTTCCATGGCAATCGGGTAATGCATGCCGCGCCCCAGAAACAAGGCGTTTTCCTTGTTCGCAAAATCCTGCGCCCAGGCGATGACTTGCGGCTCTAGGGCCAGCACACTTTGCAATGCCAGAGGCAAATGCCGCATGGCTTTGAGGTGTTGTAATTCTGTGGCTGCGTTCAAGCGGTCTCTGGTTTTCGCCAGCGTCAGCGTCAACAAAAAAAGGCCTGCAAGTTGCGTCGTGAACGCCTTGGTCGAGGCCACGCCTATCTCCACCCCGGCGCGGGTGATGTAGGCCAGTTTGCATTCACGCACGATGGCCGAGGTGGCCACATTGCAAATGGTGAGCGTGTGGTTCATGCCCAGATTTTGCGCGTGTCGCAATGCGGCCAGCGTGTCCGCGGTTTCACCTGACTGACTGATGGTCACCACCAGCGTGCGCGGGTCGGGCACGCTGTCGCGGTAACGGTATTCGCTGGCCACTTCCACCTGACACGGAATCTGCGCCAGCGATTCCAGCCAGTACTTGGCCACACAAGCGCTGTAATAACTGGTGCCGCAAGCCAGTATCAACACCGAATCAATGGCTGCAAACACCTCTGCGGCTTGACCCTGACGATCCGCGTGGTCAAACAGCTCAGGCACTATGCCTTCAATGCCTTCCAGCGTATCCGCAATCGCACGCGGCTGCTCGAAAATTTCCTTTTGCATGTAGTGTCTGTAAGGGCCCAACTCGGCCGCCCCACTGTGCGCCTTCACCGTTTGCACTTCACGCAACACCACGTGTTGTGTTGCGTCGTAGACCGTGTGCGCATTCAATTGCACATCGACCACATCGCCTTCAGCAAGATACACAATTTGATCGGTCACACCGGCCAGCGCCATGGCATCGCTGGCCAGAAAATTTTCGCCTTGACCCACACCCAAAATCAGCGGCGAGCCTGCTCTGGCGCCGATGACACGCTGAGGCTCATCTCTGGCAATCACGGCAATGGCAAACGCGCCATGCAACTGTGCAATAGCCTGTGTCACTGCTTGCAACACATCGCCCTGGTACAAAGAATCAATCAAATGCACCATCACTTCGGTGTCGGTCTGGCTGGCAAACACGTAGCCCTTGGCCTGCAACTGCGCACGCAGTTCTTCATGGTTTTCGATGATGCCGTTGTGCACCAGCGCGATACGCGCAACTGAATCACTGACAGACTGACCCGGTCCGTTGCTGAAGTGCGGGTGGGCGTTGTGCACCGCTGGCGCACCGTGTGTTGCCCAGCGCGTATGGGCAATGCCTGTTTTGCCCTGCAATCCGCCAGCCGCATCATTGACTTGCGCCAGCAACTCGGCTACGCGCGATGTGCTGCGGGCACGCTGCAAACCGGCGATTTGTCCTAATTGCGGCGCATCCGCATTGACCGCCACGCCGCAAGAGTCATAGCCACGGTATTCCAAGCGTTGCAATCCTTGGACCAGCACAGGAACCATATTGCGGCTGGAAACCGCGCCGACGATGCCACACATAGTCTGCCCTTTATTTGTTTTTTTTCACCGGCCGCTGCCAGCCGGGAATGCTGACTTGCTTGCCGCGCGCCACCGTCAACGCACCCGGTGCTGTGTCTTTGGTGATCACCGAGCCCGCGCCTATGGTGCCGCCCGCTCCCACAGTCAGCGGTGACACCAGCACACTGTTGCTGCCGATGTGCACATCAGCTTCAATGGTGGTGTGGTGCTTATTGACACCGTCGTAATTGGCCGAAATGACACCGGCACCATAGTTAACCCGCTCACCGATGCTGAGGTCCCCCAGATAAGCCAAGTGATTGGCTTTGGCACCTTTGGCCAGGCTGCTGTTTTTCACTTCCACAAAATTACCGATATGGACTTCATCGCCCAGATCCGCGCCGGGACGCAGCCGCGCAAACGGCCCGATGCGCGCGCCCTTGCCTATGCGCACGCCTTTGTCCTCGCCGTTGATATGAGTAAAGCCCAGCACCTGGGTACCGGCGCCGATCTCAGCGTTGATGATCACGCAGTTGGGTCCGATACGAACGCCTTCGCCCAGGCTGACTCGGCCTTCGAACACATTGTTCACATCGATGTCTACATCTGCGCCGCAGACCAGTTCGCCGCGCACATCAAGCCGCGCCGGGTCGGCCAGCCGCACGCCCTGGCGCATCAAGCTCTGCGCTTGCAGCAACTGAAACGTGCGCTCCAGCGCCGCCAATTGCACGGGCGTGTTGACACCCTCGACCTGCCAGGCCTGGGTTATGCAATGCGCCCTTACCTCACAGCCATCAGCCGCGGCGAAGCCAACCACATCGGTCAAATAAAACTCACCTTGTGCATTGCGATTGCCCAGTCGCGCCAGCCAGCCGCGCAGCAAGCGGGTAGGAACCGCCATGATGCCGCTATAAATCTCGCTTATTTTTTTCTGCTCATCGCTGGCATCTTTTTCTTCAACAATACCGCTGACCTGTTGCTGCGGGTTGCGCAATATACGGCCGTAACCGCCGGGCGCAGGCGTTTGTAATGTCAGCAAAGCCAGGTGACGGTGGTCACACAATTTCAACAAAGCCAGCAAGGTATCTGCCTGTATCAAAGGCACATCGCCGGACAAGACCAGCGTCACACCATCGTCTTGTAACACCGGAACAGCTTGCTGCATGGCGTGTCCGGTACCGAGTTGCGGCATTTGGCGCACGGACTGCAAACCGCTTTGCGCTTCCAACACAGACTCTACCTGCTCGGCGCCGTGACCGGTGATCACCACCATGCGCCGCGCCTGAATATGCTTCGCCGTGTCTATGACATGCTGCAACAAAGCCCTGCCACCCAAACGGTGCAGAACTTTAGGCATACTGCTTTGCATGCGGGTGCCTTTGCCCGCTGCCATGATCACCACATCAATGTTTGACATGAATTTACTTCCCTGTATGCCAGCGATTATCAATCAGCGCCTGCGCTGGCTATCGCTTGCGGCAAAACTGTCGGCTTCGGCCTTGCTGCTGTCATTGACCGGTTGCAGTCTGGTCGTTTCCGGCTACAACAGCGCGCCGAATCTGTTCATGTTTTTGTGGCTCAATCCTCACCTGGACTTGAACGCAGCGCAAGAAAAACAAGCCCTGGCCGATTTGCAACAAGTGCTGGAATGGCACCGCCGCGAACAGTTGCCGCTTTACGCCAAATGGTTGAGCCAGGCGCAACAACTCGCACCCAAAGATGTCAGCGCCGATCAGGTCTGTGCGCTGATTGACGAAGCTGCTGAGAGTCTGGAACCTTTGCTGACGCAATTTGAAGAACCGACAGCCAGGTTAGGCCTCAGCCTGACGCCTAAGCAACTGCAAGTCCTGAGAAAAAAATACACAGAGGACTTGAAAGATTACCGCAAGGAATGGAAGCTCGACGGGTCAAAGCAAGCACAACTCGAGGTGCAAACCGACAAAGGCCAGTTCAATGCCGAGCGTTTTTACGGAAGATTGAGTCCGGCACAACAAAAACTCTTGCAGCAATTGGCGCAAAACTCTGGCTTTGAGGGTGAACGCAACTACGCTGAACGCGTGCGCGTGCAACAGGACAACCTGGCCATGCATGAACAGATGGTGCAAAACCGTCCTTCACCGGAGGAAGCGCGCGCTATGGTGCGGGACTGGCTGCAAAGCGTCTTGCACACGCCAGATCCAGCCTACGACACATATCTAAAAAAACGCAAACGCACGAACTGCGAAGCCTCGGCGCAATTGCACAACACCACCACAGCGGAGCAACGCGCGCGCGCCGTCAAAGTACTCAAAGGCTATGAGGACGATGTACGCAAATTGATGCGGTACAAACCATCTTGAACCTCAGTTTTGCAGGGAAGCCCACATGTCCTTGTCACGCTCTGCCGTCCAAATGCGCGGATTGACAATGCCCTTGGCCTCGTCATACGCTCGGCTGACATCGAAAGGCAGGCAGTGTTCATAAATAAACACCTGACCGAACACCGGGTCCATGTGCTGACGCGTCAAAGCCATGGCGGCTTTCAAATCCAAGTGTTGCTCCACCGCCTGTTTACCGCATGCAAACAAAGTTTCCACCCACAGCTTGGTGTAGTCCAGTGATTTATTGACATTGGCGTTGCCGATCATGGCTTCTCCGCGCCCGGGCACGATGGCCTCGGCTTGCAGTCCACGTAAAGCCTCCAGGGTGACCGGCCATTCAGCCAGATGCGCGTCACCTGTGTAAACACCAGCCTGGTACTCGACCAGGTCACCGCTGAACAATACTTTTTCTGCCTCTACCCAGGCAATCGTGTCGCCGCGTGTATGGCCTGCGCCCGGGTGCCAGATATCAACACTGACGCCGCCGAGATCCAAACGGATACTGCCGTCTCTGCCAGGCTTGCCGTCGCCAAACACCAAGGTCGGCCAGGTCAAACCGGGTATGCTGTCTGCGCCTCTGAACAAGCGCGGGAAGCGGTCCATTTCGCTTTGCATGTCCTCGGCACCGCGTTCGACAATCAAATCGTAAGTGCCCTTGCTCGCAATGACTTCGGTGGCACCTTCGGCCAGATAAGCACTGGCACCCAGTACGCGCACTGCGTGGTAATGGGTCAACAACACGTACTTGATGGGTTTGTCGCTGACCTCGCGGATACGCGCAATCAAGTCCTGCGCCATCAGCGGCGTAGCGGTGGCGTCGCTCACCATTATGTATTTGTCGCCGATGATCACGCCCGAGTTCGGGTCGCCTTCAGCGGTGTAAGCCCAGCAATGCTTGCTCAGACGGGTGAAACTGATTTTCTTATCGCTCAGATCGCTCTGGCTGGCAAAGGCTTTGGACATGGCAGACCTTGATGAATATTTAATCCGTCCATCATAAGCAAGTTACATCCATCAAGAAAAATGGGTGGGCCAGACCACGCCGTTTTCATTTAATAAAGCGTCCAGCGGTATATCGTGTGACTCGGGCACCATGTCTTCAATAAAGCCGTTGGTAAAGCCCAGTCCGACGGTGAAAGGCTGGGGTTGCAGTTGCGCTAGCGTGCGATCGTAAAAGCCGCCGCCATAACCCAGCCGGTAGCCACCGGCACCATAACCGACACAAGGCACAAACAACAGCGTAGGCACCACCACCTCGGTGTCCTTGGGCTTAGGGATGTTGTAGGCGTCCTCTTCCATGTCGCAACCGGGGTACCAGGCGTGAAAGGTCAAGGTCTTGGTGAGTTTGTTAACCACCGGCAGACCGATGCGACGCAACACCGGGTCATCGAGCAATTCACCGTCTTCCTTCCAACGGTGCAAGGCCGGCAAAGGGTCGAATTCGCCCTTGATAGGCCAATAGGCACCGATGACAGTGTCCTTGCGGTCAAACAACCAGATGCGCATGACTTGTTGCAACAGGTTGGCTCGCAATGCCCGATCGGGCATGTCCAAACGTTCCTGAATCAGTTGTTGGCGAAGTGCTTTTTTGTCCATGGGAGAATACTCACCTTGTGTCAGGTTCCTTTATTGTGTCATGCCTTATTTATTAGACCGCCTCACTGCTGTTGTGTGCTGGAGCTTGCTGACGCTGTCTGTCCCGGCCATCAGCTTGTCTGCGCCGCTTCATATGTCAGACAAAAACGATGCCGTCATCGTCGATATGTCCAACGCTTTCACCCAGAACGACAGAAAAAAACTCTCTCACTTGTTACCACAGGCCAAAGGTCATGTGCTCGAGCCATGGGCAGCTTACTGGGAATTGCGCGTCAGACTGGGCGACACCGGTGACAATGAAGTCAAAGAATTTTTAAACAAATACGCAGGCAGTTACCAGGAAGACCGTCTGCGCAACGACTGGTTGCTGGTACTGGCACAACGCCAGGAATGGTCGCAATTTGAGCGTGAATACGCACTCTACCGGATGCATGACGACAAGGAAGTCGAGTGCTACGCCAACTGGCTGCATAGCAGCCAGAAAAAATTCAACGACACGCAGATGCAGGAAGAGCAAATCCGTCGCACTTGGCTGTCGCAACGCAATGCTGACGAAGGCTGTACCTACGCCTTTGAACAATTGCTGCAAGCCAAACAAGTCCATGCGGTCGATGCTTGGCGCAAGGCGCGCAGCATGGTTGAAATCAACCGTAAACCACCGGCGCGTGACGCTTTGCGCATGGTGTCATCACAAAGCATGGCCAAGCTGGATGAATTGATGGCCAACCCATCCCGGTTTTTGCAGCAACGCGCCAGCGCGCTGGGCAAGGAATCGAACGAGTGGGTCACGCTGGCCCTGGTCAAGCTCGCAGCCAACGACCATGAGGCAGCCATCAAGCAAGTGCACAACAGCAAGGCGGTCAAGTTATTGAACGCCGAGCAACTGCAATGGGTATGGGCCGTCATTGCCCGCCAGGCGGCGATGGAGTTCGACAACAACGCGCTCGACTATTTTGCGCTGGCCGGTGGCGGCAAGGGTTTGCCTGACGACATACTGGCGTGGAAGGTCAGGGCTGCGCTGCGCGCACCGGGCAAACCAAATTGGTCTATGGTCGAAGTAGCCATAGAGGCCATGAGTCCGCTTGCCCAAAAAGACCCGGCTTGGGTGTACTGGCGGGCCCGCTCGCTGATCGCACGCCAACCGGTATCAACCACTGCCGTGCCGCAGGCATTGATCGGCTTGCAAAGCATTGCCGGTCACCAGGGGTTTTACGAACAACTGGCTGAAGAAGAGCTGGGCCGTAAGATTGTGTTGCCACTCCGTCCTGCCGCGCCTACAGTGGCTGAAATGGAAGCAGTCAAAGCACTGCCCGGTTTACAACGCGCGATCCACGCCATCCACATAGGCATACGCCAGGACGGCGTGCGCGAATGGAACTACACCGCGGGCATGGTCGATGCCCAGGGCAAACGCGGGCGCATGACTGACCGCGAAAAACTTGCGGTTGCCCAATGGGCCTGCGATCTGGAAATCTGGGATCGCTGCATCAACACCAGCGAGCGCACCCAACTGTTTGATGCCCACCACCGCTACCCCATGCCTTTTCATGATGAAGTGCTGGTGCGCACGCGCGACATCAAGCTGGATGCAGCTTATGTATATGGCTTGATGCGCCAGGAAAGCCGTTTCATCACCGACGCGCGCTCCAGTGTAGGTGCCAGCGGATTGATGCAAGTCATGCCGCGCACCGCCAAATGGACGGCCAAAAAACTGGGCTTGAAAAATTTCCAACCTGAGCAATTGAACCAAAAAGATGTCAATATCGCCATCGGCACCGGTTATATGAAGCTGGTACTCAACAGTTTTCAAGGCTCTATGCCCATGGCGGCGGCAGCCTATAACGCCGGCCCGAGCCGACCGCGCAAATGGCGCAACGGCCCGTCACTGGAAGGTGCCATTTGGGCCGAATGTATTCCGTTCACGGAAACCCGTGATTACGTCAAAAAGGTGATGAGCAATACCACCACATATGCCGCGCTTATCAGCGGTGAACCCCAGTCGCTCAAAGCCAGGCTGGGTAAAGTCGGTCCGCGTGACAAAGATGCGCCGGCTGAAGACACTGACTTGCCCTAAGTTGATTCTTCCTGGCTTTGCTGCAACGACCACATTTGTGCATAGCGTCCGTCGGCTGCTAGCAATTGCGCATGGGTGCCACGTTCAATGATGTGGCCGGCATCAAGCACCAGAATTTCATGCGCGTCCACCACCGTGGATAAACGGTGGGCAATCACCAGCGTGGTCTTGTTATGCGCCGCCTCGCGCAATTCGGTCTGTATGGCGCGCTCGTTGCTGCTGTCAAGCGCAGAGGTCGCTTCATCAAAAATCAGAATGGCCGGGTTTTTCAACAAAGTGCGGGCAATCGCCACCCTTTGTTTTTCGCCGCCGGACAACTTCAAGCCGCGCTCGCCGACCATGGTCTCGTAAGCCAACGGTGTGGAGGCAATGAAGTCATGGATACGCGCCGATCTGGCGGCGTCCTCCACCTGCTCACGCGAAGCCCGGGTGTTGCCATAGGCGATGTTGTAGTAAACCGTGTCGTTGAATAACACCGTGTCCTGCGGCACGATACCTATGGCTTTGCGCACACTGTCCTGGGTTAACTGACGTATTTCATGGCCGTCAATCCGAATAGCGCCTTGCTGCACATCGTAAAAACGAAACAGCAAGCGCGCCAGCGTGGATTTGCCGGAGCCGGACGGGCCCACCACCGCCACTGTTTTGCCCGCAGGAATGCTCAGGCTGATGCCGTGCAATATAGGCCGGTCTGCTTCGTAAGCGAAATGTACGTTCTCAAAACGCACTTCGGGCGGACGGTTCAGTTGCAGTATTTGCGCATTCTCCGTATCTGCCACTTCACGGTTTTTTTCCAGCAGCATGAACATGCGCTCCAGGTCGGTCAGGCTTTGTTTGATTTCGCGGTAAATCACACCCAGAAAATTCAAAGGTATGTACAACTGGATCATGAAGGCATTGATCATCACCAGATCGCCCAGGCTCATGCGCCCTTCCACCACACCTTCGGTGGCGCGCCACAACATGGCAACCAGGGCCACCGCGATGATGAGTTGCTGCCCGATATTGAGCGCACTCAAAGAGTTTTGGGCTTTGATGCGGGCACGCCGCAGTTTGTTCAGGTTTTCGTCATAACGCGAAGCTTCAAACGCTTCATTGCCAAAGTATTTGACGGTTTCGTAGTTGAGTAGCGAGTCAATCGCACGGGTGTGCGCGCTGGAATCGAATTCATTGACTTGTTTACGAAACTGGGTGCGCCATTCGGTGACAGTGACAGTGAAATAAATATACAGCGCCAAAGCTGTCAAAGTGATGATGGCATACCACTTGTCAAACTTCACGCCCAGTATGCTGAGCACCAACACCACTTCAATCAAAGTCGGCACTATGCTGTAGAGCGAATACGTGATCAAGGACTCTATGCCTCTGACACCGCGCTCAATGTCGCGACTCATGCCGCCGGTTTGGCGCTCCAAGTGAAAACGCAAACTCAAATTGTGCAAATGCTCAAAGGTTTGCAAAGCAATCTTGCGCGCAGCGCCTTGTGTGGCCGCCGCAAACACCAGTTCACGCAATTCGGTAAAGCCCGACACCGATAAACGCAGCAGCCCATAGCCGACCAGCAAGGCCAACGGCACTACCAATGCAATCTGAGCACCGGTTGGCTGAGGCGTCATGGCGTCAATCAATTCCTTAAGCAACAAAGGCACGCCGACGTTGGCCAGCTTGGCACCGATCATGAAGGACAAGGCCGCCATGACCCGCCATTTGTATTCCCACAGGTAGGGAAACAGCTTTCTTAAGGTCATCCAGTCCGAAGCGGTGACTCGGGGCGGGGCATTGACAGGCAAAGCGGGAGAAGAGGCAGCGTGGTGACGCATAAAGCACAATACCAGTTAAACAACTCCTTGGATTGTGCCTGTGACGACAAACAAAGATTCTCGCCAGACCGTGGCGGGGTTACCGCAAGACGCTGAACTGGTGCTTAAAGTTATTCCCATGCCGGCCGACTGCAACCAGAACGGCGATATTTTCGGCGGCTGGGTCATGGCCCAGGTCGACTTGGCCGGCGCGGTGTTACCGGCACGCTACGTCAACGGCCGCATAGCCACCGTGGCGGTCAATGAATTTATTTTCAAGCAACCGGTCAAGGTCGGCGACATACTGAGTTTTTTCAGCTCCGTCACGCGCATAGGCAACACCTCCATCACTGTCAAAGTTGAAGTGTTTGCTGAGCGCTTCAGCATGCAAGGTGTTTACCTAAAGGTGACAGAAGCCAATGTGACTTATGTAGCTATTGATGCCCAAGGCAAGCCCAGGCCGATTACGCGCAAGCACATCTGAGCCACTTTGGAATCTCTGTGAAGCGCCTCCTGTGGCAAGTCTTCAGTAGATTTCAGTTGAACACCGGTTTGCGCTTTTCAATGAAAGCGCTGAAAGCTTCGACAGCAGCCGGTTCTTTCAACAAACGACCGAACACCACCGCTTCTTCATCCATTTGCAAAAGCACGGAAGGTGTACGCGCAGACTTCATCAAGCGCTTGGTTTCTATCAGCGAGCTAAGCGGTTTGCGCGCCATTTTTTGCGCCTGGGACTGCGCATAAGCATTCACCTCGGCAGGCGGCAACACACGGCTGATCAGTCCCAATTCCAAAGCCGTCTCAATCATGAAAGGCTCTCCCATCAGCAAGGCTTCAGCGGCGCGTTGGTAACCCATGAGTTGCACAGCCAGCAGGCTGGACCCAGCCTCAGGACATAAACCCAGGTTGACAAACGGCATGGAAAACGCCGCGTTGTCTCCGGCATAGACCAGGTCGCAATGCAACAGCATGGTGGTGCCCACACCTACGGCAGGACCGCATACCGAAGCCAGCAAAGGTTTGGGAAAGACGGCAATGCCGCGCAAAAAACGCGACACCGCAGAGTCAGGACTGGCTGGCGGTTGCTGTAAAAAATCTGCAATGTCATTGCCTGCGCTGAACACGGTTTCGTGACCTTGCAACAAAACCACGCGCACCTCTTCTGAAGCCGCCGCCAGAGATAAAGCTTCAGCCAATGCTGCATACATATCAGCTGTCAATGCGTTTTTTTTATCCACCCGGTTGATGGTCAGGGTTAACACACCGTGTTCCTTGCTTTCCAAAATTGCTGTCATTGATACTCCTGTTTAAATTTTTCAGCCGTTCAATTACTCAGCCCGTTCCCAGAACTGGGTGCGATAAAAAGGACCGATATAGCCGCGAACTCTTAATCGTTTACCGCCGTCGACCGGCACCATTTTCACGTCATACACCTTGCCGTTGTCCGGGTCCAGGATAGTTCCCTTGCCTGCCCACAGATAGTCGCTGTCCTTGCCTTCGCGCGTCAGGTTGCGCAATATTTCCATGCCTATGATTTTTTGACCTTTGCGGTCATCCTTGCACAAATCACACACCGTTTTGGCCTTGGGATCTTCTTTCAATGCACGCACCACCAAGCCGGATAACACGCCATTGTTGTCTGTGATGCGAACCTCGCCTTTGGGTAATTGGGTATCGTCGTCTATCGTGTGCCAAAGACCTGCAGGTGTCATCTGAGCAAAGGCACTGATGCTGGCCCAGGCAATCAGCATACTGATGGTTTTTTTCATGTGGGATTCCTCCTTGGTTTGAGCATGTTCAAGCTTTCAATGCAGAAGCGCCGTAGCGCTCCAGAATATGTTCAAAACCCTGTTTGGCGCGGTACAGGCTTTTGGCCGATTTCAAAAACCGCGCTTCGTAATGCAAAGCCAAAATCAATCCATGTATTTCAAACGACATTTGCGTCGCATCTGTGTCTTTTGACAAATGCTGTTCATCACGCGCTTGCAGCACCGCACGGTGTAAGGCTGTCAACCAGGTTTTGACTGAGCTGGCCAGAGCATCCCGCACCGGACCGGGACGGTCATCAAACTCCACGGCGCCGCTGATGTACAAGCAGCCTGAATCTATTTCGGCGCTGGTGCGTTGCATCCAGTTGTTGAACAAGGCCTTTAAGCGCGGCAGACCGCGCGGCAAATCCATGGCGGGAAAGAATATTTCATGCTCGAACCGCTGGTGGTATTCACGGATGACCGAAATTTGCAACTCTTCACGCGAGCCGAAATGCGCAAACACACCTGACTTGCTCATTTGCATCGCATCTGCCACTGCGCCAATGCTCAAACCCTCCAAACCGATTTGCGTGGCCATGCCCAACGCTGTATCAATGATGGCTGCTTTGGTCTGCTGACCTTTTTGCAATAAGCGCTGACGCACCAAGTGCTTGTCAGCGCCGTTTGGCGTAGAGAATGTGTCTGACATATTTCCTTTTAAAAAGAACGGTCGTGCTATTTCCTATGATTTTGTCACAAGCGTGAAAACCGGATTGCATACACTCTTGCCATGGAAACCACACACATACTCGCCATACGCCACGGCGAAACTGACTGGAACGTAGCTACCCGTATTCAAGGGCAAATAGATATCTCATTGAATGCACAAGGTGAATGGCAAGCCATACAAGTGGCCAAAGCACTCGCCGACGAAGACATTCACGCGGTTTATGCCAGCGACCTGAGTCGCGCCTTGGTCACTGCCCAACATATAGCCTCACACCATGCGCTTGAAGTCAGCCGCATCCTGCCATTGCGCGAACGGCACTATGGTGATTTTGAAGGTTTGACCTGGGATGAAATCAAACAGGCGCATCCCGCAGATGCCACGCGCTGGCATGACCGTGACCCGCACTGGACACCTGCCAACGGCGGCGAAAGTTTGTTGATGCTGCACGCGCGTGTGCTGCACATGGTGAACGACATTGCTGCACGCCACCTTGGTCAGCAGATTGCACTGGTGACTCATGGCGGTGTGCTGGATATTTTTTATCGCATCGCCACCGGTCAAGATTTACAAGTGGCACGCAGCTGGGGATTGCGCAATACCGCCATCAACCGACTTCTATGGACACCGCAAGGTTTGCAACTGGTAGGCTGGGCGGATGAGCGGCATTTGGACCTGGATACACGCGAGGAAAGCAGTACCTGATGTTTTATTCGGCTTCAGTGCCGAACAAACCGGCGGCCTTTTGGGTAGCTGCTGGGGCGGCCACAGCGAGGTGCCGGTAAGCCGCCAAAGTGGCAATGCGCCCGCGCGGTGTGCGTTGTAAAAAACCTTGCTGAATCAAAAACGGCTCAATCACATCTTCGATGGTGTCGCGTTCTTCACCGATGCTGGCCGCGATATTGTCCAGACCGACCGGGCCGCCATCAAAACGGTGAATCACCGCTTCCAGCAATTTGCGGTCCATCAAATCAAAACCTTGTGCATCCACATCCAGCATAGACAAGGCGGCTTCGGCCACGGCTTTGCTGATGCGGCCATCGGCCTTGACCTCGGCATAGTCGCGCACCCGGCGCAGCAAGCGGTTGGCAATGCGTGGTGTGCCACGCGAGCGGCGCGCGATTTCAAACGCACCGTCTTCATGCAATTGCGCTTTGAGCAAACCGCCACTGCGCATGACGATGCGCAACAACTCTTCAGCCGAATAAAACTCCAAGCGCGCCACAATCCCAAACCGGTCCCGCAGCGGGTTGGTCAACATACCGGCGCGCGTGGTGGCACCGACCAGCGTGAACGGCTGCAAATCGAGTTTGATGCTGCGCGCGGCAGGACCTTCGCCGATCATGATGTCGATCTGGTAGTCCTCAAGCGCGGGGTACAAAATCTCTTCGACGACGGGTGACAAGCGGTGGATTTCATCGATGAACAACACATCGTTTTTTTCCAGATTGGTCAATAGCGCCGCCAAGTCTTTGGGTTTTTCCAACACGGGGCCGCTGGTTTGACGCAGGTTCACACCCAGCTCTTGCGCGATGATGTGGCTGAGCGTGGTTTTGCCCAAACCAGGCGGACCGAACAGCAGCACATGGTCAAGTGCTTCATCGCGTTGGCGTGCCGCGCCTATGAAAATTTCGAGTTGCTCGCGCACCTTGGTCTGGCCCACATATTCTTGCAACAACTTGGGCCTGAGTGCACGCTCAATCGCTTCTTCTCTGGGGCTGACCGGCGCCGCCGACACCACGCGGTTATCGGGTTTGAAGTCGTCGCCGAAGCTGTCGGTTTGTATGCTCATGGTTTATCTGGCCAAGGCCTTCAAGGCCTGCTTGATGCCGTCGCTGACGCCAATGTCTGCGGGCAATTGTTTCAATGCTGCAGATGCCTCTTTGTCGCTGTAACCCAAACTCATCAGCGCTTGCAAAATATCGTTTTGGCTTGAATGCGCCTGCGGTGCGGCATTCACACCCAGGTCGCTGCCCATCTTGCCTTTGAGTTCGAGCAGCAAACGTTCTGCTGTTTTTTTACCCACGCCCGGAATTTTCACCAGACGCCCGGCTTCCTGCAAACTGATGGCCTGGGCCAGTTCGGCCACGCTCAAACCGCTGAGCACACCCAGCGCCATGCGCGGGCCCACGCCGGAAATCTTGATCAATTGGCGAAACGCTACGCGCTCTTCAGCGGTGGCAAAGCCATACAAAATTTGCGCATCCTCGCGCACCACAAAATGCGTGAGCAGACTGAGTTTATCGCCGACCGCGGGCAAGTTATAAAAAGTACTCATGGGCACATCGATCTCATAGCCCACGCCATGGCAATCCACCACCACCTGCGGTGGATTTTTTTCAATGAGCGTGCCGCTGAGTTTGCCTATCATGTGTTGTTGTATGCGTGAGGACCAGCGTCGATTATCAGCGCGAATGGTTTCATGCTCGCGAGCAGGCGTTTGGCCATGGGGTATGCTTTGATTTCTTAGCCGTCAACGACAAATTTTCTTTATGTTCACTTACATCATGATTCATCGACAAACCCGTCCCGCGCTTGTGGAATTCACGCTTGGCGGGTTGGTGCTTTGATTATTCGCCACCAATTCAGTCCGAGCAGCAACACCCGTCTGGGAAATTTATGCGGCGCGTTAGATGAACATTTGCGCACCATAGAAACTGGTTTGCAGGTCAAGATTGCGCACAGCCACGAAAAATTCAAAATTGACGGCAGCAAGGCCAATGCCACACGCGCACTCGAAGTGCTGCAAGCCATGTTCGAGCGCGCAGCCAAACCCATACCCAAAGAACACGTGCAGTTGATGCTGGCCGGGGACTCGCACATGGGAGATGACGGTCACTCAATGACCACACGTCGCAACGATGTGCGGGCACGCACTCCAACCCAGGCCTTGTACCTAGAGAACATCGCCAACCACGACATCACTTTCGGCATCGGACCGGCGGGCACCGGCAAAACTTATTTGGCGGTAGCCAGTGCAGTGGATGCGCTAGAGCGCAGCGCGGTGCAACGCATCATCTTGACGCGTCCGGCTGTCGAGGCTGGTGAAAAGCTGGGCTTTCTGCCAGGCGATTTAGGTCAAAAAGTAGACCCCTATTTGCGTCCGCTGTATGACGCACTTTACGAGCTCATGGGTTTTGACAAAGTGCAAAAAGCGTTTGAGCGCAGCGCGCTGGAAATAGCCCCACTGGCTTTCATGCGGGGTCGCACCTTAAACAATGCGTTCATCATTTTGGACGAAGCGCAAAACACCACGCCTGAGCAAATGAAAATGTTTTTGACACGCATCGGCTTTGGTGCCAAAGCGGTGGTGACCGGCGACGTCAGTCAAATTGATTTGCCCAAAGGCAGCCCCAGCGGACTGGTAGAGGCGGAGCTTGTGCTGCGCCGGGTTGAAGGCATAGCCATCACGCGTTTCACCAGCAAAGATGTGGTGCGCCATCCTTTGGTGGCGCGCATCGTCGACGCCTATGACAAGCAACGCAAAACTGTTTGAAACATGGCGCTCAAACACTTGTCTTTGTCTTTGCAGTTTGGTGATGTATCGTATGCGGCCAGACACCGCGCTGCACTGCCGCGCCATTGGGTAAGCAGATGCCTGCGCCATGCGCTGGCCCTAGATGCTGAGTTGACTGTGCGCATCGTGAATGAAGATGAAGGCCGCTCCTTGAACCATAGTTATCGGCGCAAAGACTACGCCACCAACGTACTAACTTTCGATTACCAACAGTCACCGGTGGTGATGGGAGATTTGGTGTTGTGTGCAACGGTGGTTGCCCAAGAGGCCAAAGAACAAGGCAAATCATTGAAAGCGCATTACGCGCATTTGCTGGTGCACGGTGCATTGCATGCGCAAGGCTGGGACCATGAAACATCGCTCAAAGATGCTAAAGCCATGGAAGCTTATGAGATAGAGATTTTGGCCAGACTGAGTATTGCCAATCCGTATAGGTAAAAGTCGTGGCGTTAAAGCTTGTGCACGCCACTGAGTTTTGCCAAGGATTTATCAAAGCTGCCCATAGGCGTATGACCAGCTTTGCGCGCAATTTCAAGCACCATGCAATCGGAAAATCCCAGCGCAGGTTTGGCTGTGAAATGTGTCAATGCCGCCGTGACCACATCTGCATCTTGTAGCACCAGGCTTTCATGCGACAGCAGCAATTCAAGCGCTGCGGCTAGTTGATCCGGGCTTCGTTGGTAAACCGCGTCAAGCACCCACACAGTTTCCACCAACACCAGATGCGACACCCAAGCGCCTTTGGCAATGAAAGTATCAGCAATTTTGGCCTGCTTGGCGTCATCTCTGACCAGCAATCGAACCAAGACATTGGTGTCAATGGCGTGCATGTTTCTTTTGGATAAAACTGCGAATGGCTTGTTTGGTATCTTGCGTGTCTGTGGTTTGTTTGGGCGCGGAATTCCCAAAAAGCGCTTGGTGAGCATCAGAGGTCGTGTGTGTCACCGCACGTTGCACCCACATGCGCTCACCCTCCTGCACCCAGAGCATGGCTCCGCCGGGGCTTAGGCTGAGAAATTGGCGCACCGAGGCAGGCACAGAAACTTGGCCTTGTGAAGTCAGCTTGGATTGCTTGGTAGACATGCAGTCAGAATATCACATTACCCGGGTAATGTAAATCAATCCATCAACCGCACGCGCACCGTTTTGCCTTTGATTCGGCCTTTGGCTAAACGCGCTACCGCTTCAACTGCAATCGCTCTGTCCACCGCCACATAGGTGGAAAATTCGTTCACATTGATCTTGCCGATGTGCGCTGCATCAAAGCCTGCTTCGCCGGTCAACGCACCCAGCACATCGCCCGGTCGGATTTTTTCTTTGCGCCCGCCGACGATTTGCA
The DNA here is from genome assembly GCA_945870575.1 of Bordetella parapertussis. Taxonomy (GTDB): domain Bacteria; phylum Pseudomonadota; class Gammaproteobacteria; order Burkholderiales; family Burkholderiaceae_C; genus Limnohabitans. Next base: position 9,047 of record CAMBSK010000010.1, on the reverse strand, counting down.
AGGTGCGCATAGGAGCCATCAACCTGCCGCCCGGTGTGGGTGTCAGCGTATCCAACTTGACCCAATTCGATTCCATGTTTTGCAGCAATTCAATGCGGCCGACCGCACCCATTTCATCCAGACTCGCCAAGGTCAAAGCCAAGCCTTGCGCATCAGCGCGACCGGTACGGCCAATGCGGTGAATATGTATTTCCGCATCCGGCGTCACGTCCACATTGATGACCGCGTTCAATTGGCTGATGTCAAGACCGCGCGAAGCCACATCGGTGGCAACAAGTACCGAGCAACTGCGGTTGGCGAATTGCACCAACACCTGATCCCGCTCGCGTTGTTCGAGCTCGCCGTACAGCGCCAGCGCATCAAAACCTTGCGCCTGCAACACGGCGAGTAATTCGCGACATTGCTGCTTGGTATTGCAAAACGCCAGTGACGATTCGGGTCGGAAATGGTTTAGCAACAAAGACACCGCATGCAAACGCTCGTCTTCGCGCACCTCGTAAAAGAGTTGTTTGATTTTGTCTGCTGCGTGCACGGTTTGCACTTTGACGGTTTGCGGATCGCGCATGAATTGCGCTGATAACTTGGCAATGCCTTCGGGGTACGTCGCCGAGAACAACAAGGTTTGCCGCTTGGGCGGACACTGTTGAATGAGTTGCTTCATGTCATCGAAAAACCCCATGTCCAACATGCGATCGGCTTCGTCGAGCACCAAAGTTTTGACCGAGTCCAAACGCAAGTTGCCGCGCGTCAAGTGATCCAAAATGCGCCCGGGCGTGCCGACCACCACATGCGCGCCGTGTTGCAGGCTTTGCTCTTGGCCGCGCAAGGCCACACCGCCGCAAAGCGTCACTACTTTGATATTGGCCGTGGCGCGCGCTATCCTGCGAATCTCTGTGGTGACCTGATCGGCGAGTTCGCGCGTCGGGCACAACACCAAAGCCTGTACCGCATGAAAGTTGGCAGTGAGTTTTTCAACCAAAGGCAGACCGAAAGCTGCGGTTTTGCCGCTGCCGGTGCTGGCTTGCGCAATCACATCCTGTCCGGCCAACGCCAAGGGCAGACTGGCCGCTTGAATAGGTGTCATCTCGGCGTAGCCGAGTTGATCCAAATTGTTGAGAGTGTCGGGGGAAAGAGTAAGCGTGCGAAAGGATGAAGTCATTGAGTGATTATCGGCTTGTACTGATAAGGAAATCAGTCAGCACAATCAAGCACCGACTTCATGATTGCCGCAAAGGAATTTCTGATTTTTTGATTATTTCCTCTGGACTTGTCATTCCAGCTTCACTTAGAACACTACAAATGGCTTGGTAGGTTACATCAGGGAATTCACAAGGACCAATAATTACACGGTCAATCAAATCAGTTAAAGCCAAACCTGTGATATTTTTATAAAAAGGAATTTTGTAAATGATTTGTGGAACTCCTTTGATATTCTTAATCTCTTTTTCGATAAATTGACTTTGTTTATGACCAAGCGAATGAATAATGCGCCACTCTTTCTCTTCACTGAATCCAGGATGCTTGGTACAAATGACAGCGTTTGTAAATATCTCTAAGAGATATTCCTCGACACAATGCTCACTTAAATTTCCTTTTATATAGTCTGAATATTCTTGGATTTTTTCAGCAACTTTTTCCATTTCTTTACAAAATTGATCCACACTTAGATACGCTACTGGGCTTGCATAAATTCCAAAATCTGAAGTGTTTTTTTCAAAAATATCTTTTTTAAATACCACCAATGCAATGCCTGTTTTACCCCCGTAAGCACGCCACATAGACAACCTGCCTATATCGTCCTCATCTTTGCTGTGCTCGGTGACACAAGTAAGGTAGGTGTTGTTAACCAATTTTGGAAGCTCTTCTTGTTCAAATGAATTCCAAGCCTTCGCAAATAAACCCTCGTAACAAGCATCAACAGCTTGGTCAAGCTTTTTACCCGAATCGCTTTCTTTTGCTTTATGTAAAAGGTGTTCACCGTATTTGACTTCCAGATAGTCGTTCATGGTGGAGCAACTGCGCATCCATATACATCGGTTTGTCAGTATGGAATATGCCACCTCCGCCGTGGTGTAGTAAGCAAATCCGCTACCCACGCTTTTGATTATTTGGCTTTTTTCATGGGCATAGGGGAAGAAAATTTTTCTGAAACTAATGTTGGCCATGATGTCATTCTCCCGCTTAATTTACAGAGGACTCCAAATAGTAGTTATTTTAAATTAAAAAATAAAATATATTATTTTTATATTAGTATTTAAGGCTAAGTTTGTCTCAAAAAGACAAAGCGTGTACTAAGCTCAACAGATTTAAGAAAACAGTTTTTGCAAAAGTTCTTCACGCGATATAGCGTGTGTTTGTGCCACATCCGCAAGAACGGCAGACATAGTGCCAATACGAAGCGGGTCATGCAAAGGAACAGTCAAGTGATGCTCCTTGGGTTTAGTACAAGTCAATCGCACGTGACTACCGTTTTGCCGGGTCTTCACATAACCAAATTTTTCAAGCGCTGCAATCAATTGAGCACCAGAGAGATCACGCGGCAACTTAGGCATAAGAATAGAAGATCAAACTAAGGTGAATAACTCTTCTTCAACACGATGCAACCTGATCATGGCGGGTGCTTGGCCATCTGAAAAATGGCAGCGAACTGCCTCGCGAACGGCAATACGCAAGCTGGGTAAATCATCTGCCTCTGTGAAAATACTGTGCCCTAGGGCATGCGCTATGAATCCGCCTTCGGGCGCCATAGTGACTGAAAAAATAATTTCATTCATAACCATTCCTCCAGCTTAAGAAAGACAGTTCACGCTTTAACGCAAGTACTGTGTACTAGGATCTTATGCTTATTTCAAATCCCGCACATCATCAAAATGCGCTTCCACATCATTCGGCAGCAACTGAATGCTGGCGCGCAGTCCCGGCACCGCGCTCATCAACGCTTGCTCGACACTGGTGCGCAACGCCGCCGCACGTCCCAGCGACCAACTGGCCGGCATGTGCATGTGCATATCTACAAAGCGCCGCTGCCCGGCCTGGCGCGTGGTGATGTGGTCAAAGCGAATGATCTCAACTGCGCCGCGTTTGTGTTCAAACCCGTCCAGCACTTCTTTGATCTGCGACAGCACCTGCGGTTCGACCGCTTCATCCATCAGGCCCTGGGATGAACGCCAGATCAAATTAAAGCCTTCTTTCATGATATTCAAAGCCACGCCCATGGCAACCACCGCGTCCAGCCAGAGCCAACCGGTGTAGAGCACCAGCAACAAGCCTGTGACCACGCCTGCCGATGTCCAGACATCGGTCACCAAATGTTTGGCATCGGCTTCAAGCGCGATAGACCGCTGTGCTTTGGCCACCTTGAACATCACCCAAGCCAGTAGGCCGTTCAACGCGGAGCTGGCCACTGACAAACTTAAACCCCAGCCAAGTTCAACCACAGGCTGTGGGTCAAACAAACGGTGCATGGATGCCCAGATGATGGCGGCGGCCGCACCCATGATCAACACACCTTCAAAACCAGACGAAAAATACTCGGCCTTGTGGTGGCCGTAAGGGTGTTCTTCGTCAGCGGGTTGTTGCGCGACGGTCACCATGATCAAGGCAAAAATGGCGCTGGCCAGATTGACGAAAGACTCCATGGCATCCGACAACAAACCGACCGAATCGGTGATGTACCAGGCCAGAGTTTTCATGACGATGGTGATGATCGCCACCACCACGGATGTCCACAACAAAGTGGTGGGTGAGAGTTTCAATAACCAGTCATTCAATCTGTTCATCGCTTGGATACCGGTTGTCATTTGAATCGCTCAGGGACTCAAGTGAACGCGTGCAAATTTGCGTTTACCGACCTGCACCACGTAGGTACCTGCTTGCAGTTTCAACCCTTTGTCACTGACCACACTGCTGTCTATGCGCACGCCGCCGCCTTCGACCAAGCGTCCAGCTTCGCTGGTAGAAGGTGCTAAACCTGCGTTTTTCAATAAGGCATTGATGCCCAAGGGCGCGCCACTCACATGCACATCGGCAATTTCATCAGGAATACCGCCTTTGCTGCGATTGACAAAATCCTGCTCGGCGCTGTCAGCAAGCGTAGCCGAGTGAAAACGCGCCGTGATTTCTTTGGCCAGCATGACTTTGGCGTCGCGCGGGTTGCGCCCGGCTTCAACTTCGGCTTTCAACTTCGCAATGTCTTGCAGGCTCTGAAAACTCAACAAGGTGTACCAGCGCCACATCAACACATCGCTGATGGACATGACTTTGGCGAACATGGTGTTCGCGTCTTCCGTGATGCCTATGTAATTGTTTTTGCTTTTGGACATTTTGTCCACGCCGTCCAAACCTTCAAGCAAAGGCATGGTCAAAATACATTGCGGTTCTTGTCCATATTCCTGCTGCAGATGACGCCCCATCAGTAAATTGAATTTTTGATCTGTGCCGCCCAACTCCAAATCACTTTTCAACGCAACACTGTCATAGCCTTGCATCAAAGGGTATAAAAATTCGTGCACGCTGATCGATTGCCCGCCGTGAAAACGTTTGTGGAAATCGTCACGCTCCATCATTCGCGCCACGGTGTAGCGCGACGCGAGTTGAATCATGCCGCTGGCACCCAAGGGCTCGCTCCATTCGCTGTTGTAACGAATCTCGGTGCGCGCCGGGTCCAGTACCATGCTGGCCTGCTTGTAATAAGTGTCGGCGTTGTTCTTGATTTGCTCTGGAGTCAGCGGCGGACGGGTGGTGTTGCGCCCGGACGGGTCGCCTATCAGCGATGTGAAATCGCCGATCAAAAAAATCACTTGGTGTCCCAAGTCCTGGAGTTGGCGCATTTTGTTCAGCACCACGGTATGCCCAATATGGATATCTGGTGCCGTCGGGTCCAAGCCGAGCTTAATGCGCAGCGGCTGCCCTGTGCTTTCGTGGCGCTGTAGCTTTTTGACCCATTCATCTCTGGGCAACAGTTCTTCGCAACCACGCATGGACACAGCCAGCGCTTGCTCAACCGTTGCAGATAGTGAGGTTTGTTTCTCAGATGCTTGATTCATAAGTGATTTCGGGCTTGTTGCCTGGTAGTCAGGCCTGTATACTGCACACCTTTGGGCCGCACCTCCAGGTGAAGCGCACAACTATCTCTTTCATTCTAAGGTGCCGCAGTCCGTCTGGCGCCTAAGTCACTGGATGCTGATTTTGCAAGATAACGATTTCCCCGACACCCCCCAAGATGATGATGTTTACCGCAGCAATGGCGTGGTTCGTCTGGCTGTGGTGTTGGCGCTGACCGCCGCCGGGGCTTTGGCAGTTGCCGGTTTCAGACAATCCGATTCGCCTACACCCATCAGTCAACTGGTGGAAAACGTCAACAACATCACCCTTGACAGCCAGATCAGCAGCTTGGACAAAGACCGTCTGCGGCTTTACCGCAGCGATACTTCGCGTTCTACCGACACCGCAGAATCCATGCTGTCACGCTTGGGCGTATCCGATAAAACAGCTGCTGACTTCATGCGCGGCAACCCGCTGGTGCGCGAAGCCTTATTGGGCAAAAGCGCGCGCCAGTTGAATGCCGAAGTAGACGACGACAACCATTTGCTCAAACTCACCGCGCGTTGGGCCACCGACAAAAACGACACGTTTCAACGCCTGGTGATTGAACGCGGCGAGCAAGGCCTGAGCGTAAGACGCGAAACCGGCGAACTCAAAACCTCGGTTCGCCTGTCAGGCGGTTTGATTCAAACCTCTTTGTTTGCCGCCACTGACGATGCACGCATTCCGGACAGCATTGCAGTGCAACTTGCAGAAATTTTCTCAGGCGACATAGATTTTCACCGCGCCTTACGCAAAGGCGACCGATTCACCGTCACCTATGAATCGCTGGAAGCCGACGGTGAATCGCTCAAACCCGGCAAAGTGCTGACTGCCGAGTTTGTCAACAAAGGCAAAACGCACCAGGCCATGTGGTTCCAGGAAAACAGCATCAAGCCCGGCGGTTATTACAACCTGCAGGGCCAAAGTCTGCGCCGCACCTACCTGGCGTCTCCGCTGGCGTTTTCACGCGTGAGCAGCGGCTTTAGCATGCGTTTTCACCCCATCTTTCAGACCTGGCGCGCCCACCTCGGTGTGGATTACGCAGCGGGTCAAGGCACGCCGGTACGCAGCGTCGGGCTGGGCGTGGTGCAGAGCGCAGGTAATTTGGGCGGTTACGGCAATGCGGTGGTGATCAAACACAGCAACGGCCACTCCACGGTTTATGCGCACTTGAGCAAAATGCTGGTTCGTCGCGGCCAGTCTGTATCGCAAGGCCAAGCAATAGGTTTGGTCGGAGCCACTGGATGGGCCACCGGCCCGCATTTGCATTTTGAATTCCGTGTCAACGGCGTTCACAAAGACCCTCAATTGCTGGCCCGTCAAAGCGAGTCTGTGCCGATTCCTGCTTTCGCCCGTGATCAATTCAACCGCCAGGCGGCTGAAGTCTCTAGACAACTGGCCTCAGCCTCGCTCGTCTCAGCCGACACCACGCACTGATTGTTTTGACCATGCGCACGCTTTATATCGGCGTGATGTCAGGCACCTCACTCGATGGCGTGGACGCCGTGTTGGCCGATTTCACCCAAGGTATTCGTGTGCTCGGCCACTTTAGCCAGGTTTTTTCAAACGACTTACGCCAGACCTTTCTACAGCTCAACCAGAGTGGCGCCGATGAATTACACACCGCATCACTGGCAGCCAACCAGCTTGCACTTAGTTATGCAAACGTTGTGCGTGATTTGCTGCAAAGCACCGGTTATCAACCCTCTCAGATTGCCGCCATAGGTGCACACGGACAAACCGTGCGCCATCAGCCCGGCCTACACGACGGCATAGGCTATACGGTTCAAATTAACAATCCTTCGTTGCTTGCTGAGCGCACGTGCATTCGCGTGGTTGCTGACTTTCGCAGTCGCGATATAGCCGCAGGAGGACAAGGGGCGCCTCTGGTACCTGCGTTTCATCAACACGTGTTTGCCGACGCGGGACATACCGTCGCGGTTCTCAATATTGGCGGCATTTCCAACCTCAGTGTGCTGACGGATCAAGCAGTCACAGGCTTTGATTGCGGCCCCGGCAATGTGCTGCTTGACCATTGGTGCCAACTGCACACCGGCGAAGCCTTTGACCGTGACGGCGCTTTGGCACTTTCAGGAAAAGTCATGACAGACTTGCTGAACCAATGCATGAGCGATCCGTTTTTTCGCAAAGCACCGCCCAAAAGCACAGGCCGTGATTTGTTCCATGCCGCATGGTTGCAATCACACTTGAGCGGTTTTGCCAGTGCCAGCGTTGCCGATGTTCAGGCCACCTTGACCGCATTCACAGCACGGGCTTGCGCAGACGATGTGTTGCGCTATGCATCAGATGCGGTTCGGTTGCTGGTTTGTGGCGGCGGCGCGTACAACCGCTGTTTGATGGACATGTTGCAGCAGTTATTACCCGACATTCCGGTTCAAAGCACCGAGCAGCAAGGTTTACCGCCCTTGCAAGTAGAAGCCGCCGGCTTTGCTTGGTTGGCGCAACAAACCTGCCTGAATTTACCCGGTAACTTGCCTGAGGTCACAGGCGCTTTGGGGCCGCGTGTGCTCGGTGCGATTTACCCGGCATAAAAAAAGCCGGGACTAGCCCGGCTTATTGCTCAACTGAAAAAAACTCAAGCTGAGAATGAAGACCCGCATCCGCAGGTACTGGTCGCATTCGGGTTTTTGATGACGAACTGCGCACCTTGCAAATCTTCTTTGTAGTCGATTTCAGCGCCCAACAAATACTGGTAGCTCATGGCATCGATCAACAAAGAGACGCCGTGTTTAGACATGATGGTGTCGTCTTCATTGGTTATTTCATCAAAGGTGAACCCATACTGGAAACCAGAGCAACCGCCGCCTTGCACAAACACACGCAGTTTCAACTCGGGGTTGCCTTCTTCGGCGATCAGGTCAGCTACTTTGGCCGCTGCACTGTCGGTAAAGACGATAGGCTCGGGCATGGCGGTGGGTATGGTTTCGGCTAAGGCACTCATGGCGCTCTCCAATGAAAATGTTCTTTGATGGGTAATAGTAACCTATTTCAGTCAACAATCTATTTGACAAGGTTATATGCAAGGCTGATGCGGCAAGCCGTCTTGCATCGCCCAGAAAAAAACCGCCAGAACACAAGCCCTGGCGGTTGATGGCAGACACAGGGCCTGGCGGTAGATCAGCGTTTGCTGAACTGCTTGCGGCGACGCGCGCCGTGCAAACCGACTTTTTTACGTTCCACTTCACGAGCATCCCGGGTGACAAAACCGGCTGCTGACAGCGCGGGTTTGAGGGTCGCATCGTAGTCGATGAGTGCGCGGGTGATGCCGTGACGGGCAGCGCCTGCCTGGCCGGATTCACCGCCGCCCTGCACATTGATCTGAATGTCGAAAGATTCGACATGCTGAGTCAAAAACAGGGGTTGCTTGGCGATCATGATCGAGGTTTGACGGCCGAAATATTCAGCGATGTCCTTGCCGTTGACCATGATTTTGCCGGAGCCTTTTTTCAGAAACACGCGGGCGACGCTGGATTTGCGACGACCGGTGCCATTGTTCCATTCACCAATCATTTCATAGCTCCTTAGATGTCCAGCACTTTGGGCTGTTGGGCGGTATGGGGATGCTCGGCACCGCCGTACACCTTGAGCTTTTTGATCATGGCAAAACCCAAAGGACCTTTGGGCAACATGCCTTTGACCGCTTTTTCAAGCGCACGTGTGGGGTGCTTGGCCTGCATGTCTTTGAAGTTGGTGCTGGAGATGCCGCCCGGATAACCGGAGTGGCGGTGGTACATCTTGTCCAAGGCTTTATTGCCTGTGACTCGAATTTTGGACGAGTTGATGACGACTATGTAGTCGCCGGTATCGACGTGGGGCGTATAAATGGCTTTGTGCTTGCCGCGTAAACGGAGGGCTGCTTCGCTGGCAATCCGTCCGAGCACCTTATCGGTGGCGTCAATCACAAACCACTCATGCGTCACGTCAGCGGGTTTTGCGCTGAA
>CAMBSK010000009.1 GCA_945870575.1 Bordetella parapertussis | reverse complement strand
GTGCCGCTGGCCAACAAATACCGGCTGTTAAGTGCCGGGTCAGTTCCTGCTGTATTGCTGTAGGAAGCTATGTTGACCGGGTTATTGACGTCCCCCGCCTGGGTCAGTGCACCAACGATCAATACCCGGTTACTTAAGGAAGGTATGCCGGTCATGGCCTTGTTGATGGGCTCCTTCTCAGAAGTCCGTCTGTCATTACCCGCAGCCTTGGTGATGACCGCATCCGTGTAATCGACTTGCCCCTGAAACGAGGCATTCATAAATCGTGAAGTCACGTCTTGGTAATCAGCAAGAGGATTTAAACCCACGTAACTGGCGTTCACCACACCGAGTTTGATCAACGCATCCGGTTTGATAGCAACGTTATTGTTGTCTTTGTCAAGCACTGAAGAGTTCAAGGTGAACGGATCGATATTCCATCCATAAAAAGTAGCTCCGGGCGCATAACGGTAAGCCAACAAGCCGGTGATAACGCCATGGTAAGCACCTTGGTAGTAGTAAAGAAAGTCCTCAATCAATACGTTCACACCCTTGCCGGTCCAACCCAGTTTCCAGGCATCCATGACTTCAGCCAGAGGCGCACCGATAGTCGGGCCACATGGGCTAAAACACCCCAGACCGCTCAGCGTCTGCCGCCAAAAATACAAGGGCTGGGCCGGACGCCAATCGCCATTTGCATAAAGTTGCGCGTAACCGGGTCCCTTAGGGTCAGGCACGGCCCAGCGCAAGTTGTAATCTGTCGCATAGAAGTTGGATGAAATACCAGCAGGAGACAAGTAGCCAGTTGATTGCCCTAAAGGCGGAGCACTGGAAGGTGACAGTTTGCTGATACTGCGCACCACAGCGTTAGGGTCAGTGATAGCCACAGCGTTGAGTTCAGATTGCAAAAATGGTTTTTGCACAGAACCGTCTCGGACCACCTTGGTGCCATCTTCGTACACCGACTCTGTGGGGGAAACTTTGGGTGGTGTCACTGGTGTGTTGGCGTCCCAGTTCGACGGGTAACTGGCGGCTTGCAACACCGGTACTTTTTTGCTTACAGGCGTCTGGTAGTTGTAGCCGGTTCCCCCGCTGTTATTTGTATTGTTGGTGTCCAGATTACCCTGATCCTTGTCCAAACCGCCCCCACCCCCGCCACCACCACCCGCACAGGCCAGCAGCACAACAACCGGGGACAGCCGACAGGCAAGCATTAGCCAGAATTTCATGGATGAATAGGAATGAATTAACTCTTACAAATACTATCTCTTTGTAAGTACTAATTTATTGCTTTTTAGCGGCAGTCAGCACGGTTAAACACTGCTTAAACTGCTTTTATGAATAAACCTTTACAGCGTGTGACAGCTTTGCGGCCCCCGGTCAGGCTCAGGCCGATCAAGGCCACTGACGAAACCGCTTTCATGCAAGGGGTCGGCGCAAGCCGCGATCTGCTCAAACCCTGGGTGCAAGTGCCCTTAAGCCGCAAAGCGTTTCAAAAGTACGTTTTGGAAATGAACACAGCAGACGACCGCGCATGGGCTGTCACTCGCAGGGACACACGCGAGTTGGCCGGTGTGGTCGAGTTGCGCGATATTTTTTTTGGCGACTTTAAAAACGCCTATTTGATTTACTACGCATTTCAGCCCTATTTGCGGCAAGGTTTGATGCGACAAGCGGTTGAGCTGGCGATAGGCATTGCGTTCAAACGCTTGAAGTTGCATCGCCTGGAAGCCAACATACAACCCGATAACCTGGCGTCTATCGCCCTGGTGCGGGCTTGCGGCTTCAACAAAGAGGGCTTTAGCCCGCGTTTTCTAAAAAAGAACGGTCAATGGCGGGACCATGAACGCTGGGCAATGCTTACCGATAGCGATTAAACCTTGGCGCTGAATAAATGCTGAACAGCCGAAGGTAGAAGTCAGCCCCTACGCTGTCGCACCGTCTCATACAAACAGATACCACTCGCTACCGAGACGTTCAAACTCTCCACGCCACCCGCCATGGGAATACTGACCAGCTGATCGCAGGTCTTGCGTGTTAGTTGCCTCAGGCCGCTGCCTTCCGCGCCCAATACCCAGGCAGTCGATATTTTCAAATCCACGTCATACAGCGTTTTCTCGGCATCGTCACTGGTGCCGGTGATCCATATATGGCGCTCCTTCAATTCATTCAGCGTGCGCGCCAGGTTGGTCACCATGAAATACGGCACGGTCTCGGCTGCGCCGCTAGCCACCTTTGCCACGGTGGCGTTGATGCCTACGGCATGGTCTTTGGGCGCAATCACGGCGTGTACGCCTGCACCGTCTGCCACGCGCAAACACGCGCCTAGGTTGTGCGGGTCGGTGATGCCGTCCAGCACCAATATCAACACCGGTTCGTCATCCGGCAATGCCTCCAGGCATTCATCCAGCGACTTGGCAATATCAATCGCATGCACCCGCGCCACCACACCTTGGTGGCCGTGGTTACCGGCCAACTGCGCCAATCGCATGCCGTCTGCCTCCACCAATTTCACTTTGGCTTCTTTGGCGCGCTCTTGAAACTGGCGCATGCGCGCATCTCTGCGTGTCGGGTCGAAAAACACTTCGATGACCGACGCAGGCGTGGTTTTCAGTCGCACACCGACTGCATGAAAACCGAATAAAACTTTAGGGCTGGAGGCCATTCACTACTTTCTTTGGGGTGTGCATACAAAGATGCACGCCGGTTCACAAAACGCTGGAAGGCTGCTTGCTACGCACAAGGCTTCAAGCCGCAGGGTCTGCCAAATGTCGCAGCGGGTGCGCATGCACCGGCCACGCGCTCTGGAAAAACGGCGTCACCATGTCCGCGCTGATGTCTTCCAAACGCGTTGGTTGCCACTTGGGCGCATGGTCTTTGTCTACGGCCAGCGCGCGTATGCCCTCTACCGTGTCGCTGTGCGCCGGGCCGCGCTGCAAATGCACCGGGTGAAAACTGTGTCTTACCATGTCGCGCTCCATGCGCAACTCATCGGCCAGACCCATGTGGCGCGCACGCCTGATTTGCTCCAAGGTCACGGCCAGCATCAGCGGTGAACGTTTGCGCAAGGCTTGCAATGCGGCTGCCGACAATTCGTCCGGGGCGCTTTCCAAGGCACCGGCAATGGCGTGTACGTCAGCGGATGCAAACACGCTATTCAACTGCTCGTTCCACCAAGCCGGTGTATGTGCTTTGGCGGCTACAGTAGCGGCTGCGTACGGTTGGGTCAGTTGCTGCAAAGTGCTGTCTGCGTGCTGCCAATTCATGGTCGGCAAGTTGTTCCATAGCGTGGACAAGTCAGCGCTCGGGCACAACACATCGGCCAGACCGGCAAACACCGCTTCTGCACCGTTCAACATCTGCCCGCTTAATCCCAAGTACTCGCCCAAAGCGCCTTGGCAGCGGCTGAGGAAATAACCGCCGCCCACATCCGGAAATAAACCGATCATGGTCTCGGGCATAGCCATTTTTGTTTTATCAGTGGCAATGCGCAGGCTCGCGCCTTGCGCCAAACCCATGCCGCCGCCCATGACCACGCCGTCCATGAACACCATGCATGGCTTGGTGTAGCAATGAATCAAATGGTTCAGCGCATATTCTTCGGTGAAAAAATCTTCCAGTTGCGGGTCACCGGCTAACGCAGCTTGGTGAAAAAAACGTATGTCGCCGCCCGCGCAAAACGCACCGAACGCGCCCTCGCGCCCCATGCCGTGCATAGCAACGGCTTTCACCGAATCATCCGCTTGCCAAGCCAGCAACACCTGCGTGATGTCGCGAACCATGGGCAAAGACAAAGCGTTCAAAGCCTTGGCGCGATTCAGTGTGATCAAACCGATATGACCGCTGACCTGTGCCAGCACATCGCCGGTGTGCAATTCAACATGTGCTTTATTCATTGCGCTGCCTCCAACTTGCATATTCGTTACCTGCCAGCGCTGCCAGCACCAGACTGCCGCCCAGCATCACCGCAACGGCTGGTGCTTCACCCGCACCCCACCAGGCCCAGCTGATACCAAACAACACCTCCAGCAAGGCCAACATGGCCACCTCGTGCGGCTTTAACACTTGCGAACTCCACACGGCCAGGCTGCATGGCACGGCGAGTTGAAACACGCCCAACAAGGCCAGCCATTGAATGTCTTGCACGCTGGCCTGAAACGGCATGGCCATGGGCGCGGTGAACATACACGACAACACGGCGCCAATCAAAATGGCCGGCAACATGTTTGTTTGCGCTACGTCCGGCTGCCGGGTTTTCATGAGGTTCCATTGCACCGAACCGGCCACGGGCACGCACGCTGCCACCAACATGCCTTTCAGGTGTTGACCGCCATCTAGCTGTAACTGCGACACAAACATATACGCCATACCGACCGCTGCCAATGCAATTGCGCCCCAGGTCTGGCGGGACAAAGCCTGACCGCCTAGCAAGCGGTGCAGCAAAGCTGTCAGCAAGGGCCCGAGTGACAAAGTGATGAGCACATTGGCCACCGTCGTCAAGGTGAGTGCCAGCATGAAGGCGGTGAACATGACCGACCAGCACACGCCTGAGAGCCACAGCGTGCGCGAACGGAATTCGCTGCCGCGCCAAACTCTGCCGCGCGTGGCAAGCGTGAGGCCAATGAGCAGACTGAGTGCGTTGAAAAAGCTGCGCCAGAACGTGACTTCAAAGCCCTGCGCCTGTGTGATCTGTCGCGACACAATGCCCGCGATTGACCAAAGCAAGGTGGCCAGCACCATCAGGCCCAAGGCTTGTGCATGACTCAGCCTGATGTTCATGGCGGAAAAGCTCAGCCTTCGCGGCTGGCGCGCTTGCGCTCGTGCTCTTTCAAATGGCGCTTGCGCAGTCGCACACTCTTAGGCGTGATCTCGACCAACTCGTCGTCTTCGATGAACTGAACGCCGTATTCCAAGGTACATTGAATAGGCGGCGTGATTTTGATCGCGTCTTCTTTGCCAGAGACGCGGAAGTTGGTCAGCTGTTTGGTGCGCGTGGCGTTGACCACCAGGTCGTTGTCGCGGCTGTGTATGCCGACGATCATTCCTTCGTACACCGGGTCATTAGGCTTCACAAACATGCGGCCACGGTCGTCCAGCTTGCCCAAGGCGTAAGTGAAAATTTCGCCATCGTCCATGGAAATGAGAACGCCGTTTTTGCGTCCGCCGATCTCGCCTTTGTAAGGCTCATAGCGGTCAAAAATATTAGAAATAAGACCTGAACCACGCGTCAAATTCAAAAACTCGGTGGTGAAACCAATCAAGCCGCGCGCCGGGATGCGGTACTCCAAACGCACGCGTCCACGTCCGTCGGACTCCATGTTCACCAAATCACCTTTGCGCTCGCCCAAGGCTTGCATGACGCCGCCCTGGTGCTGGTCTTCGATGTCGGCGGTGACAAGCTCAATAGGCTCGCAGCGCTCGCCGTTGATCTCGCGAAACACCACGCGCGGTTTGGACACAGCCAGCTCGTAACCTTCGCGGCGCATGTTCTCCAACAAAATGGTCAAGTGCAATTCACCGCGACCCGAGACTTCGAAAATACCGTCTTCGTCGGTCTCTTTCACTTTCAAAGCCACGTTGGCTTGCAGTTCTTTTTGCAGGCGGTCCCAGATTTGGCGGCTGGTCACGTACTTGCCTTCGCGGCCTGCCAGCGGCGAGGTGTTGACGCAAAAGTTCATGGTCAACGTGGGTTCGTCCACTTTCAACATGGGCAGAGGCTTGGGGTTCAGCGGGTCGGTGATGGTCACACCAATGCCTATGTCGGTAATGCCGTTGATCAGCACAATGTCGCCGGGACCGGCTTCGGTGGCTTGAATGCGGTCTAGGCCTTGAAACTTCAACACCTGGTTGACCCGGCCTTTGACCGGCGCGCCTTCTTCACCCGACACCACCACCACGTCCATACCGGGTTTGATGGTGCCTGCACTGATGCGGCCCACGCCAATGCGGCCCACGAAGGTCGAAAAATCGAGGGCGGAAATTTGCAATTGCAAAGGCGCAGCGGGGTCCCCGCTTTGCGGTGGCACGTGTTTCAACACGGTTTCAAAAAGCGCTGACATATCCGGGCCCCATTGCTCGCCCTGCTCGCCTTCAACCAATGAAGACCAGCCGTTGATGCCGGAGGCGTAAACCACGGGGAAATCGAGTTGTTCATCGGTCGCGCCGAGTTTGTCAAACAGCTCAAACGCCTGGTTGATGACGACGCTGGGGCGTGAGCCGGGCTTGTCCACTTTGTTCACCACGACGATGGGCTTTAAGCCCAGCGCCAATGCTTTTTTGGTGACGAAGCGGGTTTGCGGCATAGGGCCTTCTTGCGCGTCGATGAGCAACACCACGCCGTCGACCATGGACAAAGCGCGTTCGACTTCGCCGCCGAAGTCCGCGTGTCCGGGTGTGTCCACGATGTTGATGTGTGTGCCTTTCCAGCTGACCGCACAGTTTTTCGCCAGAATGGTGATGCCGCGTTCGCGCTCAATCGCGTTGTTGTCCATGACAGTGTCGACCACTTTTTCGTGTTCGGCAAAGGTGCCGGACTGGCGCAGCAACTGGTCGACCATGGTGGTTTTGCCGTGGTCAACGTGGGCAATGATGGCGATGTTTCGGATTTGTAAAGTCATGCGGCACTCTCGAGTAAGGATTGGATTTCTTGGGGATTCAATAAGCGTTCGGGTATCAGTTCACCGGCACGCACATGGGCGGTGCCTAGCAAGGAATGCGGGTCGCTGCCGTACACAGCCACTTGCGCGTGGTCAGGCCAGTCGCCACGGCGGCGCAAACCGCTTAAGAAGCGCCCTGCATCATCGCTTTGCAATGTGATGGCTTGATGACTGTCCAGCAATGCGTCCACCGGCAACAAAGCAGCGTGGCGTTTGTCCTCGGGCCATTGTTCCAGTTCGTTCAAACTGACGCAGTCTTTGGCGAGAAAGACGCCGCTTTGCACCCGACGCAGGGCAGACAAAAACGCGCCGCAACCCAGTGCAATACCTATGTCTTCGCCCAGCGTGCGTATGTACGTGCCTTTGCTGCAACGCGCGCGCAAGGCCACGCTGCGCACGCCGTCTACCTCGGGCAGTTCGCTCAACTGCAATTCGTAAATGGTGACGCGGCGCGGTGTGCGTTCCACGTCAACGCCAGCGCGTGCGTATTCGTACAAAGCCTTGCCGTCTTTTTTCAAGGCGCTATGCATGGGCGGCAACTGCATGAGTTCGCCGGTGAACAGCGCTTGCACTTGCTGCAATTTTCCCGGCGTGAAATTCACGGTAGCTTCAGCGATGACATCGCCTTCAGCGTCAGCGGTGGTGGTACGTTGGCCTAAGCGCAAAACAGCTTCATAGGTTTTGTCAGCATCCAAATGCAATTGGCTAAATTTAGTAGCCGCCCCAAAACACAAAGGCAACACGCCCGTGGCGAGCGGATCTAGCGTGCCGGTGTGACCGGCTTTTTCAGCGCGCAGCAACCACTTGGCTTTTTGCAAAGCCTGGTTGCTGGAGAGTCCCAGCGGTTTATCGAGCAACAACACCCCATGCACGGGACGCCGTTGCACCCGTGTGCGTGGCGAGTTCATGGTCAGTCGTTTTCTTGGGCGCGTGAGGCGACAGCACGGGCGATCAGCGCGTTCATATCGGCTGCGCGCTCGGGTGTACGGTCGTACTGAAAATGCAAAGTAGGCACGGTGTGTATGTGTAATCGTTTAAACAAGCCGTTGCGCAAAAAACCGGCGGCCTGGTTCAAGCCTTCGTTGCAAGCTTCGGCGTCACCAATTAACACGCTGAAAAACACTTTGGCATGCGCGTAGTCGGGCGTGACTTCCACCGATTGAATCGTCACCATGCCCAACCGCGGGTCTTTAAGTTCGCGGATCAACTCCGACAAATCACGTTGGATCTGGTCGGCGACGCGAAAACCGCGGTGAGCTGTGGACGATTTCTTGGCTGGCATGCGGGCGGATCAAATCGTACGGGCGATTTCCTTGATTTCAAAGAACTCGAGTTGGTCGCCCTCTTGGATGTCGTTATAGCCTTTGAGGTTCAAGCCGCATTCGAAAGTTTCTTTGACTTCGCGCACGTCGTCCTTAAAGCGTTTAAGGCTTTCCAGCTCACCGGTGAACACCACCACGTTGTCGCGCAACAAGCGCAGACGCGCGTTGCGACGCACCACGCCGTTGGTGACCATGCAACCGGCAATCGCGCCGATTTTGCTGATGCGGAACACCTGGCGGATTTGCGCCATGCCGATGACTTCTTCTTTCTTGTCAGGCGTCAACATGCCGGACATGGCTGCTTTGAGTTCGTCTACCGCGTCATAAATGATGTTGTAGTAACGGATCTCGACGCCGTTGTTCTCGGCGAGTTTGCGAGCACCTGCATCGGCACGTGTGTTGAAACCGATGATGACGGCTTTAGAAGCAATGGCCAAATTGATATCGGACTCACTGATACCGCCGACGGCACCGTACACCAGTTGCACCCGAACTTCTTCGTTGGTGAGTTTGAGCAAGGAGGTCGCCAATGCTTCTTGCGAGCCTTGCACGTCTGCCTTGATGATGATGGGCAGGTTTTTGACTTCGCCCGAGGACATGTCGGTGAACAGATTTTCCAGCTTAGACGCTTGTTGCTTGGCCAGTTTGGTGTTGCGGAATTTGCCGGCGCGGTAAGTAGCGATTTCTCGCGCTCGTCGTTCGTCGGACAAGACCATGAATTCGTCACCGGCTTGCGGCACTTCGGTCAGACCTTGGATTTCCACCGGAATGGAAGGACCCGCCGACTTGATGCTCTTGCCGTTTTCATCCAACATGGCGCGCACGCGGCCAAAGGTTTGACCGGCCAGCACCACATCGCCGGTTTTCAAAGTGCCTGACTGGACCAAGATGGTGGCGACAGGACCGCGGCCTTTGTCCAAGCTGGCTTCGATGACCAGTCCTTTGGCCATGGCGTCGATGGGCGCTTTGAGCTCCAACACTTCGGCTTGCAACAACACTTGCTCGAGCAGTTCGTCCACGCCTTGACCGGTTTTGGCCGACACAGACACAAAAGGCGCGTCGCCGCCGAATTCTTCGGGGATGACTTCTTCGGCCACCAGTTCGCTTTTCACGCGGTCGGTGTTGGCGTCAGGCTTATCGATCTTGTTGATCGCAACCACGATGGGCACACCGGCTGCTTTGGCGTGCTTGATGGCTTCTTTGGTTTGCGGCATCACGCCGTCGTCAGCTGCAACAACCAAGATGACAATGTCAGTCGCTTGGGCACCTCGGGCACGCATGGCGGTGAACGCCTCGTGACCGGGCGTGTCCAAGAATGAAATCATGCCGCGCGGAGTTTCCACGTGGTAGGCGCCAATGTGCTGGGTGATGCCACCGGCTTCGCCTGAAGCCACTTTGGCGCGGCGTATGTAATCGAGCAAAGATGTTTTGCCGTGGTCAACGTGACCCATGACAGTCACCACCGGCGCGCGGGTGAGAGACTCGCCGTGGTGCGCGGATGCTTCGTCTTCGGTGAAGGCTTCCGGATCATCCAGCGACGCAATGACGGCTTTGTGGCCCATGTCCTCGACCACGATCATGGCGGTGTCCTGATCCAGCGGTTGGTTGATCGTGACCATCTGTCCCAGCTTCATCAATTGCTTGATGACTTCGGAGGCCTTGACCGCCATTTTGTGGGCAAGTTCTGCCACAGTAATGGTTTCAGGCACGTGCACTTCGATGATGCGCGCCTCTACCGGTGCGGCTTGCACCGGGGTGTCGTCACGGTCACGCTCGCGTTTACCGCGCGGACCGCCGCGCCAGCTGTTGCGACCAACGCCGCCGCTGGCGTCGCCACGGGTTTTGATTTCTTTCTTCTTGGCCTGTTCGTCCGCCCAACTGGAAGACAGCTTGGCGCTCTTGACTTCCTTTTGGCCTTCTTTGGTGGTGGTCGCAGCGCCAGCCGGACGTGCACCGGCTGCGGTGGAACCGGCAGCGGGTTTGTGCAAAGTGCCTTTGATGGCTTTGGGATCGGGGGTGGCGGCTTTTTCAGGTTCGGGCGGCTTTTTCGCGACCAGCACTTTTTTCGGTGCATTCATCATGGTGCGAATCGCTTCGGCTTCGGCCAAAGCGGTGCGACGGCGTGAATCCAAATCTTTGGCGCGAACTGCATCTTCCTCGGCGCTGGCTTTGGCAACGGCTTCGCGTTCAGCGGCAGCGGCCGCGGCTTTGGCTGCTATCTCCGCAGCTTTGTCGGCGTCGGTATCAGCAGCGGGGGAAACAGCAGTAGCTTGGGCTTCGCGCTCTTTGGCTTCCTGGGCTTCGCGCAAGCGGCGTTTTTCAACCAGTTCTTCTTCCTGACGGCGAATGAACTCTGCCTGGCGGCGCGCTTCTTCTTCGCGTCTGGCCAGTTCGGCTTGATCAAGAATAGGAGCAGCAGCTAAGACCGGGGACGGCTCTTGCTCGGGTTCTTCGGTGGTGTCGTTTTCATCGCGCTTGACGAAAGTGCGTTTTTTGCGCACCTCAACCTGGATGGTGCGGGCTTTGCCGGTGGCATCTGCCTGCTTGATTTCAGACGTGGATTTCTTCACCAGCGTGATTTTTTTGCGCTCGAGCGTGTCTGTGCCGTGGCTGGCTTTGAGAAAGCCCAGCAATTTTTGCTTGTCAACATCGGTCAGCGCATCAGCTGCGGATGATTTAGTGACACCAGCTGCCTTAAGCTGTTCAAGCAGTGTGTCGGGAGATTTTTTGAGTTCCTTGGCAAACTCGGCAACCGTTGTGATGGTCATCTGTGGTGTTCCTCTTCATGACCGTTACGCTTGACCCGCGAACCAATGCTCGCGTGCCTTCAGGATCAAAGTTTTTGCTTCCTCTTCAGACTGACCAGTGATGTCCACCAGTTCGTCCACCGCC
This sequence comes from Bordetella parapertussis, assembly GCA_945870575.1. Lineage (GTDB taxonomy): Bacteria > Pseudomonadota > Gammaproteobacteria > Burkholderiales > Burkholderiaceae_C > Limnohabitans. The sequence continues at coordinate 71,766 of CAMBSK010000009.1, read as the reverse complement.
AAATCCGCCAGATCGTCGCGGGTATGTACTCCACCCACGGCCAGTTTGGCAATCAATTCGGCATCCAGGCCTTCCAGGTCTCTCAGATCCTGAGAAACTTCCTCGACGCTTTCTTCCATGACAATTTCCATGGTCAGCAAAGCGTCTTTGGCACGGGCCCGCAATTCGTTGACTGTGTCTTCGTCAAAACTTTCAATTTCCAGCATTTCCTGCAAGGGCACGTAAGCCACTTCTTCCAGGCTGGTGAAACCTTCTTCGATCAGAATGTCGGCGACTTCCTGGTCGACGTCGAGTTTGGCGACAAACAAGGCGCGCAAGCCTTCGGTTTCGGTGGCAGATTTTTGGGCTGATTCGGCAGCATCCATGATGTTGATTTTCCAACCGGTGAGGTCAGAGGCCAAACGCACGTTTTGGCCGCCGCGACCTATGGCCATGGCCAGATTTTCGTCGTCAACCACCACATCCATGGCGTGTTTTTCTTCGTCAACCACAATTGAAGACACGTTGGCAGGAGCCAATGCGCCGATGACAAACTGCGCCGGGTCTTCGCTCCACAACACGATGTCGACGCGCTCACCGGCGAGTTCGTTGGTGACGGCGTTCACACGCGTGCCGCGCACACCGACGCAAGTGCCGATGGGGTCTACGCGTTTGTCGTGAGAAATAACCGCGATCTTGGCGCGTGAACCGGGGTCACGGGCGCAGGATTTGATCTCGAGCAAGCCTTGTTCGATTTCGGGCACTTCCTGGCGGAACAACTCGATCATGAATTCGGGCGCCGAGCGCGACAAGATGATGGGCGCGCCGCGCAAAGTGACGTCGACTTCCATGATCATGGCGCGCACGCGGTCGGCGCTGCGCAGGTTTTCCTTGGGGATCATTTCGCTGCGGCGCAAACGGCCTTCGACGCGACCGCTTTCGACAATGATGTCGCCCTTGTCCATGCGCTTGACGCTGCCGACAAAGATTTTGTCGCCGCGCGCCAGAAAGTCTGACAACAGCATTTCACGTTCAGCGTCACGGATTTTTTGCAGAATCACCTGCTTCGCCGCCATGGCGCCGATGCGACCGATGGGCAGCGACTCGACGCTTTCTTCGATGTACTCGCCCTCTTCCACGTCAGACAAACGATCTTTAGCGTCCATCAGCATTTCTTCGGCGTCCGGGTTTTGCAAACCGGCTTCGTCGGGCACCACCAGCCAACGGCGGAAAGTTTCGTATTCACCCGAGTCACGATCCATGGCCACGCGGATGTCGACGTCGCCTTGGTAGAGTTTTTTGGTGGCTTGCGCCAGCGCGGATTCGACCGCACCGAAAACCAGGTCACGCTCGACATTTTTTTCGCGTGAGATGGCATCCACCAGCATCAGCATTTCGCGATTCATGATTCATTACTCCTGTTCTCAGCGGGCCTTCTGCCCTTGAAATTCACAATCGGCGCCAGCCGGGCTTCACGCAATTCACTCAAGTTGAATTGCAAAGCCTGTACCGGCAAGTTTTTGTTGACACGTGCAGGCCGCATACCCGGCTTGCTCGTGGGCTCATCACGCCAGGTAATTTGCCAAGTCTGAGGTGTGTCAGTGGTTTCCAACACGCCCCGGAATTTTTTCCGGTTGGCCGCCACCAGGCCGCCTGCCGCCGCCCCCATGGGCGCTTTCAATGTCAAGTCGATGAGCTCACCGACGAAACGCAAAAAATCATTTTCTGAACGCAAGGGCCGGTCTATGCCCGGCGAAGAGACTTCCAAGCGGTTGTAAGCAGTGCCTTCAACTTCCAGCACAAACTGCAACTGCCGAGTCACCTTTTCGCAATCTTCCACTTGGATGAATTGCTCGGTCTGACCGGCTTGCCAAGACAAATCGATAGTGACCCTCAGCAACCCGCCGGCTGAACGGTCGACTTCGACCAACTGGTAACCCAGTCCGTTGACGGTTTGTTCGATGATGTCTTGCAATGGCACCGCTTTTCATCCGACCAAAAAAAACGGGCGGTTGGGATGTCCGCCCGTTATCGTTCATTTGCCTGCTATTGTAACCGCTATTGGGAGGCCTGACCAGCCGCGCTGAACGAAGCCTCCAGCAAAGTACGCGTATAGGCCGATGCCGGGGCCCGGGTGACACGCTCAATGCTGCCGGATTCCACCACCACGCCGTCTTTCAGCACCATCACATAGTGGGCCATGGCTTGTATGACCTCGATGTCGTGGGTAATCAGCAAATAACTGAGGCCGCGCTCGCGTTGCAGGCGTTGCAGCAAATCCAGCACTTGTTTTTGGATAGACACGTCCAGCGCGCTGGTCGGCTCGTCCAGCACCAGAATGCGCGGCTCAACGATCAGCGCGCGGGCAATCGCCAGACGCTGACGTTGACCGCCGGAGAACTCGTGCGGGTAACGCCCCAGCAAACCGGGGAACTGGGTTTCGTCCATGCCAACTTCGTTCAAAGCCGCCAGCACCCGGGTTTGCCGCTGCGCGGTATTCAGGCCGCTTTCGTGCACCAGCAAGCCCTCGCCCACCACTTCTTCCACAGTCATGCGCGGCGACAGCGAGGAAAACGGGTCTTGAAACACCACTTGTATGGCGCGGCGCAAAGCCAGGTCCGCACCGGCCTTGGCCTGCCAGCGCTTGTTTTCAATCTGTAACTGACCTTGAAACGGAATCAAGCCCAGCGCAGCCAGCGCCAGCGAAGACTTGCCCGAACCGGATTCACCGATGATGCCCAAGGTCTGACCCAGGTGCAGCTTGAAATCAGCTGCTTGCAAAGCGACGAATTCGGCGTGACCAAACCAGCCGCGCCAACCCGCACGCGGCACCGGGTACACCACCCGCAAAGCCTCGGCATGCACACACACAGGCGCATCGTCCAGCGGCTCGAACACATTGCGCTCGGGCTGGCTGTCGACCAGGCGGCGGGTGTAAGCGTGCGCCGGGTGGCTGAGTACCGTGGCGACGGCGCCTTCCTCGACCAGGTAGCCGTTTTCCATCACCAACACGCGGTCGGCAAAACGCCTGACCATGTTCAAGTCGTGCGTGATCAGCAAAATCGCCATGCCGTGTTTGTGTTGCAGGCTGTCGAGCAAATCCAATATCTGGCCGCGTAAAGACACATCTAGCGCCGTGGTTGGCTCGTCGGCCAGTAAGAGTTTGGGCTCACCAGCCAAGGCCATGGCAATCATGGCGCGCTGTCTTTGCCCACCGGAGAGCTGGTGCGGGTAGCTGTTGATGCGTCGCTCAGGTTCGGGGATGCCGGTGTCGGTCAATAGCTCGATGGCGCGCGCCCAGGCTTGCTGGCGATCCAAGCCTTTTTTAAGCAACAACACCTCGGCGATTTGCTCCCCAATCGTGAACAAAGGGTTGAGCGCCGTCATCGGTTCTTGAAAAATCATTGCGATGTCGCTGCCGCGCACACCCTGCCATTGCGACTCGTTGAGTTTGAACAAATCTTGCCCGTCGAACACAGCTTCGCCGCGTACCCAGGCACCGCGCGCCAAGCCCAGCAGGCTAAGCGCGGTCACGGTTTTGCCCGAACCGGATTCGCCGACCAACGCCAGCTTTTCGCCGGCTTGTAAATCAAACGACACGCCGTGCACGACCTCGCGGCCTTGAAAAGACATATGCAAGTTATGCAGTTTCAACAAAGCGCTCATGGTGCCGTCTCCTGGTGCAGCTTGCGCGGATCAAGAGCGTCGCGCAAGGCGTCACCCATGAAGGTCAACAGCAGCAGCGTGACGACCAGCACACCGAAAGTGGAAATAGAAATCCACCAGGCATCGATATTGGTTTTACCTTGAGACAGCAGTTCTCCAAGGCTTGGTGTGCCGGGGGGCACGCCCAGGCCTAGAAAATCCAGGCTAGTCAAAGCCAAAATAGCCGCGCTCATGCGAAACGGCAAAAACGTGACCACCGGCGTCATGCTGTTGGGCAGTACATGGCGGCGAATGATGGCCAAATTGGACAAACCCAAAGCTCGAGCCGCACGCACATAGTCCAACTGGCGATTACGCAAAAACTCAGCGCGCACATAGTCGGATAAGCCCATCCAGCCGAACAAGCTCAGCAGTATCAGCAACAAACTGACGCTAGGTTCGAACACCGCAGAAAAGATGATCAGCAAATACAACTCAGGCATGGCGCCCCAGATTTCAATGAAGCGCTGCATCGCCAGGTCGGTCTTGCCGACAAAAAACCCTTGGATTGCGCCGGTGACCACGCCGAGGATGGTGCCGGTGATGGTCAGCGCCAAGGCAAACAACACCGACACCCGAAAACCGTATAGCAGACGCGCCAGCAAATCGCGTCCGCGGTCGTCTGTGCCCATCCAGTTGTCAGCCGAAGGCGGCGCCGGGTTGGGCTCTTTGGCAAAGTAATTCAAGGTGCCGTGGTGGTAGGGATTGATCGGGTAAATCGCCCAGTTGCCAGGCTGTTTGAACTGCTGGCGAATGAACGGATCGAAATAGTCGGTCGGGGTTTCAAAATCGCCGCCGAACACGGTTTCAGGCGGGTTTTTGACTATCGGAAAATACAGCTTTCCTTGGTAACTGGCAATCAATGGCTTGTCGTTGCTGACCAATTCAGCCGCCAAACTGACGACGACCAGAATCGCAAAAAGAATCAGACTGACAAAACCCAAGCGGTTTCGCTTGAATCGTCGCCACGCCAACTGGGGAGGGGAAAGAGAAACGGTTGCCATGGCGATCAGTCGAATTTCACGCGCGGGTCCACCCACACGTAACACAGGTCGCTGATCAGCTTGGTGACAAGACCGATCAGGGTGAATAAATACAAAGTGCCCAGCACCACAGGGTAGTCGCGCCGCATCACGCTCTCATAGCTGAGCAGGCCCAGACCGTCCAGCGAAAACAGGGTTTCAATCAGCAAGGATCCCGCGAAAAATGCGCCGATGAAAGCGGCCGGAAAACCCGTGACCAAAGGAATCAGTGCATTGCGCATCACATGCTTCCACAGCACTTTGCGCTCGGACAAGCCTTTGGCGCGAGCGGTCAACACGTACTGCTTGCCTATCTCTTCCAAAAATGCATTTTTGGTCAACATGGTGGTGACCGCGAACGCGCCCAGCACGCTGGCTGTCACCGGCATGGCGATATGCCACAGGTAGTCAACCACTTTGGCTCCCATAGACAGTGTTTCCCAGTTGCTGGAAGTCAGGCCGCGCAAGGGAAACCATTGCAACTGGCCGCCGAACACCACCAGCAAAGCCACGCCGAGCACAAAGCCGGGAATCGCGTAACCGACCAGCACGACCAGACTGGTCAAGGTGTCAAACCGGGTACCAGCGCGCACCGCTTTGGCTATACCCAACGGAATCGACACCAGGTAGCTGAGAAAAAACGTCCACAAACCCAGGCTGATGGACACCGGCAATTTTTCTTTCACCAGCTGCCAAACGTCTTTAGGATAGAAAAAACTTTTGCCCAGATCGAAGCGAGCAAACTGCCCCAGCATTTGTACAAAACGTTCCAGCGGCGGTTTGTCAAACCCGTAAAGCGATTTGATTTCGGCGATGCGCTCGGCGTCCACGCCTTGGCGGCCACGGTAACCGGCGCCGCTGACCGCAGCGCCCTCGCCGCCAGAATCGCGGCCTTGTAATTGCGCCACCATTTGCTCGACAGGGCCGCCGGGCACGAACTGAATCACCACGAAAGTCAGCAGCAAAATGCCGAACAGGGTGGGAATCATAAGCAACAGTCGTTTAACGATATAGCTCAGCATGTCATTTGTCTCCCACCAGGTTGGCGGTGCTGCCCCACCAGGTCGAGCTGACCCAGATTTCAGGCTGGTAATAACGCGGCGTGATTTCAGGCTGCTCGAAACGCCCCGAGCGCCACGACACCCGGTGCACACTGCCGTACCAATGCGGCACCGCGTAATGGCCGTGGCGCAACACGCGGTCAAGCGCTTTAAGCGCGGCGGTCAACTGAGGCCGGGTTTGCGCCGCCACCACTTTGTCCAACAAAGCATCGACCGCCGGGTCTTTCACGCCGATGACGTTGCTCGAGCCCTCTGTGTCTGCAGCTTTGGAGCCGAAGCGCTCGAGCAACTCGGTGCCCGGAGCTTCGCTGCCGCCTATGCGGTTGCTGATGAGTTCAAAGTCAAACACATCCAAGCGCTTTTGCAGCACGGCAAAGTCAATCACTTTGTAATTCACTTGGAAGCCGAGTTTTTCCAGGTTCTTCGCGTAAGGCGTGACGACGCGGCCCATTGAGCCCGAGTTGTCGAGAAACTCTATAGTGAAAGCCTCGCCTTTGGCGTTGCGCAAGGCGCCATCTTTGTAGGTCCAACCGGCCTGGGTGAGCAGGTCGCGCGCCAGACGCAAGTGGTCTCGCAAGGTCTGGCCAGAGGCCGGGTCCAGGCTGGTTTGCGGCGGCAGCGGTGCGGCTTGAGTGAAAACCTCAGGCGGCAATTTGCTGCGCAAGGGTTCGAGCAAAGCCAGTTCATCTGCCTCGGGCAGCGCCTTGGCTTCAAAGTCGCTGCCGACAAAATAACCGCGCACCCGCGTGTACGCCATGTAGAACAACTGGCGGTTCATCCATTCGTAATCCATGGCCAGCGCAATTGCCTGGCGCACCCGTTTGTCTTGAAACTTGGGCAAACGCGTGTTGAACATAAAGCCTTGGAAATCCCCCGCGTTGCCGTGCTTGAGCTCTTTTTTGATCAGCGTACCGTTGTCAAACAGCTTGCCCTTGTAGCCGCGCGCCCATTCGCGCGCCACGAAAGCCTGTATGTAATCGAACTCACCGGCTTTGAATGCTTCGAACTGCGCGGTGGTGTCTTTGTACATCTTGTAGGTGATGTGGTCGAAATTGAACATGCCTTTGCGCACGCCCAGATCACGCGCCCAATACTGCTTGTCCCGCACGTATTCGATGTCTTTGCCGAAATCGACCTTGCCGATTTTGTAAGGGCCAGAGCCTATGGGGATATCGGTGACCACTTGGTCTAAGGGCTTTTCCGCGCCCCATTTTTGGCTGAACACCGGCATGCCGCCGACGATCAAGGGCAATTCGGCGTTGGCGCGTTTGAAATCAAAACGCACCACGCGATCTGCCAGCACGGTCAAACCTTTGACCTCGCTGAAGTAGGTGCGGAACTGCGGCGCCGCCTGTTTGCTTGTGAGGCGCTCGAAAGAATACTTGACGTCAGAAGCCAGCACCGGGTCGCCATTGTGAAAGCGCGCCAGCGGATTGAGCTTGAAGGTCACCGACAGTTTGTCCGCAGCGACGCTGACATCCTCGGCCAGCAATCCGTAAGCTGTGGTCGGTTCGTCGAAATTGCCAACCAGCAAGGTCTCCAGCATCAGGCTGCTCAAAGCCGGGGGTGCCGTGCCTTTGAGGGTGAACGGGTTGTATTTATCAAAACTGGAGGCCCGCGACGGCGCCACCATGGTGATATTGCCGCCTTTGGGCGCAACCGGGTTGACATAGCTGAAATGCTTGAAATCCGGGGGGTATTTGATGTCGCCGAACTGGGCGTAGGCATGCGCCGCCCAGGCCGGGGATATCAGCATGGTTAGGGATAAGGTCAGGAAAATTCGCATGCGACAATTCTGCAAGATTTTTCAGGAGTTTCCACGTGCAAGAAAAAACAGGGTTTTTGGCGGGTAAAAGATTATTAATCACCGGTGTTTTGTCCAACCGTTCTATCGCCTACGGGATTGCCCGTGCCTGCCATGCGCAAGGCGCTGAACTGGCGTTCAGCTACCAGGGCGAGCGTTTTAAGGACCGGATCACCGAGTTTGCCGCCGATTTCGGCTCGACCTTGGTGTTTGACTGCGACGTGTCCAGCGACGAACAAATCGCGGCTCTGGTGTCAGGTTTGACCGTGGTTTGGCCGAAATTTGACGGCTTTGTGCACGCCATAGGGTTTGCCCCGCGCGAAGCCATTGCCGGCGATTTTCTGGACGGCTTAAGCCGCGAAGCCTTTGCCATTGCCCATGACATCAGCGCTTACAGCTTCCCGGCCATGGCCAAAGCTTTTTTGCCGCACCTGAATGACAACGCCGCCCTGCTGACGCTGAGTTACTTGGGTGCCATGCGCAACGTGCCCAACTACAACACCATGGGTCTGGCCAAAGCTTCGCTGGAAGCATCGGTGCGCTATCTGGCAGATTCGCTGGGTAACCAAAAACGCGGCATGCGCGTGAACGGCATCAGCGCCGGGCCTATCAAAACCTTGGCGGCCTCTGGCATCAAAGGTTTCGGCAAGATTCTGGAAGTGGTGGCCTCACAAGCGCCAATTCGCCGCAACGTCACCATAGAAGATGTCGGCAATGTGGCAGCGTTTTTACTCTCCGACCTGGCCGCCGGTGTGTCAGCGGAAATCACTTATGTGGACGGCGGCTTCAGCCAGGTAGTGTCAGGAATAGCAGACTGATGGTTGTCAACTTTTTCAGACCTTTGCACAAGAGCAACCCCTGGCAATATCAGCAATGCACCAACCAGGTGGTGCCAACCCAGCGGTTCCGCCAAAAAAACCCTGGACACCACAGCAGCCCATAACGGGGCCAGGTACATGGCCATGCCGACCCGACTGGCACCGAGCACAGTTTGCGCCCAGCCGTACAAGGTGTATGCAAATATGCCGGGCAACAAACCGACCAGCAGCACCAACTCGGTAGCCAACCAGCTCCACTTCGGCTTATCCGGCTGGCTGTATTCCCAGGCCACAAACGGTAACAACAGCACACAGCCTGCCAGGGACATCACTGCCAGTCTGGCAAACGCGCTTAGCGGTGAAGGCCAGTGCTTTTGTAGCAAAGCAAACACCGCCCAGCAGATCGCGGCCAACAACACCAGAAAGTCGCCACTGACCCATTGCACCTGAGATAACGTCAACCATTGGCCTTTGACCACCACATGGCCTACCCCGGCAATTGCTAAAGCAAAACCCGTCATCTGCCACCAACGCAATCGCTCATGCAGCCAGAAAGCCGCCCCGGCACTGATGAGCACCGGCGAACAGGCGTAAATCAGGGCGATATTCATGGCCGGGGAAGTTCTGGCCGCCGCATACACCCAGGCGCCGCAAGCCACCATGCCGGCAAAACCCAGCGCCAGGTACTGCCTCCATTGCTGACGGATCTGGCTGCGGTGCAACCACAGTTCTTTGCGACAGAAAAACCCCAGCACACCGGCAACAATGAGCCAGCGACCCAGCGCCAGCGTATGCGGCTGCACCACGCCGGGAGAGAGCCGCGCGCCCAGGTAATTGAGTGACCACAAAGCAGGGATGAGCCAAATCGCAAAAACCGCCAGTCGCGGGGAAGCTGTCAAACCCATGAATCAGTTCAGCTGTGACAGCAACTCCGGGTGAGACGCGCCTGCGTATTCAGCCAAAGCCTGCTTAGCCAGCAATGCCACCTCGGCAACCGGCGAATGTTTTAAGCGGTGATCGCTCCACACCTGCCGCCACTTGCGTGCGCCCTTCTGCCCGTGCCTCAAGCCCAGCATATGGCGAGAAGCGGCAAACCAGGGCACACCCAGCTTGGCTTGTGTTTGCATATAAACCACCATTTGCGCTTCGACCTCGTCGCGCGTCAGGCAAAAACGCGCTTCGCCCAACGCCTCGTCCCACTCGCTGAGTAACCAAGGGTTGTGGTAGGCCTCGCGCCCGACCATGACGCCGTCAAGCTGCTGTAAGTGCTGGTGTATTTGCGCCATAGACGTGATGCCGCCATTGATGGAAAACTGCAAGGCAGGAAAGTCAGCTTTCAAACGCAGCACCCAGTCAGGTTTGAGCGGCGGCAGTTCACGGTTTTCTTTGGGAGAAATGCCTTGCAGCCAGGCATTGCGCGCGTGCACGATGAAAGCACGGCAACCGGCCTCGGCCACCGTGCCCACAAAGTCGCGGACAAAGTCATAGCTTTCAATCCTGTCAATCCCAATGCGGTGCTTGACCGTGACAGGCACGGACACCACATCCACCATGGCCTTGACACCGTCTGCCACCAACTTCGGCTCCGCCATCAAGCAGGCACCAAACGCACCCCGTTGAACACGCTCGGACGGGCAACCGCAGTTCAGGTTGATTTCGTCATAACCCCATTGCTCACCCAATTTCGCAGCTTGCGCCAAATCTGCGGGTTCGCTCCCGCCTAGTTGCAAGGCGACCGGATGTTCTTCTGAATTGAAATCCAAGTGACGCGGTTGGTCCCCGTGAATGAGTGCACCGGTGGTGACCATTTCCGTATAGAGCAAGGCGTGACGAGAAAGCAAACGATGAAAGTAACGGCAATGGCGGTCGGTCCAATCCATCATGGGTGCTACGCTCAAACGTCTGTCTAACGACTGTGAATCCGGATTATTTTTCAAGGTGATATATCGTACTGCGATCAAAACAAGTGCATTTGCTGCGATTGCAATAAATAGTCCGCCACAAACTGGCAAAGCATGGGATGGTGGGACTGATGATGCCAATACGGCTGCATGTATTTTTTGCTGTACCAATGCGCCTGGCTTTCCAGATGGCAGCCCACCAGACCGACTGAACCCTGGACAATTGCCATCGGGTCGCCATTGGCATAACTGGCCACGGTATCAAAACTGCCGCCGGTGAATGTCGGGCCGTCGTAAAAATACATGCGTTGCGGCTTGCCTCGCCAATTTATCGGGGCGGTGGTGCCGTAGGAGGAGCGGATATCGGCTTTGGGGCGTTTGATGTATTGCACACAACGCGTGCTTTTCAGCAGGTTGAAGTAATACGCATCCGCCCAATACGCGCCCATGCAAATACCCAGGTATTTACCGCCACGCTGCATGAAGGCGCGCACATCCGCAAGATTGGGTTTAAGCACGCTGCGAAACGCGGTGGCTTCACCGTCGCCGCCGGGAAACACCACCAAGTCCACATCATCAAAAAAACCGGCAGCTACCTTGTGCTTGGTGAATAACTTGATTTGCGCCATGGGTGCTAACGCCGCCATCAATCCATTGACTGAATCAGTGGAGCAGGTCGGGTGATGTAAAAAAATGGCAAAGGTCTTTTTCATGACAAACATACGACGACCAATCCAACCCGGCGCCCAGCTAACAGTCAGCGGCGCCTGCCAATGCTCAATGCGCGATATTGATCACCACATTGCCAATGGTTTTACCGGCTTCGACGGTTTCGTGCGCCTGAACCACCTGGTCCAAGCTGAACTCGGCGCCTATGCTGTGAATCAAATGCTTGTTTTTCAACATGGCATTCAAGGTGTAGACGGAGGGTGCGCGCTGCTCTTGAGGCAAGTCATACACCAGAAAGAAACTCAAGGTGAAGGAATTGAACAACATGGCGCGGAAATTGACAAGCACGTCCATGGGCGGGTTCGAGCCATAGCAGACCAGGTGCCCGTGAGGACGCAAAATACCTTGCGTCATCCACTGAACCGTGGTGGAAAAATCCATGTCGATGATGGTGTCTACACCTTTGCCGTCAGTCAATTCCTTGACCCGGGCGACCACGTCTTCGCTTTTGTAAAACAAGCAATGGTCTGCACCAGCAGCTTTGGCATGCGTCGCCTTAGCTTCAGAACCCACAGTGCCTATGACTCTGGCGCCGATTCGTTTGAGCATTTGGGTCACGTAATGACCCACCGCAGATGAAGCACCGGTGACAAGAACGGTTTGTTTGGTCACGTCCCCGGCAAAGCGAAACGCCTGCAAGGCTGTCAAACCCGGTATGCCCATGCAGGCACCGATCTGGAACGACACATCATCAGGTAAGGAGGCAGCCTGTGCTGACGGCAGACACACGAACTGGGCAGCGGTCCCGAACGGGCGTTGCCACTGCGCATTCCAGGTCCAGACGCGTTCGCCTATGCGCGATGTGTCTACGCCCTCGCCGACCGCATCGATGATGCCTGCACCGTCGCTGTGAGGAATGATCAGCGTGCCGCCCGGGGGCCTGGCGGTACGCGACTTGACGTCAGACGGATTGACACCGCTGCAATGCAAAGCCACCCGCACCTCGCCGGCAGCGGGTTGCGGGGTGGGCTGTTCGCCGACGATCATCACATCGCGGGCTGTGCCGTTTTTTTCGTACCAAGCTGCTTTCATTCGTGTCATCCCATGTGAAGTCCGCCGTTGCAGGAAAAATCTGCACCGGTGGTAAAGCCTGATTCGTCGCCAGCCAGCCAGCCGACGATGGAGCCGATTTCTTCGGGTGTGCCCAAGCGCTTGACAGGAATCGTTGCGACAATTTTTTCCAGAATCTCAGGCTTGATGGCCTTGACCATGTCAGTGCCAATATACCCCGGGCTGACCGTGTTCACCGTCACGCCCTTGTTGGCCATTTCCTGCGCCAGCGCCATGGTAAAGCCGTGCATACCGGCCTTGGCCGCAGAGTAATTGGTTTGACCAGATTGGCCTTTTTCACCGTTCACAGAAGAAATCTGAATGATGCGGCCCCAGCCTTTTTCGACCATGCCAGGCACCACTTGCTTGGTGACGTTGAACATGGCGTTCAAGTTGGTGTCGATCACCGCCTTCCAATCTTCCGGCGTCATTTTCAAGAACATGCGGTCGCGCGTGATACCGGCGTTGTTCACCAGCACGTCAATGACACCGTGTTCCTGTACGGCTTTGGTGAACGCTGCGGTGGTGGATTCCCAATCGGCCACATTGCCGACCGACGCGTAAAAAGAATAGCCCATGGCTTTTTGCTCGCCCAGCCATTTGTCAAAGTCACGGCTGGGACCGCAACCGGCAATGACTTTGTAGCCCATTTTGTGCAGGCGCTGGCATATGGCTGTACCGATACCGCCCATGCCGCCGGTGACGTAAGCAAGTTTTTGACTCATGTTTATATTCCTCAGATGGTTTTAAAAGGGGTATCAGCCGGCCTTGGCTTTGACGTAACGGCCAGGCGCAGGTTCTATGAGCTTGTGTTTGCCTCTGCCGTAGGTCTTGGGGGCTGCAATTTGCTGACCGGCGTGTTTCTTCAGCCAGGCGTACCAATCGGGCCACCAGCTGCCGGGGTTTTCTTCTGCCTTGGCTATCCATTCATCAGCGGACTTGGGGAAGTCGGCGGACTTGGCCAGCCAATGGTTGCGCTTACCGGAGGCAGGCGGGTTGATGACGCCGGCAATGTGACCGGACGCGCCCATGACAAAACGCTTAGGGCCGGGCAGTGCTTGCGTGGACGCATAAGCCGCAGAGATGGGAACAATATGGTCTTCGCGCGAACCGTAGATGTACACGGGCAGATCTACTTTTCGCAAATCGATTTTTTCGCCGCAGATCACCGCTTTGCCGGGTTTGACCAGGTTGTTTTCCAGATAGGTCTGGCGCAAATACCAGGCATACAAAGGACCCGGCAAGTTGGTCGCATCGCTGTTCCAGTACAACAAATCAAACGGCGGCGGCGTCTCGCCTTTGAGGTAATTGCCGACCACGTAGTTCCACACCAGGTCGTTGGGGCGCAAAAAACTGAAGGTAGAAGCCATGTCGCGCCCGGCCATCAGCCCGCCTTGAGAGAACTGGGCTTCGCGGTACTGCACAAAAGGCTCGTCTATGAACACATCTAGCACGCCCACATCTTTGAAATCAACCAACGTGGTCAACAAAGTGGCGCTGGCCACCGGGTCTTGGCCGCGCGCCGCCAGCACCGCCAAAGCGCTGGTCAGCAGCGTGCCGCCGACGCAAAAACCCAGCGCATTGATTTGCGGCATATTGCCTATGCTGCGCGCCACCTCTATGGCCTGTATCACGCCTTTTTCCACATAGTCGTCCCAGGTGGCGTGGTTCATGGACGCGTCCGGGTTGCGCCAGCTGACGACAAACGTGCGGTGTCCCTGTTCCACCACGTGGCGAATAAATGAATTGGCCGGTTGCAGATCGAGGATGTAAAACTTGTTGATGCAAGGCGGCACCAGCAGAAACGGACGTTGGAACACCTTAAGGGTCAACGGCTTGTACTCGATGAGCTGAAAAATCTCATTTTCAAAAACAACTGCGCCTTCGCTACCGGCAACGTTTTTGCCGACCTCGAACTTGCTTTCATCTGTCATGGACACATGGCCTTGACGCATATCGTGCAACATGTTTTGCACGCCTTGCATGATGCTCTCGCCCTTGGTGTCTATGGCTTTTTGCTGGGCATCGGCGTTGAATGCCAGAAAGTTGCTCGGCGCGGCTGCTGCCACCCATTGTTCAATCGAGAAGCGGATACGCGCACGGGTTTTTTCGTCTGTGTCCACCATGTCGCTCATGCTCAACAAAGTACGCGCATTCAGCAGGTACATGGCGGCATTGAAAGCAGCTACCGGGTTGTGCTGCCAGGCCTCAGCGGCGAAGCGTCTGTCTTTAAGTACCGGATTGGTCTGCAAGCCCTGTTGCCACAGTTGCTGCATTTCCTGGGCGTAATCCGCTTGCAGTTTGGCGAGTTGCTCAGGCGGAAAACTCATGACGGGTAAAGACTTCATGTTCGGGGTATTTAGACTGTTTGATAACCATCTTAAGCCATAGATACCGACAAAACACTGACAAAATTTAAACTAAGGCTATACCCGCAGCGAACCTGCCACTGACCCCGTCACGCCGGTGGGAAAAAAAGCTTGTCTGCTGTAAAAAGGTGCACCAGGGGGCGCTGCTGTCGTTGCCCTGCACATCTGTCAACCCGTATTGACGCAATAAGTGTCGGGCCAGCCAAGCCAAGTCAGCCATGTATTTGTCCGGCGCGGCAGCCTGTTTGAATCCACCGGCCGTCAAGGCATCCGAGGCGCAAAAAGCCTGCATAACCTCGGGTCCGACTTCAAAAGCCTGCGGTCCTATGCAAGGCCCCAGCCAAACGCGCAGGTCTTGCAGATCGCCGAATTCAGACAGTTTGTTCAAGGTGGTTTGCAGCACGCCTGCGGCCAGTCCACGCCAGCCGGCGTGGGCGGCGGCCACCACCCGTGCGCTGCGCAGGTAAAAAAGCACAGGCAGGCAGTCGGCCACCATGATGGTGCAGGCTTGGCCGGGCCGGGTGCTCCAACAGGCGTCGGCTTGCAGCAACTGTCCTTCAGGCATTGAATCAATGCACACCAGCTCTGTGCCGTGAACCTGTTGCATGAACACCGGACGCGCACCCCATAAATGCGCCAAGCGCTGGCGGTTGATGGCCACCATGACCGGATCATCGCCGACATGGTCACCCAGATTCAGGCTGTCATAGGGCGCTACGGAGACGCCGCCGCTGCGGCCGCTGCAAAACAAGCGCGCGCCAGGCCAAAGAGGTAATTCAAGCTTCAAAGTCAGGGCAAGCGCTGGGCTGGGCTTGTTGAAATGCGGGCAAGTCCATGCAAGCCTGGAAAACCGCCATGGTTTTGTCCAGGCCGGAGAAATCCACGTTAAAGCGTTTGCCGTTGAAGATTTGCGGCACCAGCACGCAATCGGCCATGCCCGGGGTATCGCCGTGGCAATACGGGCCCGACGGGGAATGTGCCAGTTGCTGCTCAAACGCCTGGAGCCCTAAGCGCACCCAATGGCGGTACCAGGTGTTTTTGCTGTCTTCATCCAGCTTGAGGGTATTGCTCAAGTACTTCAACACACGCAAATTGTTCAAAGGATGGATTTCGCAGGCGATGGACTGCGACAGCGCTCTCACCCGGGCGCGCCCGGGCGCATCGGCCGGCAGCAAGGCGGGCGTGGGGCGGGTTTCTTCCAGATATTCGATGATGGCCAGTGACTGGGTCAAGCGCAGACCATCGATCTCCAGCATGGGAACCAAGGCGTCACTGTTGAGACTCATGAAGCTGTCCTTGAGTTGCTCACCCTTGGCCAGATGCACCGGCACGTAGTCATAAGACAAACCTTTGAGGGCCAAGGCGATACGCACCCTGAAGGACGCGGAGGAACGGAAATAGTTGTGCAGTTTCATGTTCCAAGGATAACGCCAATCTGTTGGCGGCCTGAGCCGAGACTGTCCTAAACTCAAGGAATTACAGGTTAGCCCTGCCCCTCATTTCACGACAACATGTCCCACCCCGGCCCGGCCTCAATCAAACATTGCAAAAACTGCGGCACCGCTGTGCGTCAACGCCTGCCGGATGACGGCGACACCCGATTGCGGGCGGTCTGCCCGGCGTGTCACACCGTGCATTACGAAAACCCGCTGAACGTGGTCGGCACTGTTCCGGTGTGGCAAGACCAGGTCTTGCTGTGCAAACGAAACATCGAGCCGCGCAAAGGCTTTTGGACCCTGCCTGCGGGCTTCATGGAAATGCGCGAAACCCTGGCCGAAGGCGCAGCCAGGGAAACCGATGAGGAAGCCGGTGCGCAAATAGAAATGCAAAACCTGTTCACCATCGTTGATGTACCGCGCGTAGGCCAGGTGCATTTCTTTTTCCTGGCGGCTTTGCAAAGCCCGGTGTTCAACCCAGGCCATGAAACCCAGGAAGCCCGTTTATTCAGCGAAGCGGACATACCCTGGGATGACCTTGCTTTTCGCACCGTCAAGGAAACATTGCGCTGTTATTTTGCCGATCGCTCCAAAGGCGAGTTTGAACTTCACACCTTGAGCATCACCTGAAGCCAGGGCTTATTTCAATCCCAGCCCCATGCTGCGGGTGATGACTTCTTTCATGATTTCATTGGTGCCGCCGTAAATACGCTGCACACGCGCATCGGCATAAGCGCGCGTGATCGGGTACTCCCACATGAAGCCGCTGCCGCCGTGCAGTTGCACGCATTCGTCCATGACCTTGCATTGCAAATCGGTGGTCCAGTACTTGGCCATGCTGGCCGTCGCCGTATCGAGTTTGTCCTGCAGCAACAACTCTGTGCATTTATCAACGAAGACACGAGCAACCTGCACTTCGGTTTGCATTTCCGCCAGCTTGAAACGGGTATTTTGAAACGCCGCCACGGGTTGACCAAACACCTGACGTTGTTTCACAAAATCCAGGGTCCAGCCAATGGCCGCTTGCGATGCCGCCACCGCACCTATGGCAATTTGCAAACGCTCCCAGGGCAGTTGTTCCATCAGACAAATGAAGCCGCGGTTCAAAAAATCTGTGCCGCCGAGCAAACTGTCGGCAGGCAATCGCACATTGTCAAAAAACAACTCGCATGTGTCTTGCGCCTTCAAGCCCAGCTTGTGCAATGGCTTGCCTTTGGTGAAACCGGGCGTGCCCGCTTCCACCAAAAACAAACTCGTACCTTTGGCACCGGCCGCCGGGTTGGTCTTGGCGACCACGATCACCAGGTCCGAGTGCCAGCCGTTGGTGATGTAGGTTTTGCTGCCGTTGAGCAAATAACTTCCATCTGTCTGCAAACTCGCGGTGGTTTTAATGCCTTGCAAATCACTGCCCGCTGAAGGCTCTGTCATGGCAATCGCGCCCACCATCTCGCCGGCCGATAAACGCGGCAGGTATTTGTTTTTTTGCTCTGGCGTTGCGTAGTGCAACAAATACGGTGACACGATTTCCGAATGCAGCACGTAACCGATACCGCTGAAACCGGCCGCACTCAGCTCTTCAATTTGAACAATCGAAAATAGTTTGTCTGAATCAGCGCCACCAAAAGCAGACGGCATGCTCATGTTCAGGAATCCCAAAACTCCGGCTTTGCCCCACACCGCTTTATCTACATAACCTTGCTCTTCCCATCCGGCATGGAATGGAGCTATTTCAGCATGCATGAAACGCCTGAAACTGTCACGAAAGGATTCGTGCTCGGGGCTGAATAAAGTGCGTTCAATCATTTTTACCTTTGAAAGTGTGAGGGATAGGAAAACCCTTTGGCAGTTCTTCCTATAATTTTCATTTTTGCGCTTGGAGAACACGCGATGACTTGGCAACAAATATACGACCCGATGGGTAACATGGTTTTATCAACCTTATTAGCGGCCATTCCTGTGGTTGTCATGTTGGCAGGTTTAGGTTTCTTCCATTTGAAAGCCCATATCGCAGCAGGTGCGGGTCTGGTCGCCGCATTGGCCATTGCTATTGTGGTTTATGGCATGCCAAGCGAAATGGCTGCCAATGCTGCCCTGTACGGCGGACTCACTGGTTTATTGCCCATAGGCTGGATTGTGCTCAACATCATTTTCCTGCACCAATTGACAGAACAAAACGGCAGTTTCAAAGTCCTGCAAGACTCGATTGCAAGCATCACTGAAGACCGACGCCTTCAGTTGTTATTGATCGCCTTTGCATTTGGCGCGTTCTTTGAAGGTGCTGCAGGTTTCGGCACCCCGGTGGCGGTGACTGCGGCTATTTTGATTGGCCTGGGCTTCTCGCCCTTGGCAGCATCTGGTTTGTCCTTGATTGCCAACACCGCGCCTGTGGCGTTCGGTGCTTTGGGTACCCCCATCATCACCTTGGCCAAAGTGCATGGTTATGACGCCATGGAAGTTTCCATGATGGTCGGTCGCCAGTTGCCTTTCTTTTCCTTACTGGTGCCCTTTTGGTTGATTTGGGCTTTCGCGGGTCGCCGTGCCATGTGGGAAATTTGGCCAGCCATTTTAGTAACCGGCTTGAGTTTTGCCATCATGCAATTTTTGGTATCTAACTACATCGGTCCCGAGTTGGTGGACATCATTGCCGCCGTGGTCAGCATGGCCTGTTTGGTTAGCTTCTTACGTTATTGGCAACCCAAAACCATCTGGACTTCTGTGTCTTTGAAAGGCCACGAGGCCAGTGGCGGTCAAGCGCAAGCACCACGCGCCGTCACCGTGCATTCACGTGACGACATCATTCGCGCTTGGACTCCCTGGGCCATCCTCACCGTGTTCATCTTCATCTGGGGTTTGCCATCTGTGAAGGCCTATTTGAATGGCATCTTTGCTCCGCAATTTCCCATGGAAGGTTTGCATAACCTGATTGAGAAAATGCCTCCAGTTGTGCCTATCCCCAAAACTGAAAGTGCCATCTACACGCTGAATTTGTTGTCCTCCACCGGCACCGGCATTTTGTTGTCCGCCATCGTTGGCGGTTTGGTGATGAAGTACAACCCGGTCCACATTGTCCGCATTTTCTTCTCGACGATTTGGCTGGTTCGCTATTCACTGATCACTATCGTTTTGATGCTGGCATTGGGTTACTTGACCCGCTACTCTGGCACTGACACCACCTTGGGTTTGGCGTTTGCCAACACCGGCGTCTTCTATCCCTTCTTTGGTACCTTGATGGGTTGGCTTGGCGTTGCGTTGACAGGATCAGACACGGCATCCAATGTGCTGTTCGGTGGCATGCAGAAAGTGGCTGCTGAGCAACTGGGCCTGTCGCCCAATCTGATGGGCGCGGCCAACAGCTCAGGCGGCGTCATGGGCAAGATGATCGACGCCCAGTCCATTGTGGTGGCCTCCACCGCCACGCGCTGGTTCAACCACGAAGGTGACATTCTTCGATATGTATTCTTCCACTCAATCGCTTTGGCCTGTCTGGTAGGCATTCTGGTGACATTGCAAGCTTATGTCTTCCCGTTCACCTTGATGGTGGTTCACTGAACGGTCATTCCCGGCCTGTCTTTGCCATTTGCACAGACAGGTCTGTTGACTCAAGTTTTCAGTGACGGTGTCGACCAAGAAGAGGTCAACGAATTTTCATTCTTCTCAAGGTCAACCATGATGTTTCCCACACTACGAATGCTGGGCGTGCTGCTTTTGCTGGCATTGCTTGGCTGCGTCCATCCACGGCAGGCCCAGCAGGAAGTGCCTTTTCACGTTGTCATGGGCTCGAACTCCTATGGCTATCCCGGTTCGCAAATGCAATTGGTCAATTCCATTCAAGGAGATTTGTTCCAAGTCAGGCTCAGCCGCTTGAGGTTTCCCGACTGTGCCAACGGCAGCCTGGACGTGGTGGAGTTTTCAGGCACGATTGACAGCACCAGCTTATCCAGCCTCAACAGCATCATGCAGACGCTTCAGCCTTGCATACGCAGAGACGGTAGCCGTGTAGTCAGCCCGGTTTACCTGAATTCCGCACAAGGGGATTTGTTGCTGGGTATTCAATTGGGCAAATCGTTTCAAACCCAAGCGGTTGAAGTCATTGTCAGCGAGGGGCAAATCTGCGAGTCTGCCTGTGCGGTGGCCTATCTGGGCGCTGTTTACAAAAGGGTTCAAGCTACCGGCAGAGTAGTTCTGCATTTAAGCGGGGAATACGGCAGAGGATTTGATTGCGCCAGAAGTGTCGATATGATGCCGCTAAAGAGTTACTTGTTATCCACGAATAGTAGACAATCAGGTCAGTCTTTGTACAACCAGGCGCTAACGCATTGCAGAAGCGGAAAAGGGTGGGATTTGTCTTGATATGCCAGTGATAGTGATAGCCAACCCCAAAGGGGGCTCCGGAAAATCCACCCTGTCAACCAATGTTGCAGGGTTTTTTGCTTCTCGCGGTCACTCAGTCATGCTGGGCGATGCAGATGTGCAGCAGTCTTCGCGTTTGTGGTTAGGGCTTAGACCTGCGCAAGCCCCGGCTATTACCACCTGGGAATTGCAAGCCGATCTGGTGTTGACGGCCAAGCCTCCTAAAGGCACCACGCATGTAGTGATTGACACCCCCGGCGGCCTGGGCGGTTGGCGCTTCAAAGAAGTGGTGTCACGTGCTGATAAATTGTTGATACCCATCATGCCGTCCATCTTCGACATGTTCGCTTCTCAAGCTTTCATTGAGCAATTGCGTGAAATCACCAAGACCGGAAAAACAAAACTTGGCATTATCGGCATGCGCGTGGATGAACGTACCGTTGCAGCTGGCAAGCTGCGTGAATTCATGGAAAAGCTAGACGTGCCCATCATCGGTTTTTTGCGCGACACCCAGTATTACCTGCATATTGCAGCGCACGGGCTCAGCCTGTTTGACATCACGCCGTCGAAAGTGCAAAAAGACCTGGAACAGTGGCAGGTCATATGTGAATGGCTGGAAAGCTGATTACTTTAAGAATTCCAAAATAGCTTCAGCCACTTTAAGCGGCGCTTCACGTTGCGGAAAATGCCCGACGCCGTTGAGCAACTGCCTTTCATAACGGCTGCTGAAAAACTTTTCTTTATCGGCCGAGGTGGCAGGCAGACTGACGCCATCAACAGCTCCGTGCAACATCAGTGTGGGTACATCCAGCACCGGCGCCGGGTGCAATGTTTTTTCATCCGCGTCGTAATACGGGTCGCCCGGTGCATGGCCCCAACGGTGCTGATAAGAGTGCAATGTGATGTCTGCCCAATCCGGGTTGTTGAAAGCCAGCGCAGTCTGATCAAATTCATCTGGCAAATACCAACCGGTTGGCGCCCAACTGTCCCACATGCGTTGTGAGAAAGCCTTGCCTTCAGCGCGCACCGTGCGTTGACCGCGTTCGGTCGCCATGAACCAGTGGTACCAGTACAACTGGGTTTGCTCCATGCTCAAGGACTGCGTCGGGTCGTTGGTGCCATAGCCCACGGATAACAACACCATGTGGCTGGCAATACCCGGTTGCAAACCGCAGGCATTGGCCACTGCGCGTGCGCCCCAGTCGTGGCCAACCAGCACTGGGGCCTGCGACAAATTCAAACCGGCGACGAACTCCACCATGTCACGCCCGAGCGATGACAACTGTCCGGTACGCGGTGTGTCGTCCTGCAAAAAGGTAGTGGGCAAAAAACCGCGCAACGCCGGCGCAATCACCCGGTAACCAGCTTGAATCAGAGGCGGCACGATGTGGTGCCAGCAGCGGATGCTGTCAGGCCATCCATGCGTCAGCACAATGGTTTGCTTGCCATCCGGATTCCATTCCCGGTAGCCGATACGAAGCAGTCTGGTTTCAACGAATTGCATGTTCATGTGAATTTGAATGAAGATTTATCTGAGCAATGGCCCGCGCAGGCAGGCCACGAGTTGAAGGTTTTTAAGGACAGTGCCGTATTTGGTTTTGTCCCATTGAGACGGCGTGGGAATGTTCACGAGTTTGGCGCCGGTTTGCATCTGGCCTTCATAGCCATACACGGCAAGGTAGCGGTATTTGTCACGGTCACAATCGAACTCCACCCATTTGCTGACCGACAACACATTCTGCACCGTGATATTGCCGTGATTGGTCAGCATCCAGATAGTGGAGTTGCGGTTTTTGTTTTGCACCAGCGTGGTTCTGTCAACCAGCACCGTGTCCCCGTCCTGGCTAGCAAAATAAGTCCATTCAGCCAGGGCTGGCAGCGGTAAGGTTGCTAACAAAGCAGCACATACCGCGGTCAGTGGAAATAAAAAACCGGAACAATTCCGTTTCATGAAAATATCAATGCGGCGCTACAGGTAAACCCGGCACGTTGGCAAAGTCAGCAGGAATATCGCCGGTCAGACTTTCCAAAAAGCTGACGATGTGACTGACGTCCTCGTCTGACAATTGCTTACCGAGTTGCAACTGCGCCATGACGCGCACAGCCTGCGGCAAGGTGGCGACAGAACCGTCATGGAAATAAGGCGGAGTGACGGCCACATTGCGCAATTGCGGCACCTTGAAAATGAAAGCGTCAGCTTCGTCTTTGGTGTCGTGGAAACGGCCTTTGTCGTAGCCTTTGAATGCGTCCTTAGGTGTGCTGCCCGTGACCAGCCAATAGTCTTGGGTAATACCGAATTTCTGGTACGACTGGCCACCCACCGTCACACCGCTGTGGCAACCGACACAGCCTGTGTTGATGAACTTATCCAAGCCCAGTTTGGCCGGACGGGAAAGCGCTTGCGCGTCGCCTTTTAAAAATTTATCAAAAGGTGCCGGCGTCAGTAATTTGCGTTCAAAAGCTCCGATGGCCTTGCTCCAGTTTTCCACACTGACAGGTTTTTCATCGGCAGGATAGGCCGCTTTGAACAAAGGTAAATAGCCCAATTGCGTCAGCTTGTTTTCAACCTGTTCGTTACTTGTATTTCCATAGGCCAAGGGACTGAGTACCGCTTTGTAGGCCTGTTCCTCCACAGTGGCCCGGTTACCGCCGTAATGCTGTGAAATAAGCAAAGAAGTATTGAAGACTGTGTGTGCATTGCGAGGCAGTTGTTTGCCGTGTACGCCAAGGGTAAGTGCCAGGGAATCTGCACCGTGGTAGGCCGGGTTATGGCAAGTGACACAACCCAGTCGACCATCGGATGAAACACGAGTTTCATAAAACAAGGCTTTACCCAGAGAAACACGCACAGGTGTGAGTTGTGAATTTTCCAAGGCAGATGAAGCAGGCAGGGGCTTGAACAAGGCGTTGGCTTTGGCGATCAAAGCTTGGTCAGCATCGTCTGACAAAGCAAGTGAAGGGAACAACAGAAAAGCGCCTGCCGCTAAGGCGAGTGCACTCAGGCTGGAGATCAGTTGGTGCGTTTTTTTCATGTAAGTCTTTCAGAATAAACCGACGATATTTCCACTGTCATCGACATCGATGGCATGGGCAGAAGGAACCTTGGGCAAACCGGGCATGGTCATCACATCTCCGCAGACCATGACGACGAACTCCGCCCCTGCGGCAAGCCGCACTTCTCGAATGTGCAAAGTGTGTCCGCTGGGCGCACCCAACGCTTTGGGATCTGTAGAGAACGAATACTGGGTTTTGGCGATGCAAATCGGGTAATGACCGTAGCCCTGCTCTTGCAATTTATCTATCAAAGTCTTGGCCTTGGCATCGGCAGAAATACCTTGAGCACCGTAAATTTTTCGCGCCAGTGTTTCGGCCTTTTGCCACAGGCTTTGCTGCTCGTCGTAGGCAAATTGAAATTGGTTAGCTTGCTCACACAAGGCCACCACGGCATGCGCCAGATCAACCGCACCTGCACCGCCCTGCGCCCAATGCCTGGCCACCACCACTTGCGCCCCGTAAACCGCACAGGCTTTTTCCAGAACGGCGATTTCGGCTGCTGTGTCTTCGGTGCGGTGGTTAATGGCAACCACACAAGGCAAACCGAAATGCTGGCGGATGTTGTGCAGGTGACGCTCCAAATTCACCATGCC
Organism: Bordetella parapertussis; assembly: GCA_945870575.1. GTDB lineage: Bacteria > Pseudomonadota > Gammaproteobacteria > Burkholderiales > Burkholderiaceae_C > Limnohabitans. Next base: position 47,895 of record CAMBSK010000009.1, on the reverse strand, counting down.
TTTTTCAAGAGCAGGAATGTTTTCCGAACCCAGGTCCTTGACCGCCACGCCGCCGTGGTATTTGAGTGCCCTTACTGTAGCCACCAGCACCACCGCTGAGGGCTGCAATCCAGCTTTGCGGCATTTGATATCTATGAACTTTTCAGCACCCAGGTCTGCGCCGAAACCCGCTTCAGTCACCACATAGTCAGCCAATTTGGCTGCTGTGCTGGTGGCAATCACCGAGTTACAACCGTGAGCGATGTTGGCAAACGGACCGCCGTGGATAAACGCCAGATTGTTCTCCAGCGTTTGCGCCAGATTCGGGGCCAAGGCGTCCTTAAGCAATGCGGTCATCGCACCTTGAGCCTGCAAATCCGAGGCAAGCACGGGTGCGCCGTCAGTGTTGTAGGCAACCACAATGCGTCCCAGGCGGGTTTTTAAATCGGCCAAGCTGGTGGCCAGACAGAAAATAGCCATGACCTCTGACGCCACCACGATGTCAAAACCATCTTCGCGAGGCACGCCGTTCGCAGTGCCGCCCAGACCGACCACCATTTGGCGCAAAGCACGGTCATTCATGTCCATGACGCGCTTCCAAGCGATACGCCGGGTGTCGATCTTTAATATGTTGCCATGGTGGATATGGTTGTCCAACATGGCTGCCAACAGGTTATGCGCCAAACCGATGGCGCCAAAATCGCCGGTGAAATGCAGGTTAATGTCTTCCATGGGCACGACTTGCGCCATGCCCCCGCCGGTGGCGCCGCCCTTCATGCCGAAGACCGGCCCCAGCGAGGGTTCGCGCAAACAAATCAAACTTTTCTTACCAATTTTGCAAAGCGCGTCGCCCAGACCGACGGTGGTAGTGGTCTTCCCCTCCCCGGCCGGCGTGGGTGAAATGGCAGTCACCAGAATCAATTTGCTGTCTTTTTTGGCCGGCAGACCGGCGATGTACTTCAAAGACAACTTAGCTTTGTGATGTCCATAGGCGTACAAATGGTCATCGGCGATGCCCAAGTAGTTTTTGACCAGCTCGGGAATGCGCTTGAGGCTGGCATGTTGAGCGATCTCGATGTCACTTTTCATGGTTTATCTCAGGTAAAAAATAAAGATATTTATTTTACGACAGGCCACCCGCTCAGAACCATCGGCCTGGCGTTTATAAGGCAACTCACAGGGTTGCCTGTCGGTTGAGCAGACGCACGGGTGATAAAGTGAGTCAGTATATTTTCTAGGAGCCTGTCATGAAATGGTTTATCAGCGCATTGCTCGTTGGTCTGACAGGCTCCGTCAGTGCGCAAGCCAATTTGCAAGTCGATTTTCGCTGGCTGATGTCTAACCATTGCAATAACACATCGCCTGCACTGAAATTGAAAAACATCCCGCCCGGCACCACCAGTCTGCAAATTCAAATGATCGATCTGGATAACAACAAGCATGACCACGGTGGCGGTGAACTGGTCAAGCCCGAAGGCTTTCCCGCAGAATTCCTGGTCATCGCCGGCAGCCTGGACAAGTACAAAGGCCCTTGCCCTGAAAATTTCACCACGCTTGGACACGAATACCAGTTCAATGTGTCAGCGCTAAACGCCGACAACAAAACCCTCGCAAGCGCTTCAGCCAAGGCGCCCTTCTCCGCAAAATTTGTGATACTGCAAGGTGTCATCGGCAACCAATAATTTATTCAACCTCATGAAAACAACTTCTGTGACTTTAGTGACCGGCGGCGCAAGCGGTATCGGCGCGGCTTGCGTCAAATACCTGATCGACAAAGGCCACCAGGTGGTAGTGATGGATTTACCCGATCCGGCCTCTGTAGATCCCAGGGCTCTCGGCTTTATAGCCTGCGATGTGACCGACGAAGCCGCTGTGAAAGCGAGCCTCGAAAAAATCGAAGCTGAATACGGCCCGGTGAACGCGCTGGTCAACAGCGCAGGTATTTTGCAAAACCGTTTGCCGCCAGACAGACTGAGCATGGATGAGTGGGAGCGCGTATTGAATGTGGACTTTCGCGGCACGTATTTATGCTGCGCCGTATTTGGCACTGCCATGGTCAAACGTAAAAATGGCGCTATTGTCAACATTGCCTCTATTGCAGGCATGCGTTCCAACCCGCTGCATGCGTATGCCCCGGCCAAGGCCGCGGTAATTTCTATGACAGCAGGCCTGGCCGCCGAATGGGGACGCACCGGCGTGCGCATCAATGCACTCTCGCCGGGCTACACCCGCACCGAGGCTTTGCAAGCTGCTATCGACCGGGGCGACCGGGATCCGCAGGATTTAATATCGCAAGCAGCGATGGGCCGCTTGGTTGAACCTCACGAGGTGGCGGTAGGCGTGGCATTTTTACTTTCACCGGAGGCCACTGCCATCACCGGTATCAATCTGCCTGTGGATGCAGGTTGGCTGGCAGGTTCAACTTGGCAAACCTACGGCGGGGTGCCAAAGGCTCAGTGAAACATATCGCCGGACATGTCCTGCACCAACTCCTGGTACAGATCATGGAACTCGATGGCGCTCATGACAGGTTTACCCGGCATCAATGCTTCATCGAAGCTGGCCAAAGGTCGGGTCAAGCGCTGATCAACCGGCCAATTTTGTGAGACTGCATATTTCATACAAGCACGAAAAGTCACCAGACAAGCATCAATTTTCTTCTCATGCAAACCGTTTTCCTGCAAGCGAAAAACGAATTTGCGAACGCTTTGCGCAGATATATTTTCAATCCTGTATTCGCCGAAAAAGCCCAGCAGCGGATAACTCAAGTGATTAATGCGGGTGTGAATCTGAGTTGCTCGCCTTTCAATAGAAAGACTGGCTACGTAACGCAAAGCAAGTTGATTGAATGACAGGCTCGCAGGTGTTTTGTGCCACTGAATATGTGGGCTGTCTTGTCTTTCCGCCTTGAAGACAGTATTCACAAATACCCTTTCAGAGTTAAACAATGATCATTTCCCGCAAACCTTCTACCCGATTCATGATGGTATCAATATCAGCCTTAGCCACGCCGGCATGGGTCAGGGTATCTTTCAATACATCTGTCACTTCGTCAAAGTGAATGCCGTGGATGTGATGCTTGGCATGGGCAGTGTACATGTCGCGTCCGGTATAGATTTCTGCGGGTTTACCCATGACATAGGCAATGTATTTGACCGTGTGCTCGGCCAGATGCTCAAGGTCAATTCCATCAAAGTAAGCAGCAAGATGCGGCCTGAGCATGATTTCTTTGTGAAAAGAACGCACCAATTTGGCAATGGTCGGCACGCCGCCATACTTATCAAACAAAGTGACAGCATTGACAGCTTCCGCAGATGCGCTGGTTTTCTCTTGGGCCGTGGTAGCTGGAGCGGAAAAACTAGCTTCAGTTTTCTTTGGGGCAAAAGCAGACGGGGATGATTCGTAAAAATCTTTTGCACCGCATTTTGAACATCTAAACGGCTTGGGGCTGCTGTCTGGCAAACCGCATTTCTGACAAACCATCACACCCATACTTCACATCCTGTTATTGTTTAAAACCATCAAATGCAATAAATTTAAACTTGTGGTTTATTTGGTAAGGGCACAAACTTTTTGCATAATTTTTTCATCCAATGTTCCGCTTTCAGGCTGTATCCAATTACCGTTGCCATTACCCCTGGCAAGTATTTCGCCGCCGGCCATTTCGGCGGTAAAGGCGGCGATTTGCATGACTCTTCCCTTGACTTGAGGGCAATCGTATTCCTCAACTGAACGGAATGACATGACGCCTTGATCATTGGCTTTACCAAGATCGTTCAACACCCAGATGCGTTTGTAAGTATCAACAACCGTGACGGTTTCTAAGTCTATAAAGAACCTAGAGTTGCCCTGTTCGGTATGAATCAATTGCCATTCAGCCTGGGCTGAGACACAAAGAAAAGCAGCGAGAAACACGAGTTTTTTCATTGAGCAGTCGATCAAAAAATGGTTGATACAAAAAAGGGCTAGTTCTTTGTGAGAACTAACCCTGAATGTTTGGTCGGCGTGGCGGGATTCGAACTCGCGACCCCTTGCACCCCATGCAAGTGCGCTACCAGGCTGCGCTACACGCCGTTCAAACCATTATAGCCATGCTTGAGCAGAACTTAATCGAGCAAGCCGCGTATTTCGAACAATTCCTGTCGTAGCAACTGTAATTTGCTGGCGTCATTGCCGGACAAACTGCCGACCCAAGGATCTTCATTTTTACCTTCGTCTAAAGGCAAATTTTCTTCAAGCACTTCAAGCCCGGCCAACATGACTTCACCAGAGCGTTTTTTGTCACGTTCGTGTTGAACCAGTTCCTGCAATTTATTGCGTGCACCGATGATAGTGAAACCTTGCTCATAAAGCAGATCCCGGATTCTGCGGATCATCAACACTTCATGGTGCTGGTAATAGCGGCGATTGCCGCGTCTTTTCATGGGACGCAGCTGCGTGAATTCCTGTTCCCAATAGCGCAAAACATGCGGTTTGACGCCGCATAGCTCGCTGACTTCACCGATGGTGAAGTAGCGTTTTGCTGGAATGGAAGGGAGAGAATTCTCCATGAAAACAATCAGTTAGAAGCGGGTTATAGAGGTTACACGAAGACCGGAGTCATTCAAAGCATATCGACATAAAAACAGAAAAAAATAGTCAATTAAAGGGCAATCCTCCAACATTTGCACAATTACCGCAGATGCTTCATGGTGAGACCCAACAAAAATGAAAAATTAAGTTTGCTTAATCAGACGCAGCTGCGGTCAAGCCTTGAATTTGTTCTTTGAGCTTTTGGCTGGCATGAAAAGTCACCACGCGTCTACCCTGTATAGGAATAGCCTCACCGGTGCGCGGATTGCGACCGGGTCTCGGTGCTTTGGTACGGATCTGGAAATTACCGAAACCGGAAATCTTGACGTCCTCACCAGCCACTAGCTTTTTTGAGATCAAATCAAAAAATGCGTCGATCATGTCCTTGGACTCGCGCTTATTCAAACCGATTTGCTGAAACAATAATTCAGCCAATTGGGCTTTGGTCAATGCCGGAGTTTCCAGGCTTTCAAATGACAGGTTCATGGATAACGCTCCTTCAAGTACGCAGTCTGGCCTGTAGCTTACGGGTCAATTGCTCAACTATGGCTTGGATGATCGCTTCGATTTGCGATTCTGTCATAGTGTTCTCATCCTTGCTTTGCAGGAACAGTCGAACCGCCATGCTTTTCTCACCGGCTGATACCGTGGCATCAGGTTTTTGCGGACGGTATACATCAAACAACACAACACGCTCCACAGCGGTAGCCTCAGCTGTGCTGTGTATGCATTGCATGAGAGCATCATGGGTCACCGTCTCGTTCACAACGATGGCCAGGTCCCGCTCGACCGGATGCAATCTGGAGACGGTTTGAGGGTGCGGCAAGGGATGCTCCAGCAAGGCGTCCAAGGTCAATTCAAACAACACAGGGGCCTGAGCAAAATTCCACTGCTGCCGCCATTTAGGGTGCAACTCACCCAGCCAGCCTATGGTTTGGCCCTGGTGTTCTATGCGGGCACAGCGTCCGGGGTGCAAAGCAGGATGTTCAGCCGAATGAAACACGGGTTGTAAACCAGTCAATAAATTGCAGACCTCTGTTTTGACATCAAAAAATCCGACAGGCGCAGTGTCAGCATTCCAACCCAAAGGTTGAACAGACCCATAAGAAAGTCCGGCCAGATGCATGGGTTGGTGGATACCGGCCACGGTTTGTAAACTGTCCGTCACCGAGGAGTCGCGCTTAAAGACGCGACCAGTTTCAAACACTTTGATGCGAGAGGCTTTTCTGTCTAAATTAAATTTTGCAACTTGTAACAACGAAGCCATCAAAGATGAACGCATCACGCTCATCTGACTGGCAATCGGATTGAGTAACTGCAAGGGGTTTGTAATGCCGGCCAGCGTGTGTTCCCAGGCGGCATCGACAAAACTGAAATTGATGGTTTCCTGGTAGCCCAGATCAGCCAGATGGCGGCGAACTGAAAACACATTGCGGCGATGTTCAGGCAGGATTTTCGGTGTGATGGGAGCGCTTGGCGGCGTTGATGGCAGGTTGTCAAAACCGGACATGCGAGCCACTTCTTCAATCAAATCTTCTTCGATCTTCAAATCAAAACGAAAGCTTGGTGGCATCACCTCAATCACGCCGGGGTTTTCTTTGACTTGCAAGCCAAGACCTTTCAAAGCGTCTGTCATTGCCTGCTGACTCAGGTCCGTGCCCAGAACTTTGTTGGCCCGGGCCACGCGCATAGTCACCGGTGTTGGCTGCGGCATGTTTGTCAGGTGATCGTCCACAGGGCCGACTTGCATAGAAGGTGTTGCACAAATAGAAGTTATCAATGTAGTGATGTGTTCAATATGCTCGACAGTGCCAGCCGGATCCACGCCACGTTCGAAGCGATGTCCGGCATCGGTGGCAAAGTTAAAACGACGCGATCTGCCGGCTATCGCCGTCGGCCACCAGAAAGCGGCTTCAAGGTAAATATCGGTGGTGCTGTCTGACACAGCAGTGGCAGCACCGCCCATGATGCCGGCCAGGGACTCGACCTGCTGTTCGTCTGCGATGACGCCTACCTTGTCGTCAAGCGTGACCGTTTGGCCGCTCAAAAGCTCTAAAGTTTCACCGCTTTTGCCCCAACGTACTGTCAAACCGCCATGGATTTTTTTCAAATTAAAAATGTGTGTGGGTCTGCCGAACTCAAACATTACATAGTTGGAAATATCAACCAAGGGGCTGACACTGCGCTGGCCGCAACGCGCCAGGCGCTGCACCATCCATTGCGGCGTTTTGACGTTGGTATTTAAGCCACGGATGATACGACCGCTGAAACGTCCGCACAAGTCATCTGCTTGAACATCAACAGGCAACACGTCTTGTATGTCGGGTGAAACGGGCGTGAAAACCTGCTGCTTCAAAAGCGTGCCGGTCAACGCGGACACTTCACGCGCCACGCCATAAACGCTCAAACAATGGGCCAGATTCGGTGTGAGCTTGAGGGTGAACAATGTGTCGTCAAGGTTCAAATGCTCACGGATATTGACGCCAGCAACCGCGTCGTTTGCTAACTCCAACAAACCTTGGCTGTCTTCAGAAATTTTCAACTCGCGCGCAGAACACAACATGCCTTGGCTTTCAACACCGCGCAATTTGCCCAGCTTGATGTGAAAAGCTTTGCCGTCTTCCCCGGGCGGCAACTCTGCTCCCACCAGTGCACAAGGTACTTTGATACCGACACGCGCATTCGGCGCACCGCAGACGATGGACAAAGTGTGTTCCTTACCTATGTAGACTTTGCACACGCGCAAACGGTCTGCATCTGGATGCTGTTCAACCGACACAATTTCACCGACGACTACATGGCTGAAAAAAGGCGCAACGGTTTGCAGTTCTTCGACTTCCAAACCGGCCATGGTCAAGGTATCAGCTAGCTGCTGTGTAGTGATGGGTGGGTTGCAGAATTCGCGCAACCAAGATTCAGGAAACTGCATGAACTTGCCTTGAGAATGTCATTGAAATTGGCTGAGAAAACGAAGGTCGCCATCGAAAAACAACCGTAAATCGTTCACGCCGTAACGCAACATGGTCAACCTGTCGGGGCCCATGCCGAAAGCAAACCCTATGAATCGTTCAGGGTCCAGTCCCATATTGCGCACGACATTCGGGTGCACTTGGCCGGAGCCTGCAACTTCCAGCCAGCGCCCAGCCAAGGGGCCGCTTGGAAATTGAATATCTATCTCTGCGCTGGGTTCAGTGAACGGGAAAAAACTCGGTCTGAAACGCAACACCAGGTCGTCGTTTTCAAAAAAGGTTTTACAAAAATCAGTGAACACCACTTTCAAGTCCTTGAAGCTGATGTTCTCGCCTATCCACAAACCCTCGCACTGGTGGAACATGGGTGAGTGCGTGGCATCGCTGTCTACACGGTAGGTACGCCCCGGCGCAATCACACGTATTTCAGGCATCGCTTGCCCGGCATCAATCCGTGCTTGGTACTTTTGCACATGTGCCATGGCATGCCGGATTTGCATGGGACTGGTGTGGGTACGCAGCAGATAGCCGCCTTCGACATAAAACGTGTCGTGCATGGAGCGGGCCGGATGGTCCTCAGGAGTATTGAGCGCCGTGAAGTTGAACCAGTCGGTTTCAATTTCAGGTCCTTGCGCCACCTCAAAACCCATGGAAGTGAAAATATGTTCTATTCGTTCTAGGCTCAAGCTAACAGGATGCAAACCACCTTGACTGTGTAAGTTGCCCGGTAAAGTCACATCGTAAGTTTCAGACTTCAACTGTGCTTGCAACTCGGCTTGTGCGAGTTGTTCGCGGCAATGGTTTAACGCCGATTCAATAGCCTGCTTGGCCGCATTGATCAATGCGCCTTGGCTTTTCTTGGCTTCAATATCGAGTTTGGCCAAGCCCTTCATACGCTCGGTCAAGTGTCCTGCTTTGCCCAGGAATTGCGCTTTGGCATTCTCCAGCTCAACAGGTGAAGTGCAACCGGCAAACAGATCCTGTGCCTGTTTCACCAAGGAATCGAGCTCGTTCATGGCATGTCTCTGGTACAAATGAAGAAGGGATTGAAGCTTGGAAACCTCAACCCCTCGGGAACAACAAATCACCCGTCATGCAACGGGCAATTTAAAGGCCGGATCAGGCCGCCAATTTGGCCTTGACCTGGTCAACAATGTGACCGAAGGCTGCTTTGTCGTGAACCGCCAAATCGGCCAGCATTTTGCGGTCGATCTCAATTGCGGCTTTGCGCAAACCGTTAGCGAACTGGCTATAGGTGATGCCGAATTCACGCGCAGCCGCGTTGATACGTGCGATCCACAGTTGACGGAACACACGCTTTTTGGCGCGGCGGTCACGGTAGGCGTATTGGCCTGCCTTCATCACCGCTTCTTTGGCGATGCGATAGACGTTACCGCGGCGACCGCGGAATCCTTTTGCAAGGGCTAAAACTTTTTTGTGTCTGGCGCGAGCCGTCACACCACGTTTTACGCGAGGCATATCAAATTCTCCTTGTTCGTCCGTTAATCACAGGCCTGCCATGGGCAGCATTTGCGCCATGTGACCCATATTGGTTTCATGCACACCGGTAGGACCGCGCAAATGACGTTTGTTCTTGGTGGTCTTTTTGGTGAGGATGTGGCGTTTGAAGGCTTGACCGCGCTTGACGGTGCCTCCTGGACGAACGCGAAAGCGCTTTTTAGCGCTGCTTTTGGTCTTCATTTTGGGCATGTGTATGCTCCTGTTTTTTGTGCTCGTGAGGCGCTGCGAACCAGACGCAGACTTGTTAGCCCCGAGACACTTGTTTGCGTGGCCTTTTACGCTGTCGCTGCAGGAGCAGTTTCAGCGGCGGGTTTGGCCACGCTACCCGGTTTTTTCTTGCCCGGCGCGATCATCATGACCATTTGCCGTCCTTCCAGTTTGGGGAACTGCTCGACCACAATCAGATCAGCCAGTTCATCCCGAATTCTTTGCAACAACGCCATGCCGATTTCTTGGTGGGTGATTTCTCTGCCCCTGAATCGCAACGTGATTTTGCACTTGTCGCCGTCGTCCAAAAAGCGTTTAATGTTGCGCAACTTGATGTTGTAGTCGCCGTCATCTGTACCTGGCCGGAATTTGATTTCCTTGACCTCGATCACTTTTTGCTTGGACTTGGCCTCAGCTGCCTTTTTCTGTTCCTGGTACTTGAATTTGCCGTAATCCATCAACCTGCAAACCGGCGGAACAGCGGTCGGTGAAATTTCCACCAAATCCACATCAAGTTCACCAGCCATTCGAAGTGCTTCAGCAAGACTCAGAACGCCAATGGCTTCGTTGTTCGGGCCGCTGACGCGGACTTCGGGAGCCATGATTTCCCGGTTAAGGCGGTGTTTGCGTTCCTCGCGTTGACGGCGATCGCGAAATTCAGTAGCGATGGTTTAATCCTTCAAAAAGTCGCTGACAAATCAGCTGAAAACACCGTGCAATGAGCCTGTGAACAATGAAAAAATCATTGTTTACAGGCAATGTCAGAGGCTAACTTTTGGGAGAAAGCTTCGAGTGTCATCACACCGAGATCGATATTGCCCCGGGCGCGCACTGCGACGGTACCGGCTGCCATTTCCTTGTCACCCATGACCAAGATGTAAGGCAGCTTTTGCATTGTATGCTCGCGTATTTTATACGTAATTTTCTCGTTACGCAGGTCCTTGCTCACCCTAGACCCTTGATTTTTCAGCTTTTTGACCACATCCAAGGCATATTCGGCCTGTGCGTCGGTGATATTGAGCACCATGACTTGCTCGGGAGCCAGCCAAACCGGCAGCGCGCCGGCGTGCTGTTCAATCAAAATTCCGATAAAGCGCTCCAAACTGCCCACAATCGCGCGGTGTAGCATGACCGGCCGATGGCGTGCGCCGTCCTCACCCACGTATTCAGCGCCGAGGCGCTCGGGCATGGAGAAATCGACCTGAATCGTGCCGCACTGCCACTGGCGGCCGATGGCGTCTTTCAAGGTGTATTCGATTTTCGGACCGTAAAACGCGCCGTCTCCGGGTGAAATGATGAAGTCGCAACCGGAGGCCTTCAAGCTTTGCATCAGCGCGTCTTCCGCGCGGTCCCAGCTTTCGTCCGAGCCAATTCGCTGCGCTGGTCGCGTGGCAATTTTGTAAATGATGTCGTTGAAACCGAAGTCTTTGTAGACCTTTTGTAGCAGCGAGGTGTAGGCCACGCACTCATCAAGGATTTGTTCTTCGGTGCAAAAAATGTGACCATCGTCCTGCGTGAAACCACGTACCCGCATGATGCCGTGCAAGCCGCCGGTAGGTTCATTGCGGTGGCATTGACCAAATTCGCCATAACGCAAGGGCAAATCTCGGTAGCTCTTGATGCCTTGATTGAAAATCAAAATATGCCCGGGACAATTCATGGGCTTGAGTGCGTAATCGCGTTTTTCCGACTCAGTGGTGAACATGTTTTCGCGGTATTTGTCCCAATGACCGGTTTTCTCCCACAAGGTTTTATCCAGAATTTGAGGCGCCTTCACCTCTAGGTAACCGTTGTCACGGTAGACCTGACGCATGTACTGTTCAACCATTTGCCACAGCGTCCAACCGTGCGGATGCCAGAACACCAAACCGGGTGCGTGGTCATCGATGTGGAACAAATCCAGCTCACGGCCGAGTTTGCGATGGTCGCGTTTTTCGGCCTCTTCTAGTTGTGTCAAATACAACTGCAAGTCTTCCTTGCTGGTCCAAGCGGTGCCGTAAATACGCTGCAACATTTCATTTTTGCTGTCGCCACGCCAGTACGCACCGGCCACTTTCATCAGCTTGAAATGTTTGAGCTTGCCGGTGCTGGGAACGTGCGGGCCGCGGCACAAGTCCTCAAACTCCCCTTCCCTGTAGAGGCTAACGTCTTCTCCGGCAGGAATGCTGCCGATGATTTCGGCTTTGTAATGCTCACCCAGCGATTTGAAATACGCCACCGCCTCATCGCGCGGTAAAACGCGACGAAGTACCTGCTCGTCTTTGGATGCCAGCTCAGTCATGCGTTTTTCTATCGCCACCAAATCTTCAGGCGTGAATGGCCGCTCAAATGAGAAATCGTAATAAAACCCGTTTTCAATCACCGGTCCTATGGTGACCTGGGCTTGCGGGAACATTGACTTGACCGCATAAGCCAGCAAATGCGCCGTAGAGTGGCGTATGAGTTCAAGCCCCTCAGCGTCCTTGGCGGTCACGATGGACAGACCCGCGTTGCGCGAAATGCTGAAACTGGCATCGACCAGTTGGTCGTCAACCTTGCCACCCAAGGTGGCTTTGGCCAAACCGGCGCCTATGGAGGCAGCAACTTCGGCCACGGTGACTGGGCCGGGGAATTCACGCAAAGAGCCGTCAGGTAATGTGATTTGAACCATGAGTCTGAAATTAAAAAGCGCGGAATTAGCCGCGCTGCATTCTGTGAAGTGTCAATATGCAATTTTCCCATAAAAAAAGCCCGGCCAAGACCGGGCTATAACAAGCAAACAATCTCAGTGAAATTGCTCTTCTTCGGTAGAACCGGACAAAGCCTTGACGCTAGATGAACCACCCTGGATCACAGTGGTGACGTCATCAAAATAACCTGCGCCGACTTCCTGCTGGTGCGACACAAAGGTATAGCCTTGTTCGCGCGCAGCGAATTCAGGCTCTTGAACCATGTTCACGTAATGCTTCATACCTTCGCCGTTGGCGTAAGCGTGTGCAAATTGGAAGGTATTGAACCAGTTGATATGGATACCGGCCAAGGTGATGAACTGGTATTTGTAGCCCAGTGCAGACAAATCTTCCTGGAAAGAAGCAATCTGCGTGTCGTTCAAATTCTTTTTCCAGTTAAACGATGGTGAGCAGTTGTAGGACAACAATTTGCCGGGGCAAGCAGCGTGTACGGCTTGTGCAAATTCACGGGCAAATCCGATGTCTGGCACACCTGTTTCGCACCACACCAAGTCAGCGTAAGGAGCGTATGCAACGCCGCGGCTGATGGCTTGCTCCAAACCATTTTTGACACGGTAAAAACCTTCTTGTGTACGCTCGCCGGTCAAGAAAGGTTTGTCGTTGGCGTCGTGGTCTGAAGTGATGAGGTTTGCTGCCTCGGCATCGGTTCTGGCCAGAACGATAGTGGGCACGCCCATGACGTCGGCGGCAAAGCGCGCAGAAATCAATTTTTCGCATGCTTCGTGGGTGGGAACCAGCACCTTGCCACCCATGTGACCGCATTTTTTAACTGCGGCCAATTGGTCTTCAAAGTGCACACCGGCAGCACCCGAGGCAATCATGTTTTTCATCAATTCAAATGCGTTCAACACGCCGCCGAAACCAGCTTCTGCATCGGCCACGATAGGCAGGAAGTAGTCGATGAAATCTTTGCTGCCGGGCTCGATGCCGCGGCCCCACTGGATTTCATCAGCGCGCTTGAAGGTGTTATTGATGCGGCGGACCATGGTGGGTACCGAATCGTAGGCGTACAAGGACTGATCCGGGTACATGGTCTCAGACGTGTTGCCGTCTGCGGCCACCTGCCAACCAGATAAATAAACTGCTTCAAGGCCTGCCTTGGCCTGCTGCATGGCCTGCCCTGCGCTGATGGCGCCGAATGCGTTCACATAGCCTTTTTTAGAGCCGCCATTGATCTTGTCCCACAGTTTCTCGGCACCGCGTTGAGCCAAGGTATGTTCGATGTGCATACTGCCGCGCAAACGCACCACATCTGCGGCGCTGTAGCCGCGTTTCACGCCTTTCCAGCGGGGGTTGTCGGCCCAGTCTTTTTCAATAGCGGCGATTTGCTGATCACGGCTTTGTGGTGTTTTGGACATGTTGGAACTCCTGAGTTGATTGAAATGAATGAGATCTGTCGGTAGCAACTGATCAGAACTTTTATTTTATGTCTTATATAAGACATATTCAAGATCTTGTATCTTATAGATGAATATATTTTTCCCGCATGAAATCAAATACTTAAAAGAGTTTTCTAAGATTAAATAGAAAAACTGGTCTTGCTGAAAGAATAATTGAAGCAAGAATACGCATTAAATTTCATATTATGAAAAATCATCTCGTTTATTCGAGTACGTAAACCTGAAAGCGTTGTCAGAGGGGGAATGAAAAACAAAAAAGACTGAAAAATTCGAGTTTTCAGAGGAGAAATCGAGATTTTTGCTATGAAAAATCAGTTTTCTCCCTTAGGATACAGGTGCCGACAAAAGGTGAACTTGGCGGCATTTCAATCACTTCTAGAAGGAAAATGAAAATGGCAACTGCAAAAAAAGCGGCTAAAAAAACCGCAGTGAAAAAAACTCCCGCGAAAAAAGCTGCTGTGAAAAAACCCGTAGCAAAAAAAGCTCCAGCGAAAAAAGCCCCCGCTAAAAAAGTAGCTGCAAAAAAAGCACCTGCGAAAAAAGCAGTGGCAAAAAAAGCACCAGCTAAAAAAGTAGCTGCAAAAAAAGCTCCCGCAAAAAAACGCACTCCCAATGCAGCATTTATGAAACCGCTGACACCTAGCGGCGCATTGGCAGCAGTCATCGGTTCAAGCCCGATGCCGCGCACTGAAGTTGTCAGTAAATTGTGGGTCTACATCAAGAAACACAATCTGCAAGACAAGGTCAACAAGCGCAACATCAATGCCGACGACAAACTCAAAGCAGTTTTCGGCAAAGCGCAAGTCACCATGTTTGAACTTGCCAGCCTGATTGGCAAACACCTGAGCTGATCGATTTTCGCAATCAACTGAAAAGGGCCGCAACCGCGGCCCTTTTTGTTTTGTGCCTTTTTATGGCTTAGGTTTAACCGACGTGAATAAAAATTCACCGGGTGCGTGAATGGTGTCCACGCTCACAGCCACCACATCCTCAGGCAGGAATTTACCTTCCAAAAGCAATTTAGACAATGGATTCTCTATCCTCTGTTGAATGGCGCGCTTGAGCGGTCTGGCACCGAATATCGGATCAAAACCGACCTTAGCCAATTCCTGCAAAGCTGCGGGAGACACATCCAGATGTAAATCAATACGCTCCAAACGTTGACCCAGAGCGTGCAATTGAATACCGGCTATTTTCTCAATGTGCTGTGCATTCAACGAATGGAAAACCACTGTTTCATCAATACGGTTAAGAAACTCGGGTCTGAAATGGTTTTTCAATTCATCCCATACCGCGTCTTTCACATCGGCCGGGTCTTGTCCGAACATGCTTTGTATGATTTTTGATCCGATGTTGGATGTCATGACAATCACAGTGTTTTTGAAGTCCACTGTTCTGCCCTGCCCGTCAGTCAAACGACCGTCGTCGAGCACTTGCAAAAGAATGTTGAAAACATCCGGATGGGCTTTTTCAATCTCATCCATCAAAATCACAGAATAAGGTTTGCGTCTGACCAATTCGGTCAAATAACCGCCCTCGTCGTATCCCACATAACCGGGAGGCGCACCAATCAATTTGCTGACAGAGTGTTTCTCCATGAACTCACTCATGTCTATGCGAACCAAATGGTCTTCGCTGTCAAACAAGAATCCGGCCAAAGATTTGCATAGCTCGGTTTTACCCACGCCAGTCGG
Organism: Bordetella parapertussis; assembly: GCA_945870575.1. Lineage (GTDB taxonomy): Bacteria > Pseudomonadota > Gammaproteobacteria > Burkholderiales > Burkholderiaceae_C > Limnohabitans. Next base: position 32,824 of record CAMBSK010000009.1, on the reverse strand, counting down.
ACCCAAAAACAGGAAGGAACCTGTAGGCCGTGAAGGATCGCTTAATCCAGCGCGCGAACGCCTGATGGCATTGGCCACGGCCAAAATGGCCTCGTCCTGACCGATCACACTTTCGTGCAAGCTGTCTTCCATTTTCAATAGCTTGTCGCGCTCACCTTGCATCAGCTTGGAGACCGGAATGCCGGTGGCACGTGCCACCACTTCGGCAATCTCTTCAGCTCCGACTTGTGTTCTGAGTAACCTGGCTGTGTTCGATACTTTTGCAATCCCGGAGTCCCCGGCATTAGCTTCTTTGAGTCTTTTTTCCAATTCAGGCAATTTGCCGTATTGAAGCTCGGCAACCTTGTTGAAATCGCCTTTGCGTTTGAATTCTTCTATTTGAATCTTGCAACGCTCAATCTCCTCTTTGACCATGGCGCCGCCCTGAGCTTGGGCTTTTTCTGATTTCCAGATGTCCTCCAAGTCTGCATACTCAAGTTGCAACTTGAGAATTTCTTCTTCAATCAAAGTCATGCGCTTGATGGATGCGTCGTCCTGCTCTTTGCGCACGGCTTCGCGCTCAATTTTGAGTTGAATCAACCGCCGGTCAAGCTTGTCCATCACCTCGGGTTTGGAGTCAATCTCGATTTTGATTTTGGCGGCCGCTTCATCTATCAAATCAATGGCTTTGTCGGGCAGAAAACGGTCTGTGATGTAACGGTGTGAGAGTTCAGCCGCAGCCACGATAGCCGGGTCAGTGATTTCAACCCCGTGGTGAACCTCGTACTTCTCCTGCAATCCGCGCAATATAGCAATGGTCGCCTCCACTGAGGGCTCGCCCACAATGATTTTTTGAAAACGTCTTTCCAGCGCGGCATCTTTTTCGATGAATTTGCGGTATTCGTCTAAAGTAGTCGCGCCGACACAATGCAATTCGCCGCGGGCCAGCGCTGGCTTGAGCATATTGCCTGCGTCCATCGCACCTTCGGCCTTGCCGGCACCCACCATGGTGTGCAGTTCATCAATAAAAACAATGGTATTGCCCTGGTCTTTGGCGAGTTCATTCAAGACGTTTTTCAAACGTTCTTCAAATTCACCTCTGAATTTGGCACCGGCCAGCAATGACGCCATGTCCAGCGACAACACACGTTTGCCCTTGAGAGAGTCCGGCACTTCCCCAGAGACGATGCGCTGCGCCAGGCCTTCGACGATAGCTGTCTTACCAACACCGGGCTCGCCGATGAGCACCGGGTTGTTTTTGCTGCGCCTTTGTAGCACTTGAATCGCGCGACGGATTTCATCATCACGGCCTATCACCGGGTCCAGTTTGCCTAGGCGCGCCCGCTCTGTCAGGTCCATGCAATACTTCTTCAAGGTTTCACGTTGACCCTCTGCATCTGCGGTCTTGACTGTTTCACCGCCGCGCACAGCCTCAATGGCTGCATGAAGCGACTGCTTATTGAGGCCGTGGGCACGTGCCTTATTGGCCAATTCGCTTTTAGATTCGCAAAAGGCAAGAATGAATAATTCGCCGGCCACATACTGGTCACCTCGTTTGAGCGCGTCTTTTTCGGCAGCCTGCAGCAAGGTCACCAGATCGCGGCTGACCTGTACTTGCTCTTGACCCTGAATCTGCGGCAAGTTTTTAATGGCTTCTTCGCTGTCTTTGAGCAGGCCGTTGATATTCACACCTGCGCGCATCAACAACGAACGCGGCCCATCATCTTGCTTGAGCATGGCTACCAGCAAATGGCAGGGTTCAATAAAAGCATGGTCAGCGCCCAGCGCCAAGGTTTGGGCATCTGACAGAGCTTCTTGGAATTTGCTTGTTAATTTGTCTAACCGCATGAATTACCTCATTGATTCGATTCTTATGTGGTATTTGCGGCGATCAGCCGGGATTTCAAGGTCAGCTGAAATGCCTACTTCCCGGCGTTGTCAGTAGCTATACCCCAGCGGTCCATGGCCTGGTCGTCTGATACTCTGGCGTCTACCCAGCGGTGTCCGGCAGGCGTGGCTTCCTTTTTCCAGAAAGGCGCATGGGTTTTCAAATAATCCATCAAAAATTCACAGGCCAGAAAGCTTTGCCCGCGATGCGCTGAAGTCACGGCCACGAGCACTATCTGGTCCAGCGGCATGAGTAAGCCAACGCGGTGAATAACGGTGGCGCCGAAAATATCAAAACGCGTTTGCGCTTCCTGCATCATCTTTTGTATTGAAGCTTCTGTCATGCCCGGGTAATGTTCCAACTCCAACGAAGCGACTTGATCGCCTTCATTACGGTCTCTGACCGTACCTATGAAGCTGCAGACGGCACCGACAGATGTATTGCCGTGCCGGAGTTTTGCAATTTCCTGAGTGACATCAAAATCCCCGGTCTGTATAACGACATTGAAACTCATGATCAACCGCCAGTGACTGGAGGGAAAAAAGCAATTTCAGCATCGGCTTGCAACAGCGTGCTGCCATCGCTGACCACCTGGTTCAAGGCCATGCGTATGGCCTTACCACTTGCCAAGGCAGCGGCATAGGTTTCCCCGCGGGAAATAAGTTCCTGGCGCAATGCATGCAGATCTATGGCGTTGGTTTCTATAGTTTCCTGCGCCAGACCGATGTGCTCTCTGACGGAGGCGAAATAACGCAAATGAATTTTCATGAGATGCTGGAAATAAAAGGAAGGTAAGAAACCATATCGCCGGGTTTGATGGTTTGCCCGGGTAGATTGTCAATCAATCCATCGCCCCAGACGGCAGACGTCAAAACGCCTGAACTTTGGTTATCAAACAAATCCAGTCCGCCGGATGGGTTGCGCTTAACCCGCAAAAATTCTCTGCGCTTGTCGGCTTTGGACCAGGCGAAGTCTGCTCGCATAGAAAAACTTTCCAGCGCAGTCTGTGTTGCGGCCTGCAAGCTGAGCACAAACGGCCTGACCAAGACAATGAAAGTCACCAGACTGGAGACAGGATTACCGGGCAAACCGATAAAGTGCACAGGCTTGTCCTGGTCCTGCTGAATCCGGCCGTATGCAAACGGCTTTCCGGGTTTGATCGCCAACGCCCACAACTGCAATTCACCCAGCGATTGGATGGCCGGTTTCACATGGTCTTCTTCGCCAACAGAAACGCCTCCACTGGTCAGCAATAAGTCATGCGTTTTGGCAGCCAGCGCAAACGCCGCCCGTGTGTCAGAGAGCTTATCTGCCAATATGCCTGCATCGGTCACCACACAACCTAAGCGCTCTAGCAAAGCCTTCAAAAAGAAACGGTTGGAATTAAAAATGGAGCCTGGGGGCAAATCAGCTGGCTTGACTGTTCCGGGCATGATCAACTCGTCCCCGGTAGAAAACAGGGCCACCCGGGGACGGCGAACCACGGGCAACTCAGCCAAACCCAAGCTGGCTGCCAGACCCAGACTGGCAGGCGTCAAGCGGTGCCCGCGTTGCAAAACTTTTTGTCCGCATGAAATATCTTCACCGCGCATGCGCACACATTGGCCTTTGACGGGTTGCGAATTAATTTTCACGCGACCGTCTGAAAGCAGTTCACATTCCTCTTGCATGACCACGGTGTCTGCGCCTTGAGGCAGCGGTGCGCCGGTGAAAATTCGGTCTGCGTGCCCGGCTTTCATTGCATCGGGAAAATGTCCGGCAGGGATACGCTGTCCGTGTTCAAGCACGCCGGCAGAAGCTTTGAAGTCATCAAAACAAAACGCATATCCGTCCATGGCTGAATTGTTGAACGCCGGTACATCGAGTTCCGACACCAGGTCTTCAGCCAACACGCGTGCGTCTGCATCGAAGCTAGACACCATTTCGGTATCTTCCAAAGGCAATGCCTGAGCAAGCAATTGGCTCAATCCGTCGTCTAGCGAAAGTAACTGTGGTTTATTCATGAAATGCAACTTAAAAATCTGCCAAAAGAACAAAACCTGTCAGTGCGACACGAAAACTAGCTGTTGCAATGCGCTTCGATAAATCTTTTGACTTGGTCAATATCAGGAGGCATCACCTCAAACTTCAAAGGCATGCTTTCCAGGTCTTTGAACTTGTGCGGTACTTGCGGCATTTGCTGTATGGCTTGCATGATGGTGTCAGCGAATTTCACAGGCAAGGCGGTTTCCAAAACAATCATGGGCTCACCCGGGTTCATGTGCTCCAGGGCGACTTTGAAGCCATCAGCTGTGTGCGGGTCTACCACTTGACCGAAGACTGAATGCATACGACTGATGGTATGGAGTCTGTCGTCGTGGGTGCTTTTGCCGCTGACAAAACCGAAGCGGCTCTTCAAGTTGACGAAATCAGGTTCAGCAGATAAATTGAAAGCGCCTTTGGTTGAAAGTTGATGGTGAAACAACTCTGCTGTCCTGGCTGAATCCTGCTTGAGGAAATCATAAATAAACCGTTCGAAATTACTGGCCTTGGAAATATCCATGGAAGGACTTGAAGTCTCGAAGGTATGCGCGCTGTCTCTGATTTTGTAGCTGCCGGACCTGAAGAACTCATCGAGCACGTCGTTTTCGTTGGTCGCCACCACAAGTTGAGAAACCGGCAATCCCATCATCCGGGCCACATGGCCGGCGCACACATTGCCGAAATTACCGCTGGGAACAGAGAAACTGACAGACTGAGAATTCTCAGTAGTGGCTTGAAAATAACCTGCGAAATAGTAAACCACCTGAGCCAGCAGACGCGCCCAGTTGATCGAGTTGACTGTACCGATTTTGTATTTTTTCTTGAACACCAAATCATGCGACACCGCTTTGACGATGTCCTGGCAATCGTCAAAAACGCCGTTGACCGCGATATTGAAAATATTGTCGTCCATCAGACTGAACATTTGAGCCTGTTGAAACCTGCTCATGCGCCCGTTAGGGCTGGTCATGAAAACCTGAACCCCTTTTTTTCCTCGCATGGCGTATTCAGCAGCACTGCCGGTGTCACCTGAAGTTGCACCCAGAATATTGAGATGCTCGCTGCGTCTTTTCAATTCGTATTCAAACAAATTGCCCAGCAGCTGCATGGCCATGTCTTTGAATGCCAAGGTCGGGCCGTTGGACAAAGCCAGAATATGCAGGTCACCGTCTATATTTCGCAATGGCGTGATCAGCGGATCGCCGAACACCTCAGCGGTATAGGTTTTGCGGCAAATCACCAACAGATCTTCAGCAGGAATATCGTCTATGTACAAGGACAGTATTTCAAAAGCCAGATAAGCATATCCCTTGGTGGTAAAGGTATCACGCAAGCGTTGTAAGAGTTGCAGATTGACCTGGGGATAGGTGGCCGGAAGATAAAGACCGCCATCAGGAGCTAGGCCTTCGAGCAATATGTCGCAAAATTTCTGGTGGCCGTTGTAGCCCCGGGTTGAAAGATAAAACATCAGTTGAATTCTTCCTTGCGAATGCGAACCACTGAACCCAGCACTGTCGGTAATTTCTCTATGTTTGCAATCGCAGAGTTCATCACAGCTTCGCGCGCATGGTGCGTGAGGATGATCAGTTCAGTTTGCATCCTTGCAGAATCCGCAGGTTGTTGAATCATGGCGTCCACACTGATACCGGCATCAGCCAGTAACCTGGAAACACTGGCCAAAACACCGGGCTGATCAGCCACACCAATGCGCAAGTAGTAGCAACTGGTGACCTCATCCATACCCATGATGCGAATGCCGGAGACGTCATCGGATTGAAAGGCCATGGCAGGAATACGTAAAGCCGGATCCACCGAAGACCATCTTGCAATATCAATCACATCTGCGATCACTGCGCTGGCCGTCGGTTCACCACCGGCACCTTTGCCGTAATACATGCTGGTTCCCGTGGCATCTGCGTGGACCATGACTGCATTCATTGCACCCTCAACATTAGCAAGCAGCGATTTTTCGGAAATCAGGCAAGGATGGACGCGCACCTCAACACCTTGGGAGGAGGATTTTGTGATGCCCAACAGCTTGATCCGGTAACCGAGTTGGGCGGCGAATTGAATATCCTGGGCTTGTAATTGACTGATGCCTTCGACATAAGCAGATTCAAAGGGAATCGGGATACCGAAGGCAATGGCAGAGATGATGCTGCATTTGTGAGCAGCGTCAACACCTTCAATATCAAATGTCGGATCGGCTTCTGCATAGCCAAGCGATTGCGCTTCCTGCAAGGCCTTTTCAAAACTCCATCCTTTTTCGCGCATTTGCGTCAGAATGAAATTGGTGGTTCCATTGATGATGCCCGCAACCCAGTGGATACGATTTGCCGTCAATCCTTCGCGCAAGACCTTGATGATGGGAATACCACCCGCCACGGAAGCTTCATAGCCGATCATGACGCCTTTTTCTTTGGCGGCTTCAAAAATATGCGAGCCATGCACTGCAAGCAAAGCCTTATTGGCAGTGACCACGTGTTTACCGGCGGCAATGGCCTTTAAAACGATGTCATAAGCGAATCCATATCCGCCAATCAATTCGATGACCACATCGATATCCGGGTTGGCTATGACCAGATTTGCATCCGACACCACTTCACAGTCTTGGCCAACTTGAGCCCGGGCTTTGGCCGCATCCAGGTCAGCCACCATGCTGATATGTATGCTTCTGCCTAGACGGCGTTCAATTTGCAGTTTGTTTCTTTGCAGGACTTGGTATGTGCCGTTACCGACAGTTCCCATGCCCAGTAGTCCTATTTGCAGCGGCCTCATGATGCAGCGTGTTTTCTGTAGTTTTCCAGAAATTTGGCTATCCGGGCAATGGCTACACGCAATTCGTCTTCGTGAGGTAAAAACACAATACGGAAATGGTCAGTTGACGGCCAGTTAAAGCCGGTTCCCTGCACCAACAAGACCTTGCTTTCCTGCAACAAATCATTGATGAATTGCTGATCGTCCTGGATCGGGTACATCTTGGGGTCTAACTTGGGGAACATATACAAAGCAGCTTGAGGCTTGACGCAAGTGACACCGGGTATGGCAGTGATCAATTCATAAGCCAGGTCACGCTGGCGACGCAAGCGGCCGCCGGGCTTGATCAAATCATTGATGGTCTGGTAGCCGCCTAATGCGGTTTGAATAGCGCTTTGCCCGGGAACATTTGCGCACAAACGCATGGAAGACAACATATTGAGGCCTTCAATATAGTCTTTGGCCGGTTTTTTATCACCCGACACAACCATCCAGCCGGCCCTGTAACCGCAGGATCTATAGCTTTTTGAGAGTGAATTAAAAGTCAGCGTGAATACATCTTTGGACAAACTGGCCATGGCAGTGTGGTGAACGTCGTCGTAAAGCACCTTGTCATACACCTCATCTGCAAAAAGAATCAAACCATGTTCACGCGCCAGATCCACAATGCTGTTCAACAAAGCATCCGAATACAAAGCGCCGGTCGGGTTGTTCGGATTGATGACCACAATGCCCTTGGTTTTTTTCGTGATTTTGGCCTTGATATCTTCAATATCAGGCATCCAGCCATTGGCTTCATCGCACATGTAATGCACTGGCGTGCCGCCGGACAAACTGACTGCCGCCGTCCATAAGGGGTAATCCGGCGCAGGCAACAGCATCTCGTCGCCGGTATTGAGCAAAGCATTGGTGGCCATGACGATCAATTCGCTGGCACCGTTGCCAAGATAAATATCATCCAGGTTGACGCCCTCAACACCTTGCTGCTGCGAGTAATGCATCACTGCTTTGCGGGCCGCAAAAATACCTTTGCTGTCTGAGTAAGCGGCAGCGCCGGGCAAATTGCGGATGATGTCCTGCTGAATTTCTTCCGGCGCGTCAAATCCGAAGACAGCCAGATTGCCTATGTTGAGCTTGATGATTTTGTGACCCTCTTCCTCCATCTGGCGGGCTTTTTCAAGCACAGGGCCGCGTATGTCGTAGCACACATTGTCAAGCTTTGATGATTTATGAATGGTTTTCAACGCAACTCCAGAATGGCTTCAGATCCAAAGCCTATAATTTGACCATATTTCTACGGGTTTTTCCTCTATTGCACCGACATTAATGCATGAAATTTCAGCCTGATCGCACAGACAGTTTGTCTATCACTGCTTACACAGCAAGCTGGATAGCCATCAATGGTGTTCGTTACAGCCATAACCTGCTGATCAGCTCAAACGGTTTGATCCAATCCTGGCCCGGTCAATATGTCGCCGATATTCAAACCATAGACTTGGATTTGATTGCGCCGACCGAAGCTGAAATTGTCTTGCTGGGTTGCGGTAAAAAACAACTTTTCCCCTCCGCAGCGCTGGTGGGCGCGTTCATTGAACGGCGCACGGGCTTAGAAACCATGGACACAGCAGCAGCTTGCCGAACATTCAATATCCTTGCAGCAGAAGGCAGGCGCGTTGCAGCTATTTTGCTTTTGGAAGACACCGTCTGCTAATGATTCGATAGACTTTTCATCAGCAACTTTGTTGCTTCCGGAGGCGGCATTGCATTTCGAGATAAAATGATGGCTTACCGGAGTTTTTCTTCGGGATTACTGTCACAACGGACCCTGAACCATGGCGATTGTTCTCAATAAACACCTTCCCGAATTTGAAGCAAACGCCACCGGTGGCGTCAAGGTCAACCACCAGTCACACGCAGGCCAAATTGTCATTCTTTATTTTTATCCCAAGGACAATACCCCGGGGTGCACCACTGAAGCCATGCAATTCCGAGACAAATTCAAAGATTTCACCAAAGCAGGCGCTGTCATTTTTGGTGTTTCCCGGGACAATATGCGTTCACATGACAGCTTCAAGGAAAAACTTGAACTTCCTTTTGAACTGATTGCTGATACTGAAGAAAAAATGTGTCACATGTTTGGTGTAGTCAAAAACAAAATCATGTACGGTAAAAAAGTCAAAGGCATTGAACGAAGCACTTTTTTGGTAGGCCCTGACGGCGTACTTAAGCAAGAATGGCGTGGCCTCAAAGTACCCGGCCACGTGGATGAGGTTTTAAAAGCCGTCAAGGCACTCAAAAAAGCCGCAGCGACAGCTTGAGTCTCTAATCCCATGCCACTCCCGCCTGCTCCTCGCAAGAGAGCCGATTTACTCTCTGCGTCCAAAACTTCGACTGCAATGCCGTCGAAGTCTTCCACCACAGCAAGATCAACAAACGCTAGACCAGAAGCGACTGATTCGATGTCAGTTGTAGCTACACCCGTCAAAAAAACCAAGCCTGCAAAAGCTGTGCAATCACGTTCGCATGCTTCAGACATGCCGGCTTTACCAGCAAACAGTGAAATGCTTTCAGCGTCCAAACTGAAAAAGAAACAAAACTCTCCCACCAAATTGTTTGTGCTCGACACCAATGTGCTGATGCACGACCCGATGTGCTTGTTCAGGTTTGAAGAGCACGATATTTTCCTGCCCATGATCGTCTTGGAAGAATTAGACAGTCATAAAAAAGGCATGACCGAGGTTGCCCGCAACGCCCGCCAGACCAGTCGCACCCTGGATTCACTTGTAGGTATCAGCAACACCGACATAACCAATGGCTTGCTTTTGTCAAGCACCGGTCACAAGGAAGTTGGTGGCAAATTATTTTTCCAAACTGTTCCGCTTGACTTCTCGTTGCCAAGCAGTTTGCCTCAAGGCAAGGCCGACAATCAGATACTGGGTGTCGTCAAGGCTTTAGGCGATTTACACGCCCCGCGCGAGGTTGTGCTGGTCAGCAAAGACATCAACATGCGCGTCAAAGCGCGCGCATTAGGGCTGGCAGCGGAGGATTACCAGAACGACAAAACGCTTGAAGACGGTGACTTGCTTTATTCAGGGTCGCTGGCGCTGGCTTCTGATTTCTGGTCTAAACAGGCGAAAACCGTCGAAAGCTGGCAAAGCGGCGGCCATACCTACTACCGCATAGGCGGCTCTGTGGTGGCCGGCATGCACATCAATCAGTTTGTTTATTTTGAAAGTCCGGGCGAGCCCAGTCTTTATGCACGGGTAACAGAAATCAGAGGGAAAACGGCTGTTTTCAAAACGCTGAAGGATTACAGCCACCTCAAAAATGCGGCCTGGGGCATCACCACGCGCAACCGTGAACAGAATTTCGCTCTGAATATGCTCATGGATTCAGAAGTTGACTTCGTCACTTTGACCGGAACCGCCGGTACTGGTAAGACGCTGCTTGCGCTGGCCGCCGGCCTGGTGCAGGTGCTGGATGAACGCCGCTACACCGAAATCATCATGACCCGCGCCACTGTCAGCGTCGGTGAAGACATAGGTTTTTTGCCAGGTACTGAAGAGGAAAAAATGGGTCCTTGGATGGGCGCACTTGATGACAATCTGGAAGTCCTTGGCAAAACAGACACCAGTGCAGGTGAATGGGGCCGAGCTGCCACCAGTGAATTGATACGCAGCAAGATCAAGATCAAAAGCCTGAATTTCATGCGCGGTCGGACATTTTTGAATAAATTCGTCATCATTGATGAGGCGCAAAACCTGACGCCCAAGCAAATGAAGACCTTGATCACCCGCGCCGGACCGGGCACCAAAATCATTTGTATGGGTAATCTGGCGCAAATCGATACGCCCTACCTGACAGAAGGTTCATCCGGCTTGACCTACGCGGTGGATAAATTTAAAGGCTGGCCGCACGGCGGCCACATCACCTTGGCCAGAGGCGAGCGCTCTAGGCTTGCTGACTTTGCCAGCGAAGTACTTTAAACATCAATAGTCAGAGCTCGGACCGGCATAGGATTCAAATTTCGTGATCGGTTTCAGGAATGTCAATTTGACAGTACCTGTAGGCCCGTTACGCTGTTTACCGATGATGATTTCAGCAACGCCGGGCTCTTTGGAGTCCTTGTTGTAATAGTCATCACGGTAAATAAACATGATGACATCCGCATCCTGTTCAATGGCACCGGACTCCCGCAAATCACTCATCATGGGCCGCTTATCTGTGCGCTGCTCAACGCCGCGATTCAACTGCGACAAGGCGATCACCGGGCATTGCAATTCCTTGGCCAGCATCTTCAAACCGCGGGAAATTTCGCCCAGTTCAGTGGCTCTGTTATCGCCATCACTGCCGCTGCTACCGGTCATGAGTTGAAGGTAATCGACAACCACCAATCCCAGCTTGCCGCAGCTGCGGGCCAGTCGCCTGGCATTGGCGCGCAGTTCACTGGGCGTGAGTCCCGGCGTTTCATCAATTGACAAGGAGACATTGCGCAAACGCTCGACTGCCTCGGTCAATCTTGGCCATTCTTCGTCAAGTAACTTTCCTGTACGTAATCTGGTCTGGTCTATGCGACCGATAGAACCTACGATACGAATAGCCAGTTGTGACGCGCCCATTTCCATGGAAAAAACCGCAACCGGCAAGCCTTCTTTGAGCGCCACGTTTTCAGCAATATTGATGGCAAGCGCAGTTTTTCCCATTGAAGGTCTGGCTGCCAACACAATCAAATCGCCGGCCTGCATACCTGAGGTCATGCGGTCAAGATCGAAAAATCCAGTCGGAACGCCGGTAATGTCATTCGGGTTTTGCGACATTTCTTCCACGCGGTCTAGCAGTTGCACCACCAGATTACCCATGGACTGAAAACCCTGGCGCATACGCGCGCCCTCTTCACCAATGTTGAAGATTTTTTGCTCGGCTTCATCCAAAATCAAAGGCACTGGCTTACCCTTGGTGCTCATTGCGGAGGTCGCAATCTCGTCGCTGACGCTGATCAGTTTTCTGAGAATCGAGCGCTCGCGCACAATTTCGGCATAGCGGCGAATATTGGCTGAACTCGGCACATATTGCGCCAATGAATTTAAATAAGCCAGACCACCGATTTCGTCCGCCTTGCCCTGAGTTTGCAAATGTTCAAACACGGTGATTACATCTGCTGCCCGATTGGCATTGATCAACGTACTTACGCTGGAAAAAACCAAGCGGTGTTCATACCTGTAAAAATCAGCGTCAATCAAAACGTCGCCGATCTTGTCCCATGCAGTGTTATCCAGTAACAAGCCTCCAATGACGCTGGATTCAGCCTCCAGTGAATGGGGGGGAATACGTAATTGGGCTACCTGCCTGTCAAGCGACGAGGCCTCTTCATAATCTGGAAAAACGACGGACATTGTTATCCTCTAAAAGATCCATGTTATTGAATTCAGCTGGATTTGTCATGGGATAAGCCTGTTGAAAACCCCGCCAAGAATCAGACTGAACCTGTGAATAAGTCCGGCAATAAAAAAACCGCTCCTAGGAGCGGTTTTGATAAAGAGCACGAAAGAATTAAGCGGATTCGCCGTAAACCGATACTTGAATATCAATCAATACATCAGTATGCAGGGAAACAGAAACCGGTGAATCGCCAACTGTTTTGATCGGGCCTTTAGGCATACGGATTTGCGCTTTAGAAACCGCATAACCCATTTTGGAAAGTTCTTCGGCGATGTCGAAATTGGTGACAGAACCGAACAAACGACCGTCAACACCGGCTTTCTGTGTGATCTTCACAGTGGTACCAGACAGTTTTTCGCCTTGCGCTTGTGAAGCCACCAATTTTTCGTGCGCAGCTTTTTCGAGCTCGACACGACGGGCTTCAAATTCCTGAATGGCCACATTGGTAGCGCGACGGGCGCGACCGGAAGGGATCAGAAAATTACGTGCGTAACCGTCTTTGACTTTGACAACCTCACCGAGATTGCCCAGGTTCACCACTTTTTCCAGCAGAATAATTTGCATGTTTTTTCTCCTTAGATTTTGTGCTGATCGGTGTAAGGCAACATGGCCAGAAAGCGCGCGCGCTTGATAGCGGTATTGAGTTGACGCTGGTAAATCGCACGGGTGCCGGTCAGGCGAGCGGGAATGATTTTTCCGTTTTCAGCAATGAAATCACGCAAGGTGTCGATGTCCTTATAGTCGATTTCTTCCACACCGGTGACGGTGAAGCGGCAGAAACGTTTGCGTTTGAAAAGCAAAGATTGGGTGTTGCGCTTGGGGCGTTTGTCTTTGTTGAATTTTTTGAAAGTGGCCATCACGGGCTCCTAGGAAACAGATTGGTACGAATGGATATGAAAAATGACCGATTTTGAATTTGTGCCGCTGGCCAGAAACCCGGTAAAAAGAAAAATGCTGTTCAGTTCTTGAAGTGCCAGTTTTTCAGCCAGGATTCCGACTGCCTTAGACTTCAATATCAAATTCACTTTTCTTTGGATACCGGCTTCTTCCAACTGTGATTCGTGTTCTAAGCGGACTTCGACAACCGGCAAACCGGAAGGTGAGTACCGCATTGAGGAAATCTCAACAAGGCGTGCTGTGAGATCGACACGATTCACATTTGAAATTCAAATATCAGGCTTGGAATTCAGCATGCTGGGTCTTGCGGGCTTCTTCACGCTCGACTGTTTTCATCATCAGTGAAGGCGCAGTTTCTGCTTTTTTCTTCGACACTGTCAGATGTCTGAGAACAGCATCATTGAATTTGAATGCGTGCTCCAGTTCCCCCATCACATCCTGGTCGGCTTCAATGTTCAAGCAAAGATAATGTGCTTTGGCCAGTTTGTTGATCATGTAGGTCAACTGACGACGGCCCCAATCTTCAAGGCGATGGACTTTGCCGCCGCCATTGGTGATCAGACCTTTGTACCGTTCAAGCATGGCAGGAACCTGCTCGCTTTGATCCGGGTGGATTAACAATATGATTTCGTAATGACGCATGAACTCTCCTTATGGAATAAGCCGCCCACTGCGTCGTGGTGCGACAAGGTGAAAACCTGAGATTGTAACTTGTTTTGACATGACTTCGTTTTGCTTACCTTGCAAGCGCCCGCCATGTGGCGACCACGCTGTCCGGATTAAGAGAAATAGATTCAATCCCCATAGAAACCAGCCACTGGGCAAAATCCAGGTGGTCGCTGGGTCCCTGCCCGCAAATACCGACGTATTTTTTGTGTTTTTGACAAGCCTGAATAGCCATGACCAGCAAAGCTTTGACGGCGTGGTCGCGCTCATCAAAGTCGGCGGCCAGCAATGGCATGCCCGAGTCACGGTCCAATCCAAGTGTCAGTTGCGTTAAGTCATTCGATCCTATGGAAAAGCCATCGAAGTGTTCCAAAAACTCCTCTGCCAGCAGAGCATTGCTGGGAACTTCGCACATCATGATCAGTTTCAAACCATTGTCACCCCGGCGTAAACCATGTTGCGCAAGCAACTCAACCACCCTTTGAGCCTGCCCCAAGGTACGCACAAAAGGCACCATGACCTGCACATTGACAAGACCCATGTCATTGCGCACGCGGCACAAAGCCTCGCACTCCATGGCGAAAGCCTGCTGAAAATCCTGACTCAGGTACCTGACTGCGCCGCGAAAACCCAGCATCGGATTTTCTTCTTCCGGTTCATAGCGGTTACCGCCAATGAGCTTGCGGTACTCGTTGGATTTGAAATCTGACAAACGCACAATCACAGGCTTGGGCCAAAAAGCGGCTGCAATAGTGGACACGCCTTCAGTGACTTTATCAATGAAAAAAGCTTTAGGTGATGCATGGCCTCTGGCAACAGATTCAACAGCTTTTTTCAACTCAGGATCGATGTGCGGATAATCCAAAATCGCTTTGGGATGCACGCCGATATTGTTGTTGATGATGAACTCCAGCCTGGCGAGCCCGACACCTGCATTAGGTAATTGCGCAAAATCAAATGCCAAACTGGGGTTGCCAATGTTCATCATGATCTTGGTGGCGATAGGCGGCATTTCACCGCGCAATACTTCGGAGATTTCGGTCTCAAGCAAACCGTCATAAATGAATCCTGTATCGCCTTCGGCACAACTCACAGTGACCAAGCTATCAGCCTGCAATATTTCAGTCGCATCCCCGCAACCCACCACCGCAGGTATGCCGAGTTCACGCGCAATGATGGCTGCATGACAAGTGCGCCCGCCCCGGTTGGTCACAATGGCGCTGGCCCGCTTCATCACCGGCTCCCAGTTAGGGTCTGTCATATCTGTCACCAGAATATCCCCGGGTTTGACCATGTCCATTTCTGAAATATGACTGACCAGACGAACCGGACCGGTACCGATTTTTTGCCCGATAGCGCGGCCTTGTGCCAGCACCGTGCCTTTGTTTTTTAACTTGTAACGGTGTTCGGTTTGGCCTTTTTGCTGACTCTTCACAGTTTCCGGTCGGGCCTGCAATATGTATAACTTTCCGTCAGAACCGTCTTTGCCCCATTCGATGTCCATGGCACGGCCGTAGTGTTTCTCAATCACCAAGGCATATTCAGCCAGCTGCGTGATGTCGTGATCGCTGAGTGAATAGCGGTTGCGCATCTCGGCAGGCACGTCATGGGTAACCACCAGTTTGCCGTTGGCAGAGCGTTCGGCTTGGGTTGAGAAATTCATTTGAATCAATTTAGAGCCCAGATTTTTTCTGACGATCGCTTGCTTACCCTGTAACAACATGGGCTTGTGAACATAAAACTCATCTGGATTCACGGCGCCTTGGACTACGGTTTCTCCCAAACCGTAACTGGAGGTAATGAACACCACGTCTTCGAAACCGGATTCAGTGTCCATCGTAAACATCACGCCTGCCGCCCCAAGATCTGATCTCACCATTCGCTGTATACCTGCGGACAAGGCGACCTCGGCGTGTGCAAAGCCCTTGTGCACTCTGTAACTGATGGCACGGTCGTTGTAAAGGGAGGCAAACACTTCCTTGATTTTCAAAAGTACATCGTCAATGCCCTGCACATTGAGAAAACTTTCCTGCTGACCGGCAAAGGAAGCGTCTGGCAAATCTTCCGCAGTGGCTGAAGATCTGACTGCGTAAGAGGCATTGACTGAACCTTGATTCAAAAGAGTGAAAGCCTTTTTTACCTCGACTTCCAATTCAGACGGGAATTTCTGCGCAATCATCCATGTACGAATGATTGCACCTGTGGCGGCAAGGTCCACCACATTTTCAGAGTCAAGTTTTTTGAGGGTTTTCTCAATCCGTTCGTCCAAACCATCTTGCTGCAAAAACAAACGGAATGCATGGGCGGTGGTGGCAAAACCGGTCGGCACATTGACACCTTGGGGCAACTGAGAAATCATTTCGCCCAGGCTCGCGTTTTTACCGCCGACAGCCTCAACATCAGACATTCGTAAATTCTCAAAAGGGACGACCATTGCAGTCGGACTGAACAAGACGGACATGAAGTACTCCAAAAGTTAAAACTTGACAAGACAAGAACTCCTTAAGGAGTTCTGGCCTGACATACCTCTGACGGCGCGGCAGAAAATATTCAAATGATTTCTGCGAGGCGGGGCATGATTTAATTCGGTTTGAAGCTTATTTTAGGCTTTTCCCGTATTGCGCCATTTGAAAGAATTTATGCTTAACCGTACCGTTTTTTTTGTTTCTGATGGAACAGGTATCACTGCGGAGACCTTCGGCAACGCTATCCTGGCGCAATTTGAAATCAAGCCCCGACACATACGCTTGCCGTTCGTAGACTCAGAAGAAAAACTGCAGCAAGCCGTGCTGCAGATCAATCAAACGGCTGAAAAAGAAGGTGTCAGGCCGATTGTGTTCACCACTTTGGCAAAAGATGAACTACTGGATATCCTGGCACTCAACGCCAAGGCATTGATCATGGATATGTTCAGCACCTTTGTGAGACCGCTAGAGCTTGAACTGAATCTGAAATCCAATCACCGTATCGGCAGGTTTTCAGATATCAGCAAAAGCAAGGCCTACCACGATCGTATTGAGGCCATCAATTTCAGTCTGGCCCACGACGATGGTCAAAAAAATACCGACCTGGAGAAATCAGACGTTATCCTGGTCGGCGTCAGCAGAAGCGGCAAAACGCCCACCAGTCTTTACCTGGCTATGCAACACGGACTCAAAGCCTCCAACTACCCATTGATACCGGAGGACTTTGAAAGACAAACATTGCCGCCGGCACTATTGCCACACATTAAAAAGATATTCGGACTGAGCATATTGCCTGAACGTCTGAGCGAAATCAGGAACGAGCGCAGGCCGAATTCCAAGTACGCAAGCACTCCCAATTGCCAATACGAAGTCCGTGAAGCAGAGTCAATGATGCGGCGTTACGGCATACGCTGGTTATCCACAACCACGAAAAGCATTGAAGAAATTGCGACCACCATCATTCAAGAAATCAAACCTGACAGTCTGATTTATTGAAGCTCACAAGCCGATAGCCTCCAAACCGGCTTTGGCAATTTGCGCATCTTCCGAGGATTTCACACCGCTCACGCCGATGGCACCCAGTATTTGTCCATCCTTAACGATGGGAATCCCGCCTTCAAGCATGCCGTGAATCAAGGGTGCGCTTAAAAAAGAATACCTGCCGGCATTGATCAAGTCTTCATAAATTTTGGTTTCACGTCTGCCGACGGCAGCAGTGTGCGCTTTGGCAGGGGCAATATGTGCAGAAACAGGTGCCGCTCCGTCAAGGCGTTGGAACCATAACAAATGGCCGCCGTCATCGACGATGGCGAAACTGACGGCCCAGTTGTTTTTGATGGCTTCTGCTTCGGCAGCGCTTGCGATCAGTTTTACATCAGCAATTTCCAGATAGGCTTTGGTTTTCATGGTTACTTGGCTTTACTTGTCAAAAACTCCAAGCATAACCGTGCATTAACCCTTTTAAGCTCAACTTTGTGGCCATGGCCTGCAAAGCTAGAGAGTCCCGTCCAGCCACATGGACTTAGCCCGTACTTGAACTGCCATAAATTGGTACCATATAGGTCTGTGTTCCTTAAAGGAGATTTGCATGACTGATCAGGTTCAATCCATTTCCTACCGTGACCTCGGCTTAGATGCTCAGGCTAGAAACCGGGTATTGCGCAATACTTATTTGCTACTTGCCCTTACTTTGATTCCCACGGTGCTCGGTGCCTGGATGGGCGTGGCCACCGGTTTGAGTTATGCCCTGTCCGGCGGCTTGGGCTTGGTTGTATTTATTGCGGGAATCTTCGGTTTTGTTTACGCCATCGAAAAAACCAAAGACTCAGCCAAAGGCATTGCAGTGCTGCTGGCCTTTACTTTCTTCATGGGTTTAATGATGTCCAGGCTGATTGCCATGGTTCTGGGATTTAAAAACGGCAACCAATTGGTCATGACGGCTTTTGGTGGAACTGCAGGTGTATTTTTCTTGATGGCCAGTCTTGCCACCGTGATCAAACGCGATTTGTCCGGCATGAGCAAGTGGCTGTTTGTCGGCGTCATGGTTTTGATGGTGGGCAGCATAGTGAACATCTTCGTCGGCTCCTCAGTTGGCATGATGGTTTTGTCTATGATGGCCATTGCCATCTTCAGCGCTTATATGCTTTACGACATCAAACAAATCATTGACGGCGGCGAAACTAATTACATCACCGCAACACTTGCCATTTACATGGATTTAATCAACATATTCCAAAGCTTGCTCGCACTCCTTGGTTTGATGGGCGGCGAACGCGATTAAATTTTCTCTACGCCCTACTAACAACAGGCCCTGCGGGGCCTGTTGTTATGTCAGCTCAAAAACCGCCATGCTCTCTGCGTGAGCAGTGTGCGGAAACATGTTGACCATACCGGCAGAAACACATCTGTAACCACCCACATGCACCAGCAAGCCGGCATCGCGGGCCAGGGTTGCCGGATTGCAACTCACATAAACAATACGTTCTGGCGGCATCCACGCTGACTCTAACCTGGGCGTTTCGATCAAGTCAACCAAAGCCTTGACGAGTGCAAAAGCACCTTCCCGAGGAGGATCAATCAACCATTTATTGGCAGGCTCAAAACCCATAAGTTCATCCGCTGTCATTTCGAACAGATTCATACATTTGAAATCAACCGGATGCAAAGGGAAATGGTTTTGCATTTCAGCATCTCTTTGCTCATTCATCTGACGGTTTTTATTTGCCCACTCCAGCAATGGCTTGCTGCCTTCTATGCCAGTGACTTTTTTGGCAAATCTTGCCATCGGCAAAGTGAAATTGCCTAGACCGCAAAACCAGTCGATCAAGCTATCGTCAGTTTGAATATTCAGTAAACGAATGGCACGGCTAACCATTGTCCGGTTGATCGCCGGGTTGACTTGAGTGAAATCAACAGGGCGGAAAAACATCCGCAAATCAAAATCAGGCAAATCATAAAAAAGTGCTGATGGCTCGGTTTGTTTCTCATTGGCAGATAGCAAAGCAATTGAGTCTATGCCTTTAGGCTGTACCCACCATTGAACCCTGTAGGTAGCTGCAAAATCATGCAGATGTTCTATGTCGGTTGGACTCAGCGGCGCCAGATGGCGCAATACCAAGGCAGTGGTTTCGTCACCGCAAGCAATTTCAATTTGTGGACATTGATCGCGAACCTGCAAACTGCCGATCAATTGCCTCAGGGGTAACAATAATTGACTTAGGTGATCAGGCAGTACCCGGCAAGTTGACATATCCGCAACATAACTGCTTTTTCTTTCATGAAAACCAATCAACACTGTGGATTTTTTGGCCACATAACGTACTGACAATCTGGCTCTGAAACGGTATCCCCAATCAGGCCCTTGCAAAGGTCTGATGATTTGCTCTGGAATCACTTTACCCAGATGGTTTAAGTTGTCTTCGAGGACACGTTGTTTGACCGCTATTTGCGCAAACATATTGGTGTGCTGCATTTTGCAGCCGCCGCAGGCTCCCGGATGCAAACCGAAATGGGGGCAAGCTGCTTGTATTCGCTGCGAGGATGGCTTGATCAATTGACTGAGTGTGCCCTGCTCCCAGTTGTTTTTCTTGCGGTGCACATTGACCGTGACTTTTTCGTAAGGCAAAGCACCTTCAATGAAAACAACCTTGCCGTCATCCCGGTGCGCAATACCCTGGGCATCCAAATCCATGGACTCAATAGACAAAACAGGATTGGGCTTGGGCAATTGGTCAGAAGTCATATCGAAATTCAGCGCGGGGGCAAGAGTTTGACAGGATCAACCGGCTTGCCTTGCTTACGGATTTCAAAATGCAACTTGACTGTTTCAGAGTCGCTGTTACCCATTTCAGCAATTTTCTGACCGCGTTTGACAGACTGGTCTTCACGTACAAGCAATGTCTGGTTGTGAGCATAAGCAGTCAGAAAATTATTCGCATGCTTGACAATCACCAGATTTCCATAACCGCGCAAACCTGCGCCTGCGTAGACAACCCGGCCATCAGCAGCGGCATACACGGCGTCACCGGTTTTTCCAGAAATATCAATGCCTTTGTTTTTGAGATCATCAAAACCTGCACTTAAATTACCGGTCGCAGGCCATGAAAAAACGGTTACGTCATCCGGATTTTCAACCGCAGATGTGGATTGAGTTGTATTCACAGGCGAAGTTTTAGCCTCAGTTCCAGTATTGACCACCTGGCTTGGCGATGTCACTGGTTTGACGACCACAGCCTCAGCTAAGGGGTCCACCATAGGAGGAAAGACTCGCAGAATCTGCCCGACGTCAATGATGTTCGGGTTTTCTATGGAATTCCAGCGAATGATGTCACGCCAATTTTGACCGTGCTCCAAACCGATTTTGATCAAAGTGTCGCCGGGTTTGACCACGTAATAAGCTGATTTAGGCGGTGGTTCATTGACAACCGGGGCAGGCGGCGAAGCAGGCTTTGCATTTGCGGTTGTTGAGCTGGAAGGTTTGTTTTGAGTTGCTTGTTTGACGCGTTGACGATCTTCAATCGGTGCAGGCGCATATCTTCCTGAGGACATACATCCGACTAGAAAACCCAGCAGCAAAGCGACAGGTAAGCACCGGCATCGCAAGATAAAGGTCAAGTACAAGTTATTCATTAAATGATCCCCGGCTTAAGAGGAACGAATAGCACGTTCTCAAGAATACTTTTTTCAATTCCATCTTTGTTTTTGTCAATCACAACCAGACTCTGCTGCCCCCCGGCAGTGACAACTGGCGCGACAAGCCGCCCGCCAGTATCTAGTTGATCAATCCATTCCTTAGGGATATTATCGCCACCGGCAGCGGCAATGATGCCTGCGTAAGGCGCTCCTGCGACATAGCCTTTCATACCATCACCGAAGATCAAATGCAAGTTGGGT
Source organism: Bordetella parapertussis (assembly GCA_945870575.1). GTDB lineage: Bacteria > Pseudomonadota > Gammaproteobacteria > Burkholderiales > Burkholderiaceae_C > Limnohabitans. Next base: position 11,818 of record CAMBSK010000009.1, on the reverse strand, counting down.
AATCGCATAGGGCGCAAGTTTTCTTTTGCTTTCTCATGCAAGCCTTTGATTCGTTCAATACTGTAGACCTCGGTGGACAGCAGACTAAGAACAGCAGCCTGATATCCGCAACCGGTGCCGATTTCAAGCACACGCCCGAGCTTGCCGGTGATTTTTAAATTCCGCCCTTGCCTGAGCAATTCAATCATCCGTGCTACGACATTGGGCTTAGAGATGGTTTGCCCGAACCCTATTGGCAAACTCGTGTCTTCATAGGCTTGATTGGCCAAGGCAGAGTCAATGAAAGTATGTCGTGGAACCGTTCCCATGGCCTGTAACACCAGGTCATCTTCCAAACCGGATTGCAATAATTTTTTGACCATATTGGCTCGAACAGCCGCAGAATCCAGACCAAAGCCTGAAGCTGAAATGGCTTCAGGCTTTTTATTTCCAGCGCTTTTCTGACCTTGGCTCCAGCTAGGGCTGGTAGAGACGCTGCTATTTTTTGTTTGGGCATCCGTCTCTAATTTGACTGGGAAGCTGGGGCGTTGTTTCATTCAAAACAGCTTCAAGTGTTGAGTAAACCGGCAAAGTCGGGCAAGTTGGCGTGGTCAGTCAAATCAACTTGCAAAGGAGTAACAGACACGTGACCGGCTGCTGTGGCAAAGAAGTCAGTGTCATGCGCCTCGTCCTTGGCCGGTCCTGCACTGCCGATCCAATACATGGTTTCTCCCCGTGGGTTTTCTTGCGTGATAAATCGCTCAGCGGGATGTCGGCGACCTAACCGGCAAATTTTCACTGGTTTCAATTGACTCTTAGGAACATTTGGAATGTTCACATTAAGCAACCACGGTTGCTGTTCAGGCGTGTGATTTGCCATCATGGTCAGTACAAACTCTCGAGCGAAATCAGCCGCATCTTCAATATGCGTCCAACCTCTTTCGACCTGACTGAAAGCAATGGCTGGAATGCCCATGAGATAGGCTTCCATGGCCGCGCCTACTGTGCCGGAGTAAATGGTGTCATCCCCCATGTTGGCGCCGTTGTTAATGCCCGAGACAACCAGATCCGGTTTGTAGTTCAACAAACCTGTCAGCGCTATGTGAACGCAATCAGCTGGCGTTCCAGTCACGTACCTGAAGCCGTTGTGTGATTCGCGTATGTAAATGGGAGAGTGCAAAGTCAATGCATTTGATTTGGCGCTGTTATTTTGTTCAGGCGCCACCACTTCAACATCTGCAATTTTCCGCATGGCTTCAAACAAGGCGATAATTCCAGGGGCTAGGTAACCGTCGTCGTTTGAAATCAAAATTTTCATGAATCATCCTATAAAGCATGATTGTATGGTCACCCTGGCGGGCAATCTGATGAAGTTGCCGGCTCACACGCAGTTTTTTATTCCTGATGAAAGTAAACCTTATGAATGTCTGGCAATGTGAAAATCCAACCGGTGTCGAAGCATTGCGCTGGGTCAGTCTATCTACACCTCAGCCTGCCCCAGGTGAAGTACTTATTCGTATACAAGCCGCCAGTCTGAATTTTCCTGACTTGCTGATTGTGCAAAACAAATACCAGATGAAGCCTGAGCTTCCCTTTGTTCCAGGATCAGAATTTGCCGGCATTATTGAAGCTGTCGGTGAAGGGGTAAACCATCTCAAACCAGGGCAATCGGTAGCCTGCCTCAAGGGAACCGGCGGCTTTGGCACACATACGCTTGCTCCGGCGAAACTCTGCCTGCCTCTGCCTTCGGATTTTGATCCTGTGGACGCTGCAGCCTTCATCATGATTTATGCAACTTCTTACCATGCATTGATCGACCGCGCTGAACTCAAGCCGGGTGAAACTGTATTCATTCTGGGCGCAGCAGGTGGCGTCGGAACGTCTGCCATCCAAATAGCAAAAGCTGCCGGGGCACGGGTGATTGCAGCAGCCTCTTCGGCAGAAAAATGTGATTTATGTTCAAAGCTCGGCGCTGATGAAACCATCAATTACAGCGATGGCAGTTTCAGAGAAAAACTCAAAGCCATGACAGATGGCAAAGGTCCGGATGTCATTTACGACCCTGTCGGCGGTGAGTATTCAGAACCGGCATTGCGATCTATCGCCTGGCGTGGCAGGTACTTGGTTGTCGGTTTTGCTTCGGGTCCTATACCCAGTATTCCTTTGAACCTGGCCTTGTTAAAAGGCGCTTCTATCGTAGGTGTGTTCTGGGGTGAATTTGCAAGACGCGAGTCGGCTAACAATACAGCAATGATGACTAAATTAATAGAATGGTATTCAGAAAAGAAGATCAAACCAGTCATCGACTGTACAATGCCCATGAGCCAACTTCAGGAGGCTTACAGTCGAATGAACCAAAGACTGGTGATGGGCAAACTGGTGATGGTCAACGAGAAAAACTAAACCAGTTAATCAATGGCAAAATCATTTTTTTACGTTTTTCATAACGTCAACCCTGACTTGTTAACTTTAAGGATAAGGTAATTTATGGCACAAATTCTTCAATCGCTTTACAAAACATTATTCGCAGGCCTAGTCCTGCTGATCATTGTTCTGTTTATCACCACTTCAATCACTGGCAACCCTATCCAATTCAGCCACGTCTGGTCAACTTTTGTTGTCCGCTGGTTGCATGTGGTTTCCGGCGTGATGTGGATCGGCCTGTTGTGGTATTTCAACTTTGTGCAAATTCCCTCCATGCCCAATATTCCAGATGAGCAAAAGCCTGCCATCAGCAAAGTCATTGCGCCCACAGCTTTGTTCTGGTTTCGCTACGCCGCCTTGGCAACTGTGATCACAGGTTTATTGGTCGCCTGGATGCAGGGCTATATTGTGCAAGCTCTGACCTTGCAAACCGGTGTGGTCGCCATCGGTCTGGGTATGTGGATCGCTCTGGTCATGGCTTTTAACGTGTGGTTCATTATTTGGCCGAATCAGAAAAAGGCTCTGGGCATTGTGGTTGTCGAAGCTCCCGAGAAAGCTAAAGCAGCACGCTTGGCCATGCTCACCTCACGTCTTAACACCATGCTCTCCATCACTATGCTCTACATGATGGTAGCTCAACAAAATGCTGCGTTGTAATTCCTAGCAACTGGGACTTGTGCAAAAGAGTCCTTTAAGTAAGAACCGCATTAAGCAATTAATGCGGTTTTTTTTATTCTACTTACTTAAACGGCCACTGTGGTTTCAAACCATTAACTGAACCCGTATGCCTTGAATCAATATATTCAAGACCTGTAAAAAAAGTAAGGCAGCCAAGGGTGAAATATCTACGCCTGCAATCATCGGAATGAATGCGCGGAAAGGTTTCAACAAAGGAGTAACCAAAACTTCAAACAGATTTTTCATCTGCTCATTGGCTGAAAACCAGGAAAGCAGCGCTGAAACAAATATCATGCCGGTAACCCCGGAAATACAAGCGGATATCAACTCAAAACATGTTGAAACAAAAATACCTGCATCAGAAAAATTACCGGTAATCAGCAAATATTTCAAAAATGAATACAGGCACAGCACGCCGTATGCAGCTGTCAGCGAAGATAAATCGATGTTCTTGATGGCAGGAATAATTTTTTTAAGGGGCAAGACAAGCCAGTCTGTCACTTTAAAAACAAACAACCCTATGTTGCCCCCAATCCATTTCAGATTAAGTTTGATCAACTGACAATAAAACCTGAAAAGAAGCAGAGCCGTGAAAAAAGAAACCAGCGTCTGTGATATGAACAGCAGGAGTTGAGTCAGCATCTCACGGCTATCAGGCAGCAACCGCTATTTTTTGAGTAAAACCTAATTGATCCAAGGCGGTGGACAAATGTCCAAGTGTCTGATCGATGTTATGAAGTTTTTCAAGCCCGAACAAACCGATTCGAAATGTCATGAAATCAGCAGGCTCATCGCATTGCAAGGGTACGCCGGCGGCTGTTTGCAACCCTATTGCCAAAAACTTCTTGCTGTTTTGAATGTCTGCGTCTGTGGTGTAACTGACCACCACGCCAGGCGCTTTAAAACCCTCAGCGGCAACGCTGACAATTCCCCGACTTTCCAGCAAGGCGCGCGCATGTGCTCCCAATTCAATTTGTTCCTGGCGGACTTTCTCAAAACCGTAGAGTTGAGTCTCAAGCATGACCTCTCGCAGACGAGTTAAAGCATCTGTAGGCATGGTTGTGTGGTAAGAGTGGCTGCCTTTTTCATAGCTTTCCATGATTTGCAGCCATTTTTTTAAATCACAAGCAAAACTTGTGCTTTGCGTGGTTTCAATAACCTGCCTGGCGTGTTCACTTAGCATGACCATGGCACAACAAGGGGAACCACTCCACCCTTTTTGCGGCGCACTGATGATTACGTCAACGCCTGTAGTTTGCATATCCACCCACATAGCACCTGATGCAATACAGTCGAGCACAAAAATTCCGCCGTAACTGTGAACGGCATGAGTGACTTTTTTCAGATAGTCGTCAGGCAGGATCAGACCGGCGGAGGTTTCAACGTGAGGAGCAAAAACCGCGGCAGGCTTTTCACGCAATATAGTTGCCACAACCTCTTCAACAGGGCATGGAGCCCAGGGCGATTGCTTTTGACTGCTAAGGGGTTTTGCCTTTAAGACAATGGACTCTGATGGTATGTGGCCCATGTCAAAAATCTGGGTCCAACGATAACTGAACCAGCCGTTGCGAATGACCAGCACTTTTTTACCTGTGCCGAATTGCCTGGCCACAGACTCCATGCCGAAGGTTCCACTGCCGGGAACCAAAACAGTTGAATGGGCTTTGTAAACCTGCTTCAAAATTTGGGAGATATCACGCATCACGCCTTGGAAACGTTGTGACATGTGATTGAGTGCACGGTCTGTGTAGACAACAGAAAATTCAAGCAGTCCATCCGGATCAATTTCAGGGACAAGTCCAGGCATTTGAAAGCTCCGTTAATTCAGTATGAGGGGAATAAATTGGGGTGGCTGATGGGGCTCGAACCCACGACAACAGGAATCACAATCCTGGACTCTACCAACTGAGCTACAGCCACCACACAACAAATTATAACGAGCAATTAGGAAAACTCTAACTGCTCTATTTCATGTTCCCGCTTTCAACCGGGGCAGGCTCTTTGATGGAGGCTTTCAGCAATTCCTTCAAATAGGCGTAATAGGCCAGGTTTTCGGCAGTTGCCCAGGATTTCACAAACCGCTCACGCAACTGCGCTGATTTAGTCTGTGTGTTGTTCTCAAGAACTTTGTTGATTTTCACAATACCGTAGCCTCTGGAGCCCAAATCTACACCGACCAGGAGGGGTAATTTAGCAGTATTCGCCCGCATGGCCTCATCCACCATGTTGCCAGGCAGATTCATATTTTGCTCGCGGCTGAGCACTAAGGGAGACTGCAACTGAGCAGAATCAGGTGCTTTCTTCCATTCATCAAGTCTGGACTTTCCGTTTTCTTTGGCTAATTCCAGGGCCTTTTGAACCAGCACAGCCTGAACAATAATGGGCTTGATTTCTTCGAGGGGAATTTGTTTGGCAGGGGAATGTTTGGTAATGCGGGCAGCAACCAAGGTATTCGGGCCGGCTTCAATGGCTTCGGTATTGCGCAAATTTTTGATACTGTCGGCAGAGAACAGCGACTTCAGCAGGTTTGCATTTGTCCAAGGTGCTTTAGGGTCAGGCTTGACTTCTTTTGTCACATTTTGAGCAGTTTGAATATCAAGCTTTAATTTGCCTACCACCGGCTTGAAGCTGTCTGATTGCTCATAGACAAGATTGGAGAACTGTTCTGCCATTTCGGCAAATTGCTTGCGAGCCTGCTGGTTTTTCAATTCTTTTTCTAACACAGGACGCGATTGGTTGAAATCAGAAGTTGCTGATTTAATGTCAGTCAATTGAATGATGTGGAAACCGAAATCAGATTGAACCAGTCCACTGATTTCACCCTTATTCAAAGCGTAGGCGGCGTCCTCAAACGGTTTGACCATGGCACCACGTGCGAAGAAGCCTAGATCTCCGCCTTTGACGGCAGAACCTGGATCCTGAGAATTCTTCTTGGCCGAATCTGCAAATGATGCAGGATTTTTCTTGATCGCTTCGAGTATGGACTGAGCCTTTTCACGTGCTTTTTGTTTGTTGGCATCACTCGCAGAATCGGATGCATTGATCAAAATATGGCTTGCGCGACGTTCTTCCTTGGCGGCCAAACTGGCCTGGTTTTGCTCGAAATACGCTTTCAAGTCAGCTTCATTGAGAGTAATGCTTTTCTCAATAGCATCAAGACTCAGGACAACGTATTCAATGTCTGCTGACTCTGCCGATTGGTATTCATTTTTATGGGTTGCAAAAAACTTGTTGACATCATCGTCAGAAGGTTTTGCCTGCGCCAGAAAGTCAGATGCTGAAAAAATAGCAATTTGAATTTCGCGTTGTTGATAAAAGGAATCCAAAGCAACGTCGATCTGCGCCGGAAAAGTCACGCTGCTTTGAGTGACGCCATTGACCACCTGACGCATGGCCACTTCACCACGCATGCGATTCTCAAATATTTCAGGTGTCATTCCCTGACTGGCCAAAAGTTGCTTGTACTTTTCAATATCCAGGCTGCCATCCGGTTTTTTGATGCCTGCCAGCCCCTCAATGCCTGAAATAGCCAGTGCAATACGCTGGTCTGATACCTTGAGATTCAATGTTTTTGCGCTCGACTCAAGCACACGAGTCTGCACCATTCTCTCAAGTACGCCGTATTTCATGGCCGGCGAGTCAAACATGGCTACGTCAATATTCGGCATGGCAGCTCTCATCCGAGTGACTTCATCTTTATGTGATTGCTCCCATTCCTCCTTCGTGATCTCAACACCATTCACAGTTGCCACAACGTCACCATTACTCTGAAAACGCTTGTAGCCGTCCATACCAAATAAAACAAAGGAAGGAAAAATAAGAATAATCAGCAGAATCTGCATGATCTTTTTGTGATCGCGAATGAAATCAAACATGGTCTGGCTCGTGGTCAAAAAAATAAAAAGGCGAACATCGTTCGCCTAAGTGGGTGGTGGGTGCTGACGGGCTCGAACCGCCGACCTACGCCTTGTAAGGGCGCCGCTCTACCAACTGAGCTAAGCACCCCACCGAAACCGCATCTTAGTTCAAGGCATCTTTCAATGCTTTGCCAGGACGAAATTTAGGCACCGTGGCTTCTTTGATTTTGATAGAAGCACCGGTGGCTGGATTGCGCCCATCACGCGCTGCGCGTTTGGTCACTTCAAAAGTTCCGAAGCCGACCAAAGAAATAGAGTCACCTTTTTTGAGGGTGTTTTTGACAGCTTCCAGCATGGATTCGAGGGCGCGTGCTGCCGCAGCCTTGGAAATATCAGCTTCAGCTGCGATATGTTCAATCAGTTCAGTTTTATTCACAAAGATCCCCTTGACTACAGGTGTAATTTGATTGGTTGAGAAATGAGATTTGAGATGGCACTTGAAAAAAGGCAGGTTTAAATCAAGACGCATGCAGCGCAAGGACTTCAACAGGCTGCTTTAGAAATGCACCGTGCTCTTATTGACGTACTCCCTTATTCTAGTAGGTTTCACAACTCACCCGAGGCAGTCTTCACTGCTTCATGTTGGCTTTGATGTGCGGTATGGCTTTTTGCAGGTAAAAGATCATGGACCAGATGGTCAAAATGGCTGAAATCCAGATCAAAATCTCCCCCCAGAACCCGGTATCCACCGTCAGGAAAAGCACGCCGTCGAACAGCAAAAAGGGTATAGCCACCATTTGAACTGTGGTTTTGACCTTACCTATCATGTGCACTGCGACGCTTTTATAAGCGCCTATTTGAGCCATCCATTCGCGCAAAGAAGAGACGGCGATTTCTCGCCCGATGATCAACAAAGCAACGATGACATCAACCCGGCTGAGATCGACGAGAACCAGCAAACTGGCGCACACCAGAAATTTGTCAGCCACCGGATCCAGAAAAGCGCCGAAAGCTGAAGTTTGATTCAATTTGCGAGCAAGAAAACCGTCCAGCCAGTCGGTCAACGCAAACACCACGAACATGCATGTCGCAATCAGGTTGCGCATTTCCATGCTGATAGGCCAGCGGAAAACCCAAACCAGAAGCGGTATGGCCAGAATTCTGGTCCAAGTCATGATGGTGGGAATATTGAAAAACATGTTTTATTCGTAAATAATCATTGAATCATCAGCCGGTATGAGTTCGGTCAACGCGGTCAACACCTCATCGGTGGGATGAATATGCGCTTTCTCGCCCAATTGAATATCAACTTCTGTTTGGGCCAGTAGCAAATGTAATCGGACAGGCAAACCATCGGTTGACTTTACTTGACCGGGTTGAATGAGCGATGACATCAATTGCTTGAACAGCGCTGACTGTGCAGAGTTACTTTCATCCAATGTGATTTGAAGGTATTTGCCGAAACGGCATCTTGCAGAGGGCAAATCAAGCGCATCAGCCAGCGACATTCTCAAGCCGCCGTTGCGCCTGTCATTTTGAATTTTCAGCAGACAGATAACGAGTTGATCTTCACGCAGCAAAGGACGCAAGCGCGAGAAAACCGCATCATCGGCGGTAATCTCCAATGAGCAACTGCCGTCATCCAAAACAAAAATATTGAGTTTCCCCTTGGCAGTAGGAATCGATCTTTCGCTTCGGACTATTCCCGCAGCCCATTGCGGATCACGGCTTTCGGTCAAGTCAGACAATCTGGTTTTTACAAATTTTCTTACCTCGGCCTCGGCTTCATCGAATAAATGGCCTGACAAGTGAAAACCCACAGCCGATTTTTCAAAGGTTAATTTTTCTCGTACACCCCATGGTTTTTGCGTGACCATGTCGGGTGCAGAAGTGCCGGATCCGTGTTCATCACCGGCATCAAACAACCCTCCCTGGTTGGAATTAATTTCCTGGGATTGTGCAAATTCAAAGGCCAGTCCTACAGAGGCAAGCAACTCTGCGCGGCTATTCCATACACTGTCGAATGCACCAGCCTTGATCAATGCCTCGACGGCTCTTCGGTTGACCTGACTTCTATCTATGCGAACACAAAAATCAAACAGGCTATTGAAACTTCCGTTTTTCAACCGGTCTTCGCAAATAGCCTCAATGGCGGCTTTACCGGTCCCTTTGACTGCACCCAGACCGTAACGTATGGCAGTTTTGGAAACAGGCATGAACTCATACTCGCCGGCATTGATATCCGGATGCTCAAATGCGATACCCATGTCTGCGGCATCGTCAAAAAGAATTTTCAACTTATCCGTATCGTCCATTTCCACCGTCATATTAGCGCTGAAAAATTCAGCCGGAAAATGAACTTTTAACCAAGCCGTGTGATAGGCCAGCAGTGAGTAGGCAGCTGCGTGTGACTTGTTGAAACCGTAACCTGCAAACTCCTCCATCAGGTCAAAAATGGCGTCAGCCTGGTCTGTAGCGATCTGATTTTTTGCTGCGCCTTCTCGGAATACAGAACGGTGCAAGGCCATTTCATCGGCTTTTTTCTTACCCATGGCGCGGCGCAATAAATCAGCTCCGCCCAAGGAATATCCACCCAGAACCTGGGCGATCTGCATCACCTGCTCCTGATAAACCATGATGCCGTAAGTCTCGGAAAGAATGGCTTCAGCCAAGGGATGCGGATACTCAACAGTTTCACGACCGTGCTTGCGCGCAACAAAGCTTGGAATCAAGCTCATAGGACCTGGTCTGAACAAGGCATTCAAAACGATCAAGTCTTCAAGACGCGTTGGCTTGGCATCGCGCAGCATGGCCTGCATGCCCCGGCTTTCAAATTGAAACACTGCTTCGGTTTTGCCTTTGGAAAACAAGGCGTAAGTTTTTTCGTCATTAAGCGCTATGGCTTCGTAATTAAAGTTTGCATGCTCTGGATACCTGTCTATCACCAGATTCTTCGCCTTCTCTAAAATGGTGAGCGTTGCAAGTCCCAAAAAGTCGAATTTAACCAGGCCTATGGCCTCAACATCGTCTTTATCAAATTGACTGACGGCGGCAGGGCTACCGGGCTGCTGGTAGAGCGGACAAAAATCTGTCAGCTTGCCGGGGGCGATCAACACACCGCCTGCGTGCATACCAATATTTCTGGCCAGGCCTTCCAGTTTTTGCGCCAGGTTCAACAGGATTTTGACTTCATCTTCCTGTTCGTAGCGCTTTGCCAGAATCGGCTCTTGCGCCAGTGCCATGGCTATGGTCATCGGTTGACCGGGTTTATTTGAAATCAATTTGGACAGGCCATCGCAAAATGTGTAGCTCATGTCCAGCGTGCGGCCGACATCGCGAATGGCTGCGCGTGCCGCCATCGTGCCGAAGGTCACGATCTGACTCACCGCATCCCGTCCGTACTGGTTCTTCACATAATCAATGACCCGATCCCGGTTGAGCTGGCAAAAGTCAATGTCAAAGTCCGGCATTGAAACGCGCTCAGGGTTGAGAAATCGCTCAAAAAGCAGGTTGTATTGCAATGGATCCAAGTCTGTGATGCTCAAGGCATAAGCCACCAATGAACCGGCACCGGACCCCCTGCCCGGCCCGACCGGACAGGCATTTTTCTTTGCCCAGTTGATGAAATCGCTGACGATTAAAAAATAGCCTGGAAAGCCCATCTTCAAAATCGTGGCTATTTCGAATTCGAGCCTCTCTTCATAAGTCGCAGTCTTTGCCTGGCGAACCTCCAAATCCGGATACAAGCTGATTAGCCGCTGCTCCAGTCCTTTGAAAGAAATGTCCCTGAAATAAGCGTCTACGGCCAGCGGCTGTCCATCGACAACCGGCGTGGGAAATGCCGGCAACTGCGGCTTGCCGAGGTTGAAATTCAAGTTGCATCTTTGCGCCAGGGCCACAGTATTGCAAATAGCAGATGGAATGTCCTCGAACAAGGCGCACATCTGTGCTTGGGTTAAAAAACTTTGCTCTCTGGTGAAACGTTTCAAGCGTTTCGGATTACCCAGAATTTCGCCATTGGCAATACATACCCTGGCTTCATGCGCTTCAAAATCTTCAGGACTTAAATACTGAACAGCATGTGTTGCGACAACCGGCAACTGCAAACGCGAAGCCAATTCAACCGCCTGAGAGATATACAGTTCATCGTCAGCGCGTCCGCAGCGCTGCAATTCGATGTAAAAATTACCTTGAAACGCTTTTGAAAACTCCAAAGCTAGGGCCTCAGCGCGGTTCATTTGCCCAGATTTCAGAGCCGGGCCTAAAGGTCCGGCTTGCGCCCCGGACAATAGCACCAGACCATCGCATAGATTTTTGAGATCGCTCCAATTCAAGACCGCTTGGGCTTTTTCATCCTGAACCGCCCAATACACTGTCAGCAATTTGCATAAATTGTGATAACCCGTTTCATTCGCTGCAAGTAAAAGCACCCTTGAGGTTTCTACAGCGGCGTTAACGCCGGGCAGAGTGACTGATACCTCGCAGCCGATCAAGGGCTTGATACCGGCCTTGCGGCAGGCTGAGTAAAACTTGACTGCTGCAAATAAATTATTCAAATCAGTGATGGCCAAAGCACCCTGCCCGTCTCGGGCGGCGGCTTCGACCGCTTCATCAATCCTGCAAGTGCCGTCAACGATAGAAAATTCAGTGTGAAGGCGCAAATGGGCATACATAAGTGCATTCTAGGTAAAGAATGTGTAATTTCTTGCAGCACCCGGCGAATTCAAAAATTATTCTAGAATCGTTCTAAACAAGGATCAAACACCATGGCCAGCGAACTCATTCAACACATTTCTGATACTACTTTTGAATTAGTTGTCATCAAATCAAAAGGGACAGTGCTTGTTGACTTTTGGGCCGAGTGGTGCGGTCCCTGCAAA
>CAMBSK010000008.1 GCA_945870575.1 Bordetella parapertussis | reverse complement strand
CAGTACTTCGCCTACATCGCTTACGACATCGACCTGTTCGAAGGTGGCTCGATCGCCAACCTCACGGCGTCGATCATCGGCAACGTTTTCGGCTTCAAGGCAGTGAAGGCGCTGCGTTTGGAAGACATGCGCATCCCCGTCGCCTACCTGAAAACCTTCCAAGGTCCTGCGACCGGCGTCGTCGTCGAGCGCGAGCGCCTTGACAAATTTGGCCGTCCGCTGTTGGGCGCCACCACCAAGCCCAAGCTCGGCCTGTCGGGCCGCAACTATGGCCGCGTGGTTTACGAAGGCCTCAAAGGCGGTCTCGATTTCATGAAAGATGACGAGAACATCAACTCGCAACCCTTTATGCACTGGCGCGATCGTTTCCTCTACTGTATGGAAGCCGTCAACAAAGCCAGCGCGGCCACCGGCGAGGTCAAAGGCCACTACCTGAACGTCACCGCCGGCACGATGGAAGAGATGTACGCACGTGCTGAATTCGCCAAGAGCTTGGGCAGCGTGATCATCATGATCGACTTGGTGATCGGCTACACGGCAATCCAGAGCATGGCCTTGTGGGCGCGTAAAAACGACATGATTCTGCACCTGCACCGCGCTGGTAACAGCACCTACTCACGCCAGAAGAACCACGGCATGAACTTCCGCGTCATCTGTAAATGGATGCGCATGGCAGGTGTGGACCACATCCACGCCGGCACGGTGGTCGGCAAGCTGGAAGGCGACCCGATGATGATCCGCGGCTTCTACGACACGCTGCTCGACACGCACACACCGATGCAGCTCGAAAAAGGTCTGTTCTTCGAGCAGGACTGGGCTTCACTGAACAAGGTCATGCCAGTCGCGTCTGGCGGTATCCATGCTGGTCAGATGCACCAGTTGCTGACCTACCTCGGCGACGACGTGGTGCTACAGTTTGGCGGCGGCACGATTGGCCACCCGATGGGCATACAGGCAGGCGCCACGGCCAATCGCGTCGCCCTTGAAGCCATGGTGCTGGCGCGCAATGAAGGCCGCGACATTTGGAACGAAGGTCCGCAGATTCTGCAGGACGCTGCCAAGTGGTGCTCGCCGCTGAAGGCCGCCATCGACACCTGGGGCGACATCAGCTTTAATTACGAGTCCACCGACACCGCCGATTTTGCCGTCACGCCGACGGCTTCCATTTAAGGAGATACCGCATCATGATGACCAACCAAGGCAATCGCCTCACACAGGGCCAGTTCTCCTACCTGCCCGAACTCACTGACAAGCAGATCAGCGCACAGATCGAGTACGCGCTTGGCAAAAACTGGGCACTCGGCGTCGAATACACCGACGACCCGCATCCTCGCAACACCTACTGGGAGATGTACGGCAACCCGATGTTTGACTTGAAGGACGCGTCAGCCATCTTGACGGAGATCAATGCCTGCCGCAAGACGTTTCCTAACCACTACATTCGTGTCACGGCGTTTGATGCAACACAAGGCGTTGAGTCGGTGCAAATGTCGTACATCGTCAACCGGCCCAAGACCGAGCCCGGCTTCGGCCTGACGCGGCAGGAGATTGGCGGGCGTCAGATCCAGTACACCGTACACAGCTACGCTACCGATAAACCCGAAGGCGAGCGCTACTAAGCGCGCCCAGACTGCGACACAGCCATGAGCAACTCCCCCATTTCTAGCGTGCGCGCCGAGACGCCTGTGACAACGGCGGCACAAACCTTAAACGCTACGGCGACGGCTCTTAGCCAAGCACGTAGCGTGGGTGAGGTGCTGGCGCAGTCGCAGGTAGAGGAAGTCATCGCCGAGCTGGACCGTGATCTGGTGGGTCTGGCCCCGGTGAAGGCCCGCATCCGCGACATTGCGGCCTTGCTGGTGATTGACAAGCTGCGCATCAATTTGGGTCTGGTCAGCGAGGCGCCGAGCTTGCACATGAACTTTGTGGGCAATCCTGGCACCGGCAAAACCTCGGTGGCCATGCGCATGGCGCAAATCCTGCACCGCTTGGGCTATGTTCGCAAGGGCCATCTGGTAGCAGTGACCCGCGACGATTTGGTGGGCCAGTACATCGGCCACACCGCACCCAAAACCAAAGAAGTGCTGAAAAAAGCCATGGGCGGGGTGCTGTTCATTGACGAGGCTTACTATTTGTACCGCCCGGAAAACGAACGCGACTACGGGCAAGAGGCCATTGAAATACTGTTGCAAGTCATGGAAAACCAGCGCGATGACCTGGTGGTGATTCTGGCGGGTTACAAAGACCGGATGGATACCTTCTTTGAATCCAACCCCGGCATGAGTTCCCGCGTCGCACACCACCTCGACTTCCCCGACTATTCGGTTGACGAGTTGGTGCAGATTTCGCAAAAAATGCTGGTTCAGCAGAACTATGTGTTTGCGCCGGATGCCGACGCGGTGTTCCAGCGCTACCTGGGCTTGCGGGTGCAGCAGCCCCACTTTGCCAACGCCCGTAGCGTGCGCAATGCATTGGACCGGGCGCGCCTGCGCCAGGCCAGCCGGCTTTTTGCCGACCGCGACCGGCAGCTCAATGTTGATGATTTACGGACTCTGACTGCGTCCGACTTCTCCGCTAGTCGGGTTTTTCAACAAGCGGACGTCCGCCCGGATGAATAAACACATTGGAAGTGATCAGATGCTTAAAGCGCTGATATTTGATGTTGACGGCACCTTGGCCGACACAGAAAGCGCACACTTGGCCGCTTTCAACCACGCCTTTGCCGAGCAAGGCTTAGACTGGCAGTGGGATGAGTCCTTTTACACCCGGTTGTTGGAGATTTCCGGTGGCAAAGAGCGGATGTTGCACTATTGGAATCAAGTGCATGCTGATATGAAAGACATCGATGGCTCAGGCTTGCGTGACACCATTGAACATTTGCACGCACTCAAAACCGCAGCTTATGAAGCGGCAGTGCAGGGTGGCGCTGTCCAGTTACGCCCCGGGGTATTGGCGCTTATTCAACAAGCACACCAACAAGGCCTTCGTTTGGCCATTGCCACCACCACCTCGCCTGTCAATATCGCGGTACTGTTGAGAAATGCCATTGGCCCCGACTGGAAAGAGCTGTTCGTGGTGATTGAAGACGCGTCCACTGCACCAAAGAAAAAACCCCATCCTCAGGTCTATGTGCAAACTTTGGCGCGACTGGGTTTGCCGGCAGACAATTGTTTGGCCATCGAAGACTCATCCAATGGTTTGCGTGCCGCTGTGGCGGCAGGACTCAAGACCATCATCACCCAAAACCGCTTTACAGCGCACCATGATTTTTCAGATGCATTACAAGTGTTACCCGACCTCGGTGGCGTCGGTGTGGAGCAACTTCGCACATGGCATCAATAATAAAAAATTCAGGATAACCAATGCCCTTACGTCAACGCACTACCCTGACCCAATACTTGATTGAAGAACGTCGTCGCTTTCCTGACTCCAAAGGCGAATTCAATGGCTTGATTTTGGACGTGGCACTGGCGTGCAAAGCGATTGCACGCGCCGTCGCCATGGGTGAGCTCGGTGGCATGTACGGAGACCAGGCGGCAGAAGGCGGCAAGTCCATCAACGTGCAAGGCGAGACACAGAAAAAACTCGATGTACTGAGCAATGATCTGTTTATTCGCGTGAATGAATGGGCGGGACATTTGGCGGGTATGGCGTCAGAAGAAATGGACAACCCCTATCAAATCCCGATGCAGTTCCCGCGCGGTAAATACATGTTGGTGTTCGATCCGCTGGACGGCTCCTCCAACATTGATGTGAACGTGTCTGTCGGCAGTATTTTTTCTATTCTGCGCGCACCGCAAGACGTGATCGACAGCGGCCGCGATGTGACAGAAAAAGATTTTCTGCAACCGGGCAATCTACAAGTAGCCGCCGGTTATGCCTTGTACGGACCGACCACCATGCTGGTGCTGACGGTGGGCAATGGCGCCGCCGCTTTCACCCTGGATCCAAATTTGGGTGAGTTCATGTTGACCCACCCGAAATTGCAAGTACCGGTGGACACGCAAGAGTTTGCGATCAACGCGTCCAACAGCCGCTTCTGGGAAGCGCCAATCACACGCTATGTCGACGAATGCTTGGCCGGAAAATCGGGGCCACGTGGCAAAGACTTCAACATGCGTTGGATTGCTTCCATGGTGGCCGAGGCGCACCGTATCCTGATGCGCGGCGGTGTGTTCATGTACCCCCGTGACAACAAAGACCCGAGCAAAGCCGGGCGCTTGCGTTTGCTTTACGAGGCCAACCCGATTGGCATGGTGATGGAACAGGCAGGTGGTCGTGCCAGTACCGGGCGTGAAACCATGCTGTCAGTGAACCCTGAAAGTTTGCACCAGCGCATCGGCCTGGTGTTCGGTTCTAAAAACGAAGTCGAGCGGATTGAGCGTTACCACAGCGAACCGATCGATACAGCCAACGACAACCCCTTGTTTGCAGAGCGCAGCCTGTTTCGTGGCTGAAATTATTTAAAAAAAAGGTCCCCAAGCCATGTCAGTCAAACACCCCGTCATTGCCATCACCGGTTCTTCAGGTGCGGGCACGACTTCGGTCACTCGCACGTTTGAAAATATTTTTCGCAGGGAAAAAGTCACAGCAGCCATTATCGAAGGCGATAGCTTTCACCGATATGACCGTTTGGAAATGCGTAAAAGAGCCGCTGAAGCGGAAAAGCAAGGCGATAAAAATTTCAGCCATTTCGGCCCGACCACGAATTTGTTTTCGGAGCTTGAAATCTTGTTTCGTACTTACGGCGAAACCGGCGGTGGTAAGCGTCGCAAATACTTGCACGACCACGAAGAAGCGGCGCCCTACAAACAAGAGCCTGGTACTTTCACGCCTTGGGAAGACGTGCCCAGCGGCACCGATTTGTTGTTTTACGAAGGCTTACACGGCGCGGTGGTCACACCCGAGGTCAATATTGCCAAGCATCCTGATTTGCTGATCGGTGTGGTGCCGGTTATCAATCTGGAGTGGATTCAAAAACTCTGGCGCGATAAATCCAAACGCGGCTACAGCACTGAAGCGGTGACCGACACGATTTTGCGCCGCATGCCTGATTACGTGAATTACATTTGCCCGCAGTTTGCGCACACGCACGTGAATTTTCAGCGCGTGCCTTGTGTGGATACGTCCAACCCTTTCATCGCACGTGAAATCCCGGCGCCGGATGAAAGCTTTGTTGTGATCCGCTTTGCCAATCCCAAAGGCATTGACTTTCCTTATTTGCTCAACATGATTCCCGACTCCTTCATGTCACGCGCCAACACCGTGGTGGTGCCAGGCGGCAAGATGGAGTTAGCCATGCAACTGATCTTCACGCCGTTTGTCTGGCGCATGATGGAACGCAAGAAAAAGGCCTGAGGCCTGTTCGCTTTAATTTTTTATTTGGAGATTTCAAAATGGCTCTCGTTTCACTGCGCCAAGTACTGGACCACGCTGCCGAACACGGTTACGGCATACCCGCATTCAACGTCAACAACTTAGAGCAAGTGCAAGCCATCATGGAGGCGGCACAGGAAACCCACAGCCCGGTGATATTGCAAGCCTCGGCCGGCGCGCGCAAATACGCGGGTGAAGCCTATCTGCGTCACCTGGTGTTGGCTGCCATCGAATCTCATCCTGACATTCCCGTGGTCATGCACCAAGACCATGGTGTGTCGCCTGCCGTGTGCCAACAATCGATTCGCTCCGGCTTTTCCAGCGTGATGATGGACGGTTCGCTGATGCAGGACGGCAAGACACCGGCGAGCTATGACTACAACGTTGACGTCACTCGCCGTGTCTGCGAGATGGCGCACTCTGTGGGCGTGTCTGTCGAAGGCGAACTCGGTTGTTTGGGTTCATTGGAAACCGGCGAAGCCGGTGAAGAAGACGGCATAGGTGCGGTCGGCAAACTGACGCACGACATGCTGCTCACAGACCCGGTGCAGGCCAAAGATTTTGTCAAGCTCACCGGCGTCGACGCCTTGGCGATCGCCATCGGCACCAGCCACGGCGCCTACAAATTCACGCGCAAGCCCACCGGCGACATTTTGGCCATGGAACAAATCGTAGCCATCCACAAGTCGGTTCCCAACACGCATCTGGTGATGCACGGTTCGAGCAGCGTTCCCCAGGAGTGGCTGGCCATCATCCGCGAGTTCGGCGGCGACATCAAGGAAACCTATGGTGTTCCGGTGGAAGAAATACAGCGCGGCATTCGCTCCGGTGTGCGCAAGGTCAATATCGATACCGACATCCGCTTGGCCATGACCGGTGCCATGCGCCAGGCTTTCGCGCAAGACCGCAGCGAGTTCGATCCGCGCAAAGCGTTGATCGCCGCACGCAAAGCTGCACGCGGTATTTGCAAAGCCCGCTTCGAAGCCTTCGGTTGTGCCGGTCATGCTCAAAACATCAAGCCGGTTAGCTTGGATGCCATGGCCAGCCGCTACAACTGACCCAACTTTTCAGTAACCGTAACCCCCTCTTTGCATATGTTGAATAAAACCCACCCATTGACCGCGTTTCCTGAGCATGGCGATATTTCTCAAAGCGACCCGCAGCTATGGTCAGCGGTGCTGCAAGAGGCGCACCGTCAGGAGCAACACATTGAACTGATTGCATCTGAAAACTACACCAGCCCGGCTGTCATGCGGGTGCAAGGCTCCATTCTTACTAATAAATACGCTGAAGGTTATCCAGGCAAGCGTTATTACGGTGGATGTGAGTTTGTCGACATGGTCGAGCAACTGTGTATTGATAGGCTCAAAGAGCTTTACGGCGCCAATTTCGTCAATGTGCAAGCAAATTCCGGATCGCAAGCCAACCAAGCGGTGTTCTTGGCTTTGCTGCAACCAGGCGACACCATCATGGGCATGAGCTTGGCCGAGGGCGGTCACTTGACCCACGGCATGCATCTGAACATGAGCGGCAAATGGTTCAACGTGGTCAGTTACGGTTTGAACGCTGCGGAAGAAATCGATTACGACGCTATGGAACGCATGGCCCATACCCACAAGCCCAAACTCATCATTGCGGGTGCGTCTGCCTATGCACTCAAAATTGACTGGCAAAGGTTTGCGCAAGTGGCCAAAAGCATTGGCGCATACCTGATGGTCGACATGGCGCATTACTCGGGTTTGATCGCAGGTGGCGTCTATCCCAATCCAGTGCCTTATGCCGATGTGGTGACTTCAACTACCCACAAAAGTTTGCGCGGCCCGCGTGGCGGCATCATCTTGACAAATAACGAAGAGATGTCAAAGAAAATCAACAGCGCAGTATTCCCCGGTATGCAAGGCGGTCCTTTGATGCATGTGATCGCAGGCAAGGCGACAGCATTTCATGAAGCCCTGCAACCGGCATTCAAAAGCTACCAGCAGCAGGTATTGCTGAATGCTGACACCTTGGCCAAAACCTTGGTCGAGCGGGGTTTTCGCATTGTCAGCGGACGCACCGAAAGCCATGTCATGTTGGTTGATTTGCGTGCCAAAGGCATCACCGGCAAAGCTGCCGAACTGGCATTGGGTCAGGCGCACATCACCTGCAATAAAAACGGTATTCCCAACGACCCAGAAAAACCGATGGTGACCAGTGGCATCCGCTTAGGCTCACCTGCCATGACCACGCGGGGCTTTGGTCAAGAGCAAGCTCGAATGACTGCAAACTTGATCGCTGATGTGCTTGAAGCGCCTGAAGACGCCGCACATATATCGAATATCCGTTCCAAAGTCGCCCAATTGGTTGCTCCGTTCCCTGTGTATGGCGAAGCGGTTTTGCATCCTTGATTCATTTGAGTTAAAGACATTTTTTTGTTGTACCAAAACATTTCTATCTTGGTTTTTGACATTTAAAAGGAGTTGACATGGCTGGTCGTAATTTTTTGTTTGTTCCCGGTCCCACCAACGTGCCAGAGCGCATCCAACGCGCCATGATGGTTTCCATGGAGGATCACCGTTCACCCAATTTTCCCCACCTGACCCACGCCATCATGGCGGGGCTCAAAGACATCTTCCGTTCTAAAAACGGCACGCCTTTCATCTTCCCTTCGTCTGGCACCGGTTGCTGGGAAGCGGCGTTGACAAATACCTTGTCCCCGGGTGACAAAGTGCTGGCAGCGCGTTTTGGACAGTTCAGCCATTTGTGGATTGACATGTGCCAGCGGCTTGGGCTGGACGTGCATATCGTCGAATGCGATTGGGGCACGGGCGTACCGCTGCAGCAATTCGCAGACATTTTGAAAAATGATAGCCAACACTTGTTCAAAGCAGTGCTGGCTTGCCACAACGAAACCGCAACGGGCGTGACCTCGGACATCGCCGGTGTGCGTGAGGCATTGGACGATGCTGCGCATCCTGCGCTGTTGTTTGTTGATTGCGTGTCATCCTTGGGCTGTGTCGATTTTAGGTTTGACGAATGGGGCGTTGATATGGCGGTCAGCGGTTCGCAAAAAGGCTTGATGCTGCCTGCGGGCCTGGGTATTTTGTGTGCCAGCACGAAGGCACTCGATATGCACAAAACGGCCACACTCAGACGTGCGTATTTCGATTTGCAAGACATGTTGCAGAGCAATGCCACGGGCTACTTTCCCTACACACCTGCGTTGCCATTGATGTATGGATTGATCGAGTCAATGAAGATGCTGAGCGAAGAAGGTTTGGACAATGTGTTTGCGCGTCACCACTTTTTAGCAGAAGGTGTGCGTGCAGCGGTGACGCAAGGGTGGCAACTCAAGCTGTGTGCAGCCGAAGCCAAGTGGCATTCCGATACAGTGACAGCGGTGATGCTGCCTGAAGGCATTGCAGGCACAGAAGTGATTGCGCGGGCATACCGTCGCTACAACCTGTCCTTGGGTGGCGGTTTGTCTAAAGTGGCGGGCAAGCTGTTTCGCATCGGCCATCTCGGCGACATGAATGAAGTGCATTTGATGGCCGCCATCAGCGGCGCTGAAATGGCCATGCTCGATTGCGGCGTTGAAGTACAACCGGGCAGTGGCGCGGCAGCAGCTGGCAACTACTGGCGTCAACATGCCGCACCCTCGGGATTAGGCGCTCCTGTGATCAGCAAGGATGAACATGCAAAACATCGTATTTCTGGACAGGCAATCGTTAAGGGCTGAGTTGCGTGCGCCGTCGTTTGCGCACGAATGGACAGAGCATGTGCAAACCCGACCCGATCAAGTGGTCGAGCGTTTGCAACATGCGACTGTTGCCATCAGCAATAAAGTGCCGATTCGCCGCGACACACTGGCCCAGTTACCAAACCTCAAGCTGATTGCCATGGCCGCCACCGGCTATGACGTGATAGACACAGAAGCCTGCCGTGAACGCGGCGTCGCTGTGGCGAATATCCGCAATTACGCCGTGCATACCGTGCCCGAACACGCGTTTGCACTGATATTTGCTTTGCGCCGCAACCTGATCGCTTACCGCGACGACGTGCTGAACGGGCGCTGGCAAAAGGCAGAGCAATTCTGTTTCTTTGACCATCCGATACAGGATTTGCACGGCAGCACACTGGGGATATTCGGCGAAGGCGTGCTCGGCCAGGCCACGGCGCAGATTGCGCGCGCCCTGGGCATGAAGGTGTTGTTTGCCGACCATGCGCCGCCCAAAGCCCCGGGCGTGGATTTTGTTGACCCGGCCCGTGTATTTGCCGAATCCGACATCATCAGCTTGCATTGCCCGCTCACGCCGACGTCGCGCCATTTCATCGGCATGCCGCAGTTGCAGCAGATGAAGCGCAGCGCTTTGCTGATCAATACCTCGCGCGGCGGTTTGGTGGATGAACTTGCTCTGAAAACAGCGCTGGAAACCGGCGTGATTGCCGGTGCGGGATTTGATGTGCTGACGCAAGAGCCACCGGTCAATGGCAATCCCTTGCTCGACATTCGCACACCGAATTTCATACTGACGCCGCACGTGGCCTGGGCATCCAGCCAGGCGATGCAGTTTCTGGCCGACCAGTTGATAGACAACATCGAGGCGTTTGTCGCCAACAAACCGCAACATCTGGTCACTTAAGCCAATGTACTGGCTGGGACATAGCCAGCCATTCACGTATCAGCGTCAGCCGCCGGTTTTTTCTGTAATGCCAAGGCGTACAAGGCATTGCGCGGCGCACCGCTGATATCGGCGGCCAGTTTCACTGCGGTTTTCACCGGTAACTCGGCCAGCAGCAAATCCAGCACGCGTTCTGCTTCGGCCATGCGGTCCAGTTGCTGCGGCAGCGCATGCAACACCAGCGCAAACTCGCCTTTGACGCGTGGCGCAGATGCATTCAGCCAGGCAGTAAACGCAGCGGCCGGCATACTGGCAATCTCTTCAAATTGTTTGGTGAGTTCGCGCCCGACGGTCAAGGTCCTGTCGCCCAGGATCTGTAAGTCGCGGGCCACAGCTTCGATGCGGTGCGGCGCTTCCAGAAACACCTGGGCGCGTGGCTCAGCCGCCATCAATTGCATCCGGTGCTGGCGCTCCATGGCTTTGCTGGGCAGAAAACCGATGAAGACAAAACCGTCATCCCCCATACAGCCGCTGGCGCTCATTAACGTAGTGACGCTGCTGGCGCCGGGTATGGGCATGACCCGCAATCCCGCCAGCTGTACCTGAGCCGCCAGCCGCGCCCCCGGGTCACTGATGCCAGGTGTACCTGCATCACTTAAATAAACCACCCGTTGACTTTGTTGCAGCCGCAGAATCACTTGTTCGGCAGCAGCGGCCTCGTTGTGCTGATGCACCGCCAGCCAGCTGCCGCCGGGTTTGTCCACACCGTATTGGCGCAACAGCGACTGGCTGTGCCGCGTGTCTTCGCAGGCCAGCGTGTCGGCGAGTTGCAGCACATGCAGTGCGCGCAGGCTGATGTCGGCCAAGTTGCCTATGGGCGTGGCCAATACATACAAACATCCGCCCGGATGCTCCTGACCTTCGCAGGCCAGTTGAGATGCAGACAAGGCGGCTTCATAGCGGGAACTCAATGCAAACCTCTCAAAACAAAGCTCATTCAGTGTCAGGCAGACCGCGCAGCAGCAAGCGCCAGGGCGATGAAGCTGAAGCGCAGGCCTTGGCGTTTTTACAAAACCGCGGACTGCAATTGCTGGTGCGCAATTACCGCACCCCGGGGCGAGGCGGCGGCGAGATAGACCTGATTGTGCGCGACCCGCAAGGCACGGTGGTTTTTGTCGAAGTTCGCAGCCGCAGCAACGCGCGCCATGGCGGCGCATTGGCCAGCATTGGTCCGGTCAAACGCCGGCGCATTGTGTTTGCTGCCAAGGTGTATTTGAGCAGCTGGCGAAGCTGGCCTGCCTGCCGGTTTGACGTGGTGGTCGTGCAAGCCGGTGAATTGCAATGGATACAGGCCGCGTTCGATGCCTGAAGTCTTTCCCAAACATCAACTACATGTCACTTTGCAAAGGTATGATGAAGCCATGCTAGAGCAACACATCGAACAGCTGTTCATCGACAGCGCGGATTTGAAATACCAGTCTGCGCAGATTTTGAGCAAACCCATGGCCGAGGCGGTGCAGTTGATCATGGTCAGTGTCACCGGCGGCGGCAAAGTGCTTGCCTGCGGCAACGGTGGTTCGGCGGCGCTCACACAGATGTTTGCCGCCACCTTCATCGCAGGCTTTGAGCGCGTGCGTCCGGAGCTGGGCGCCATCGCTTTGAGTGCTGACAATGTGTTGCTGACGTCGGTGCAACAGGACAACGGCGTGGACCAGGTGTTTGCCAAACAAATACGTGCCTTGGGTCAACCCGGCGATGTGCTGCTGGTGGTGTCTGCCAGCGGGCAGGCCGGTAATCTTTTGCGGGCAATTGACGCAGCGCATGAGCGCGAGCTCAGTGTGGTGGCGTTGACCGGACAGGGTGGCGGCAAAATCCGCCAACTGCTGCGCGAAACTGATGTGCATATTTGCGTGCCGCACGACAGAAAGGCCCGCATTCAAGAAGTTCATTTGCTGGTCTTGCACGGATTATGCGGTGGCGTAGACAATCAATTATTGGGTGAACAGGAGAATACCGAATGAATACCAGACACATGAAGGCCACCGGCCTGATGATGTTGTTGAGCCTGGGCTTGAGCGCTTGCGCACCGGTCATGTTGGCCGGCTTTGCCGGCACCGCCATGGTGGCCAGCGACAGACGAACTTCAGGCGCCCAACTGGAAGACGAAACCATTGAGTTGCGCGGCTCTGCACGTATCCGCGACGCCTTGGGCGAAAGAGCTCACGTGAACATCGCCAGCTACAACCGCCAGGTCTTGCTCACCGGTGAGGTGGCCACTGAACGTGACAAGCAAATTGTCGAAGGCTTGCTGGAGAAACTGGAAAACGTCAAAGCTGTGGTCAATGAACTCTCTATCATGCAGCCCGCCTCGTTGAGTTCGCGCTCCAACGACCTGCTGCTCTCGGCCAAGGTAAAAGCTTCGCTGGTCGACAGCCGGGATTTGTTCGCCAATTCTTTCAAAGTGGTTGCCGAACGCGGCACTGTGTATGTGATGGGCCGTATCACGCAACGCGAAGCCACCAGCGCCACCAACGTCATTCGCAATGTGAATGGTGTGAATAAAGTGGTGCGATTGTTTGAAATCATCAGCGAGGAAGAGTTGCGCAATCTGTTGCCGCCACCTGCTGAAGGCAAAGCCAAAAAATAAGCTGTTCTTTATCCATCAAAGCCACGGTCGATCGCCGTGGCTTTTTTTGGTCAACGCAAGCGTTTGATCAAGCTGGACGTATCCATGCGATTACCGCCCATGGCCTGCACATCCGCATAAAACTGATCTATCAACGCAGTCACCGGTACGCGCGAACCGTTGCGTTTGGCCTCATCCAAAACCAGGCCTAAGTCTTTGCGCATCCAGTCCACGGCAAAGCCGAAATCGAATTTGTCGGTCACCATGGTTTTGCCGCGGTTATCCATTTGCCAGCTTTGCGCCGCGCCTTTGCCTATGACTTCCAGTACCTGCTCCATGTTCAAACCGGCTTTTTGGCCGAAGGCCACGCCTTCAGATAAGCCTTGCACCAGACCGGCGATGCAAATCTGGTTGACCATTTTGGTGAGCTGACCGGCGCCGCTGTCGCCCATCAAGGTAAAGGCTTTGGCGAAGGCCATGCCCACGGGTTTGGCACGCTCGAAAGCGGCGGATTCGCCGCCGCACATGACGGTCAACATGCCGTTGATGGCACCCGCTTCACCGCCTGACACAGGCGCATCGACAAAATGCACGCCTTGGGCAATGGCCGCTGCAAACAATTCGCGCGCCACATCGGCGGAGGCGGTGGTGTGATCTACCAGCAAAGCGCCGCTTTTTGTGCCGGCCAATGTGCCGTCGGTGCCGAGCATGACGGCGCGCAAGTCGTTGTCGTTGCCGACGCAGCAAAACACCATGTCTGCTCCCTGAGCGGCTTCGCGGGGTGTGGAGGCTGATGCGTGGCCGGGGAATTCGGCACACCATTCTTTGGCTTTGGCGGGGTTGCGGTTGTAGACGGTGATATGGTGTCCGGCGAGTGCCAAGTGTCCGGCCATGGGGTAGCCCATGACGCCCAAGCCGATGAAGGCGACTTTGGTGGCTGCGCAGGGTTCGTAGGTTTTGGGGTTGGTGCGGGGCATGCTGTGTCCTTGTGGTTTTTTCTGATCTTAATGTGTCTGGTTGGTGCGAGGTGTGTTTGATGTGTCGGGTGTGGGGTGAGGGGTGCGAGGTGCGAGGAGCAGAGGCGGGGCTTACTCCATACTGACATAACGTCGTCAGCCCCGCCCGCACACCTCGCACTGCAAAAGCCACTTCCTCAGTGCCGCCGAGACAACGCGGACTGTCAAAGGCACTTCATCAGGGCTGTCCGCAGACCTCGCATGGCGTTTGAACACAGATACAGCCGTTGCTCATGACACATGCCGGGCAGCCTCTTCAGCACTGATCACACCTGACCTCACCAGTTTCTCTAGTGACTGCGCCATGGTTTGCATGCCGAACTGTGCGCCGGTTTGCAAGGCATTGGGTAGTTGCGCGGTTTTGCTTTCGCGAATAAGGTTGCGCACCGCAGCGGTGGCGTACAACACCTCGTGCGCTGCCACGCGGCGTTGACCATTCTTATGCAAGCAAAAGCTTTGTGTGACGACGGCCAGCAGCGACAGGCTGAGTTGGCTGCGAACCAAGGCTTTTTCCTCGGCAGGAAATACATCGACCAGTCGCTCAACCGCTTGGGTGGCACTTCGCGTGTGTAAGGTGGCCAACACCAAATGCCCGGTCTCAGCCGCGCTCAGCGCTAAGCGGATGGTGGTCAGGTCGCGCAATTCGCCAACCATGATGACGTCCGGGTCCTGCCGCAAGGCAGCGCGCAACGCGGTATCAAAACTCTGGCTGTGACCGGGGACAGCACGTTGTTGCACCAAACTTTGTGCGCTGGCATGTTCAAACTCGATCGGGTCTTCCAGCGTGAGTATGTGCAAGGCCTGGGTGCAATTGATGTGGTGCAGCAGCGCGGCCAGGGTGGTGGACTTGCCCGAACCGGTGGCGCCGGTGACCAGCAGCAAACCATGCGGTTGTTGTACCCATTGGGTCAGAGGCGTTGGTGCACCTATATCGGCCAAGGCCGGAATGTTTGAGGGAATGGCGCGCCAGACCGAGGACCAGCCGCGTTGTTGCGCGAACACATTCACACGAAAGCGGCCGAGGCCGGGCACCGAGACCGCTGTGTCGTGGTCTTGGCAGTGTGGGTTTGTGTTGTTTCTATCCGTGAGCGCCGAGGATGAATGCGGCCAATCGGGCAGCGCTTCGGCAAGCAGCGTGTGCGTGCTGTCTGAACTGACAGGCGCAGCGTCCAACGCTTGCAATTGACCGAGTCGGCGCACCATGGGCGGCAGGCCTGCGCTTAAGTGCAGGTCGGAGGCGCCTAAGTGGCGCGCGTGTGAAAGCCATTCGAGCAAAAGCGGGTTCATGTGTGGTGGTTGCTTGTTACAGTTACCCATATGATGAGTGAGATTCAACAGCGTTACCAAGCCGTGTGTGAGCGCATCACACAAGCGGCGTTGCAAGCAGGCCGACCTGCGGCACAAGTGCAGTTGCTGGCGGTGTCTAAAACCTTTGCCGCTGAGCAAGTGCGCGAAGTGGCCGCTTTAGGGCAAAGCGATTTCGGCGAAAACTATGTGCAAGAAGGCGTGGACAAAATCGTTGCCTTGAAAGATGTGCCCGGCTTGGTGTGGCATTGCATAGGTCCTTTGCAAAGCAACAAGACGCGACCGGTGGCCGAGCATTTCGATTGGGTGCATAGCGTCGATCGGTTGAAAATCGCGCAGCGCTTGAGCGAGCAACGACCGGCAGATTTACCGCCGCTGAATATTTGCTTGCAAGTGAATATTGACGGCGGCCCGACCAAGGCCGGTGTGTCACCAAGCGATGCGCTGGCGCTGGCGCAGGCTGTGTCTGAGTTACCGAGATTGGTGCTGCGCGGCCTGATGACGATTCCTGATCCTGTGGATGGTTTTGATGCACAAGCGGCGGTGCATTTGCAAGCCAAGCGCTTGTTTGATGACTTGCATGCTGCTCTCGCGTTGCCTCAGTTTGACACTTTGTCTATGGGCATGAGCGCCGACTTGGAAGCGGCGGTAAAGGCCGGTAGCACCATGGTGAGGGTGGGGACGGCGGTGTTTGGCTCTCGTTAAGTCGTCGTCATTTGGCCACACCTGTCTTGCCTAACGAAGTCAAGCCATCGCTGATAAGCCGACACGCTGTGCCCGTCCGCCGCTCACCGCAGCAAAGCTGCGACGTTCGCTACACGGACAGGCACAGCATGACGGCTTGTTTGAATGCAGTATCTGGTGATGCAGATTCAGGCTAATTTGAGGTGTTTGACAAGTTGCCTGCATCACATCCAGCGCCGCACTTTTTGGCAGTAGGTGGCGTACTCCACGCCGTGCTGACCCAAGAGGTGCTGCTCTTCCAATCTCACCTGTAGTTGCATCAGCACCTCGCCGACGCAGGCCAGCGCCAGCGTCAGGCCGTTTGGGCTGTGAAAAAACAGGCCTAGCAAGGTAATGCGTAGGCTTAAAAATATCGGGTTGCGCGACAGACCAAACAGACCGCCTGTTACCAAGCCTGTGCGGTTTTTTTCATCAATGCCAATACGCCATGACAGCCCCATTTCTGCCTGTGCCACCAGCATCAGCGCCAAGGACAGACCCATCAACACCCATCCCAGCACGGTCCACGTGGGCGTTTGCAGCGCCGCAATCGTACCGAGCTCTTGTGTTGAAGCTGGCCAAGAGGCGCGCACCAGCACAAAAGTGGCGATGAGCATGATGGTCAGCTTGAAGGCACGCCCCACATCGCCGTAGGCGTCGTCGCCCTTACCCAACACCAAGGGATTGAGACCTGTTTTGCGGTACACCACCACCGATCGCCAGACAAAGGTCAAGCCAAAATAAAGCAGAAAAAAAGCCAAAAGTTCCATGGATGCTCTTAAATTTTGTCAATGCAGATGCGCAGTCTAGGCCGGATGAAGAAGCCCTATTCTTGACCTGTCAGCAGGGCGAACACTCGGCGCGGATGGCCGCTATGAAGAACGGCAAGTGGCTTTGGCTTTGCCTCAGTTTGACACTTTGTCTATGGGCATGAGTGCTGACTTGGAAGCGGCGGTGTTTGGGGGGCGTTGATTTATTGCAAATTGCTGGTTTTCGTCATCGCATTTATAAATATAGCCTGACAGGAATACCTCATATCACCGCGCAACAGTAAGTCACAAAAAACGTAACGCTCAGTGATACATAGGCCAGTACATCTCGCCCAACATGTCATTCTATGTTTTGCAGAGCAAATACTTTAAATCTAGAGTTACAATTTATAGGCCAATGGCCTACTTTGCATCATGCAATTTGAATGGGATGAAGCCAAAAGCCAGTCCTGCTTTCTGAGCAGGGGTTTTGACTTTGCTTATGGGGCCAAAGCATTCTTTGATTCGGGTCGTCTGATCCGAGCGGATCTGAGACATAGCTACGGCGAAGCAAGATTCAACTTGTATGGCCGTATTGAGTCAAGAGTTTTTGTTTTGGTTTACACACAAAGAGGTAATGCGACGCGCATTATTTCTGCCCGAAAAGCCAATAGCCGAGAAATCACACTGTATGAAAATAACACGCATCAAAATTGACCCCGCAACCGTGTCTCTTAAACGGATTGGACGGATCAACAAAGCCAAAGTGGATGCGACCACCGAAGCTCAAATTGCAGATCAAGCATCGCAAGATGATGCATTGGCCATGCAAGATGCGGCCAAATTTGCGCGGCGTGTGCGACGACGCCTTGGATTTAGCCAAGCCGAATTTGCAACACGCATTGATGTGTCATTGGAGACCATTCGCAACTGGGAGCAAGGCAAACGCAGTCCGACAGGTGCGGCCAAGGCTCTATTAAAAATCCTAGATAAAGCTCCGGAAGCGGCTCTGGCTGCTTTGCACTGAATCAAAACCTCGGCAACTCCGGGTGACTCATTTGCCCGCCACGCACCAGCATCTTGCCGTACTCGGCGCAGCGTTGCAGTGTCGGAATCACTTTGCCGGGGTTGAGCAAACCGCTCGGGTCAAACGCGCGTTTCACACCGAACATTTGCTCGTTCTCTGCCGCTGAAAACTGCACGCACATGGAGTTGAGTTTTTCCACGCCCACGCCGTGCTCGCCTGTCACCGTGCCGCCCATGGCAACACTGGTTTCCAAAATATCCGCGCCAAAGAGTTCACAGCGGTGCAACTGGTCGGGGTCGTTCGCATCAAACAAAATCAGCGGATGCAAATTGCCGTCGCCGGCATGAAACACATTGGCGCAGCGCAAACCGTATTTCTTTTCCATCTCGGCAATTGCCAGCAGGATGTCGGCTAAACGCTTTCGCGGAATGGTGGAGTCCATGCACATGTAGTCCGGGCTGATACGACCACTCGCAGGAAACGCGTTTTTGCGCCCGCTCCAAAATCTCAATCGCTCGGCCTCGTCTTTGCTGACCGTGATAGCTGTGGCGCCGCAGCCTTGCAACACCGCGCTCATGCGGCCAATCTCTTCTTCCACTTCTTCGGGTGTGCCGTCGCTCTCGCACAGCAATATCGCCGCGGCGTTCAAGTCATAACCCGCGTGCACAAAATCTTCCACGGCAGCGGTCATGGGTTTGTCCATCATTTCCAAGCCCGCCGGAATGATGCCGGCCGCAATCACTGCGGCGACGGCGTCACCGGCTTTGCGCAAATCGTCAAAGCTGGCCATGATGCAACGTGCGAGTTGCGGCTTGGGCGTGAGCTTGACGGTGACTTCGAGTGTGATGGCCAGCATGCCTTCGGAGCCAACCACCAGCGGCAGCAAATCTAAGCCAGGCGCGTCCAGCGCATCGCCGCCGAACTCAATCCATTCGCCTTCGATCGTCAGGCCTTTGACCTTCATCACGTTGTGCAAGGTCAAACCGTATTTCAAACAATGCACGCCGCCGGAGTTTTCCGCCACGTTGCCGCCGATGCTGCAAGCAATCTGGCTGGACGGATCAGGCGCGTAATACAAACCCAAAGGCGCGGCAGCCTCGCTGATGGCGAGGTTGCGCACACCGCTTTGCACCACAGCGGTTCTGCTGTGCGCGTCCATTTTCAAAATGCGGTTGAACTTGGCGAGTGACAAGGTGACACCTTGCGCATGCGGCATGGCGCCACCTGATAAGCCTGTACCCGCACCGCGCGCAACCACCGGCACTTGCAGTGCATGACACGTGCGCAATACCGCTTGCACTTGCTCGTAGGTTTCGGGCAATGCCACGCACAAAGGGCGTTGTCGGTACGCGGTCAAACCATCGCATTCATAAGGCGTGGTGTTTTCTGATGAAGACAACACAGCGTGTGCGGGCAGCACTTGGCGCAATGCTTGAACCACTTGCGCGCTGCGGGCGGCGAGTGCATTTGCTGAGGTTTGCAAACTTTGAATTTCTGGTGAAGTAATAGCGTTCATAGTGCTACTGTAAACCTTGTGAGCCTAGGTGTGAAAACCGCCATGTATTTACCCTGTTTCAGTGGCGTCAAAAAAAGCTTTTTCGATGCACTATGTATGTAAGAAAGAGGCATTCAAGCGCCGCTTGCAGGTAGACAAGTCCATCAGCCGCAGTGTCAATTTATTCACGGCGAGTCACTTCCGCTAATTCAACAACTGTCGAGAAAACAGAAAAACCTGTGAATGCCAAGGTGTGCTTTTTTGCGCTGACGCCAATCAAAAGCAACCGAAAGTAAGACCTGCCGCATGGCACTCGTTTTGCCCATGAAGACCTATCAGTCAATCTCTGGAGGTCTTCATGTTCTACGCTTTATTTGTACGCCAATGTATTCATTCATACCAGCCCTTTTATGCGGTGTCTGCGCTGTGCCAACAGCGCGTCAGGGCGCTCACTGACACCTTTGGCGCATACGCTTTGCTGCGTTGTACAGGCATGTTGTGTATGTTGATCAGTGCCGTATCACTCTCGCATGCCATCAACATACAGCGGGTGGACAACGATGTGTTCATCAGCGGTGACATCGTCGCCAATGACGATGTGAAATTGCGCGCCGAGTTTGATGCCGCGCCGGTCAAGCGATTGATTCTGGTGAATTCACGCGGCGGGCATTTGAACGCCAGCATGAATATCGCGCGTTGGCTGACCACGCGCGGCGTCACCACGCTGGTGGCCGGGCCTTGCCTGTCTGCTTGCTCCATCATTTTCATGGCCGGGCAACATCGTCAGTACGCCACCGGTTACGAGCCCCGCTTGACCGTGGTCGGCATACACGGGCCGAGCATGCCTTTGACCGGTCAATTGCTGCCTACTCATGCCGCTGAAATGCTGGCGTTTTACAAAGAACGCATGGGCGATAAATACGATGCCGAGTTGCTGCGCGTGGCTTTGTTTGAAATGAAGGATGCCAGCAGTTTTGTGTTGATACGTGAAATCAGCCGCAACAGCCCGCGCGACCGCATCACTTTGCATTGCCCTACATCGAGCACGCCGCGCTGGCGCTGCACCGAATACCCGCGGCTGGACGCTTACACCCTCGGCCTGGTGACTTCGGTGGAAACCGTGGCACTGGACTTGCCCGAGGCGATGCGCCCTAGAATGCCTTGAAGTCCTGAGGCAACGTCCGGGGCGTGCTGACTGTTCAAGGAGACACAAGCCATGGGAGCTGCCGACATTCATCTGGACAACCTCTGGTTGCCGTTTACCCCGAACAAAGATTTCCACCAGTCGCCCCGGGTGTTTACCGGCGCAAATGGCATGTACTTCACGACAGCAGACGGTGGCAAAGTATTGGACGGCGTCTCTAGCCTGTGGTGCGTAGGTGCCGGACATAACCGGCGCGAAATCAACGACGCCATTTACAAGCAGTTACAAACGCTGGATTACTCGACCGCGTTTCAGTTCGGCAATGACCGTGCATTTGAAGCCGCGCACATGATTGCTGCGCTCGCCCCCGGCGACTTGAACAAAGTGTTTTTTTGCACCTCAGGTTCGGAAGCGGCGGACACCGCCATGAAGATGGCGCTGGCTTACCACCGCGCGCGCGGTCAGGGGCAACGCAGCGTGTTCATAGGCCGTGAACGCGGTTACCACGGCGTCGGTTTTGGCGGCATGAGTGTGGGCGGCATAGGCGGTAACCGCAAGCTGTTCGGCTCGGCCATGTTGCCGCATGTCGACCATTTGCGGTTCATCCATGACCCGGTCAACCATGCGTACATCAACGGCGATTTGCCGGTGTTTGCCGAGGACTGGTTGCTCGAACTCGAACAACGCTTGTTGCCGCTACACGACCCAAGCAACGTAGCGGCCATCATCGTCGAGCCGGTGGCGGGCAGCGCGGGTTGGTACCTGCCGCCGCAAGGCTATTTGCAACGCTTGCGCGAGATTTGCGACAAGCACGGCATTCTGTTGATTTTTGATGAAGTCATCACCGGCTTCGGCCGCATGGGCAAGCCGTTTGCCGCTGACTATTTCGGTGTCGTGCCCGATATGTTGAACTTTGCCAAATGCGTCACCAACGGCGTGGTGCCCATGGGCGGCGTGGTGTGTCGCGAGCATGTGCATGAGGCCATCATGTCGGTGCCCACACCAGCGCACGTGATCGAGTTTTCACACGGCTACACCTACTCGGGTCATCCGGTGGCTTGCGCGGCGGCGGTGGCCACCATGAAGCTGTTGGCTGATGAGAAGCTGTTTGAACGCGCTGCTGCCATGGGCCCGGTGCTGGGCAACGCAGTGCATGCCGCCATCAAAGGCTTGCCGAATGTGATCGGCATTCGCGCGCTGGGTTTGGCCGCTGCGGTGGAACTCAGTCCCTCGGACAAAGGCGTGGGCGCGCGTGGCTATGCAGTGTTCTTGGAATGCTTAAAGCACGGTGTGTTGGTGCGCAGCGCAGGCGACAACCTGGTGCTGGCGCCTGCTTATGTGGTGGAAAAAGTGCAGATTGAGCAAATGGTCGATGTGCTGGCGCAGGCGATCAAGCGGGTGGCATAAAGACAGGCCGCTGTCAGTCAATACATATCCGATGGCTTTGAAAATAAGTCATGAATCCTCGCTGAATCTGCACTAAGGCTTCAGAAAAATCAGTTCTTAGATGCTCAACCGAAAATAATAAATAGTACTTTAAAAGTACTTTCATAAAAACAGTGTAAATTCTGCGCCGTGAATCACCTTTGTCTAAGGGGCGGCAATGAACACTCTGGCGAAAAATACCGCAGCATTTTTTCTGCTGTCAGTGCTGTTTTTGCAAGCATGCGGGGGCGGTGGAGCCACGAATGTCACCGACGATGGTTTGTCACGCGCTAACCCCTTGCAGTTCAGCGAAGTTGCCAGCGCAGCCTACGAATCAGACCGCTTACGCAACACACCGACACCTGATTTCCGTTTCACCGGTTTGTATGCGCCGCCGGGGGTGACGATAACGGTCAACGTTGAGGGTGAACCAGCTGGCAAAAACAATTTGAAATTGCTGGTGGGAACTTATTCCAGGTACAACAACGGCGGTCGAGACCCCGCTTTCTTCGCCTTGAAAAAAGGCATCAATACATTTGTCGTCGGGGATTTTGGCGGTTTGGTCTACATCCAGTACACGGTGTATGACAAACCAAACCCTGACAACCTGCATCCGCTGACCTTTACTTTTCAGCAAGGGTTTGTGAGAGCCCCGAACTATGTGTTGGGTCAAACCACAAAGGCAAATTGGAAAAAACAGTTGAGTACCTACATATCGGCACCGGATGTGGTGATGGAGAGCAAGCGGGCTTTCATGGTGTTTTCCAGAGAAAACGCGTTGTTGTGGCAAGACAATGACCAAGACTTGGTGCTCAATACCGCAGATCAAATACTGGATGCAGAATCTGCCATCAGTGGCTTGGACAATTCATCGGAAACGCACCGGCGCAATACCAACCAGTTCTTGCTGACGCAGGCTGAGGACGGGTGGATGTATGCCACCAATTTCCGCACCGCCTATTCCGCCGGTGCGGCCAAATTTGCAT
This sequence comes from Bordetella parapertussis, assembly GCA_945870575.1. Taxonomy (GTDB): domain Bacteria; phylum Pseudomonadota; class Gammaproteobacteria; order Burkholderiales; family Burkholderiaceae_C; genus Limnohabitans. The sequence goes on along the minus strand of CAMBSK010000008.1, from coordinate 63,350 downwards.
TCACACCGCTGATCACTGGCAGGCTGCCTAATTCCGGGGACGCCTGGGGCATTTGGCATGAATTAGGCCATTTGCATCAACAACCATGGACTTGGTCTGAGCTCGGAGAGGTCACGGTCAATATTTATTCATTGGCAGCGGAGCGATCATTAGGTGTGTCTCCGGGCAGGCTGGTGAGTGATAAGGTTTGGCCCAGAATTACAAGCCATCTTGCCAGCACACAGGCGAACAAAAATTTCAATACGGACAGCGTTGATGTGTTTGTCAGACTAGGGATGTTTCAACAACTCTGGCGGGCCTATGGCGACAATTTTTTTCAGCAATTGCACAGAAAAACGCGTGAAGAAAAGCCGACCTTGGATACTGATGCAAAAAAGATGCGTTATTTCATGCTCAAGGCATGCGAGGTATCAGGCAATGACTTGACCGGATTTTTTAAGAAATGGGGACTACAGGCTGATACTGTCTATGCCGAGATTGCGGCATTGAGACTTTCTGCGCCCACAACTGACCCGAGCACATTGACTGACTAAGTTGTGAAGCGGAAAGCGCTTTCAAGGCGCCTGCACCTTGCTCAGGTTTTGCTCCAGCACATCGCCATTGCTTTGCGCAATCCTGACTTTGACCGGCAAATACCCGTAAGCCGGCGACAACCAGACATCAGCGGTCTGGTCGTAACCACCCTTAAACACCCGGCTTAATTTCCAGGCGCTGACCGCGCCAATGGGCAATTTCAAAGTTTCTTGCTTGTCCACCTGGAATGTCCAGATGTCTGCGCTTTTGGCGGCTACCACTTGAAAGCTGATTTGCTGCCCGCTTTGGCGTAACTCAGGCGAGCCGGCCAGCAGCGCCGGCAATTGCGCGAACATGCTCAGCCGGTCTTGTGCTGCGGGTAACAAAGGTTGCGGGTTGCTGCTGGCGCTGAAAATCAGCTGACCTTTGTCGCGGTCGAAATGCGCGGCCACTTCCTGTTTGAATTTGTCGCCGAAGCGCTTGGGCTGCAGCCCTTGTGCGCTCAGTTGACCGACGCTGGTTTGGGTCTTGCTGCCCAGCAGGAAATGGCGTATCTCCATGCGCATTTCATAATTTTTACCGTCGTGCCGCCACAGCATGTCACCGTTGGCGTGAAAACGTATGCCTTTGCTTTCGCCAATCACGTCGTAAATGAACTTGGTGGACACGGGCCAGACAAAGCGCGCCTGCGCCAGCCAGGGCGGCGTTACTTCTGCTGTTGTGTTGGCCACTGCGGCAGCTTCTTTGGCGTTGTTGTTGTCGGGCTTGGTGCCACTAGGCGGTGTGGCTTCTGCTTCAGCAACAGGCGGTGCTGTGGTTGGTGCTGGCGCAGGTGAAGAAGCCGGTGTTGGCGAAGCAGGCGGCGGCGTTGCTGCGGCAGTCGGCGCGGGTTCAGCCTGGGCTGGGGCAGTTGGCGCAGTCGGTGGCGGTGCAGGAGGCGCAGTCGGTAGCGGTGCAGGAGGCGCAGTCGGTGGCGGGGGAGGTGCAGGCGGGGGTGGCGGCGCCGCGGCAACAGCAGGTGGGGGCGCTTCGGGTTCGGGCAAAACAGGGGCTGCTGTTTCGGCAGGTTGTTGTTCTGGCAGGTCTTGCTTTTTTTCGGCTTGTTCGATGGCGGCTTGTATGTCTTCCTCAGGCATATTGACCGTCTGCAGTCCTTGTACCGGCGCTGTTGTTTGAACAGGTGAAGGGCTGGCTGCTGCTGTTGCGGCGGCGGCAGGTGTTGGCGGCGCAGATTCAACAGCAACCTCGCTCGGGGCGGTGCCGGCGGTCAATTTCAATGGCACGGACTGATCGGGCTGCAAATGTGACGGCCACAAGGTCGCCATGGAATGCAAACCGGCCAGATGCAGCAATACAACCAGCAACAACAACAGGGCTGGAGCCAGCCTTTGCTTCAGAGGCGATGGATAGAATGGCTGCATGAAATTAGCGACATACAAAGATGGTTCACGCGACGGGCAACTGGTGGTGGTGTCACACGATTTGACAAGCGCCCATTATGCGAGCGGTATCGCTTCCCGGTTGCAACAGGTGCTGGATGACTGGAACTTCATCTCCCCTCAATTACAAGACCTGTACCAGACCTTGAACCAGGGCAAGACCAGACACGCTTTTCCTTTTGACCCCAAGATGTGCATGGCACCCTTGCCGCGTGCTTACCAATGGGCCGACGGTTCTGCCTACATGAACCATGTGGAGTTGGTGCGTGCTTCGCGCAACAGCGAGGTGCCGTCCAACTATTACGACGACCCGCTGATGTACCAGGGTGGCAGCGATGACTTCATCGGCGCGTGTGACGACATCATCGCGGTCAGCACCGACCACGGCATTGACTTTGAAGCTGAGGTCACGGTCATCACCGGTGACGTGCCCATGCAAGCCACGCCCGACGAAGCCTTGGAAGGCATACGACTGGTGATGCTGGCCAACGATGTGTCATTGCGACGGCTGATTCCCGTCGAATTGGCCAAGAACTTCGGCTTTTTGCAAGGCAAACCGGCGACCGCGTTCAGCCCGGTGGCGGTGACGCCGGATGAGCTTGGCAGCGCTTGGGAACATGGCCGTTTGCACTTGAGCATGCGGGTGGATTGGAATGGCAAACGCGTCGGCATGTGCGACGCCGGTCCCGAGATGACGTTTCATTTCGGCCAGTTGATCGCCCACTTGGCCAAGACGCGCAATGTGCGCGCCGGCAGCATCATCGGCAGCGGCACCGTCAGCAACAAGGCGATTGAAACCGATGGCCGCAAAGACTGGCCCAAAGGCTATAGCTGCATCGCCGAAAAACGCGCCATCGAAACCATACTCGACGGCAAAGCGACGACCGATTTCATGCAGTTCGGCGACACCGTGCGCATAGAAATGAAAGACAAAGATGGCCATAGCGTGTTTGGCGCCATTGACCAAACAGTCGCGCCGCTGCGGGCTTGACGCCGGTTTTAAACCTGACTGGGGTCGGCTGCCATCTGGTCAAATCTTTTGAAATACTGACGCGCCAAGGCCACCAGTCGCGCCGCGCGCCGCCTGCGTTCGCCGCCTTGATCTTTGTCAACAAAGCTGTTGAAGCCGTCGGCCAAGGCACAATCCGCCGCATACACCTTTGACAGGCTCACTCCATGAAACCGATTGACTACAGCATTTACGAAACATTGCACATCACACGCCGCGGCCCGCACGACAGCGTGCTGGATATTCAAATGAAAGCGGCCAACGGCAAGTTGCCGACCGCCGGTCACCAGGGACACGCCGATTTGTGCGAGATCTGGCGCGACATAGGCCGCGACGACAGCGTGCGCTGCGCCGTGTTGCGCGGCGAAGGCATGGGGTTTTCCGGCGGCGGTGACTTGCAACTGGTGAGTGACATGGCGCAGGACTTCGAGATCCGAACCCGCGTGTGGAAAGAGGCGCGTGACCTGGTTTACAACATCATCAATTGCGACAAACCTGTTGTCAGTGCCATGCACGGCCCGGCGGTCGGTGCGGGCTTGGTGGCCGGTTTGCTGGCCGATATTTCCATTGCCGCCAAAAGCGCCAAAATCGTTGACGGACACACGCGATTAGGTGTGGCTGCGGGCGACCATGCGGCCATCATTTGGCCTTTGCTGTGCGGCATGGCCAAAGCCAAATACTATTTGATGCTGTGCGAACCGGTCAGCGGCGAAGAAGCCGAGCGCATCGGTTTGGTGTCGCTGTGTGTGGACGACGACAAGTTGCTGGACAAAGCGTATGAAGTCGCCGACAAACTCGCCGCAGGCAGCCAGACGGCGATTCGCTGGACCAAATACAGCTTGAACAACTGGCTGCGCCAGGCCGGGCCGTCTTTCGACACCTCACTGGCGCTGGAGTTCATGGGCTTTGGCGGACCGGATGTGCGAGAAGGCGTGGCTTCTCTCAAAGAAAAACGCCAACCCAAGTTTGACTGAGACCGGTCTTCATTTTGAGCATTGAAGAAAGGTCGGCCTGGCGTGTTTTCGTTGCTGCAGCAAACACTGCTTATGAACCAGGTCTACCAACGGTTTTTTCCGGCGTACTTCATAACGGCGTGACCAGCGTTTCCAGCAGTTTGGTATTGACCCCGGGATCGCCTTCATGACCGTTTTTGCGCAGCATCCACCAAGTTTGGGTGCGCTTGTCAAGCTTTGCCGGTATTTGTCTGCGCAAAACCTGCACACTCGTATGCCATGTGCAGTAAGCCAGAGCCCACGCCTCGACCTGCCCTATAGTTCAGGGCGGCGTCAAGGCGCCGTCCTCTTTATCCAACACTTGTCATGAATCGCCGCACCCTCATTATTCTCACCAGCGTTGTCTGCCTGCACATGGTGGCGCTGTGGGCCTTACACACAGGTTTATTGCAGCGCATGGCGCAAGTGGTGGTGCCGGTCATGTTGCTGAGTCAGAACGAGCCTCCGCCCCCGCCTCCACCTCCACCACCGCCTGACAAACAGCCGCCGCCCAAGCCTGAGCCCATACTTGAACCTAAACCTGAGCCTAAGCCAGAGCCTAAGCCAGAGCCTAAACCTGAACCTAAACTTGAGCCCAAACCAGAGCCCAAGCCGGAACCTAAACCTGAGCCTAAGCCGGAACCTAAACCTGAGCCCAAGCCGGAACCTAAGCCGGAACCTAAGCCGGAACCTAAGCCAGAGCCCAAGCCAGAGCCCAAGCCAGAGCCCAAGCCAGAGCCAGAGCCTAAGCCGGAACCTAAACCTGAGCCCAAACCAGAGCCCAAGCCAGAGCCCAGACCGGAGCCACCCAAAGCCCCGCCGCCGGCTGCACCTGTGGTGCCTGTGCCGCCGCCGGTGTTGTCTTCGCCTGCGGTGCCCGCAACCGCCAGCGTGGTGCCTGCACCGCCGCCCAAACCGGCGCCACCGGCCCCACCGGCCCCACCGGCCCCACCGGCACCCATAGCCCCGCCGCCGGCGCCGGTACCCCCGCCCGCCCCGCCGCCCGCGCCAAAGCTGGAAATGCCTTCCTCCAAAGCCGAGCATTTACACAATCCTGCCCCCAACTATCCGCGCATGAGCGTGAAATTAGGCGAGCAAGGCCAGGTCATGGTGCGTGTCTTCATTGGCGCGGACGGCGTGCCGCAAAAAGTCGAACTGCAAACCAGCAGCGGCTTTGAACGGCTGGACAAGGCAGGCATGGACGCGGCCATGCGCTGGCGCTATGTGCCGGGCAAGCGCGGCGGCGTAGCCGAAGCGATGTGGTTTTTGCAACCGATTACATTCAACCTGAAAAAAGAGTGAACATGAACAACGAATTCGGACTGGTTAATTTATGGGTCGCAGGCGACGGCGTCACGCGTTTCGTCGCACTGTTGTTGCTGGCCATGTCGCTGGCTTCCTGGGTGGTGATTCTGACCAAGACCCTGGGGCTGCTGGCTGCACGCAAGCAGGCGTTGCGCGTCGATGCGTTCTGGCGCAGCACAGACGTGGCCGGTGGCGTGAAAGCCCTGGGCGACGAAGCGTTAAACCCGTTTCGTACCCTGGCGCAAAGCGGACAGCAGGCGCTGGCGCATTTGAAAACCGATGCCGCCAAACCTGAGTTGTCCAAGCAACTCGACACCAGCGACTGGGTGACGCGCGGTTTGCAAAACGCCATCGACGATGCCACCGCAGAGTTGCAATCGGGATTGGCGATTCTGGCGTCTGTCGGTTCGACCGCGCCGTTTGTCGGTTTGTTCGGCACGGTCTGGGGCATTTACCACGCGCTGATGCAAATCGGCATGGCCGGCCAAGCCACCATCGACAAAGTGGCCGGTCCCATCGGAGAAGCACTGATCATGACCGCGTTGGGATTGGCGGTGGCGATTCCTGCGGTGCTGGGCTACAACGCCTTGGTGCGCGGCAACAAATACATCATCGGGCGCATGAACCGGTTTGCCCACGATTTACACGCCTTGCTGGTAACCGGCGCGCGGGTCAAGGCCAAGGAGTAAACCATGGCTTTCGGCACCCAGGACGACACCGACGAGGTGATGAACGAAATCAATATGACGCCGCTGGTTGACGTCATGCTGGTGCTGCTGATCATTTTCATGATCACCATTCCGGTCATGAAGCATTCGATCAACATAGAACTGCCGCGCGCCAGCAACCAGCCGCAAGAGGCCAAGCCGCAAACCAACCGTTTGTCGGTGGACGCGCAAGGACAGTATTTCTGGAACGACGCAGTCGTGGCCGATGATGCGCAACTGTTGCAATTGCTGACGCAGGCCGCCGCTGCCAAACCGCAACCGCCCTTGCATATCCGGGGCGACCGCGCGGTGCGTTACGAGCGCGTGGCCCAAGCCATGGCAGCAGCCCAACGCGCAGGCATCACCCAAATCGGCTTCATCACTGACCGCAACACACCTTAAAGGAGACATAGATGTACAAAACATTCACAGCCGTTTTTTTGAGCCTGGCCGCTTGCGCAGCGCAGGCTCAGGTGGACATCACTGGCGCCTGGGTGCGCGCCACCGTGCAAGGCCAAAAAGCCACCGGCGCCTTCATGAGCCTGACCGCCAAAAAAACCACCCGGCTGGTGGGCATCAAGACCGACGCAGCAGCAGTCGCAGAAGTACATGAGATGAGCATGGACAAAGATGTGATGCGCATGCGTGCCATTCCCGCGCTGGACTTGCCGGCCGGCAAAACCGTCACGCTCAAGCCCGGCGGCTACCATGTGATGCTGATGAATTTGAAAGAGCCGCTGCCGGTCGACAGCCATGTGCAATTGACTTTGCTGTTTGAAGACGCGGCTGGTGTCAAATCGCAGCAGGAACTGCATTTGATGACGACTGCCAAAGCCCCAGGTGCTGATAACAAGCCCGCTGACGCGCACCATAAACACTGACCTACAAGGCAAGCCATGGCTGACACTCCCGGTTTTAACTTCGATGCATTTTTGCCCGGCTTTGATTTTTTAAAGCAATTCGCCCAAGCCAATCCTGCGGCTTCCATGCCGTCGAGCGCGCATTGGGTGACGCCGACATTGGATCCGGCCGAACTGGACAAGCGCATACAGGAGTTGAAGTCGGTGCAGTTCTGGCTGGACCAGAACACCAAGGCCTTGAGCGCCACGATACAGGCGCTGGAAGTGCAGCGCATGACTTTGTCTACCTTGCAAAGCATGAACGTCGGCATGGCTGATGTGGCCGCGGCCATGAGCGGCAAAGCTGCCGGCACAAGCGCTGCCCCGGACAAAGACAAGACAACCGCGCCGACGGTCGACCCCATGCAATGGTGGGGTGCCATCGGCCAGCAGTTTCAAACCATTGCGTCCCAGGCCGTCGAAGACATGCAAAAACACGCGGGCGCTTTCAATGCGTCTGCTGCGGCGTCAGCGCCAAGCGCCAAGCCTGCAAAGAAAACCGCTGCCCCTGCACGCAAACCGGCGGTCAAAAAATCCAGCCGCAGTGGCACAGCCGCGCCGCGCAAAAAAGCAGGCTGATGAAACTGTTTCCCTACGGCCATGCCACGCACCCGCACTGGCAGATGGCGGCCGACATGGTGCTGGCGCAATTGCGCGCCTGCATGAAGCAGGACATGTATGCGGCCAGGCCGGGCTTGGGATTGATTTACATCACCGATCACCTGGCGCGTTATGCGCAGGACTTGCTCGACCATTTGGCCGAGGAATTGCCCGGCGTCAAACATTGGAGCGGCACAGTTGGCGTCGGCATCTCGTCCAATAACGTCGAGTATTTCGACGAGCCTGCGTTGGCCGTGATGCTGTGCGATATCGCCGAGCAGGATTACCGAGTGTTCAGCGGTGCCTCGCCGCTGGGCCAGGCCCGGGCGAGCGGTTTTGTGGCGCACACGGCGCTGGTACATGCGGACGGGCACACGCCCGAGTTGAGTGAACTCATCGAAGAGTTGGCCGGCAGCACGCAAAGCGGTTTTGTCTTTGGCGGCTTGAGCTCGAGCCGCGCCGACAACCTGCAATTCGCACGCGGCAGCGGCCCGGCTTTACAAGCGCCGGGTCGGGGTCACGGCGTTTATCAAGGTGGCTTGAGCGGCGTGGCCTTCAGTGCTGCGGTGCCCATGCACACGCGTGTCACCCAAGGCTGCAGGCCTATAGGCGAGGTGCGTGAAATCACGCAAGTTCGCGAACATGTGGTCATGAGTTTGGACAACTCGCCGGCCTTGTACGCCTTGATGCAGGATTTGCACGTGCCCATAGACAACCCGCGCTCAGCCGTCGATCAAGTGCGTGAAACCCTGGCCGGCTTGGCCATGCCCGGTCAGCCGGTGCTGCGTTTGACCGGCGGTCTGGACGACGCCGTCATGGTGCGCCACATCATCGGGCTGGACCCGGTGCGCCACGGCGTGGCGATTGCCCATCATGTGCAAGCGGGTATGCATGTGGCGTTTTGCAAGCGCGACGCCGCTTCGGCCAAAGCCGATTTGCTGCGCATCGCCACAGAAATCCGCGACAGCCTGGAGCCCGAAGACCAAAGCGCCGAAGAGGCGGCCATGCTGGCTGACACGCCGCTGAGCCTGCCGCATCCTGCGCGGCGCATCGCCGGCGCGATTTACGTCAGTTGCACCGGCCGAGGCGGTCCGCATTTCGGCGCGCCGCATGCGGAGCTGCAAATCATCCGCCGCGCTTTGGGCGATGTGCCGCTGGTCGGTTTTTTTGCCGCCGGAGAAATCGCCTACCAACAGGTCTATGGCTATACCGGTGTCTTGACTGTATTTACTACCCAGTGAAAGTTCTGCTCATGATTGCTTTTTTGCTGGCGTTGTCTGTCTGGTTGGCCTGGACCCCGGACAAAACCGAACAGGTATTGATGCAAAGCTACAGCCGCCCGGGCACGGTGCGGCTCATGGTGCAGCAGCAACCGGTGTTTGTGCAGGACAGCGGTCGGCGGGATGCGCCTGTTGTGCTGTTGCTGCACGGCTTTGGCGCCAGTCTGCAAGCCTGGGACGACTGGGCGCCTGCGCTGGAAAAAAACCTGCGGGTGCTGCGCATAGACATTCCCGGCTTTGGCCTCAGCGGCCCGGCGGTGAATCACGATTACTCGGACGCCGCCGATGTGGCCCGTGTCATCGCTTTGTTGGATCAACTCGGGGTGCAACAAGTGATCATGGCCGGGCATTCCATGGGCGGGCGCATCGCCTGGAACCTGGCGGCCACGCATCCTGAGAGAGTCAGCCAGCTGGTATTGCTTGCTCCCGATGGTTTCCCCGATCCGAATGCCAAAAGCGACAAGACCTACGAGGTGCCGACGTTGCTGGGGCTGATGCAATACAGCTTGCCCCAATGGGCGCTGAGGATGGGCGGCGTGGCGCCGGCGTTTGCCGACAACAGTCAATTGACGCCGCCCATGATGCAGCGTTACCACGACATGATGCTGGCACCCGGTGTGCGCACCGCCTTGCTAGAGCGCATGCGCCAGACCCGCAACAGCGACCCGGTTGCGCGCTTACAGTCCATCACAGTACCGACTTTGCTGATATGGGGCGAGAAAGACGCGTTCATCCCGGTCGGTAACGCGCAGGATTACCTCAAGGCCATGCCGCAGGCCAAGCTGGTCACGCTGCCCGGCGTCGGCCATGTGCTGCACGAGGAGGCGCCGCAGGCGTCGGTGCAAGTGGTGTTGGATTTTCTGAGCGAGCCTTGACGCGCGCGGCGCTCAATGAGTTATTAGCTGCATTAAGTATCTTTTTAAATCATAAAAGCATTTTTATTAAATACTTTTAAGTAATATCCTGGACTGAACTGCGATGTCTCGCGGTTGCTCATTTTCAGGAGTTGCACATGCTTAAGTTAGTCAAAAAACCGGCTTTGGCGAACAAAGCCAAAGCGTCACACATACGCCCGCTGCAAACCATGCTGCATTGGGTCGTTGCGAGTGTCGTGCTGCACCACCTGCCGTTGGCGGCGCAAGAGGTGGATACATCGCCTGCGGTGCGCGATTCATTCAGCATCAGCAGTGCGTATTTTGAAAATAACTACGCGAACAACATTGATTACTCGCAGTTTGCAATGGACGTGGAAACTGCTTCCGGCCGGCTGGCTTTGTACGGCTACAACAAATACGCTGATGTACTGAACGGCCCGGTGTCCCGGGTGCTTTACATACTCGGATCCACCGTGCTGATGGACATCAATGGCATTTTCATCTCTTACCATGAGTGGGGCCATGCAAGCCGGGCCGCGGCCATGGGATCGCGCTCCAAACTCTATAACTGCACTGATTCATCAGACTGCGTCGCACCGCGAGATTTCTTTGGGTATGCCGCATCCCAAGTGTTTAACTCCAACAGATGCGGCGCCACAGCGCAACTAGACGATTTGACAGCAAACAGCCGTTCAGGACGCGCCACGGACGTCATCGTCACGGGTGCCGGTGTTAACAATTCCACACTGACGGCGGACAGACAGGCTGAAAAACATTTTTTACGCGGCAAAGACAATGTATTTAGTTTATTTTTTTCCTCGGGCAATCAGGCGATATCAGGCTATGGGCTTGGCGGTGACATGTCGGGTGTGGCCGAAAGTTACAGAAGCACAGGCGTTGACGCCAGCATCACTGCTTCTGACCTGAGAAATACCAATCAAATCAGTTTCTTTAGCGGTTCGGTGGCTAACCTTTTCATGGGTATCTATGACTATGGCAAAACCGGTAACACCCAAGTCAAGCCTTGGACCGTCGGTGGCTTTCTGGTGCCCAACCAGTTCAACTACCTCAGTTCGCGCGGCATCACCCGCAAATGGGTCAGCGGTTACGAGTGGGACGAATCTACCAAAATTTTGGGCTCTTACGAGTACGTGGTGCGCGGCGACAGTTTTGCCGAACCGGGCTTAGGTGTTTACAAAAACTTCGGCGGCTGGGACGCCTTGGTCAAAGTCAGCGGCAAGACGCTGGAGTGGGCCAACCTGGAAACCGCGTTCAGCAAACGCATAGACAAAAACTGGAAGCTCACTGCCACGGCTTATGTGTGGGATTCGCGCTCGCTGCTCGGTGAGCGCAACAGCTTAAAGCTCAGCGACAACAAGACCAGCCAGGCCAGCATTGGCGTGTCGTATGAGTATTGAAATCTTCCGGAGACGCACTTGGACAACAAAGCCGGAACTCTGATCAATGTTCGCCAGGTAAAACCAAACAGGCGAGCCCGCCTGAGCACCTGTGTTTTGCTGTCAATGGCAGGACTGCAAAGCTTGTCGCTGGCCGCACAAGAATTGGATACACCGCTCGCTGTTCGTGACACATTCAGCATCAGCAGCGGCTACTTTTCAAATAACTACGCCAACAACATCGATTACGCGCAGTTTGAAATGGATGTGAGAAGTGCAACAAGCCGACTCGCTTTGTATGGCTATGACAAATATGCAGACCGCTTGAATGGTACTTTTTCGCGCTTAGCGTACCTGGCTGGGTCTGGTTTGTTGACCGGATTGACAGGCATAGATGTCACTTACCACGAGTGGGGCCATGCCAGCAGAACAGTCGCCTTGGGTGGCACGGCGACCATGTCTAGTTGTATGCCTTTTGGCGGTAAATGGTGTCCTGCGCCCAGAGACTTTTTCGAGTATGCCGGTTCACAGGTATTCAATTTCAGCGGGGGCGCGGTGCAACCTGCGGGCAATTACAACCAAGCCAATGCCAACTCAGGCAAAGCCACTTACAACATTATCTCGGGGAGAGGTGTAAATAATGCAATGCTGGTGGCAGACAAATCCAATGAACGTCATTTTCTGAGTGGCTCTGGGACAGTGTTTGGTGACGGGCTTCTTAATTTATCGATTCTTACCTATGGTCCAGTGAAGGATGGCGATATTGATCAGATGGCCGCCACTTACAGAAGTACTGGGGTTGATAAAAACATCACGGCGAGAGATTTGATGAACATCAACGCACTCAGTTTGATCAGCGGATCTACCTACACGTTTGCGCGTTCGGTATATGACTTTTCCGTCTCGGGCAAAGTCGAAACCAAGCCCTGGACCATCAACGGGTTTCTGGTGCCCAACCAGTACAACTACATCAGCTCGCGCGGCATCACCCGCAAATGGGTCAGTGGCTACGAATGGGACGAAACCACCAAAATCCTGGGCTCTTACGAATACGTGGTGCGCGGCGACAGCTTTGCCGAACCGGGCGTAGGTGTTTACAAAAACTTCGGTGAGTGGGACGCCTTGGTCAAAGTCAGCGGCAAAACCATGGCTTGGGCCAACTTGGAAACCGCGTTCAGCATGCGCTTGGACAAAAACTGGAAGCTGACCGCCACAGCCTATGTGTGGGATTCACGCTCGCTGCTGGGTGAGCGCAACAGCTTGAAGTTGGTCGATAACAAAACCCGTCAGGGCAGTGTAGGCGTAGCATATGAATACTGACTGGGAAACACATGAAGCTTTACATAGCCAATAAAAATTATTCTTCCTGGTCGCTGCGGCCCTGGGTGTTGATGCGCACATTAGGCATAGAGTTTGAGGAAATATTGAAACCCTTCCCTATGGGCGGCGGCGCCAGCGGTTTCGGCTCTTTTTCACCGACAGCCCGGGTGCCGGTGTTTCTGGAGCAGGGGCTGACGGTGTGGGACTCGCTGGCCATCACCGAATACTTGGCAGAAAAACATCCGCAGGTTTGGCCGACAGACAGCACCGCCCGCGCCTGGGCCCGCAGCGCCACGGCAGAAATGCATTCGGGCTTTGCGGCGCTGCGCACCGGTTGTCCCATGAGCTGCGGGGTGAGGATGGAATTGAATCCGCCTTTGCCCGAGGGCTTGCTGAATGATTTACAGCGTTTGCAGGCTTTGTGGGAAGAAGGTTTGCAAGGCTTCGGCGGCCCGTTTCTGGCGGGTCGTGCGTTCAGCGCGGTGGATGCATTTTTCTGCCCCGTGGCGTTTCGCGTGCAGACCTATGGCCTCGCGCTGTCAACCGCGTGCATGGCTTATGTGCAAACCTTGCTTGCGTTGCCTGCCATGCAGGATTGGTACAACAGTGCCTTGCAAGAGCCTTGGTTGGAGCCTTGGCATGATGAGATGGTGTTGGCCAAAGGCAGGCTGTTACAAGACTATCGGGTTCATGCTTGATGGAGGAAATGATTTTGCAAGTCAGTTAGGCAGCATCTTAGAATGCACAGAATTCTGTCATCTGTTCTCAAGGAGTCGGCCATGGGTTTTGCAGCCAGCGATGTGGTGCCATTTACACAGGCCCGCGCCAATCTGTCTGAGTTGGCCGACCAGGCCAAAGCAGGCGCGGAAAAAATCATCACCAAAAATGGTGAGAGCTACGTAGCTTTGATCGACTCCGACAGGCTAGATTACTACCATCGACTGGAGCGCGAACGCATTCACTTGTTGCTAATTGACGATGCCAAACGTGGCTTGGAAGAAATCGTTGCCGGGCGCACCCAAGATGCTGACGCCGCCTTGGCGCAGATACAGCAGCGGCGCAAGGCTTCTGCCAAAAAGTCCAGTACGGCCAAATAAAGCAAGCGCAAGAAAATGTCTGATCAGTTGTATCAGGTTGAGCTGACCGCCAGTTTCCCGGGCACACCGCGTCAAATGGACTGCTTTCCAGATACTATATACAATTGCTATATATTTTCCAGGAGCTAGTCATGTCCATCGGCACCGTTTTCGTCAATAACCGTACCCAGGCCGTGCGCCTGCCTTTGGACGTGCGTCTACCCGAGGGTGTCCAAAAGGTAGACATTCGCGTCAAAGGCAAGGAGCGCATCATCGCCCCCATCGGCCAAAGCTGGGACAGTTTCTTTTTGGATGGCCCCACAGTGAGCGACGACTTTTTGCCCGAGCGCGCCACGCAGCACCAGCCGGAGCGAGAGGCGCTTTGATGCTGCGTTACCTGCTAGACACCAACATCATCATCTATGTATTGAAGCGGCGCCCCATCGAGGTGCTCTCCACCTTCAACGCCAACGCCAGCCGCATGGCAATGTCCTCCATCACTCTCGCCGAACTCTTGCACGGTGCAGAGAAAAGTAGCCGCGTCAGCGAAAACCTATCTGCCATCGAGGACTTTTGCAGCCGCCTGGAAGTTCTGACCTATGGCTCCAAGGCCGCGCAGCATTACGGAGCCATTCGCGCAGCCTTGGAAAAACTCGGCCAGCCTATCGGTGTGAACGACATGCACATTTCAGCGCACGCCCGCAGCGAAGGCCTGGTACTGGTGACGAACAACATGGGCGAGTTCGCGCGGGTGCCGGCACTGGAAGTGGAAAACTGGGTGCACACGGCGTAGTCATGTAGATAGTTATTTTCGAAATCTTTGCGAGTAAGTCATGCTGTAAACCATGAAGTCGGCACAGCCTTTGGCCGCTAACGTCTTTGCCTGGCTTGGCGCTATCACCCCCCTGTAGTACGCCAACAAGCCAACAAAAAGGCCAAAGCCATGTTGTTGGAAATGTCACTCTGGAAAAGCGAACCGATATGTACCTGTCAACGCTGCGCAGCCATATCGAAGCATGGGCGGCGAGTTGAACATCATTGCCCGCTTTCCGGACGGGACCGTGAAGATCAGTAACTTTGCGGATTTGGGGTCAACGACTTAAGTCATTGGGCTGTGGGCGCCTGCGGATTGAAGGGACGGTAGGTATAAATATATTTAAGGTTGAAATTAGAAAATATGAGTTATTTTAAGCTAATTTAAATTGGTTTTGAGGCTATAGTAATTAGGCGACGTACGCTTGCGTACTTGTTCGAAAAAGCGGGTGTTCTTCAAAGAGGGAGGGTCAGTTCCATGGGAAATTCATACATGAAAAAAGCATATTTACCTGCAAGACATGGCTCAAGAGGCTTGCGGGAATATCTAGAACAGTATGTATCGACTGGGTACGGATGTATCTACCGGGTTCTGCGATCTTCTTTACGTTAGGTTCTTACAGGAGTCGCTTATGAAAATTACCGTAGATGGATGAGCGAATCCGCAGGTCGTTCGAAACCTGCAATAGGCTATTGAAATCTGTCGAGGCCTGGTGGACAGACATTGTGCTTGAGCGCAAACTACAAGAACTCTATCTTGCACACGAGTTTCAGGTAAAGCGCCAAGAAGAAAAAGAGGCTGCTCGACAAGCTCGAGAAGATCAGCGGGAGCAGGAGAAGCTAGAAAGAGAAATTCGCGATGCTCGGGCGAAGATCGAGAAAGAGCGCAGACACTTTACGGCTGCAATACAAAAGCTTCAACAGCGCCTAGCCGCGGGAATCGACCCTCAAGAGCTCAAAGACCTACAAGCGCGCATTGATGAGATAACGAGCCAGAACAGTCAGCTTGATGAAGAAG
Organism: Bordetella parapertussis; assembly: GCA_945870575.1. Lineage (GTDB taxonomy): Bacteria > Pseudomonadota > Gammaproteobacteria > Burkholderiales > Burkholderiaceae_C > Limnohabitans. Next base: position 48,107 of record CAMBSK010000008.1, on the reverse strand, counting down.
AACGACAGCTCGACTATCGGGAGCAAAACGCGCGTGCAGGTTATGTCTACGTAATTTCAAACATTGGCGCGTTTGGAGAAGGTGTTTTTAAGATTGGCATGACTCGGCGCTTGGAGCCAATGGATCGAATTGATGAACTTGGTGACGCATCGGTCCCTTTTCGTTTCGACGTACATGCGTTGGTCTTCTCGGACAACGCGCCCGCACTCGAGGCCAAGCTGCATATTCACTTCGCCGCCGGGCGACTCAACAAGGTAAATGACAGAAAGGAGTTCTTTCGCGCCGACCTCAAGGTGATCGAGTCTTTGATCCGAGCGAACTACGATTCAGTTGTTGAGGTGGTACACGCCGCTCCGGCCGAGCAGTATCGTGAAAGCATCCGTCTCGCACCGCCGGTGGAGACCATATAAATAGCGGAGTATCAGGCTATAGGCAGGAGTTCATGATCATCGCCTCCCAGCACTTGACTTCTAATGATTAGCATTGCTTGGTTTACGAGGTATTGACGGCACAGTGCGGATGCTGTGCATGTGGACGTATTACAAGTAGCATTTTCAAGATTGTCAGATGCTCTTAAATATATTCGTCGACATTGAATAAAGTATCTACAATGTATCTACACTTGGAGACACCAGATGGAAACCGTGATTCGCAAATGGGGCAATAGCCCTGCCCTCAGACTCAGTGCCGCCACGATGAAGTTGGCTAATTTTGACCTCGAACAGCGGGTCACCATCAAAGCAGGAAAAGGGCGCATCATCATCGAGCCTTGCGACAAGGTGGAGTACAAACTTGAAGACCTAGTGGCGGGGATGACTACAAAAAATCACCATGATGAAGTGTCATTTGGTGCACCCGTGGGTAAAGAGGCGCTTTGATGGCGAGCCGTCGCACTTATGTGCCCGAGGCCGGTGACATCGTTTGGTTGCAATTTGACCCACAAGCGGGCCACGAGCAAGCGGGACACCGTCCGGCATTGGTTTTGAGCCCAGCTATTTACAACAGTAAAGCCCAGTTGATGGTGTGCTGCCCCTTATCTACAAAGGTGAAAAATCATCCCTTTGAAGTGCAAATAACGATGAACGGCGTAGAGGGCGTGGTGTTGTCTGACCAGGTGAAATCGCTCGATTGGAAAGTGCGCCAGGCCATCAAGAAGGACAGTGCCTCAGATGCTGTCATGCGTGAAGTGAAAGCCAAAATCAGGGCTTTGCTGGTCATTGCTTGATTAGCCCCACCTGACGCTTCAAACCCCCCTCGCCCTATCCCCTTTAAATCTCCCCACAAAACCCGCAAAGTCCCCCGCATCCAGCGCGTCGCGCACCTCTTGCATCAGGTTCAAGTAGTAATGCAGGTTGTGCACCGTGGCCAGCATGGGGCCGAGCATTTCGCCGCAGCGGTCCAAGTGATGCATATAAGCGCGGCTGAAACCTTCGCGTCCGCCATCGTTCCAGATCACGCCTGACGTGCCCGCACACGCATAACAAGTGCAACTCGGGTCTATCGGTTGAGGGTCGCTTTTGTGGCGTGCGTTGCGCAGTTTCAAATCGCCAAAGCGTGTAAACAACGTGCCGTTGCGCGCATTGCGCGTAGGCATGACGCAATCAAACATATCCACACCGACGCGCACGCCTTCGACCAAATCTTCCGGCGTGCCCACGCCCATCAGGTAACGCGGTTTGTGCGCGGGCAAGCGGTGCGGTGTGTGCGCCATGATGCGCAACATCTCGTCCTTGGGTTCGCCCACGCTCACGCCGCCGACCGCGTAGCCGGGGAAATCCATCTCCATCAAACGATCTAACGACTCTTGCCTTAACGACTCAAACATGCCGCCTTGCACAATGCCAAACAATGCATTTGGGTTGTTCAAGCGATGAAATTCTTCCTGGCTGCGCCGCGCCCAGCGCAAACTCATTTGCATCGATGTATTGGCTTCGGCCTCGGTGGTCAACTGGCCTTTGGTTTCATAAGGCGTGCATTCATCCAGTTGCATGACGATGTCGCTATTGAGCACGGTTTGAATTTGCATGCTCACCTCGGGCGACATGAACAGCTTGTCGCCGTTCACCGGTGACGCGAAATGCACGCCTTCCTCGGTGATCTTGCGCATCGCGCCCAGGCTCCACACCTGAAAGCCGCCGCTGTCGGTCAATATCGGTTTGTGCCATTGCTCAAACGCATGCAAGCCGCCAAAGCTTTGCATGATGTCTTGCCCCGGGCGCATCCACAAATGAAAAGTGTTGCCCAAAATAATTTGCGCGCCCATGTCGTGCAGGCTGCGCGGCATCACGCCCTTGACCGTGCCGTAAGTGCCCACCGGCATAAAGATAGGTGTTTGCACCACGCCATGGTTCAAAGTCAGGCGGCCACGGCGGGCCTGGCCTTCTGTTTTTAAGAGATCAAATGTCAGCATGCGGGCAGTTTAAGTGCCCGGGCAAACACAATTAAACGCAAATACTGGACATACAGCTCGCTTTACATTAATATTTGCTTTACTTTATTTTTAAGTAAAGAGGATTTATTATGTCAAGCAATGCAGTTGTCTCCAGCAAAGGGCAGGTCACATTGCCAGCCGCCATGCGCAATCAGCTCGGTATTGAGCCGGGCTCACATATTCAATTTGAAGTGCGGGGCAAAGAAATTGTGATCACGCCTTTACTCCCCATGAGCGCTTATTACGGCATCCTCAAAGGGTATGACTTGGGTGACATCGAGCCGCCTAAAGAACCCGACAAGGATTACGAATGAATATTGTTGACGCATCCGGTTGGATAGAGTTTTTTTTAGCCGGTACCAATGGCCCAAAGTTCAAACCGGTCATTGAAAACACCAGTGAATTGTTGGTATCCAGTGTCAATATGTATGAGGTACACAGGGTGTTGTCGCGCAAGCTGCCAGTTGAATTGCGCGATATGTGTTTGCAAGTGATGCGACGCGCACCGGTGATTGAACTTAACGACGAACGCGCCATTGCGGCTTCTGAGTTGTCGCTTAAACACGGTTTGGCGATGGCGGATGCCGCCATGTATGCCATCGCTTTAGAGCACAAAGCTGTTTTGTGGACACAAGATGCAGACTATCAGGGCTTAAAGGGCGTGAAGTATCTTCCTAAGATCTGAATTTCGTCAATAACATCGCATCCCCATAACTGAAAAACCGGTACTTCTGCTCAATCGCATGCGCATACACACGGTGCATATGCTCGAACCCGCTGAACGCCGCGACCAGCATCAACAGTGTCGATTTAGGCAAATGGAAATTGGTGATCAACACATCCACCACTTGAAACTCAAAACCCGGCGTGATGAAGATGCGCGTGTCGCCCTCGGTCAGTCCGGTTTGCGCCCACGACTCTAAGGTGCGCACACTGGTCGTGCCCACCGCCAACACGCGTCCGCCGCGCGCGCGGCAATCGGCAATCGCTTGCAAGGTGGTCGGTGGTATGCGGTACCACTCGCTGTGCATGCGGTGCTCGCTCAGGTTTTCTGTTTTCACCGGTGAAAACGTGCCCGCACCCACATGCAGCGTCACGCTGGTGGTGTGCACGCCGCTCGCTTTAAGTGCCTGCAACACCGCTTCATCAAAATGCAGCGCGGCGGTGGGCGCAGCAGCCGCGCCCGGGTGTTTGGCGAACACGGTTTGGTAGCGTTGACTATCAGCTTGCTGGTGTTCATCGACCGCAGATTTTTGCGTGCGTTCTATGTAAGGCGGTAGCGGCATGTGGCCGTGTTGTTCCATCAAGCTGTGTGGCTCATCGCTGAACGAGAGCAAAAACAAAGCACCGTTCTCATCCGGCCAGCGCCCGAGCAGCGTCGCCTCAAACGCAGGCCGCCGATCGCTGCGGTCCCACATCATCAAGCGCGCGCCTGGCAAGGGTTTTTTGCTGACCTTCATGTGCGCGACCACACGGTTCGGCGCCTGGCCGGGTTCATCGGCCAGTACGCGTTCAACTAACAATTCCAGTTGCCCGCCGCTGGCTTTTTCACCGAAGAGGCGCGCGTTCACCACTTGTGTGTCGTTAAACACCAGCAGGTCGCCAGCGTTCAACAAACCCGGCAACTCGCGAAAAATACGGTCCACAGGCTGTAAAGGGTCGCGCGCGTCAAGCAGACGCGAGCCGCTGCGCTCAGCAGCAGGGTGTTGGGCAATCAACTCGGGGGGAAGTTGGAAATCGAAATCGCTGAGTGTGAACTGGCGAACAGGAGAAGAGGGCATGTGCTTGAGGGCCGGACGGGCCCGTTCCAAGTGAGTGAGAGAAACACTATTTTCTCAGACAGAAACCGGCCCCACGAAAGCCCAGAACATCACCCCGGTTTGTTGAGTTTTTCAAGAAAAGCATCCACCACACCCTGCCCTACCTGAATCACATGTTCAGGACCGGGAAAAGCATGCGTTTGCACTTCGGCAATGTATTCACGGAATGCCGACACGCGTTCTTGCTGCATATGCTGGCGCATGGCGTGGAAATCGCGGTACTGTTTGGAGTGGCGGGCGAACGGCCCGGGCCCGTCACCCAGAATATCTTCGGCAAACAAAAACTGTATGTCGCCGCCGCTGCCCGCGCCTATGGACGAGGTGATCAGCGTGGTGCGCTTGGACATCTCGCGCAGTATTTGCTCGGGGATGACTTCGACCTCCACCGCCCAAGCCCCGGCATCTTCCAGTGCTTTGATTTGCCGGTACAAATCCACGGCCTCGTCAGCGGTTTTGCCGACTGCGCGCAGGCCGCCGGTCCAGGTGCTTTTGCGCGGCACCAAGCCGACATGGCCTTGGGCCGGCACACCGGCTTCTGCCAGCGCGTGTATGAACCTTGGGCTCCATTGGCACATGATGGCGTCACCGCCTATCTCCATGGCGCTGAACGCCAGGCGCAGCGCTTCTTCCGGGCTGGCCACGGCCACCAGTGGCAGAGAAAACGACATGAAGGTATGCGGTGCGGCTTTGCGGATTTCCATGGCCAAGTCCGGGCGCTTCGGGTCGAAGCGCACTTTCAAAGTATCAATACCGGCTTCTTCAGCGGCAGCGGCTTCTTCGGGCGTGAAAGCCAGTGTTTCCACCAGCGTGCGTTGGCCTTTGAGCGCGCGTATGTCGTGCACCGTGTAATTGCGTTGCCCGTAGGCACCGGCCATGGTGGCAATGCGTTTGAGCGGACGGCTGCCCGCTTCGCGCGGTGGAATCGCGCCGCTGCTTTTGTAAGTGCTCATGGTGTTCTCCGGTTCGTTCAACCCGCATAGTAAGTTGTTTGCGGCTAGATGGAAAGCTCGGGGTCAGGGTGGCTCTTCAGCAGATACAGTGCAAACATCACTGCTTACAACGAGGAACGTATGCCTGGCTTGGAAACTTACGAAGTGTTTGCCATCCGTTATGCCACGCGGGTGGGTGCGCGGCGTGACCATTTTATCGGCGGCGACCCGCACGACGAAGCCATGCGCATGGATTATTTTGTCTGGGTGGCGCGCAACAGCCACCGGACCGTCGTCATAGACACCGGGTTTTTGCCGGAGATGGCCATCAAGCGCCAGCGTGAACTTTTGATACGCCCAAGCGCCGGACTGGCGCTGCTTGGTGTCAATCCGGCCGAGGTACGCGACGTGGTCTTGACCCACATGCACTATGACCATGTCGGCGGCTTTGATGATTTTCCCCGTGCGAATTTCCATTTGCAGGATGCAGAGATGAGTTTTGCCACGGGTCGGCACATGTGCAACCACTACATGCGCCACGGCTACGAAGGCGATGACGTGGCCGCCATGGTCAAGCTGGTTTACAAAGACAGGGTGTGTTTTAACAAAGGCACGCATGAACTGGCCCCCGGCTTGTCTTTGCACCATGTCGGCGGTCACACCGACGGTTTGCAATGCGTGCGAGTCAACACCGCCCGCGGCTGGGTGGTGCTGGCATCTGACGCCAGCCATTACTACGAACACATACGCAGCCAGCGCTTCTTCAGCATTGCGTTCAATCTGGGCGACATGCTGAACGCTTACCGCACCATCAATGAATTGGCCGATTCACCCGACCATGTGATTCCCGGCCACGACCCGCTGGTCATGGACTATTACCCCGCGCCTACGCCTGAACTGCAAGGCATTGCGGTCAGGTTGGATGTGGCGCCGACTGCCTTAGCTTGAGTCTGCGCGCCTCGCTTAAAACCAGTAGGCGTTTGCGCCCTGGCCGCATGGCGACAATGCAAGCCATATGATTTTCAACGCTGAACAAACCGCCGCCGCGCTGCCTTATTCGCTATTGGCTGAAGCCATACATACTTTGCTGTTGGATGGTTCAGTGAAAGTACCGTCGCGTCTGGTGCATAGCTTGTCGGACACCAGCAGTTTGTTTGTCATGCCGGCTTCTGACAACCGCCTGGCCATCACCAAATTGATCACCTTTGTCGCTGACAACCCGGCGCGGCACCTGCCCGCGATTCAAGGCGATGTGGTGGTGTTTGATGCAGTCAATGGCCGACGCTTGTGTGTGCTTGACGGCCCGACGGTGACGGCGCGGCGCACCGCTGCCGTGTCTTTGCTGGCCGCGCAACTGCTAGCGCCCAAGCCGAATGGCAAGTTGCTGATCGTCGGTGCCGGTGTGCAAGGGCGCTCGCACTTGGAAGCATTCGCCCAAGGCCTGCGCGTGAAAGAAGTGAGGGTGGCATCGCGCAGCCGTGCCAGCGCAGACGCATTGGTGCAATACGCCATCAGCTTAGGTCTACAAGCGCAAGTGGTGGACAACGCCGATGACGCACTGGCCGAATGCAGTTTGGTGGTGACGGCGACCAGTGCGCAGCACATCGCCATGCGGGCCCGTCCCAGAGACGACGCGTTCGTGTGCGCCGTGGGCGCGTTCAGTCCGCGCATGGTCGAGTGGTCGCCCGAGGTGTGTCTGCACATGGCGCAGCACGGGCGCATTGTGGTTGATACGCGCGACGCAGACCATGAAGCCGGTGATTTGCTGCAAGCCGGTTTGGATGTGGCGCGTTTTGCCTCTTTGCAAGACCTGGCGCGTGGTCTGGCATCCGTGGTGGACACACACAAAGGACCGGTGTTTTTCAAAAGCTGCGGTTGGGCCGGATGGGATCTGGCCGCGGCCCGTTGTGTGGTGCAAGCTTTGCCATTGGCATAAGACGGTCAACAGGCACAATCGCCCCCACATGCCCGCCGATCAGCCACCCGTCACCAGCACAGAGCGCAAACCGCTGTCCATGCCGCAAAAAGCCTTGCGCAAAATGGGCTTGCTGCGCCCGGTGGACATGGCTTTGCATTTGCCCATGCGTTACGAAGACGAAACCCGCTTGGGCAAACTCAGCTCAGCGCGGGACGGTGACACCTTGCAATTTGAAGCCGTGGTGCAAAGCTGTCAGGTGGTGTTCAAACCGCGCCGCCAATTGCAAGCGGTGGTGACGGACGGCAGCGATATCTGCACGCTGCGTTTTTTCAATTTCTACCCGAACATGCAAAAGGCCTTGGAGGTCGGGCGCAAAGTGCGTTTGCGTGGCGAGTTGCGTGGCGGCTTCATGGGCTACACCATGATGCACCCGACGGTGCAAGCCGCCGGTTCGCCCTTGGCCGCCGCGCTCACACCGGTGTACCCCAGCACTGCCGAATTGCCGCAAGCCTATTTGCGCAAAGCCGTGTTGGGCGGTTTGGCGCGCGCTTTGCAAAGCGACGCATTCACCGAGACGATTCCGCAAAACCATTTACCGCCCCACGCCTGGGGCTTGCGCGAGAGCTTGCAGTTTTTGCACCACCCGTCGCCGGATGTGTCGCTGGGCGAATTGGAAGACCGCAGCCACCCGGCATGGCAACGTCTGAAAGCCGAGGAACTGCTGGCGCAACAACTGTCGCAATTGCAGGCCAAGCGTGAGCGCCAGTTGTTGAATGCGCCGGTGCTGGCGCACAGCACTCAAACAGACGGCGTGTTGGCGCAGTTGCAAGCCGTGTTGCCTTTCAAATTGACCGGCGCGCAAACCCGGGTGGTGAATGAAATCGCAGGCGATGTGGCGCGCGCCGTGCCCATGCACCGTTTGTTGCAGGGCGATGTGGGCTCGGGCAAAACCGTGGTGGCTGCTCTAGCCGCAGCCCAATGCATAGACGCCGGTTGGCAATGCGCGTTGATGGCACCGACTGAAATATTGGCCGAGCAGCATTTCGCCAAATTGGTGGGTTGGCTGGCGCCGGTGTTGCAGCCGCTGGGTTTGCAAGTGGCTTGGCTGACCGGCAGCCAAAAGAAAAAAGAACGCGACGCCATGCTGGCGCTGGTGGACAGCGGCGAGGCGGCGCTCGTCGTCGGCACGCACGCAGTCATTCAAGACAAAGTGCATTTCAAAGCGCTGGGCTTGGCCATCATTGACGAGCAACACCGCTTTGGTGTGGCGCAACGCTTGGCGCTGCGGCAAAAGCTGTCGGATGCAGAAACCTTTGGCGAACACAGCGAGGGCACGCCGCAAGAACCGCATTTGCTGATGATGAGCGCCACGCCTATTCCGCGCACGCTTGCCATGAGCTACTACGCCGATTTGGATGTGTCCACCATCGACGAATTACCACCCGGGCGCACGCCCATCGTCACCAAACTCGTGGCCGAGATACGGCGGGATGAAATCATCGAACGCATACGCGCGCAATTGACCGAAGGCAGACAGATTTACTGGGTGTGTCCGTTAATTGAAGAAAGCGAAGCGCTGGATTTGCGCAATGCCACCGACACGCACCAAGACCTGTGCAACGCCTTGCCCGGTGTCATGGTCGGTTTGCTGCATTCGCGCATGCCGCAGGCCGAGAAAAAAGCCGTCATGTCATTGTTCGTGCAAGGCCAAATGGGCGTGTTGGTCAGCACCACGGTGATCGAGGTGGGTGTGGATGTGCCGAATGCCTCGCTGATGGTGATCGAGCATGCCGAGCGTTTCGGCTTGAGCCAGTTGCACCAGTTGCGCGGGCGGGTCGGGCGCGGATCGGCGGCGTCTGCTTGCGTGCTCTTGTATTCGCTGGGCGAACACGGGCGGCTCAGTGACACGGCGCGGGCCCGCTTGCGGGCCATGGCCGACACCAACGACGGATTTGAAATTGCCAGACGGGATTTGGAGATTCGCGGCCCGGGCGAGTTCTTGGGTTCACGCCAAAGCGGCGCGGCCATGTTGCGGTTTGCCGATTTGGCGGTGGACGGCGATTTGCTGCAATGGGCGCAGCAACTGGCACCTGTGATGCTGGACCAGTACCCGCCAAATGCGGCTCGGCACGTGGAACGCTGGTTAGGTGGAAAATCCGACTTTCTCAAAGCCTGAACTCACCATGACCCTGACCGAACTGAAGTACATCGTTGCCGTGGCACGCGAAAAGCATTTCGGCCGCGCTGCCGAAGCCTGCTTTGTGTCCCAGCCCACGCTGTCGGTGGGCATCAAAAATTTGGAAGAGGAATTGCAGGTCAAGTTGTTTGAGCGCAGCGCCAATGAAGTGGCGGTGACGCCCTTGGGCGAAGACATCATCCGCCAAGCGCAAAGCGTGCTCGAGCAAGCGGCCAACATCAAAGAGATTGCCAAGCGCGGCAAAGACCCGTTGGCTGGCCCCTTGCGCTTGGGCGTGATCTACACCATCGCGCCTTATTTGCTGCCTGAGTTGGTGCGTCACAGCATCGACATGTCGCCGCAAATGCCGCTGATGTTGCAAGAAAATTTCACTGTGAAATTGCTTGAGATGCTGCGCACCGGCGAGATAGATTGCGCCATCATGGCCGAGCCTTTCCCCGACACCGGCTTGGCTATTGCACCGTTGTATGACGAACCGTTCATGGCTGCGCTGCCCAGCAACCACCCACTCGCATCGCGCAACTCCATCAGCGCCACCGAGTTGAAGGCCGAGACCATGTTGCTGCTGGGCAATGGCCATTGTTTCCGCGACCATGTGCTTGAAGTCTGTCCCGAATTTGCGCGCTTTTCCAACGACACCGAAGGCATTCGCAAAAGCTTTGAAGGCTCGTCGCTGGAAACCATCAAACACATGGTGGCGGCAGGCATGGGCGTGACCGTGGTGCCCAGGCTTAGCGTGCCTAAAGATGCCTTGTTGTCTACGGGTAAAAAGAAAAAATCGCTGGACACCTATGTGCGCTATCTGCCTATTGTCGAGGGCAATGACGCACCGCCAACGCGCCGTGTGGTGCTGGCCTGGCGACGCAGTTTCACGCGTTACGAAGCCATCGCCGCTTTGCGTAACGCCATCGTGGCCAGCGAGTTGCCCGGCGTGACCCGGTTGTCATGATCAAGCATTACTTAAATCTGATCCGCTGGAACCGCCCCGCCGGTTGGTTGCTGTTGTTGTGGCCGAGTTTGAGTGCCTTGTGGCTGGCGGCGGGTGGTTTTCCAGGCTGGCATTTGCTCATCGTGTTTGTGCTGGGCACGGTGCTCATGCGCAGCGCCGGTTGTTGCGTCAACGACGTGGCGGACCGCGAGTTTGACAAACACGTCAAGCGCACCGCCAACCGCCCGGTCACCTCTGGCGCTTTATCTGTGCGTCAGGCGTTAACCGCGGGTGCAGTGCTGGCGCTGTGTGCCTTTGGTTTGGTGCTGACCACCAATGCGGTGGCTGTGGTCTGGTCGTTCGCCGCATTGGCCGTGACCCTGGCCTATCCGTTTGCCAAACGCTTTGTTGCCATGCCGCAGGCGGTGTTGGGTATTGCTTTTAGCTTTGGCATTCCGATGGCGTTTGCCGCTGTCAACGGCGGGCCGCTCACGCCCATGGGCGTCTGGCAGGCGGTGCCGCCGCTGGCCTGGGGCTTGTTGGCTATCAATATGTTTTGGGTGTTGGCCTATGACACCGAATACGCCATGGTCGACCGGGATGATGATCTGCGCATAGGCATGAAAACCTCGGCGATCACGCTCGGCAAATACGACGTGGCAGCGGTCATGGCGTTTTATGCGGTGTATTTGCTGGGCATGTTGTTGCTGCTCAAACACCGGAATCTGGGTTGGCCGCAATGGTTTTCGATTGAAATCGGCGCGGTGCAGGCGTTCTGGCATTTCGGCATGATTTACAAGCGCGAGCGCGACGGCTGTTTTCGCGCATTCAAGCTGAACCACTGGCTGGGCGCTACGGTGTTCGCCGGTATCGCCTGGGGCTTGCATTTGCAAGCTTGAAAGCCACGCAATGTTCTGCGGCTTGTGAAGGTGCGGACATACAGGCAAGCCCGGAAGTCATTGTGAGCAAAAGTGTTTTCATGGTTTCTGGCCTTGTCTAAAAACCAGGACAACCTACTGTGGCACCAATAGAAATGTTTAAGCAGGGACTTATTCACCGTCAAGCGAGTCGCCGAGCTCCACTGCGCGCTGTTGCGCCGAACGCATTGCCTGTTCAATCAAGCCATTGAGGCCGTCGGCCTGCATGCGGGTGATGGCGGCATAGGTGGTGCCCCCTTTAGAAGTCACGCGTTCGCGCAATACCGCAGGCGATTCTTTGCTGCTGCGGGCGAGTTCGGACGCGCCGACAAAGGTGCCCGCCGCGAGTTGGTGAGCCTGCTCAGCGCTCAGCCCCATATTCACCCCGGCTTGAACCATGGCTTCGATAAAGAAAAACACATAGGCCGGCCCGGAGCCCGACACCGCGGTCACCGCGTCCAGCAAATCCTCGGTCTCAACCCAGACCGACTGCCCGACGGCCTGCATCAGCGCCTGCACTTGATCGCGTTCGGCGGGTGTCACGCCGCTGCGGGCAAACAAGCCGGTCTGTCCCAAACCGACCAGTGCCGGTGTATTTGGCATGGCCCGCACCACGCGCTTTGTGCCCAGCCAGCGGCAAATGCTGTCGCTGCGCACCCCGGCGGCCACACTCAGGTGCAGGGCCTGAGCAAACAAGCCGGCCAAGGGCTGGGCCACTTCCTGGAAAACCTGTGGTTTGACCGCCCAGACCACGAGTTGCGATGCCCTCAGAGCGGGGCCCGCGTGTTCGTGGCAATTCACCCCCAAGCTGTGTTGCAAATGCGCACGGGTGGCGGCCAGCGGATCCACCACATGGATCTGAGACGGGTTCATGCCTTGTTTAAGCCAGCCGGTGATCAAGGCCTGGGCCATATTGCCCCCGCCTATCAAGCTCATGGGCACAAGTGAAGAAGTGGAATTTGTCATGGTCTGCGCCAGTGGACGGCAGATCGCCGCAGCGGGATTGTCGATCAAGCCGCCATGGTCTGGCGCACCGCCTTGTCCCAGTCGGCCATCCGGGCGGCGGCTTGGTCGCGCGACATGGTCGGCTCAAAGGCGCGCTCTACCCGCCAGCGCGAGCTGAGTTGCTGCGGGCTTTGGTAAATACCGATGCCCAAACCCGCCAGATAAGCCGCGCCAAGTGCGGTGGTTTCAATCACTGCCGGTCTGAGCACGGGTATGCCCAACAAATCCGCCTGAAACTGCATCAGCAAGTCGTTGACGCAGGCCCCGCCGTCCACCCGCAGCTCGGTGACCGATTGTGCGGCGTCCCGGTTCATGGCGTGCAGCAAGACTGCGCTTTGAAAAGCGATGCTCTCCAGTGCAGCGCGGGCAATATGAGCCATCGTCGTGCCGCGCGACAAGCCTGTCATGGTGCCGCGTGCATCGGCCTGCCAATACGGCGCGCCCAAACCGGTGAACGCAGGCACCAGCACCACGCCGCCTGCGTCCGGCACGCTCTCGGCCATCGCCTGCACATCAGCGCTTTGGTCAAACGCGCGCAAACCGTCGCGCAGCCACTGCACCACCGCCCCGCCGATGAACACACTTCCCTCCAACGCATAGCCGGGCGTCGCGTTTGTTTGCGCTGCGCTGGTGGTGATCAAACCGTGGTGGCTGGTTTGGCATTCGACGCCGGTATGCATCAGCATGAAGCAACCGGTGCCGTAAGTGTTTTTCACCTGACCGGCGCTGAAACAGCCTTGGCCGAACAAGGCGCTTTGCTGGTCGCCCGCCATACCGCTAACGGGCAAAGCCGCGCCCAGCCATTCGGTTTGTGTGTGAGCAAAGAGACCGGCTGAGGGCTGCACCCGGGGCAAAACCCGGGGCGGGATATTGAACAATTCCAGCAACTCCGTGTCCCAGTCGTTGGTGTGTATGTTGAACAACATAGTGCGCGAGGCATTGCTGACATCGGTGGCGTGCACCGCGCCGCCGCTCAATTGCCACAGCAGCCAACTGTCAACGGTGCCGAAGGCGAGTTCGCCGCGCTCGGCCATGGCGCGCGCGCCGGGCACATGGTCGAGCAGCCATTGCAGTTTGGTGGCGGAAAAATAAGCGTCTATCAGCAAGCCGGTTTTTTGCTGTACCAAGGGCGCGTGCCCGGCCTCTCTTAAGCGCTTGCAGGCGGGTTCGGTGCGGCGGTCTTGCCAGACGATGGCGTTGTGCAAGGCCTGGCCGTTGTCGCGTCGCCACAGCAGCGTGGTTTCGCGCTGGTTGGTGATGCCCACACCGGCAATGTCAGTGGAGGCAATGCCTGCTTGAGCTATAGCTTGGCGGGCCGTGGCCAGTTGGCTGCGCCAGATTTCTTGTGGGTCGTGCTCCACCCAACCCGGCTGCGGGTAAATTTGCGACAGTTCTTGTTGCGCACTGGCGATGATGTCGCCATGCTCGCTGAAGACCAGGCTGCGCGAACTGGAAGTGCCTTGGTCTAAGGCTATTAAATACTTCATAAGTACTCTTTTGGGTACAAACACAGAAAATGCTTCGAATATTCTTCAAAGCGGCTTCAAACTATGCCATAATTGCGGGCTCTGCTTTTCGAAAGGCAGGGAATCACGCCCAAACAAATGCACGGCAAATGGTTTGAAGTGCAGATGACGGGCCCAAGACTGATCGCATATGTAACAGCCTATTGTGGGCCGGGCAGATGCGGTACAAGTTGGGAAACAGAAATGATCCAGACAGAATCCAGATTAGAAGTCGCCGACAACACCGGTGCGAAGTCCGTTTTGTGCATCAAGGTGCTCGGCGGATCCAAGCGTCGTTATGCCAGCGTGGGCGACATCATCAAAGTAAGCATCAAGGAGGCTGCTCCGCGCGGCCGTGTCAAAAAAGGCGAAATTTACAGTGCCGTGGTGGTTCGTACCGCCAAGGGTATTCGCCGTGGCGATGGCTCGCTGGTCAAATTTGACAGCAATGCCGCCGTGCTGCTTAACGCCAAACTAGAGCCTATCGGCACGCGTATCTTCGGACCGGTCACGCGCGAACTGCGTACCGAGCGCTTCATGAAGATCGTTTCCCTGGCACCCGAAGTTCTCTGAGGATCCGCCCATGAACAAATTACGCAAAGGCGATGAAATCATCGTCATCACAGGTCGCGACAAAGGCAAGCGTGGCACGATTTCCTTGCGCCAGGACGACTCGCACCTTGTCATCGATGGCATCAATATGGTGAAAAAGCACACCAAACCCAATCCCATGGCCGGCACCACCGGTGGCATTGTTGACAAAACCATGCCTATCCACCAGTCCAATGTCGCCATTTACAACGCCACCACCGGCAAAGCCGATCGCGTGGGCATCAAGATCAATTCCGACGGTTCGAAGGTTCGCATCTTCAAGTCCAGCGGCGAAGTTATCAAGGTTGCATGAACATGGCACGACTCCAACAACACTATCGTGAAAAAGTGGTTCCTGATTTGACCGCCAAGTTCGGCTATAAATCTCTTATGGAAGTGCCGCGTCTGACCAAGATCACCTTGAATATGGGTGTGTCAGAAGCGGTAGCCGACAAAAAAGTCATGGAACACGCTGTCGGCGACCTGTCCAAAATCGCTGGTCAAAAACCCGTGGTCACCAAGGCCCGCAAGGCCATCGCCGGTTTCAAAATCCGCGAACAGCAGCCCATCGGTTGCATGGTCACTTTGCGCGGTGTGCGCATGTACGAATTTCTCGATCGTTTCGTCACCGTGGCTCTGCCGCGCGTACGTGACTTCCGCGGTATTTCCGGTCGGGCGTTTGACGGTCGCGGCAACTACAACATCGGCGTGAAAGAGCAAATCATTTTTCCCGAGATCGAGTACGACAAGGTTGATGCCCTTCGCGGTCTCAACATCAGTATCACCACCACGGCCAAGACCGACGATGAGTGCAAAGCACTGCTCGCCGCTTTCCGTTTCCCGTTCAAGAACTGAGGTGCCCTGTGGCTAAAGTAGCTTTGATCGAGCGCGAGCTCAAGCGTGACAAACTGGTCGCCAAGTACGCGAAAAAACACGCGGAACTGAAAGCAATTTCAACCGACTTCAAGCGCACCGACGAAGAACGTGCCGCTGCCCGTCTGGAATTGCAAAAGTTGCCGCGCAATGCCAATCCAACGCGCCAGCGCAATCGTTGTGCCATCACCGGTCGCCCTCGCGGCACCTTCCGTCAATTTGGTTTGGGTCGCGCCAAGATCCGTGAAATGGCCTTCGCAGGCAATATTCCCGGCATCACCAAAGCCAGCTGGTAAGCAGGCAGGAGAAATTCAATATGAGCATGAGTGATCCCATTGCCGACCTGTTGACGCGTATCCGTAACGCGCAGATGGTGGCTAAGCCGACAGTGTCGGTGCCGTCCTCCAAGGTCAAAATTGCCATCGTCCAGGTGTTGAAGGAAGAGGGCTATATCGACGGCTTTCACGTCAAAACCGACGCAGGCAAATCCGAACTGGAAATTTCCTTGAAGTATTACGCAGGCCGTCCCGTGATCGAGCGCATAGAGCGCGTGTCACGCCCCGGATTGCGTGTTTACAAAGGGCATGACGCCATTCCGCAGGTGATGAACGGTTTGGGTGTGGCGATTGTCACCACCCCCAAAGGCGTCATGACCGATCGCAAAGCACGCGCCACCGGCGTGGGCGGCGAAGTTCTTTGCTACGTGGCTTAAGGGAGAAACACAGATGTCCCGCGTTGCCAAAATGCCTGTCACCATTCCAGCCGGAGTGGACGTGACCATGAACGAACAACACATCAGCGTCAAAGGCGCCGGTGGTCAACTCTCTATTGCCAACAACGCCCTGGTCAAGGTGATTCGTCAAGGCGAAAGCATGACTTTCGAAGCTGCCGACGAATCCCGTGAAGCCAATGCTATGAGTGGCACCTTGCGCCAATTGGTCAACAACATGGTGGTTGGCGTCACCAAAGGCTTTGAGAAAAAACTCAATCTGGTTGGCGTGGGCTACAAAGCTGCTGCCCAAGGCGCCAAATTAAACCTGGCTGTTGGTTATTCGCATCCGGTCAATATCGATATGCCTTCCGGTATCAAGGTGGAAACGCCTACGCCGACCGAGGTCATCATCAAAGGTGCAGACCGTCAACGTGTCGGTCAGATCGCCGCTGAAATTCGCGCTGTTCGTCCGCCCGAGCCCTACAAAGGCAAAGGCATCCGTTATTCGGACGAAAAGATCACGATCAAAGAGACCAAGAAGAAATAAGGAGCTGCCACATGCTAAGCAAAAAACAGCAGCGTCTGCGTCGCTCGCGTCAAACCCGTATCCGTATCGCCACCCAAGGCGTTGCGCGTTTGATGGTCAACCGCACCAACTTGCATATTTATGCCAGCGTCATTTCCGGCGACGGCACCAAGGTGATTGCCACCGCCTCAACAGCTGAAGCCGACGTTCGCAAGAGCTTGGGCGCTGTGGGCAAAGGCGGTAACCAAGCGGCAGCTGAAGTCATCGGCAAGCGTATTGCCGAAAAAGCCAAAGCTGCGGGTGTGGAGAAAGTCGCTTTCGATCGTTCAGGCTTTGCCTACCACGGTCGCGTCAAAACATTGGCAGATGCCGCGCGCGCTGCCGGCCTGCAGTTCTAACAGTCACGGATACACAACATGGCAAAAGTTCAAGCAAAAATGCAAGACGACAGTCGTGACGACGGTCTGAAGGAAAAAATGATCGCGGTCAACCGCGTCACCAAAGTGGTCAAGGGCGGTCGAATTCTCGGCTTCGCTGCACTCACTGTGGTCGGCGACGGCGACGGTCGCGTCGGCATGGGCAAAGGCAAATCCAAAGAAGTGCCGGCTGCTGTGCAAAAGGCCATGGAAGAGGCCCGCCGCAACATGCATAAAGTGTCTTTGAAAAACGGCACGATTCACCACAATGTCACCGGCCACCACGGCGCGGCCAATGTGCAAATGGCGCCCGCCCCCAAGGGTACCGGCATCATCGCCGGCGGTCCCATGCGTGCGGTGTTCGAAGTCATGGGCATCACAGACATCGTGGCCAAAAGCCATGGTTCATCCAATCCCTACAACATGGTGCGTGCCACGTTGGATGCATTGATCAAATCCACCACCGCCTCCGAAGTGGCGGCCAAACGTGGCAAGAGCGTCGAAGATCTCTTCGTCTAATCCGGGAGCAGCGACATGACCACATCTACTTCAACCGTCAAAGTGCAACTGGTGCGCAGCCCCATCGGCACCAAAGAATCCCACCGCGCCACCGTGCGTGGCCTGGGTTTGCGCAAAATCGGCAGCACCAGCGAATTGCAGGACACACCTGCAGTGCGCGGCATGATCAACAAGATCAGCTACCTGGTCAAAGTTCTCTAAAGGCCACAGCCATGCAACTCAATGAAATCAAGCCCGCAGACGGCTCCCGCAAAAACCGCCGTCGTGTCGGCCGCGGTATCGGTTCCGGCCTGGGCAAAACCGCCGGTCGCGGTCACAAAGGTCAAAAGTCACGCTCAGGCGGCTACCACAAAGTAGGTTTTGAAGGCGGTCAAATGCCTTTGCAACGCCGTTTGCCCAAGCGCGGTTTCAAATCCCGCACCTTGCGCTACAACGAAGAAGTCACATTGGCCTCTTTGCAGTTGCTCGAATCCACAGACATCGACATGCTCACTTTGAAGACCGCCGGTCTGATCAGCCAGATGGCCAAAGTTGTCAAGGTCATCAAGACCGGCGAAATCACGCGCGCTGTCAAATTACATGGCATCGGTGCTACCGCTGCGGCCAAATCCGCTATCGAAGCCGCTGGCGGCTCCATCGCGTAATCACCAAGGAAGAATCAATTGGCAACCGGCGCAACCATGGGTAAATCAGACAAGTACGGAGACTTGCGTCGCCGGCTCGTCTTTTTGCTGCTCGCGCTGGTGGTTTATCGCTTAGGCACACACATTCCTGTGCCGGGCATTGACCCCAACCAATTGCAACAGCTCTTCAAAGGCCAGCAAGGCGGCATTCTCAGTCTGTTCAATATGTTCTCCGGCGGCGCCTTGTCGCGCTTCAGTATTTTTGCGCTCGGCATCATGCCTTACATCTCTGCGTCCATCATCATGCAGTTGATGTCGTATGTGGTGCCCAGCATGGAAGCGCTCAAAAAAGAAGGCGAAGCCGGACGCCGCAAAATCACCCAGTACACCCGTTACGGCACCTTGGGTCTGGCTGTGTTCCAGTCACTCGGTATCGCAGTGGCGCTCGAATCCTCCGCCGGTCTGGTCAATGTACCCGGCATGGGTTTTCGCATCACCACCATGGTGTCGTTGACTGCAGGCACCATGTTTTTAATGTGGTTGGGTGAGCAAATCACTGAGCGCGGTCTGGGCAACGGCATCTCCATCATTATTTTTGCCGGCATCGCAGCAGGTCTGCCTCAGTCTATCGCCGGCTTGCTTGAGTTGGTGCGCACCGGCGCCATGAGCATCATCATCGCCTTGTTGATCGTCATTCTGGTGGCGGGTATCACTTACTTTGTGGTATTCGTCGAGCGCGGACAAAGAAAGATTTTGGTCAACTATGCGCGCCGGCAAGTCGGTAACAAGGTGTATGGCGGACAGTCTTCGCATTTGCCTTTGAAGCTGAACATGTCCGGCGTCATCCCCCCGATTTTTGCTTCGTCCATTATTTTGCTGCCCTCGACCATCGTCAGTTGGTTCAGCGCCGGCTCTAGCCTCAACTGGCTGAAAGACATTTCCGCTGCTTTGTCGCCTGGTCAACCTCTGTACGTGATGTTGTATGCCGTAGCCATCATCTTCTTCTGCTTTTTCTACACAGCGCTGGTGTTCAACAGCCGTGAAACCGCAGACAACTTGAAGAAAAGCGGTGGCTTCATTCCCGGCATACGCCCGGGTGACCAGACTGCAAAATTCATCGACAAGATTTTGTTGCGTCTGACATTGGCCGGTGCCATCTACATCACGTTTGTGTGTCTGGTGCCCGAATTTCTGATCCTCAAGTACAACGTGCCGTTCTATTTTGGCGGCACCTCATTGCTGATTATTGTGGTGGTCACCATGGACTTCATGGCCCAGGTGCAAAACTACCTCATGAGTCAGCAATACGAATCTTTGCTCAAAAAGGCCAACTTCAAGATGGCTCCAGGTGGCTGATTGGGCGCATGGCCAAGGACGACGTCATCCAGATGCAGGGAGAGGTGATTGAAAACCTCCCCAACGCAACTTTCCGGGTCAAACTGGAAAACGGACACGTGGTGCTCGGACATATTTCCGGCAAGATGCGAATGCACTACATCCGCATCCTGCCGGGAGACAAAGTGACAGTGGAGTTGACGCCCTACGATTTAACCAGGGCAAGAATTGTGTTCCGCGCCAAGTGAGGCGTTGAACGAAAGAGTTTGTTGGAATACGCAAGGTGCGTGTTCCGGGTTTTTAGGAGAATGAAATGAAAGTTTCGGCTTCGGTCAAAACAATTTGCCGCAACTGCAAGATCATCCGCCGCAAGGGCGTGGTGCGGGTCATCTGCACCGACCCGCGTCACAAACAGCGTCAAGGCTGATCGAACAACGCATTCAAGAGGTTTCTCATGGCACGTATCGCTGGTATCAATATTCCGCCTCATAAGCACACCGAAATCGGTTTGACATCGATTTTCGGTATCGGTCGCACGCGCGCTCGCAAAATCTGCGAAGCATGCGGCATTGCTTATGCGAAAAAAATCAAGGATTTGTCAGACTCTGATCTGGAAAAAATCCGCGATCAAATCGCTCATATCACTATTGAAGGTGACTTGCGCCGTGAAACCACCATGAACATCAAGCGTTTGATGGACATCGGTTGTTACCGCGGTTTCCGTCACCGTCGCGGCTTGCCGATGCGTGGACAGCGCACCCGCACCAATGCACGTACCCGCAAAGGCCCCCGCAAGGCAGCCGCTGCACTGAAGAAATAACTGAGGGACCCCCATGGCAAAAGCACCCGTCAACTCAGCCGCACAACGCGTGCGCAAAAAAGTCCGCAAGAATGTCGCGGACGGCATTGCACATGTGCATGCTTCTTTCAACAACACCATCATCACCATCACCGATCGCCAAGGCAATGCTTTGTCATGGGCGTCGTCGGGTGGTCAGGGATTCAAGGGCTCACGCAAGTCCACACCGTTTGCTGCTCAGGTGGCTTCCGAAGTGGCCGGCCGTGCCGCCATGGATCAGGGCATCAAGAACCTCGACGTCGAAATCAAAGGACCCGGCCCCGGCCGCGAATCTTCAGTTCGTGCGTTGGCAGCCCTGGGCATTCGCATCAATTCCATTTCTGATGTGACGCCGGTTCCCCACAACGGATGCCGTCCGCAAAAGCGCCGTCGCATCTGATTTCAGTCAAGCCCACCGCCGTTGTTGCAAGCAGCAACGGCTCCCCGCTCTCGTGGCGGGCAGTTGATAAAAGGAAGTTCAAGTGGCACGTTACTTAGGCCCCAAGGCCAAACTCTCACGCCGTGAAGGCACCGACCTGTTTTTGAAGAGCGCACGCCGCTCTATCGCAGACAAGTCCAAGTTCGACAGCAAGCCCGGCCAGCACGGCCGCACCTCTGGTCAGCGCATGTCTGACTTCGGTTTGCAATTGCGCGAAAAACAAAAAGTCAAACGCATGTACGGTGTGTTGGAGCGTCAGTTCCGCCGCTACTTTGCCATGGCAGACCAGCAAAAAGGCAATACAGGTTCAAATCTGTTGTCCTTGCTTGAGTCACGTCTAGACAATGTGGTTTACCGCATGGGCTTTGGCTCAACCCGCGCCGAGGCGCGTCAACTGGTGTCACACAAGGCCATCACGGTCAACGCTCACCAGGTGAACATTCCTTCCTACCTGGTCAAAGCCGGGGACGTGGTGAGTGTGCGCGAAAAATCCAAAAAACAGGGACGTGTGCTCGAAGCTTTACAGCTGGCCACGCAAGTGGGAATGCCTGCCTGGGTTGACGTCAATGTTGACAAGGCGGAAGGTGTGTTCAAGAAGGCACCTGATCGTGACGAATTTGCGGCTGACATCAACGAATCCCTGATCGTTGAGTTGTATTCGCGTTAACCGGGGCATTACTGCTCCTTGAATCCGCCGCCCCGTTCACTGTTGTACGGGG
Organism: Bordetella parapertussis; assembly: GCA_945870575.1. GTDB lineage: Bacteria > Pseudomonadota > Gammaproteobacteria > Burkholderiales > Burkholderiaceae_C > Limnohabitans. The sequence goes on along the minus strand of CAMBSK010000008.1, from coordinate 26,866 downwards.
GTCATCATCCAGCCTTACCGGTGTAACGAACCGGGGGTATTGAGAGGGAAAAAACGAATGCAAACAAATCTCCTGAAGCCCAAAGCCATACAGGTCGAACAACTCGGCCACAACAAATCCAAAGTCACACTCGAACCTTTCGAGCGCGGTTACGGCCACACCCTGGGCAATGCGCTGCGTCGCGTGCTCTTGTCTTCCATGGTCGGCTATGCCGTCACCGATGTCACCATCGCCGGCGTGCTGCACGAATACTCATCGATTGACGGTGTTCAAGAAGACGTTGTCAACATTTTGTTGAACCTCAAAGGCGTGGTGTTTAAACTGCACAACCGTGACGAAGTCACGCTGAGCCTGCGTAAAGACGGCGAAGGCCAGGTCACCGCTGCTGACATACAAACACCGCATGATGTGGAAATCATCAACCCTGAACACGTGATTGCCAATTTGTCACACGGCGGAAAAATCGACATTCAGCTCAAGGTTGAAAAAGGCCGTGGCTATGTGCCCGGCTCCATGCGCCGGCATGCTGATGAAGTCAGCAAATCCATCGGCCGCATTGTGCTTGACGCTTCTTTCTCTCCCGTCAAGCGCGTGAGCTATAGCGTTGAAAACGCGCGTGTGGAACAGCGTACCGATTTGGATCGCCTGGTGGTTGAGATTGAAACCAACGGTGCCATCACTGCCGAAGATGCAGTGCGTTCATCAGCCAAGATTCTGGTGGAACAACTGGCTGTGTTCGCCCAACTTGAAGGCAATGAACTGGCCGCGTTTGATTCGCCTGCGCCGCGCAGCACCGTGCAAGTCGACCCGATTTTGTTGCGCCCTGTCGACGAACTCGAACTCACTGTGCGTTCAGCCAATTGCTTGAAAGCAGAAAATATTTTCTACATCGGTGATTTGATTCAGCGCACCGAAAACGAATTGCTCAAGACCCCGAACCTGGGCCGCAAATCTTTGAATGAAATCAAAGAAGTGCTTGCTTCACGCGGTTTGACTTTGGGCATGAAGCTCGAAGGCTGGCCACCGAGTGGCCTGGAAGCCAAACGTATTTAATAAAACAGAGCGGTGTTCACACCGCCTCCCCTGGCCGTACCTGACACGGCGGCCGGCAAAACAACTTCAACAAGGAAATTACCATGCGTCACGGACACGGACTACGCAAACTCAACCGGACCAGCTCACACCGTCTGGCCATGTTGCAAAACATGATGAACTCGCTGATCGAACACGAAGTCATCAAAACCACATTGCCCAAAGCCAAAGAACTGCGTCGCGTTATCGAGCCAATGCTCACACTCGGCAAAGAACCCACGCTCTCCAACAAACGTTTGGCCTTCAACCGCTTGCGTAACCGCGACAACGTGGTTAAGTTGTTTGCAGAACTGGGTCCTCGCTACAAAGCCCGTCCCGGCGGCTACACCCGCATTTTGAAAATGGGTTACCGCGTCGGCGACAACGCGCCGATGGCATTGGTCGAGTTGGTTGACCGCCCTGAAGTGCAAGACACACCCGCTGTCAGCGAATAGCAGTTACAATGAAGAACACGACGCGCGATGGAGCAGCCTGGTAGCTCGTTGGGCTCATAACCCAAAGGTCGCAAGTTCAAATCTTGCTCGCGCAACCAAACACACAACGCCCACTTCCAGTGGGCGTTGTGCATTGGTACTCGGCCCACTTTCAGTGGGCGTTTCGCATTGACACAAGCCATTCACATCACACATGTCGTACGCCTTGTCCGAAGTTCTGGCAATAGCCGAGCGGATTGAATTACAAACCCCTTCGGGCTTGCAAGTCTGGCATGTCTGGAACCGTGCGGCTGGTCATCCATTGGTGTTGTTACATGGCGGTAGCGGCAGTTGGAACCATTGGGTGCGTAACGTGCAAGCCCTCTCACAAAACAGGGCAGTGTGGGCCTTAGACACACCCGGCTTAGGCGACTCAGAATTGCCGCTAGGCGCGCTTGATGCAGACGATTTGCATCACCCGTTAGAGCAAGGTTTGCAATTGTTGTTTGCCGACCAAGCCTTGGACATCACCGGTTTTTCTTTCGGCGGACTGGTCGCCGGGTTTCTTGCGGCCAGCTACAAACAGCGTGTCAAACGCCTCGTGCTGGTCGGTATTCCCGGTCTTGGCTTGTCGAATCAAATCGTCAATATGCGTGGCTTTAAAGCTGGTATGAGCAAGCAAGAGCGTTACGCCGTTCATCGCAACAACCTGTTGGCTATCATGTTGCAGCACGAAAGCCAGATCACGCCGCAGTTGCTCGATATGCAAGAACACAATGTGTTGCGTGACCGTTTACGAAGAAGACGCATAGCGCGAAGTGACGCCATGCTGAAATTGCAAACGCAATGGACTTGTCCCGTCTTCGGTATTTGGGGCGAGAACGATGCCTTGTACCGCGGCAGTTTGCATCTGATTCAAGGCCTGCTCTCGGCCTGTGATTTACGCGGTTTTCACGTGCTGCCGGATGCCGGCCATTGGGTGCAATATGAACAGCCGGACGCATTCAACAAGTTGTTGTTGCAAAGTCTGGCGTAAAAAAATTTACTCTGCATCCGGTATGACGGCAGTGACTTCAACTTCAACCAGCGCACGTTCTTCAACCAGGCCGTTGACAACGATGCAAGTCATGGCCGGATAGTGTTTACCCATGACCTCGCGGTAAACCGCGCCCAACTCTTTTAAACGGGACTGGTACATATGCCTGTCAGTGATGTACCAGGTCATGCGCACCATGTGTTCTGGCGAGGCATGGGCTGACTGAAGTACTGCCAGCACATTGAGTAAGGCCAAACGGGTTTGCTCTATAAAGTCATCGGACTCGAACTGCTGCGCCGCATTCCAGCCTATCTGGCCGCCGACATAAATTTGCAGACCGTGTGCGGCAATACCGTTGGCGTAGCCTCTGGGGGCGGTCCATCCTTCGGGAAGTAAAACTGTGTGCATAAAAATCCTGTTTTAGTTGTTCAGATCGCGCAATTTAAAGCGTTGCAATTTGCCGGTGGCTGTGCGAGGTAGCGAAGGCAAAAAAGTGATGATGCGAGGGTACTTATAAGGTGCCAGGTGCTGCTTGACATGGTCTTGCAATAGCTTGACAAGCGCAGCAGACGCTTGCGAGTCAGCTTGCAACACACAAAACGCCTGTACCACCATGCCGCGCTCGACGTCGGCTTTTCCGATAACAGCACATTCAGCCACCGCAGGGTGCATCAATAAAGCGTCCTCAACTTCGGGCCCGCCAATGTTGTAGCCCGAGGACACAATCATGTCATCGGCGCGCGATTGGTAGAAAAAATAACCGTCCTCATCTTGCAGCACCGCGTCGCCGGGAAAATTCCAGCCATCCTGCACATAAGCACGCTGGCGCTCATCATCCAAATACTTGCAGCCTGTCGCGCCGCGTACAGCCAGCCTGCCTATGTGACCGCGCGGCAACTCTTGGCCCTGCGGATCCAACACCTTTGCTACATAGCCGGGCACTGCTTTGCCGAGACTCCCGGGTTTGAACTCGGCCAAAGGAGAAGAAATAAAAATATGGAACATCTCAGTCGCGCCTATGCCGTCCAGCATTTCCAGGCCGCAGGCCTCGCGCCAGAGTTGACGTGTCGCATCCGGTAATGCTTCCCCTGCGCTGACACTGATACGTAAGGCAGGGACAGATTGTTGTTGAATATGCGCCGCCATTTGGCGGTAAAAGGTCGGCGCGGTGTAACAAATCGTGGCTTGCGATTGCGCTATTTCCAGCACCATGCGTTCAGGTGTCAAAGGAGGCGCGGGGTAAAAAATACTGGCACCGGCCACCATGGGGAAAAGCAACAAACCGCCTAGGCCAAAAGTGAAAGCCAGCGGTGGTGTGCCGGTGACGATATCGTTCATCTGCGCATGCAAGACTTGCAAAGGCCAAGCCTGACAGGCAGACCAGATATCCAGGTGTGAATGGCAAACCGCTTTGGGCACGCCGGTGGTGCCTGAGGTAAAGGCCAGCAAAGCTATGTCGTCACCCGTCGCAGGGCAGGCTGAGGCAGCGGTTGAAAAACCCGCTGACAAAGACTCGACACTGTCAACTGAGTTGTTAGCGTTGAACAGCAAAACTGTGTGTAAGTCTGGGTGTTTACGTTGGGCCAGCAGCAGTTCAGTGGAAAGCGATGCCTCGCACCAGGCCATAGTGGGTCGGGCTTTGTCGATGATCTCGCCCAACTCTTTGGCGCGCAGCAAAGGCATGGTCGGCACGGCGATCAAGCCGGCTTTGACCACGGCCAGCCAGGCGAGTGCAAATGCAATGCTGTTGTTACCGCGCAGCAGCACGCGGTTCCCAGTTTGCACCCCGGCTTGGGCACGCAGCAGATTCACGCGTTGGTTGACCGCAGACAGTGCTTGGCGGTAGGTAAGTGTTTGATCGGCTGAGCGAAACAAAGGCTGGTCCACCCAGGGCTTGTCCACGGCTTGTTCCAACAAAAGCGAAACCAGGTTCAACGGGTTGGACCCGTTGGTCAAAGCGTCGGGGTACATCATCAACGGCCATTCGCTGCGCGGCGGTAAACGCTCTGCGACAAAACGGTCGGTGTAAGTGCTCATGCCGGGTTCTTGATGACGGATTTGCCGATGATGAGTTGCTGCACCTCGGAAGCACCTTCGTAAATACGCAGCGAACGTATGTCGCGGTAAAGAGACTCTAGCTTGTTGCCGACCAGCACACCTGTGCCGCCGTGCATTTGCAGCGCCATGTCGATGACTCGGGACGCGTTTTCTGTGGCTGTCAGCTTGGCCATGGCGGCTGCGCGCGTGTAAGCGACGGCTGCATCCCCATCGCTGCCCTGTGTGTCGCGCAGCCAGGCGGCTCTGTAGGTCAACAAAGCAGCGGCGTCCAGCAACGAAGCCATGTCACCTAAGCGTGCCTGCGTCAAAGGCAAATCCGCCAGGTGTGCGCCGAACATGGGCCGCTCGCGGCTGTAGTTCACTGCATCATGCAAGGCGCGACGGCCCATGCCTATGGCGGCAGCGGCGACAGAAGCACGGAAAATATCCAGCGTGCGCATGGCGAGTTTGAAGCCGCTGTTGATGTCGCCCAGCAAATTACCCGCAGGCAAGCGGCAATCATCAAATCGCAATGTCGCCAGCGGATGCGGTGACATCACATGCAAATGGGTGTTGTCGTCCAGACCTGTAGTGCCTGCATCAACGATGAAGGCGCTGATGCCGCGCGCGCCGGCCTGCGCATCTGTCTTGGCAAACACCACATAAAAATCAGCGATGCCGCCGTTGCTGATCCAGGTCTTGACGCCGTTCAATACAAATCCATCAACCGTAGCCACAGCGCTTGTTGCCATGGCAGCCACATCAGAACCGGCTTGCGGCTCGCTCAAAGCAAAAGCCGCAATCGATTCACCGCGCGCCACTTTGGGCAAGTAGTGCGTTTGCTGTGCGGCGCTTCCTGCCAAGGTGATGGCGCCGCTGCCCAAGCCCTGCATGGCAAAGGCGAAGTCGGCCAGCGGTGAATAACGCGACAGGGTTTCGCGAATGATGACGAGTGCACGTGAATCGAGTGTGTCCCAGCGCCCGCCATGCGCCAGCGGCACACAAAACTCCAGCCAGCCAGCCTCTGCCAGCAAGCGCACCCAGGTGCGGCAGGCGGCGCGGTCATCGCTTTCATCCACCTGCTGTTGCGCGATCCAGACTTCCAAGGCGCGTGCCAGCGCCCGGTGGCGTTCGTCAAAAAATGGCAACTCCCAGTGGCTGCTCATCTCAATTGCCCTCGAACACAGGACGTTGTTTGGCAGCGAATGCCTGGTAGGCTCGATGGAAATCCTGGGTTTGCATGCAAATGGCCTGGGCCTGAGCTTCGGCTTCTATGGCCTGGTCTAGCGACATATTCCATTCCTGGTGCAGCATGTTTTTCGTCATGCCGTGCGCAAATGTCGGACCCTCTGCGAGAGAGCGCGCCAGCAGCAACGCGGCCTGCGGCAAGTCGGCTGCTGCATGCAGCTGGTTGAAAAAGCCCCAGGCCAGACCTTCTGTTGCAGTCATGGCGCGGCCGCTGAACAGCAACTCGCTGGCGCGGCCTTGGCCGATGACGCGCGGCAACAGCGTGCAAGCACCCATGTCGGCGCCGGCCAACCCTACGCGTGAAAACAAATAGGAGATGCGCGCTTGCTCTGTGCCAAGGCGCAAATCGCTGGCCAGAGCCAACATGGCACCGGCACCGGCGCACACGCCGTCAATCGCGGCGATGACAGGCTGCGGACACAGACGCATGGCCTTGACCAGGTCACCGGTCATGCGGGTGAATGACAGCAACTCCGGCATGCTCATGCGTGTCAATGGCGCAATGATGTCGTGCACATCGCCGCCCGAGCAAAAATTGCCGCCTGCACCTTGAAGCACCACGACCCGCACATCGTTGGCGTCGCGAAGTGCTGTGAACAGTTCGCGCAGTTCGGCGTAAGACTCAAAGGTCAAGGGGTTTTTGCGCTCCGGGCGGTTGAGGGTGAGAACCGCTACGCCATCTGCCGCACATTGCCAGGAAAAATGTTGCGCCTGATGCGCTGCAAATGAGCGTGTGCCCGCGTGCATAGGACTGTCGGCGGGGATGAAATGTTTCATGGGTTCTCCGTGGCTGCGCCTGACAGCGCGTGTTGTTTGACCTGCCCGAGTAACTCGTGCAATTGCTTTAACTCTTTGTCACTGACGCCACCCAGCGCAGCAACGATCCAGCTTTCATGGCGCTTGGCCATTTTTTTGAACAAGGCGCGCCCGTTAGACGTGAGCCTGACCAACCAGGCACGGCGGTCGCTGGCCAGGCTTAGCCGTTCTATCAATCCTTCTTTCACCAACTGGTCAGTCACCGGGGTGATGTTGCCGCCGGTCACCATCATGCGGCGCGACAACTCGTTCATCTTCATGCCGTCGGGCGCGCGTTCGAGTTGCGCCATCAGGTCAAAGCGCGGCAAGGTGGTGTTGAACTCATCGCGCAAACCTGTGCGTACCCGTTTTTCAATCAATTGGGTACAGGTGAGCAAGCGCAGCCACAAACGCAAGGCATCGGGGTGTGTGCTGTGAACACGGGCTTCTAAATCCATGGAATTACCTTCAAGTACCGAGTAAACGGTAGAGTTGATCACGCCCGCTTTCATACGGCAGGGGCCAGGCGATGTCTTTGCTGCCGAGTTTGGCGGCTTGGTGCAGCGTCCAGTTCGGATCTGCCAGGTGCGGGCGGGCGATGGCGCACAGGTCAGCGCGACCGGCGGCGATGATGCTGTTGGCATGGTCGGCTTCGCTGATAGCGCCGACGGCCATGGTGGCGATATGAACTTCGTTGCGGATGCGGTCGGCAAACGGCGTTTGGTACATTCGGCCATAAACCGGTTTGGCGGCGCGGGTGGTTTGGCCGGAAGACACGTCTATCAAGTCGCAACCGGCGTTCTTGAACAAAAGCGCAATTTCCACCGCGTCATCGTCGGTGTTGCCGCCCGGTGCCCAGTCGTGCGCTGAAATACGCACTGACATGGGTTTATGTGATGGCCAGACAGCGCGCGTGGCGGTGAAAACCTGCAATGGAAAGCGACAACGGTTTTCCAGCGTGCCGCCGTACTCGTCATCGCGCAGATTGGTCAGCGGGCAGATAAAACCTGACAACAAATAGCCGTGGGCGCAATGCAATTCCAGCCAGTCGAAACCGGCGGCGTCGGCACGCTGTGTGGCTTGCACAAATTGCGCTGTCAGAACATGCATGTCTTCAACAGTCATAGCCCGGGGCACTTGGTTGTTGTCGCCGTAGGCCACCGGGCTGGCGGCCAGCAGCGGCCAGTTGCCCTCGGGCAAGGGCTCGTCAATGGCTTGCCAGCCGAGCTGGGTCGAACCTTTCGCGCCGCTGTGTCCGAGTTGCAAGCCTATGTGCGCCTGGTTGTGGTGGACAAAACGCGTGATGCGCTCAAACGCGTGTTGCTGTGCGTCGTTCCACAAACCCGGGCAGCCCGGTGTGATGCGGCCTTCGGGCGTGGGGCTGGTCATCTCGACCATCACCAGTGCCGCTCCGCCCATGGCGCGGGCACCCAAGTGCACCAGATGAAAATCGCCGACCACACCATCGGCAGCGCTGTAAGTAGCCATGGGCGAGACCACGACGCGGTTTTTCAGTGTGAGATCGCGCAGTTTGAACGGCATCAGCATGGGTGGCATGACGCGACCGCCGGACAACCAGGCTTCGTAGGATTGCAGCCAGTCGCGGTCGCGCAGACGCAGGTTTTCGTGGCTGATGCGTTGTGAGCGCGTGAGCAGTGAATAGGTGAACTGCTCAATCTCCATGTGGGTATAGCGCGCTACATGTTCAAACCAGGCGGTGGAATTGCGCGCCGCGTTTTGTATTTTCAATACCTCGACGCTGCGCCGGTCTTGGTAGGCTTGCAGCACTTCACGCATACCCGACAAGGGATGCGCGGCAAAGGTATCGGCCAGGTCAATCGCGTCTTCTAACGCCAGTTTGGTGCCGCTGCCGATGGAGTAATGCGCCGTGTGTGCCGCGTCGCCCATGAGCACCACAGGCACTTGCTTGTTGGGCGTGGCCTGAGTCCAGTGCACCCAGTTTTTACAAATGACGCGCGGAAACTGTATCCAGTTGGCCGAGCCGCGCAAATGCAATGCATTGCTCATCAGCGCATGGCCGTCCAGGTACTTGGCGAACAAGTTTTGGCAAAAGGCAATTGCTTCTTCTTGCGACATGCGGTCCAGGCCGTGCGCGCGCCAGACCGCGTCGGGCGTTTCCACAATAAAGGTGGAAGTGTGTTCGTCGTATTTGTAGGCATGCGCCTGGAACCAGCCGTGCTCGGTTTGCTCGAACGCAAAGGTGAAAGCGTCAAAGGTTTTGTGCGTGCCCAGCCAGACAAAGCGGCAGTTGCGCACATCAATATCCGGCTGAAAGCTGTCGGCGTAACGGCTGCGTATGCGGCTGTTCAAGCCGTCGCTGGCAATCACCAAATCGGCCTGGTACTGTTGGGCCAGCGCCTGGTCGTCTGAAACATCGGTTTCAAACACCAGTTGAACGCCCAGCTCTTCGCCGCGTTGTTGCAGGATGTTGAGCAAGTGCTTGCGCCCTATGCCGCAAAACCCGTGGCCGGTGGAGCGCACGCTGCGGCCTTTGAAAAACACCTCGATGTCGTCCCAGTGGTTGAAGGCGTCGCCTATCAGTTGTGCCGTGTGCGGGTCCGCTTGGCGCAGGTTGTCCAGCGTCTGGTCGCTCAGCACCACGCCCCAGCCGAATGTGTCATACGGCCGGTTGCGTTCGACCACGGTGATGCGGTGCAAAGGATTCTGCTGCTTCATCAGCAGTGCGAAATACAAACCGGCGGGGCCACCGCCTATGCACAATATGTTCATGTCCATATTGTTGAGGTCTGAAGTAATTACGTCAATAGGCCATTTGATGTACCGACAAAAGCGTGAGTCTTAAGCCACTTAAGAATAGCTGTGCTTTAACTGCTGAACAAGGCGCACAATAGAAACATGCTCTATAAATTCAAATCCAAAGCAGCCGGTGACCTGGTACTGCTCGAGCCTCAGGGCAAGCAGTTTTTGCAATTGATCGGTAAAACGGTGCAAGCCAAAGGCATCATCGAGCCGGGCGACATGCCGGCTGCCATCGCCGCATTGCAGGCAGCGATTGCACAGCAAGAGGCAGATCAAGACGCCGCCCGTGAGAAAGCCCGGCAACAAGGCGCTGCGCCGCCGGTGTTTGACAGCATCAGCCTGCGCCAGCGCTGCAAACCCATCATCGATATGCTGAACCGTTGCCAGCGCGAACAACAGCCCATCGTCTGGGGCGTGTGAATGGCCCATCCCTACCAGGTGCTCACGCCGTCGGTGGTGTTAGACGCCTTAAGCGGTTTGGGACTGGCGGTCGATGGCCGCTTGAGTGCCCTCAGCTCGTATGAAAACCGTGTGTACCTGGCGCATTTAGACGACGACAGTTCCGTGGTCGCCAAGTTTTACAGACCCGGGCGATGGAGCGAAGCGCAGATACGCGAGGAACACAGTTTCACCGCAGAGTTGGTGGCCGAGGACATTCCTGTGGTCGGCCCCTTGGTGCTCAACAGCATGAGCTTGCACGAAGCCCGGGTGGTGCACGACGGCGCGGACGGGCATTTCTGGTTCAGCGTCAGTCCGCGGCGCGGTGGTCGCGCGCCCGAGTTGGACGACCCCGAGGTGTTGATGTGGATAGGGCGCTTGATGGCGCGCCTGCATCTGGTTGGTGAGCGACAGACCTTCACAGTCAGGCCTGCGTTGAACCTGCATACCTTCGGCGAGCAGTCGCGCGATCAGTTGGTGTCGCAACAACAAATAGCCGAGGAAGTGCAGCAGCAATGGGTGTCCTTGTGCGATCAAGCCTTGGCCTTGGTGAAACAACAGATGCAGACAGAACTGAAGTTGTTGCGCTTGCACGGTGACTGTCACCCTGGCAATATTTTGTGGACACCTAAGGGCATGCCTGAGCCCGGGCCGCATTTTGTCGACATGGACGATGCGCGCACAGGCCCTGCGGTGCAAGACCTGTGGATGCTGGTGCACGGCGACACGGCAGAGCGACGCCAGAAAATGGAAATCGTGCTGGAAGGTTACGAGAGCGTACGCCGCTTTGACCGGCGTGAATTGCAATGCATAGAACCGCTGCGCACCTTACGCATCATCCATTACAGCGCCTGGCTGGCCGGGCGGCAAGACGACCCGGCGTTCCCTATGCACTTTCCGTGGTTCGGTACAGCTGACTATTGGCGCGGTCAGTGCGATACCTTAAGAGAGCAAATAGAAGCCATGCAATCTGACGAAGCAGGCAGCAGCTACTTGTCAGATTGGCAGTGAAGACTTAAACCAACAAAGCATTCACCCGCTTCACATACGCCGCCGGGTCATCCGGTAAACCGCCTTCTGCCAGCAGCGCTTGGTCAAACAAAATATGCGCCAAGTCATGGAAATGGATTTGCCCGGCATCGCTGTCGATTTTTTTCACCAGTGCATGGTCGGCGTTGATTTCCAAAATCGGTTTGGCTTCCGGCGCGTTTTGACCGGCTTGTTTCAACATGCGCGCCATTTGCAAAGAAACGCCGTGGTCTTTCACCACCAGACAAGCGGGTGAATCCACCAAGCGCGTGGTGATGCGCACGTCCTCGGCTTTGTCTTTCAACGCTTCTTTCAGCTTGGCCAGCAAAGGCTTCATGCTGTCGGCAGCGGCCTCGGCGGCTTTTTTCTCTTCTTCGTCTTGCAGCTTGCCCAAGTCGAAAGCGCCTTTGGCCACGCTTTGCAGCGGTGTGCCGTCAAACTCGTTCAAAAAGCCCAAGGCCCATTCGTCGACCCGGTCAGACATGAGCAACACCTCAATGCCTTTTTTGCGAAAGACTTCCAGTTGCGGGCTGTTCTTGGCGGCCGCCAGGCTGTCAGCGGTGATGTAATAAATGGATTCTTGGCCTTCTTTCATGCGCGCTTTGTAATCGGCAAAGCCCACGTTGGCGGTGTCGCTGCTCGTGCTGGCAAAGCGCAGCAGTTTGGCGATCTTGTCTTTGTTGGCAAAGTCTTCGCCCAAACCTTCTTTGAGCACCGCGCCGAACTCGGCGTAGAACTTGGAAAACTTGCCCGCGTCTTTTTTGTCGTCGTCGCTGACATCAGCTGCGGGTGCATCGTGCTTGGCCAAATCTTCCAGCATGGACAGCACGCGGCGTGTATTGCCTTCGCGGATGGCTTTGACATCGCGGCTTTCTTGCAGCAACTCGCGGCTCACGTTCAAAGGCAAATCGGCAGAGTCCACCACGCCTTTGACAAAGCGCAAATAGGTGGGCATCAAGGCTTCCGCGTCGTCCATGATGAACACGCGTTTCACATACAGTTTGATACCGGCTTTTTTGTCGCGGTTCCACAAATCGAACGGCGCTTTGCCCGGCACATACAGTAGTTGTGTGTATTCGGTGCTGCCTTCCACGCGGTTGTGGCTCCAAGCCAGCGGCGCTTCAAAATCGTGGCTGATGGCTTTGTAAAACTCGGCGTGTTGTTCTTCGGTGATGTCTTTTTTCGGGCGGGTCCATAAAGCACTTGCTTTGTTGACGGTTTCCCATTCGTCGGTGACCACCATTTCGCCCGGTTGGTCGTTTTCGCCGTCTTTCCATTCTTCTTTGCGCATGAGGATAGGCAAAGAAATATGGTCTGAATATTTACCGATGATGGACTTGAGCTTCCAACTGCTCAGGTACTCCTCGGCGTCATCCCGCATGTGCAAAATGATGTGGGTGCCGCGCTCTTTTTGGGTGATGGTTTCCACCTCGAAATCGCCGCTGCCGCCACTGGTCCAGCGCACACCTTCATTGGCATCCAAACCGGCACGGCGGGTTTCAACAACGATCTTGTCGGCGACGATGAAGCCAGAATAAAAACCGACACCGAATTGACCGATCAAGGCGCCTTGGTCTTTGGCGTCCGATTGCTGGTCGCCGGAGAGTTTGCTCATGAAGTCGCGCGTTCCGCTTTTGGCGATGGTGCCCAAGTGGTCAATCGCATCTTGCTGGCTCATGCCAATGCCGTTGTCGCTGATGGTTAAGGTTTTGGCGGCTTTGTCAAAAGCCACTTTGATGTCCAGCGTCGGCGCGTCTTCATACAAGCCGGAGTTGTTCAGGGCTTCATAGCGGAGTTTGTCGCAAGCGTCGGACGCGTTGGACACCAGTTCGCGCAAAAAGATTTCTTTGTTGGAATACAGCGAATGGGTGACCAGGTGCAGCAGTTGGGCGACTTCAGCTTGGAAGGAATGGGTATGTTTGCTCATGGGATAAAGAGAGTGAAATAGGAGTAGCTGGGTATATGAGGTCTGGGCGTGCCAAATCAAGTCAGCCGCCGGGTTTTGCAAGCAGCTTCGGTTTTGAATTTATTAAATTCACCAATAACAATAAAAACCCATATTTTTTGCCTATTTTCGATAAATAAATCTCAAAAAATAAACACTTATAAATTACATTGCTACGCTGAAAGATTTGAAGTCCGACTCACACAAACCGTGTTTGCTTGATCGCATACTTTTGACACCAAGAGGAATTCCATGAACCCAATGCCAAGCCATCAAGCCACCCGATTGTTTAGCGTGCCTGTCCGCACTTTGTGGCGCAAACGGCAGCTGATGGTCTCGGGCATGTGTGCCAGCGTCTGGCTGAGCGGCTGCGGTGTGCTTGTCAGCAATGACGAGTTCGGCCTGTCCTGGTCGGGCGAGCCGTTGGCGCAATTAAAGCAGGCCTGGGGACAGCCAGCAGAGGAGAAAATCCAAGTCGACGGTAGTACCGAGCTCAGGTATGACATGAAAGAGGCGCGCTGCACCTACTGGTTCACGGCAGACAAGGCCGGCAAAATCGTCGCTTACCGCTACGAAGTCGGGCAATGGGGCAGTTGCAAGCCGGTCTGATTACTTTGTTGCGGGCTGATGTCAGGCGAAGGTCTCGTCACGCCCCAGGTAGCGCCATTGGCCCACCGGTAATTGGCCCAGTTTCACCCGGCCTATGCGTACCCGCTTCAAGCCGACCACGGTCAACCCGACTTGTTCGCACATTCGGCGTATTTGCCGCTTTTTGCCCTCAGTCAGCACGAAGCGCAGTTGCTCGGGGTTTTGCCAATCCACTTGCGCGGTTTTCAGGGCTTGTCCGTCCAGCGACAAACCGTGGCACAGCAAAGCCAGTTGCTCCGCCGGAAACAAGGATTGCACATCGGTTTGCACTTCGCCGGCGGGCAAGCGCCCGTATTGCACTCGTACCAAATATTCTTTCTCCACGCCGGAGTTTTCGCCTATCAGTTGACGCGCCACGCGACCGTCTTGCGTCAACACCAGCAGGCCGACCGAATCAATATCCAAACGACCGGCCGGTGCCAAGCCCATGCGCTGACGCGGCGCAAACCGTATAGGCGAGCGGTCGTCCCGCCAATGCGTGCGAGCTTCAATCAGGTTGATGGCCGGTTCATGCCCGTCCTCGGCCTGGCCGCTGACATAGCCCATGGGCTTGTGCAACAAAATCGTCACTTGCTTGTCTTGCTGACCGCGCGCCAATGCATCCACTTCGATGCGGTCCAGGGGACTGACCGGCTTGCCCAGCACGGCGGTTTCACCATTGACCTTGACCCAGCCTTTGGCAATCCAATCGTCGGCTTCGCGGCGTGAGCAAATGCCGAGCTCGGCCATGCGCTTGTTCAGTCTTATGGTGGTGGTTTCATTCATGTGTGGCCCAGTGTATGGCTTCGCAGCGCAGGCAAATTCAATACGCGAATGCCGCCGTAGCTGACACGTATCCACTGCGCCTGTTCTAGCCGCTTCAATGCCACATTCACGCGTTGGCGCGACAGGCCGACCAGGTAACCCAACTCTTGTTGGGTGATATCCAGCACTTCGCCTACCCCCGGAAACAGCACCGGGTTGACGAGGGCCGCCAGGTTGCGCGCGACGCGCAAGTCCGGGTTGTTGATGCGGTCGATTTCGCGCGCGGCAATGAACTGGCCGAGGCGTTCGTTCAACTGGTTCATGATGAAACGGTTAAAGCCTATGGACTCGGCCAGCAGGGTGTGAAAACTGTCTATGGGCAAACCCGCCACCACGCTGGGACGCAGCGCGTTGACGTTGTAACGGTAGGGCTCGCGTTTGAGGGCAGTGCCTTCGCCGAACCAACCGCCGCGCGAGACACCGGTGAAAGTCAGGCTGTCGCCTTTGTCGGTGTCTATGTTCATTTTGAGCAAACCTTCGACCACGCCAAACCAGTAAGTCGGGTCGCGGCCTATGCGGCAAACCGCATCACCGGTTTGCGCATCGCCGACCACAATACGCGGCACGGTGTGCTCGCGTTCTGTGTCGCTGAGCAGGCGCAACCAGGGGATACCGTCGAGTTCCTGAACGGTAGGTGAGCGGCGGCGTTGGTGCAGGGTCAGGTCTTGGGGCATGGTTGGCAAAAATGTAAGAAACAAAGCCTAGGTATCTTCCCTAGATTGTCGTCGGAAAGACAAAATAGCGTCAAACATCAGCCTAATATGCGCCCACTGTGAAATTCAGGCGTATTCCCGTCTGACGCTGTGATTGACTGGCTGATGAACACCACTTTCCCCCGCTTACTTCAGGAACATGCGCGCCAACGACCGGGTGAAGCGGCGCTGCGCGAAAAAGAATACGGCATCTGGCAGACCATGCATTGGGCCGGTCTGTACGCCATGGTTGGGCAAATTGCCCACGGCTTGGCGCGCGACGGATTGCAACGCGGCGAGCATGTGCTGGTGATTGGTGCCAACCGCCCCAGGCTGTCCGCCGGCATGCTGGCCGTGCAAACGCTGGGCGGCATACCGGTGCCTCTGTACCAGGACGCGGCGGCTACGGAATATGTCTTCCCCATCAACAACGCCGAAGTGCGCTTTGCCGTGGTGGAAAACCAGGAGCAGGTCGACAAGTTGCAAGAAATCCAGGGCGATTGCCCAACGCTTTCACGCATTTACTACGACAACCCGCGTGGTTTGCGCAATTACGCCGCACTTGGTTTGTGTAGTCTGGACACACTGTTGCAGGATGGCGTCGCGCTGGTTGCCAAAAACCCGCAGTTTGTCGAGCAGCAAATACAAGCGGGTCAGCCGGATGACGTGGCCGCCATGTTTTTTACCTCCGGCACCACCGGCAACGCCAAGGGCGTGGTTCACACACACCGCAGTTTGTTAGACCGCGCCAAAGCCGGCGCTGACTTTGACAAACTCACCAGCCATGAAGAAGTGCTGGCGTATTTGCCTCCGGCTTGGATCGGGCAAAACATCTTCAGCTATGCGCAATGGCTGTGCTGCGGTTATGTGGTGAATTGTCCCGAGTCAACCGAAACCGTGACCATCGATTTGAAAGAGGTCGGACCTACCTATTATTTTGCGCCGCCCCGTGTGTTTGAAGGCTTGCTCACGCAAGTGATGATTCGCATGGAAGACGCCAGCGCCCCCAAGCGCAGTATGTTCAAGTACTTCATGGACTTGGCGCGCGAAGTCGGGCCGCGTTGCATCGACGGTGAACCCATCGGCGCATGGAACTCACTGATGTATGGACTCGGCAACCTGCTGGTGTACGGTCCGCTGCGTAACAACCTGGGTTTCTCCCGGGTGCGTGTGGCATACACGGCGGGTGAAGCCATCGGCCCGGACTTGTTTAGCTTTTACCGTTCGATCGGTATCAATCTCAAACAGTTGTACGGCTCGACCGAAACTGCGGTGTTCGTGTGTTTGCAACCGGACAACCAGGCATATGCCGACACGGTAGGCGTGCCTTGCGACGGTGTGGAAATCAAAGTGGCAGACAACGGTGAAATCCTGGTCAAGTCCGCCGGTTTGCTCAAAGGCTATTACAAAAATCCTGAAGCCACAGCAGAAGTGTTGAGCGCCGACGGCTGGTATAAAACCAATGACGCAGGCTTTATCGACAACCGCGGTCATTTGAAGATCATCGACCGGGTCAAAGATGTGGGTCGTATCCAAGGCGGCGCCAACGACGGCGCCATGTTCGCGCCCAAGTATGTGGAAAACAAACTGAAATTTTTCCCGTTCATCAAAGAGGCGGTAGCCTATGGCGACGGGCGCGACAAGGTCTGCGTCATCGTCAACATCGATTTCGATGCCGTGGGCAATTGGGCCGAGCGTCGCAATCTGCCGTACGCAGGCTATAACGATCTGGCGCAAAAGCCCGAGGTTTACCAGTTGATTCTAGAGTGCGTGGAAAAAGTCAACGCTGATTTATCCATCGATACGTTGCTGGCCGGTTCGCAAATCAGCCGCTTTCTGGTGTTGCACAAAGAACTTGATGCCGACGACGGCGAACTCACGCGCACCAACAAAGTCCGCCGCGGCTACATCGCTGAGAAATACGACGTGCTGGTCAACGCTTTGTACGCGGGACTGCCTCAGCAATACATAGAAACCGCCGTCAAGTTTGAAGACGGGCGCAGCGGCAGTGTCAGCGCCACATTGACATTGTCAGACGCGAAAGTATTTGCACCAGTGGGTCGTGCCGCATGAGTCGACAAATCGGTGACGTCATATTGAATGTGCAAAACATATCGCTGAGTTTTGGCGGAGTCAAGGCTTTGTCTGACATCAGCTTTGATGTGCGCGAGCACGAGATCCGCGCCATCATCGGCCCCAACGGCGCGGGCAAAAGCTCGATGCTCAATTGCATCAACGGCGTCTACACGCCGCAGCAAGGGAGCATCACTTTCCGTGGTCAAACCTTCAGCCACATGGACAGCCACCAGGTCGCGGTCATGGGTGTGGCGCGTACATTTCAAAATCTGGCTTTGTTCAAAGGCATGAGCGTGCTCGACAACATCATGACCGGGCGCAATCTGCGCATGAAATCGAATTTGTTGTTGCAGGCCATTCGGTTTGGCCCCGCAGAACGCGAAGAAATCGAACACCGCAGAAAAGTGGAAGAAATCATCGACTTTTTAGAAATCCAAGCCTACCGCAAAACACCGGTGGGGCAGTTGCCTTACGGTTTGCAAAAGCGCGTGGACTTGGGCCGTGCGCTGGCGCTGGAGCCGCAAGTGCTGCTGCTGGACGAACCCATGGCCGGTATGAACGTGGAAGAAAAGCAAGACATGTGCCGCTTCATTTTGGATGTGAACGATGAGTTCGGCACCACCGTGGTCTTGATCGAACACGATATGAGTGTGGTGATGGACATTTCCGACCGTGTGGTGGTGCTGGACTACGGTAAAAAAATCGGCGACGGCACGCCCGACGAAGTGCGCAACAACCCCGAGGTGATCAGCGCCTACCTCGGTACAGGACATTGACTGCCATGGGATTCTTTCTTGAAACACTGTTAGGCGGGCTGATGGCGGGTATGTTGTATTCGCTGGTCGCTTTAGGCTTTGTGCTGATCTTCAAAGCCTCCGGCGTGTTCAATTTTGCGCAAGGCGCGATGGTCTTGTTCGCGGCACTGGCCATGGCGCGTTTTTCCGAGTGGTTGAATGCTTCCGGTCTGGGCAATTTGTGGTTGGTCAACCTGATCGCTTTTGCCATGGCAGCCGTTGTCATGTTTTGCGTGGCCTGGCTGATTGAGCGATTGGTGTTGCGCCAACTCGTCAACCAGGAAGGCACTACCTTGCTGATGGCGACTCTTGGCATCACTTATTTTCTGGAAGGCCTGGGCCAATCGATTTTCGGCAGCGACATTTACAAGATAGACATCGGCATGCCCAAAGAACCAGTGATGGCTTTCGAGTCCACTTTCCCCGGCGGTATTTTGATCAACCAGGAAGATTTGATCGCAGCGCTGATCGCGGCATGTCTGGTGGCTTTGTTGTCGCTGTTTTTTCAAAAGACCAGCACCGGACGCGCTTTGCGTGCCGTAGCCGATGACCATCAGGCGGCGCAGTCTATCGGCATACCTTTGAACCGCATTTGGGTGATCGTGTGGTGCGTGGCCGGCGTGGTGGCTTTGGTGGCCGGCATGATCTGGGGCAGCAAACTCGGCGTGCAATTTTCCTTGGCCACAGTGGCTTTGCGTGCTTTGCCAGTGGTGATTTTGGGTGGCCTCACTTCCGTGCCCGGCGCCATCATCGGCGGCTTGATCATTGGTGTCGGTGAGAAATTGTCAGAGGTCTATCTGGGGCCGTATGTCGGTGGCGGCATCGAAATTTGGTTTGCTTATGTTTTGGCTTTGTTGTTCTTGTTGGTTCGTCCGCAAGGTTTGTTTGGCGAAAAGATCATCGACCGGGTTTAAGCATGTTCTACAGAGAAAACGGTCAATTCAAAACCAGCTACCAAGCGGATCAGCAGATATTCCCTATCGTGCAGGATCGCTGGTTCATGGCTGCATTGCTGCTGCTGGCATTTGCCGGCGTGCCGTTCATCGCCTCAGACTACATGTTCAGCGCCATTCTGATTCCCTTCGTCATCATGGCCATGGCGGCGTTGGGCGTGAATATTCTGGTCGGCTATTGCGGACAAATTTCATTGGGCTCGGGCGCGTTCATGGCGGTTGGTGCTTATGGCGCGTACAACTTTTTTGCGCGCATTCCCGGCATGCCTTTGATTCCAACATTGATTCTGGGCGGACTGTGCGCCACTGTGTTCGGCATCTTGTTTGGTTTGCCGAGTTTGCGGGTGCGTGGTTTGTATTTGGCGGTCGCGACATTGGCCGCGCAGTTTTTTGCTGACTGGATGTTTTTGCGTATCAAGTGGTTCACCTTGGACACGCCATCCGGCTCGGTGTCGGTGTCTAACTTGCAAGTGTTTGGGTTGCCGATTGAAAGCGATTTGAGCAAATACCTGTTTTGCCTGAGCCTGCTGTGCGTGGTGGCGTTGCTGGCGAAAAATCTGGTGCGCGGCGCCATCGGTCGCGAATGGATGGCGATACGCGATATGGATGTGGCTGCGGCCGTCATCGGCATACGCCCCATGTACGCCAAGCTCAGCGCGTTTGCGGTCAGCTCGTTCATCATCGGCATGGCCGGTGCGCTGTGGGCGTTTATTTACCTGGGCTCCTGGGAGCCAAGCGCATTTTCAGTGGATCAATCTTTCCGTTTGTTGTTCATGGTCATCATCGGCGGCATGGGCTCCATCATGGGTGGATTTCTGGGCGCGGCATTCATTGTGGTGTTGCCGATTTTTCTCAATCAATTTCTGCCGGTGTTCGCAGGCTGGTTCGGTCTGGTGATATCCACCACTGTGGTCTCGCATGCCGAGTTGATGATTTTCGGCGCCTTGATTGTCTGGTTTTTGATTGTCGAGCCGCACGGCTTGGCGCGTTTGTGGGCCATAGGCAAACAGAAAATGCGCGTCTGGCCCTTCCCTTATTGAGTGTGTTTAAACCCCTTTCTGTGAGACCAAATTGAAGGAGAAGAAGATGAAAAAGCCAGTCTTGTTGTTATCTGCTCTGCTGACCTCGGTGTTGATGTCGGCGGCCACACAGGCCGTGGCGCAGGCCAAGGAACAGTTTGTCCCGGTACTGTCTTACCGCACCGGCCCTTATGCGCCCAACGGCACACCCTGGGCCAACGGCTTTGTCGATTACCTGAAACTGGTGAACGTCAAAGGGGGCATCAACGGCGTGAAAATCGCTTATGAAGAATGCGAAACCGGTTATGACACGGCGCGCAGCGTCGAATGCTATGAGCGGCTGAAAAGCAAAAAACCCAGTTTTGTGCAGACCTTATCAACCGGTGCTACTTTTGCAGTGACTGAAAAAGCACCCGGCGACAAAATTCCGGTGGTGACCGTTGGCTATGGCCGCAGTGAAAGCTCTGACGGTGCTGTGTTCAAGTGGAATTTCCCTATTGCCGGTACCTACTGGGTGGCGGCTGACACCATCGTACAAGCCATCGGTAAAAAAGAAGGCAGCTTGGACAAGCTCAAAGGCAAAAAAATCGCGCTGGTCTACCACGACAGCCCGTTTGGCAAAGAGCCGATTCCACTGTTGCAAGAGCGTGCCCGCAACCACGGGTTCGAGTTGCAATTGCTGCCGGTCACGCCGCCCGGTGTTGAACAAAAAGCGACTTGGTTGCAAGTGCGTCAGTCCAAGCCTGATTACGTGGTGTTGTGGGGTTGGGGCGTGATGAATTCCACCGCCATCAAGGAAGCGCAAGCCACCGGTTATGCGCGCGAAAAAATGTACGGCGTGTGGTGGGCCGGTGCCGAGCCTGACGTCAAAGACGTGGCCGATGGTGCCAAGGGTTACAACGCGGTGACGATTCAACACGGTGCCGAACCGAATTCCGACATCGTCAAATTCATGCTGACTCAAATCCATGCCAAAGGTCTGGGCACAGGGCCGAAAGAAGAAGTCGGTCAAGTGCTTTATTTGCGCGGCGCAATGAGCGCCATGATAGGTATTGAAGGCATACGTTCAGCGCAAGAGCGTTTCGGCAAAGGCAAGGTCATGACCGGCGAGCAAGTGCGTTGGGGCCTGGAGAATTTGAACCTCACACAAGCCAAACTTGATGCCCTCGGCTTCAAAGGCGTGATGCGTCCCATCAGTACTTCGTGTATGGACCACATGGGCGCGGCTTGGACACGCATTCATACATGGAACGGCAAGGCCTGGGAATTCACCTCGGACTGGATGCAAGCCGACGAGCAGATTTTGAAGCCGCTGGTCAAAGCCACAGCTGATAAATATGCGGCCGAGAAAAAGCTGACGCGCCGCACCGGTGCGGACTGCCAGTCTTGAGCTGAGGCATGCAACCGGACACCGCCATGAGTACGCCCAAGATTGTTTTGAATGTCAACGGCATTGAGGTCATTTACAACCACGTGATCCTGGTGCTCAAAGGCGTCTCATTGCAGGTGCCCGAGCGCGGCATCGTCGCTTTGCTTGGCGGCAACGGGGCCGGTAAAACCACCACACTGCGCGCCATCTCCAATTTGCTCAAAGGCGAGCGCGGCGAAGTCACCAAGGGCAGCATTGAGTTGCGCGGTGAGCGGATTGAAAACCTCACGCCTGCCGATCTGGTGCAGCGCGGTGTGGTGCAAGTCATGGAAGGTCGGCATTGTTTTGCGCATTTGACGATCGAAGAAAACCTGCTCACCGGCAGTTACACGCGCACCGACAAAGGCGAGATCGCCGCCAACCTCGAGAAGGTTTACAACTACTTCCCACGCCTGAAAATACGGCGCACTTCACAAGCAGCCTACACCTCGGGTGGTGAACAGCAAATGTGCGCCATTGGCCGCGCTTTGATGGCCAACCCGAGACTGGTGTTGCTGGACGAGCCGTCCATGGGCTTGGCGCCGCAAATCGTTGAAGAAGTGTTCAATATCGTCAAAGACTTGAACCAGAAAGAACACGTCACTTTTTTGCTGGCCGAGCAAAACACCAACATGGCTTTGCGCTATGCCGACTTCGGTTACATCATGGAGTCGGGCCGCATTGTCATGGACGGTGTAGCCGCTGATCTGGCCAGCAACGAAGACGTGAAAGAGTTTTACTTAGGCATGGGCGGCGGTGAACGCAAAAGCTTCAAAGACGTGAAAAGTTACAAACGCCGCAAGCGCTGGCTTGCCTGAACAAATATGACTGACAGATACGACGCTCTGGAAACCCGCAACCCTGCCGAACGCGAAGCTGCACTGCTGCAAGCATTGCCCAAGCAGATTGCGCATGCACAACAACACACGCCAGCCTTTGCTGGTATTTTGAAAGGCGTGAACGCTGCTGCCATCACTTCGCGTGAGGCGCTGGCTGCTTTGCCGGTGACGCGCAAATATGAGTTGCTCGAGCGGCAACAAGCACAGCGCGCCAATGATGTGTTCGGCGGTTTTTCTGCTTTGTCGTTTGGCAAAGCCATGCCGCGCGTATTTGCTTCGCCTGGGACGATTTACGAGCCTGAAGGCACGCGCGCTGACTATTGGCGTATTGCGCGCGCCTTGTTTTCTGCCGGGTTTCGCACAGGCGAACTGGTGCATAACTGCTTCAGCTACCACTTCACGCCTGCCGGTTCGATGATGGAAAGCGGCGCGCACGCCTTAGGCTGCAGCGTGTTCCCTGGCGGTACCGGACAGACCGAGCAGCAGTTGCAAGCCATGGTTGAATTGCGCCCCGCAGGCTATTGCGGTACACCGAGTTTTTTGAAAATCATCATAGACAAAGCGGCTGAAACTGGTGTCTCCTTGCCGTCATTGAAAAAAGCGCTGGTCAGCGGCGAAGCGTTTCCGCCTTCGCTGCGCGACTGGCTGGCCGAACGGGGCATCACCGCTTACCAGTGCTATGCAACAGCAGATATCGGGTTGATTGCCTATGAAACCGCAGCGCGCGAAGGTCTGGTGTTGGACGAAGGCGTGATTGTTGAAATCGTGCGGCCCGGCACCGGGGACCCGGTGGCCGAAGGTGAAGTAGGTGAATTGGTGGTGACCACGCTCAACCCGGATTACCCGCTGATACGTTTCGGCACCGGTGACTTGACAGCCCTGCTACCCGGCATCTGCCCGACAGGTCGCACCAACCAGCGCATCAAAGGCTGGATGGGCCGCGCCGATCAAACCACCAAGGTGCGCGGCATGTTTGTGCATCCCGGTCAAGTCGATCAAATTGTCAAGCGTTTTGAGCAGATCAGCAAAGCGCGTTTGGTGGTCAGCGGTGAAATGGCGCAAGACCAAATGCATTTGCATATAGAAACGTTGGCGCAGAATGCCGAGTTGATTGCATCGGTGGAACAAGCGGTGCGAGACATCACCAAGTTGCGCGCCGAGATTGTTGTCGTAACGCCTGGCAGCTTGCCCAACGATGGAAAAGTGATTGAAGATGCGCGCAGTTATAAATAACAAGCCGGCACAGCTCTTGGCGCAGCATGGGTTGTTGCAGCAATCCGTCACCAAATATGCGCAAGCAGCAATGCTGAGTACGCTGGCGTTTTTCTATGGGTGCAACGCCTTTGCGCAAAGTTTTCCTGTCAAGGACAAGCCCATCACCATCGTCGTGCCGTTCACCGCCGGCGGGCCTACCGACAGGCTGGCGCGCGACATGGCCGAGGCTTTGCGCAAACCGCTGGGTGTGAACTCGGTGGTGGTGGAAAACGTTTTGGGTGCGGGTGGCGCGATTGCCACGCAAAAGGTGGCGCGTGCCGCGCCTGACGGCCACACGATTTTGATCCACCATATCGGCATGGCCACCATGCCCGCGCTCAACCGCAACCCCGGTTTTAAAGTGGACACTGATTTCACTTTTCTGGGCATGATCCATGAAGTGCCCATGACCATCGTGGCTAGACCCACCATGGAAGCTAACGATTACAAACAGTTGTCAGCCTGGATAGGCAAAAACAAGGACATTGCCAACTTGGGCAATGCCGGTATAGGCTCGGCCTCCCATTTGTGCGGTCTGCTGTGGCAAGCAGCCATGAAAACCGAACTCGCCACCATTCCCTACAAAGGCGTGTCCATGGCCATCAACGATTTGATGGGCGGGCAAATTGATTTGCTGTGTGATCAGACCAGCAACACCATGGCTTATATCGATGGTAAAAAAGTCAAGGCCTATGCGGTCACTGCACCTAAGCGACTGACGCAACCGACATTCAGCCATTTGCCAACCATGCAGGAACTCGGGATCAAAGGCTTTCAAATCAGCATTTGGCACGGCGCCTATGGCCCTAAAGGCATGAGCGCTGACACCAAGACCAAATGGAACACAGCCATACGCAAGGTGTTGAGTGACCCGGCCTTTGTCAAAAAACAGCAGGACATGGGCGCAGTCATGATCACCGACAAACGCACCGAGCCCCAAGAGCACAGAAAATTTGTTTTGTCCGAAATCAACAAATGGAGCCCCGTCATTAAAGCTGCCGGGGTGTATGCAGACTGATGATTCAACTGATATTTATTTACCCTGACGGCCAGGAACAAGAGGCTTACGCCCAAAACGGCCAAACTTTATTGAGTGCAGCCCAAGAGGCTGGTGTGCTTGGTTTTGTTGCAGAGTGTAGCGGTAACTGCACTTGCGCCACGTGCCATTGCTTTATACAAGCTGAGCACGCACAAGAGCTGTTTGAGCCCTCCGAAGACGAACAAGCCATGCTCGGCTTTACCGCTGAGCCGCGCGAGCAGCACAGCCGCTTAGCGTGTCAAATCATGGTCGAGTATTTCATGGACGGCATGCGTGTTTACATGCCGGAGCGGCAGATTTAAAGCTACTGTTTGAAGCGTTTGCGCGTCAAGTGCAGCGCTATCGTCCAAGCGGCTACTGCATAAGCGGTCAATATGCCTATATGCACCAACACATGCTCGGGCCACTGGTCCATGAACAGCGGACGCACCAGCGACACGGCCTGGGTCAGCGGCAACGCCGTGGCCATCCAGCGCACGCCTTCAGGTAAGTTGTCCAGCGGAAAAAACACGCCGCTTAAAAACATCATGGGCGTGAGAAACAGCGTGAAGTAGTAGGTGAAAAAATCGTAGCCCTTGGCCAAGGCGTTAAAGATCAAAGCCAGGCAGCTAAAGGTGATGCCAACGCCGAGCAAAATAGGCCAGGCCAGCAATACCTTCCAGCTGTCAGCAATCCCCAAGGCCAGCATCACGAAGAGAATGGCCGTCGCAGTGAAGATGGCTTTGAACGCGGCCCACAGCATTTCAGCCAGCAACACATCGTCCAAACGCACCGGCGCATTCATGATGCCGTCCCAGGTTTTTTGCATATGCATACGCGAAAAAGCCGAGTACAAAGCCTCGAAGGTCGCCGCGTTCATGGCGCTCATGCAAATGGAACCGCTGGCCAAAAACACGATGTAAGGTACTTTCTGCGCACCGAGTTGCACCTCGCCGACCAGCGCGCCCAGGCCATAGCCGAAAGCCACCAGCCACATCAAGGGCTCGGCGATATTGGCGATCAGGCTGGGGATGATCATCTTTCGCCAGACCAGAAAATTACGCAAAAACACGGGCCAGAATCGCAAGCGCATCATGCCCCCTCGCGGATTTGCCGCCCGGTCAGTTTTAAAAATAAATCCTCCAGGTTCGCCGGGCGATGCAGGCTTCGAACCCCCGGGTAAGCCGCCAGCGCTTGCAACAAGGCTTGAGCGGTTTGCGTGTAGAAAAACACGGTGTCACCGCTGACCTCGGTACGTTGCGCCAGCGCACGCAGCACCCCATGCGCTAAGGCCTGAGTGTCGCCGCCATAGACCTCGACCACATCTGGTTCCAGGTGCTGGGCGATCAGGTCACGCGGTCTGCCTTCGGCAATCATGCGTCCGTGGTCCAGCACCAGCAAGCGGTCGCACAGGCGTTCTGCCTCGTCCATGAAATGCGTGGTCAGCAAAATGGATTTACCTTGTTGCAGTAACTGCTGCAAACGCTCCCACATCAAATGCCGGGCCTGCGGATCAAGCCCGGTGGTCGGCTCATCCAGCAGCAGCAGCAAAGGGTCGTTGATCAGCGCGCGTGCCAGACTCAATCGGCGCTTCATGCCGCCGGAGAGCTCGCCGGGTTTGGCATCGGCTTTATGGGTCAAGGAAGCAAATTCCAACAACTTGGGAATGCGTGCATTTATGTTGGCGCGCTTCATGCCGAAATAGCGGCCATAGACCAGTAGGTTTTCGGCGCAGGAAAAATCCGGGTCTAGGCTATCGAACTGGCTAACCACGCCAAGCCGGGATTTGATGGACAAAGCCTGCGTGGGCATGTCTTCACCAAAGATGGTGACGCTGCCACTGTCGGGCGCGGTCAGGCCCAGGCAAATACGAAACGTGGTGGTCTTACCCGCGCCATTCGGGCCGATCACGCCCAGGCATTCACCGGGGTATAGCGCGAAAGACAAATCATCGACCACCAGGTTGTCGCCGAAGCGCTTGCTCAGGTGTTCGCAGTGCAGTTGTGCAGGATTCATGGGGACTCGAGAATTGACTGCCTGCATTGTGCCTTGACGGTAAGTATTGCACTGGCTCAACCGAGCTATGGCACGGATAAAAGAGAGCTGAAAAAGTTCGATCCCGAGTAAAATTGATGCTGCTCATCGGTGTTATAGTCTCAACCCTTACGGCCCGGTAGCTCAGTTGGTAGAGCAGCGGATTGAAAATCCGCGTGTCAGTGGTTCGATTCCACTCCAGGCCACCATGTACAAGGCGTAGCAGGTGAAAACGTGCTGCGCTTTTCTATTGCACGAACGTTGCACGTTTTGAGACACAGTTTGTGTCAAATTCTTTGGTTTTTTTTCTACCAAAGAACCCTCCCCTACTTTCGTATTAGCTCTTTTTGCTGCTTTGGGTTGATTGAATTTGCAAGGAGTTAAGGCTAAGTTGCATTGACCGTAATTTTGAAACTTTTTTGAACGGTCAATTCAAGTTACAAATGGATTGATCAATTTCACGCCTGTGTCGGCAAAATCTGCCATGTTGCGCGTAACAACAGTCATACCGTG
>CAMBSK010000007.1 GCA_945870575.1 Bordetella parapertussis | reverse complement strand
GCTTATCCGGATCTAACAGCACGAAGCTCAATATGGGTATGCCTATACATACGGAGACAGTCGGTATATCAGAGGTTTTAAACAACTCAGTCAATTGCTGGTTTAAAACTCGGGGTTCAGCCAGTCTCAACCAGTCAAACGGCTTTTTCAATAGATTGAACAGCTGCATGCAGCGCTTCAGGTAATCAAGCCCAGTTTCCTGGCTTTGAACAAGGCGGCCGCGCGGCTGTTGACGCCTAATACGTTGAGCAGATGCTGCACATGTCCGCGCACGGTGTATTCAGAGACCTGCATGCGCTCGGCGATGGCGCGGTTGGACAAACCTTCGCACAACAAGTCTAAAACCTCGCATTGACGCGGTGTGAGTTGTGGGGTCACCATCGTTCGCAATTCGTCTCTGGCAGGCGGTGGCACACCTTCATCGGGCATTGGAGTTAAAAATAATTGCTCAATGATGCGAATAATTTTTTTGTCCGTGTCTGCCTTGGAGACAAATGCCACTGCGCCTCTTTCCATGCACAAGCGTATGGTGTCTGCGTCGTTGACAGATGAGAGCATAACGACGGGAACCTCGGGCCATTGGCGCTTGACCATGCCCATGCCTTGCAGGCCGTTGACACCTTGCAGTTGAATATCCAACAAGATGACGTCAGGCGTTTGCGGTGTGAGATGCAAGGCTTGCTCTAAAGAGCTTGCTTCCATCACTTGCACGTTGGCCATGCCGGCCAATAGCAGCAATCGCATGCCGGATCTGAACATGGCGTGGTCATCAATCAAGAGAATAGATTTATTCAACATAAAAATATTTAACCACAGGCTGTTCAAAAATTACAGGAAAACAGTGGCGGTTTATTTTTGCCTGACTGTATTTCTTCAAATGAATGAATACCAATTGACCGGTCAATTTTGGGGATGTTCAAAGCGTGTTTTTTTCTGAATACTCCAAGCCTTTGTATTACGTGAACGCCCCGTCCTTCAGGAAAACCTAGCCATGAAAACACCGCGCATTCTGTTCTTTTCAAAGCCTACAGACGGTCAAATTCACCCCTTCATGACCACCGATTCATTCAGCCTGAATGAAGCCGTGGTGCTGCAAGGCGGCAAGGGCAATGACGTCATGCAGAACACCAAACAAAGTGACGTGACCTACAAATGGGTAAAGGATGATGCAGGCGAAACCGATGGCAGCAGTGCCATAGATTACATACAGGATTTCAAAACAAAAACTGATCCTACAGCTACCCATTTCGATAAGTTGGATATCAGTGCTTTGCTTCAAGGCTTTAATGCACAGACCAGCAATTTAAGCGATTGGATCACTGACATCACAGTTGCAAAACTCTCTGCTTACGACACTTCAAACACCACGACTTTCACGATTGCCGTGAATGGTCCTGACCAAGATCCTGACGATGATCCTGACAAATATGTCTGGATCAAGCAAGAAATCATGCTTGAGCAGGTAGACATATTCAGCGGTTTAAACCTAGCGGCTGACGCCACTTTGTTAGACCAACTTGGTGCACTGAAAACCGCAGGTATTTTGATCGCTTGATGTGGTGTTTATAGTCTGATCAATTCGCCTGTGTAAGAAGTCATGCTGACCACAAAAGCCACGCGTTTGTTGCCGTCTATCGACGGGTGATTTTTTGCAATCGCGTAGGTTTATGCGGCTGCTAAATCGGCTCGGACATTGACTGTGCCAGTTTTTTCAAAACGTCACGGTTTTTCCGCATGAATACTGGGCTCGGCTCATGGACACGTCCACAAGGGCTCAGGACACCGGCATTAATACTCTGTTAAATAATTGATTTGCATAGACTTTTGTTGCTCTATACAATGAACCAGATGAACATCGAAGGACGTATCTTGCAATCACTTCGCCCTCGGCGGGATGGTGTTCTGCTGCGCTCATACGTCAATGACTTCGGAAGCCCCACCCAGGTTTCTGCCGCGCTCAAAGCTTTGGTCGAAAAGGGTCTCATCATCCGACTTGATCGCGGCGTCTATGCCAAACCTGACAAGGTCGAGCAGATGGGTCTAAAGGCATTACTTGAACAGGCGATGGCCAAAATAGAACACCAGCGAATTCAAAGCCTCAAGCGAGTCCGGCGACTTCGCCGCAACCCCACTGCCATTTATGTGCGTCAACTGGCCAAGCGCGAGGGCATTGTGTTTGCTCCAACTTTTGCGGATCTTTGGGCCAAAGCCGTGACAAAGCTGGCTGGCGATGAAGTCAAGAGCGACAAAACTGATGACCTGTTGGTTGCGCTTACACGTGCAGGCAAACTCTCCCCGCGCGACATGACCCGACTGGTCATCGCGCATCATCGGAATCTGGCCCGTGTTTGACCCGTTTGGCGACTTTGCGACCGAAGGGTACCTGCACAACTTCGACAAAGAAAAAGATCTGGAGATCGTCAAGATCGCTGAGCATGAACTGTTTCGTGCACAGCTTCCCGTCGCATTGGATTTTCTTGCCAAGAGAAAGCGGATTGAGTACTCCGATTTCTTAGAGGTACATCGCATCTTGTTCGAAGGTCTTTACCCTTGGGCTGGAAAAGACCGCGCAGAAATTTTGCCTGACAGCGCTATCAAAAAGGGAGCGCTTTATTTCTGCCACCCACGCGACTGCCGGCTGGCAGTCTCAGAGGGTTTGTCTGTGGCCCAAGATAAAAATCAGATGGACAAACGCCCCGGCTTTATCATGGGAATATTTGCATACGGTCATCCATTTCTTGATGGCAACGGTCGAACGATGTTGCTCGTTCATGCTGAACTTTGCTTTCGCGCCAACATGTCGGTGAACTGGATGCGCACTAGCAAGCAAGCCTATCTGGATGCACTCACCAAAGAAATTCAGGCTCCAAATGATGGCCATCTGGATGCGTATTTAAAACCGTTTATCGAACCTCAAATTCCACGCGAGAACTGGTTACAATCTGTCTCAGACCTGTCTGGCTTGGACGGCATCGACGTGGAATCAGATATCTCCGCAGGCTACTCCGACCCGGCTATTACAAAGGAATATCAGGAGTTCGAACGCCGCAGAGGGTATCAATGGGACAACAAACACACTCACTGAGATAAGCCGTCCATAAACCCCATCCAAAACGAGGAGGTTCTCATTTTGGAAATACGCACCAATCCGAGCATCCGGACCTCTAACGCGTACTGGTTTGCACCTGTTGGCATTAAGCTACCTCGGTTTGCGCTTCAAGCGCTGCTGCGTGGTCAAAAAACGGTCAAAAAACGGTTGATGCGTGAGTAATTTGCGATGTAATGCATCTCAATCAACAAGGCAGGAGGCGATGATGGCTGGTACCACAACAATGGTTCATGTTCGGGTGGATGAAAAAATCAAAGCGCAGGCTGCTGAAACGCTTAGCTCTATGGGGTTGACTATTTCGGACGTTGTACGGGTGTTCCTGACCCGCATCGTTGCAGACAAGGAGCTGCCTTTCTCGCTCAAAGCGCCCAACGAGGCCAGTCGTTCGGCCATCGCTGAGGCTGATCAAATTGTTCAGAGCCGCAGTGCTCGCTTTGCAACCGCTGACGCGCTATTGAATGGCTTTGATAAAGCCAGCCGCAAGTAAGCCGGCAAGTCTGCCTCGGGCTTCGGACTACACCAGATGAGCTTTTTTCGTAGACCTGAGTTCGCGCTGAGCCCAAACCCTCCGCGCTGCAAGCCTGCGGTAGGCGTTAGTGATTACTTTACATCCCGGTAAAAGTTTTCATGCGGGCCAACTGCTTCTAAATACACCAACTTAAGCGCTTCACCTACTGTGTATCCGAGCAAGTAAAGCTGTCCGTGGCTGCGGAACTTGTAAACATACAGGGCTGCCAAGTCGCCTTTTTTCTTGTCGCCAATGTTCGGAGAAAGTACCACTGCGCTGACTGCTGCGTCTACATCTGCTGCGGTGTTGTCGTGCAGCTTTTTATATTGACGAGCAAATCTTCGCGTCTGAACTGCTTGATAGCTCACGCGCTGCTGCGTGGTTGAAAGGGAGTCGCATCGGTGCGCGGCTCTTTCATAGAAGCCAAAGCCTGCACCACAAATTCAACCGGCAAATCCGGGTTGTCTATAGCAGCTCGCCCAACCGTGGCCCAAAACTCAATCTGTCCTGCAATCGTGCGGTGTTCTGCTTTGGCTTCAGTTTTTGCTTGCTCGTATAGCAAGTTATCAATTCTGACCGGCATGCCCATGGTGAAACTCCTTTGCTACAAAAGTAGCGAATTTTATAGCACACTGAATTTAAAAACTGAGCCTTATCCCGCCACAGTCACGGTCAATGTCACGCCCAGTGCTTTGCACACGCGTTGCACCGTGTCCAGCCGTGGCTTGGCGTTCGCGCGCAGCAACTGAGAAAACCCATGATACTGTACAAATAAACAGTATCATGCATCCATGTCCCCCACCGACCCGTCCGCTCCGTTCCCCGTCCCGCTACATGCCCCGCCCCTGTGGCTGGACATGTGCAGCTGGGCCGTACCCGCCGGTTTTCCGTCGCCGGCCGCAGACCACACCCGCAAGCGCATCGACCTGAACGAGCACCTGATAGGTAACAAAGAGGCCACGTTTTTGTTCCGGGTCAAAGGCGACTCCATGACCGGCGCCGGTATTTACGAGGGCGACACCTTGCTGGTCGACCGCAGCCTGGACCCCAAGCACCAATGCATTGTGCTGGCGCTGCTGAACAACGAGTTCACGGTCAAGCGGTTTTACCGTCGCGGCGGCGTGGTCAAGCTGCTGGCGGAGAACAGCATTTACCCGCCGCGCCTCATCAAGGACGAGGACGATTTCACCGTCTGGGGCGTGGTCACCTACAACCTGCACAAGTTGTACTAGCCATCATGGCTGCCGTGCTGCCGCAGTTGGCCCTGGTGGACTGCAATAACTTTTATGTGTCCTGCGAACGGCTGTTTCGCCCGGACTTGAAAGCCGTGCCGTTGGTGGTGTTGTCGAACAACGACGGCTGTGTGGTCTCGCGCTCGAACGAGGCCAAGGCGCTGGGCATACGCATGGGGCAGCCTTGGTTCGAGTGTAAGGATTTGGCCGAGGAGCACGGTATTTTGGCGCTGAGTTCCAACTACGCGTTGTACGCGGACATATCCAACCGCGTCATGCGCATCCTCAGCGATTTTTCGCCGCGCACCGAGGTGTATTCCATCGACGAGTGCTTTGTCGATTTGAGCGGCATGCCTGACTTGCACGCGCTGAGTTACTGCATCCGCGAAACCGTGCTCAAGTGGATCGGCATGCCGGTGTGCGTCGGCATAGGGCCGACCAAAACGCTGGCCAAGTTGGCTAACCATGTCGCCAAAAAACACCCGCGCTCGCGCGGTGTCTTCAATTACAACGACCTCAGCGCTGCGCAGCAAACGCGGTTGCTGTCGCGCATCGCAGTCGACGAAGTGTGGGGTGTGGGCAGACGCTTGAGCGTGCGTCTGACCGAGCACGGCATACACACGGTGCAGGACTTGCGACTCGCGCACATGCCCAGTTTGCGCGCCGGGTTCGGTGTGGTGATGGAAAAAACCCAGCGCGAACTCAACGGTTTGGCCTGCATCGATGTGCAAGAGGTCGTACCGGACAAGCAGCAAATCATCGCCAGCCGCTCGTTCGGGTCCATGGTGGAAACCGCCGATGTGTTGAAAGACGCGGTCAGCGTGTTTGTCGCCAACGCCTGCGCTAAGTTGCGCGCGCAAGGCTCGCACGCATCCGTCATTCAAGTGTTTTTGATGACCAACCGTTTTCGAAAAGACCTGCCGCAGTACTCGCCTTCGCTGGTAGTGCCGCTGCCGCAACCGACCAACGACAGTCTGGTGGTCAGCCGCTGGGCCGACTATTTGGTGGATCGCATGTTCCGCCCCGGTTACCAGTACAAAAAAGCCGGTGTCATGCTCAGTGGTATTTCGCCGCAAGGCATCTACCAAACCGATTGGCTGGAGCCGCCGCAAGCGGTGGACACGCGTTTGATGGATGCGTTAGATGGTTTGAACAAGCGCTACGGACGCGGCACGGTCAAGGTGTCTACGCAAG
The DNA here is from genome assembly GCA_945870575.1 of Bordetella parapertussis. Classification (GTDB taxonomy): domain Bacteria; phylum Pseudomonadota; class Gammaproteobacteria; order Burkholderiales; family Burkholderiaceae_C; genus Limnohabitans. Next base: position 98,426 of record CAMBSK010000007.1, on the reverse strand, counting down.
GCGCGTACAAACAATGGCAGATGAAGCAGGAGAACAAATCACCTGACTACACCACCGATTGGCACGCCATGCCGGTGGTGTGACAAGCAGCGTTTAAACGTCCAAAGCCTGCATCAGTTCGTGGCTGCGTATGGGTTTGAGCAATACTTTGTTGAAACCGGCGGCCTCGAGTTGCTGTATTTCCTCGGGCATGGCGTGCGCGGTATAGGCAATGATTTTCATGTCGGCAAACCGCGCATCTGCACGCAGTTGCAGGCACAACTGCAAGCCGCTGACGGTGGGCATGGAAATGTCCAGCAACAACACATCGCACACCGTGTCTTGCAACATGGCCAAGGCCTGCGTAGCGCTGTCGCACTCGTGCACCGTGTAACCCAAGGGCCGCAAAAACAAACCGGGCAACAAGCGGTTGGTGTCGTTGTCGTCAACCACGATCACATGGCGCGTGTTCATGCTGTCACCGTTTCTGTGTGGGTTGGTGTTTTGCGAAGCGGCAGCGTGAAAAAGAACGAACTGCCCACACCGGCTTCGGTGCGGTAGTCGAGTTGCCCGCCCATCAATTCCACCAGTTGGTGGCTGAGCACCAGACCCAGGCCTGCGCCTTCCTTGCGCCGCAGCGTGAAGTTGGACACCGGGTCGCCGGGTCGTGTGAACAGATTTTTTTCTACGTCTTGCGGAATGCCCAAGCCGGTGTCGGTGACTGTGAACGTCAAGCGGTTAGCGATCTCATCATGCGCGAGTTGCAAGCTAACGCTGCCTTGCGGGCGGTTATAGGCGATGGCGTTGTCGACCAGGTTGTTAAGCACCTGACGCAAACGGTAGGGGTCGGCTTTCATTCGCAGCGTAGCCTGCTGATTGGTGCTGAGTTGCAGTGCGATATTCAAACGGGTGGCGCGCGGCTGGTGCAGTTCGCGCACCGACTCGATCAAATCGTAAACATCAAACTCAGATTCGGACAGCTGCAACTGGCCTTCTCTGATCTTGTGAATGTCGAGCATGCCGTTGACCAGGTGCAGCATCTCCAGGCTGTTCTCCAGAATGATCTTTGATGTGAAATGGATCATCGGCTCTTTGGAGCTGCTGTGTATGTACTCGGCGTAACCCATGATGCCGTTGAGTGGGGTACGCAAATGGTGCGACATGGAAGCCATGAAGCTTTGCATGTGTTGCTGGCTGTCGGTTTGTTCTTGCAAGTCTGCTTGCAGCTTTTGCTTGCGCAGAAAAGTGACTGCCCAGCCGACGGTTGTGAGCAGCCATAAAACCAGCAGTATCAGTTGAATCGTTTCGTGTGTGCTCATGCTGCGCTCTCGTGTTTCAGCGGCAACGCCAGGCCATTACTTTTTGGGGAACACCAGAAACTTGGTGCCGAGGATACGGCCGAATTCCAAGCTGTGTGCTTCCAGTGTTTGCAGCAAGTCATCGGTGGGCACAATTTTCTTGGAACGTTTGTCGACCTGGCTGGCTTCGAATGTGATCAAACCTTCTTCCTCGAATTCACGGATTTTGTAGCGCAGCGCCCGTTCACTCAGGTCCTGGTTGTGGTAAATGCCTTTGAGCAAGGCGCTGGGTTGGTCGCGTTTTTCCTCTATCAATTGCTTGACCAAACTCAGGTACAGATAACGTCCTGCCTGTGTTTGCACCAGGTCCAGATGCTGGTTTTCCCATTCGTGCAATTGGCAAATGACTTGCAAGAGCTTGGTATTGAGTTGGGGATCGGATTCGGTTTTCATCATCATGTCCTGAAGTTTGACATGTGAATGTTAATTACTTTGAAGCATAAAAACTGACGGAATATGATATTTTTGTATGTTAAATATCAAATTAACGAATTATTTTTAGGTGTTTCAGTTGATTTTTATCGGATTGCACAATTGATAGCCTTGTAACCTGATGGCTTTAAGGATTTGCTTTCCGGCACCGGAGTCTCTTATTTTCTTGCGAAGCCTATAAATTTGCGCCTCCAGCGCTTGCTTGGGGAAGTTATCCTCATTTTTTTGTAGAACATCGTAAATTTCCCAGATTTCAAGCTGGTGTTGCGGTGCCTTGGCAAACGCCAGCAGCAATAAAAACTCCGAGCATGACAAAGCTTGTTCAGACCGGGGGCCGCGCAGTACCCGAAAGCCTGTGTCGAGTTGCAGCACGAAATCCTGTGCAGGCGCCACTGGCGTCTCGTTGGCCGTGAAGCGCTGCTCCAAGTTGTCAAGCATGGCGCTGAGTTCATCCGGCTGCCAGGGGCTGGTCAACACATGGTCAGCGCCGCAGCGCAGAGCGCGCAGTTTGTCGTTCAAACGGTTGAACTCGGTGATGCAAATCAGCCCCGTGGCCGGGTGCGATTGCCTCAGGCGTCCTATCCAGTCAAACAGGGCTTCTTCACCTTTGCGCATGTCCAGAATGAGCACACTGGCCTGCGCTTGCTGAAGTGCATCAAGGCCGTCTTGCGGCGCAGGCATACTCAGCAGCGGGGAAAACGCGCCCAATGCCTGACTTATCTGCACGGATTGCAGTGCATCCTGGCTCACCAGGATCACAGATAAATGGTTGACAGCGACAGGCATAGGAAACTGATAAAAAATTCAAATAATCAAATTGATATGTACTTTACAGGAATTTTTTTCCAATTTGTAATTAAAGGCTATTATATATGTTGATTTTAACAAATATTTTTAATTAAATTAAATTAATATATTTAAATATAATGAGTCTTTCGAATAACATATTTTGAGTCATGAAGTGAAAAACTGACCCGCAAAAGGTCAGTTTTTGATTGGATTCACCTATGAAACCTACGCAAAAATAGCGACTACCTTACTTAAATACAAAAGCAAAGCCGTCCAGCAAGTTTGCCGCAGTCAACGCCCGTCGGGCAACTCTATTTTGACTTCCAGTACTTCCAAGTTGTCCTGGCGTTCCAGGTTGACTTTGATGTCGCCCGGATTGATGTTCACGTACTTGGACAACACGGCGATCAAGTCGCGTTGCAGGTCGGGCAAATAGTCAGGCTGGTGCGCCGATTTGCCCGAGCGTTCATGCGCCAGAATGATTTGCAATCGTTCTTTGGCGACGCTGGCGGTTTTTTTCTTTTCACCGATCAGAAAGGACAGCAAGGACATGTGGCTTATCTCCGGCCGAACACGCGTTGCAGCAGTCCGGGCTTGACGGCTTCAGTAAAGCGCAAAGGTATTTCCTTGCCGAGAAAGCGATCGACCACGTCTTTGTAGGCTTCGGCCACGTCGCTTTTTTCCAGCAGCACCGCAGGCACGCCTTGGTTAGAGGCTTGCAGCACATCTTCAGACTCAGGAATCACACCGATCAGCGGAATACGCAAAATGTCCTGAATATCTTCGAGGGACAACATCTGACCTTCTTGCACCCGCAGCGGGTTGTAGCGGGTGATCAGCAAATGTTCTTTGACCGGCTCCTGGCCTTGGATAGCGCGCATGGTTTTGCTGGCCAGCATGCCGAGAATACGGTCCGAGTCACGCACCGAAGAGACCTCGGGGTTGGTGACCACCACGGCTTCATCGGCGAAGTGCATGGCCATCATGGCGCCGGTTTCTATACCCGCCGGTGAATCGCACACAATGAAATCGAAGTCCATGCCGGCGAGTTCGTGCAGCACGCGTTCGACGCCGTCTTGCGTCAGCGCTTCTTTGTCGCGGGTTTGCGACGCGGCCAGCACGTACAAATGGTCGGAGTGCTTGTCTTTGATCAGCGCTTGGTTCAAGGTGGCTTCGCCATTGATGACATTCACAAAGTCATAAACCACGCGACGCTCGCAACCCATGATCAGGTCCAGATTGCGCAAGCCGACATCAAAATCGATGACCACGGTTTTGTGGCCGCGCAATGCCAAGCCTGAAGCAAAACTGGCGCTGGTAGTGGTTTTGCCGACTCCGCCCTTGCCCGAAGTCACGACGACTATTTTTGTCATTGAAAAAAATCCCATCTAAAAGAAAACAATGGCAGGTGTTAAGGGTATGCACCATAGACACTGCGAAACAACGAGAGTTTACAAGGCTCGCATATGCAGCTTGTCTTCAGCCAGCCAGACTTGCGCTGCTTTGCCGCGAACATCTGCCGGTAAGTCGGTGTCGCTGGTGCGGTAAACGCCGGCGATAGACACCAGTTCGGCTTCCAGCGACAGGGTGAAAATACGTGCGGAGGTGTCGCCTTTGGCGCCGGCAATTGCTTTACCGCGCAGCGGGGCGTAGACATGGATATGGCCGTCGGCCATGATTTCCGCGCCGGGGTTGACCATGGCCAGCACCACCAGATCGCGTCCGCGTGCGTACACATGCTGGCCCGAGCGCAAGGGTTTATCAATCACCATCGCGCTTTGTGACGCGGCGGGTACTTCACGCACCACCTCGACCTCGCGCACCACTTCGCGCACGACTTCCTGTGTACTGGCAGGCAGGGTACGCATGTCTTGCGTCACAAACAAACCGGCGAGGGTGGCGGCGGCATCTTGCACCGGTTGACCGGCCCGCAGCGCCACCGGGTTCATGCGAAAGCGGCGCAGCAAAGCCAGCAAGCCGGGCATGTCCAAGGCGCCGTCTTGCGCATCCAGCGCTTGTAAATCTATGAGTACCGGGTCGTTGTCAAAAAAGTCCGGCGTATCGCCGAAACGCTGCTGCATGTCGGCCGAGAGTTGCTGCAAATCGGCAGTCTTTAACACCACAGACATCAGCGGCAGCTGAACGTTCTTGATTTCAAAGGAAAAATTTTTGGAAGAGGAACTGGAACGCATGAATAATCCGTGAAACTGAAGGCCTTGAGACATTCACCATAAGGCACTGACTTTACACGCTGGGGCTGACGCAGGGCTTGGACTGAATAATTGCTAAATTCATTGCAATCAATAAAAGGATAGGGGAGGCTGGATGCGCATTGTCATTGTTTTGTTGCTGTTGTATTTCGCGCTTCTCACATTGGGGCTGTTTTGGCGCAGCCACACCATGCGCGGGCCTTGGTTTTTTTTGTTCCGTGCCTTTTTCCCGAACTGGCAGTTTTATCACCTGATCGGCTCTGTGCCGCTTTTGTATGTTCGCAGTCAAGCCGACGGTGGTGAATGGCGCGACTGGCAGCTGGTGTATCCCAGGCAAGCCCGCAGTATGTGGCGCTTGTTTCACAACCCCTGGGGCAACCTCGATCTGGCGCAGCAAAACCTGGTCGACCATTTGTCCAGCGACATCAAAGACCTGGGCGAGGGTGCCGACGCCAGCCAACTGGTGAGTTACCAATTGGTGTGCAGGCTGGCGGCCCAGGCGGTGCGGGCGCAGCAAGACGAAGGTCATTACCAACTGGAAATACGCCTGGAGCGTTTCTCGCCGCAAGGCGTACTTAGCAGCGACACCGTGCTGCGCAGCCCGGAGATGGCGCTGTGACGCCGTTTAAAACAATGCGGCGGCCCGCATGAGCGGCGATCTGGTGGTGCGCTGGCTGGAGCTGCTCGGGGGCTTGAGCATTCTCTTGCAATGTCTGGAGTACTGGCGGATTGCAGACAGCACAGACCCGCAAGGTGTTTGGGCCTGGCAGGTGCAAAGGGCCGACATACCGGCCTCGCCCCCCTGGGTTCGTCGTGTACTAAATGTTTTATACCGCCCTGGTTTTTACCGTGCACAGTTGCTGTTGCGTGCGGCGGCGGCGCTGGCTTTGATGGCTTGGGGCAACCAGTTGTGGCTGGCACTGGTGCTGTTCACCGGGCAGTTGTTGTTGCTGGTGCGCTGGCGCGGCGCGTTCAACGGCGGTAGCGATTTCATGACGCTGATCACTGTCACCGGATTGTTGATTGCGCAACTCGTCGGCCTGGCGGCAGACGCAGACACAGGCTGGTCGGTGGCCTTGGCTTACATAGGTTTACAGACAGTGAGTTCCTACTTTGTCTCGGGCTGGGTCAAATTGAAACGGCCTGAGTGGCGCAACGGCCAGGCATTGACGGTGTTTTTAAACAGCGGGTTGTACGGGCCGCTGGCCTCCGATAGCGTGTTTCGCCGACCAAGGGTAGCGCTGTGTTGCAGCTGGGCTTTTATTCTGTGGGAAGGCTTGTTTCCGCTGGCATTGCTCAGCCCGGCATGGGTCGGATTGTTTGTGGCGGTGGCATTGGTTTTCCACTTCTTGGTGTTTTGGTTTTTCGGTCTGAACCGGTTTTTTTGGGCATGGGCTGTCAATTTGAGCAGTATTTTCTTCCTTAGTCATTGGTTATCTTTTGGTGCCATGTATTCTTAATAATTAACTTAAATAGAAAATGCAGTTCTTTATGCGATGGAATGCCGCTTAATTAGGTTTGACGGGCTCAGGTATCTGCATAGAATGTCGATCCCTGTCGTGAACAGGGCTTTTCAGATCAGGAATCTCATGCAGTTAATGTGGCTTTCAGGGCCGACCGGTAATGTCCGGACAATCTCCATCACCATCCGCACCGTTTTGACGGCTGCGGTTGTGATTGGATTTTTCCTGGTCACTTCCGGTTTTTTGTTGCATTTCGTCGGTTTCAAAATCGCTGTTGAATACAACCCTGACCTGGCGCGCAGCATTGGCGGTGTGACCACAGAGGCAGAACAAAAGCGCATGGAGTCGGTTTACCGTGACCACCTGACACAGTTGCGCGAGTCCATGCACAGCACTGTCAATGAAATCCGCCAGTTGGAGACCATGAAAAACCGTTTCATGGAAATGGCCACGCCGAATGTGGTGCGCGACAAAATCAACCGCAAAGACGACAACAAAGGCGGCCCTTTGATTGCACCGCGCGCTTTTTCCAGTTTGTTCCGCCAGCCCCTGGGCATAGAGTTCGATCAGACTTTGCAGGATTTTGTGCAAACCCAGGCCGCTGTGGCCGAGCTTCGCACCAACTGGGAGAAACAACTCGACTGGTTGCAAACCTTGCCCACCGGCTTGCCTGTGCGTGGTGACTACCGCATCAGCAGCGGCTTCGGTATACGCAACGACCCGTTCACCGGCGGACTGGCCATGCACGAGGGCCTGGACTTCACTGCCAGCACCGGCACACAGGTGATTGCCACCGCCAAAGGCAAGGTTACACGCTCCGGCTGGGACTTTGGTTACGGCAACGTCATTGAGGTTCTACACGCCGAAGGTTTCTCCACCCGCTATGCCCATTTAAGCAAACGCATCGCGCTGGTGGGTGATGTGATCGAGCGCGGCTCCGTGCTGGGCGAAGTCGGCAGCACCGGCCGCTCCACCGGCCCGCATTTGCATTACGAAGTTTTCATCAGAGACAGGGTCATTAACCCTGCACAAGTACTCCCTCTTGGCTCCAGCTAATCCCTCACCGGAGTAATTCCATGTTTGAAAAATTGCGCGACAAACCCCTGGCCAGTTCGCAAGAGCGTTTTGAAACACTGATAGGCCGCTCGACCCAGATTTATGGCCGTCTGGTGCTGGTCGACAGCGTGCGTATCGACGGCAAGGTGGTCGGCAACATAGAGACAAGCAAAGAAAACAAAGTCACTGTGGCTATCGGCCCTACCGGTGAAGTCTCCGGCGATGTGACGGCCCACCGCGTCATGGTGGCCGGTAAGGTCGAAGGCAATATTTATGCATCCGAGCGGGTCGAGTTCCACAAAGATTCGATTGTTCACGGCGATATTTCCTACGGCTCTATCGCGGTCGAACACGGTGCGCGTTTGCTCGGTCTGGTGATTCAAAACCCGGCCGGCGGCACCACGGCCGGTGCCGAGGCGAATTCGGCCATACGCCAGGCGCAAAACAGCAAATAAAGCGGCATGTACCAAGCCGCCACGCCCGAGTGGTTTGACCGCATGTACAACAACCGGGCGCTGGTGCCCGGTTTTGCGACGCACTTGCAGCAATGGGCCGCAGATTCCGCGCTGGCCCGCCATCAATGGACATGTCTGACCGACTTGAGCTACGGCGCAGGCCCCAACGAAACCCTGGATATTTTTCCTGCTGCCGATGCCAAGGCACCGGTGCTGGTATTTTTGCATGGCGGTTACTGGCGCGCCTTGGACAAATCGGATCACTCATTCATCGCTCCGTCTTTTGTGAAACAAGGGGTGTGTGTGGTCGTGCCGAATTACGCTTTGTGCCCGGCGGTCACGGTGCCGCAGATCGTGCTGCAAATGGTCAAGGCGCTGGCCTGGGTCTGGCGTTACATCAGCGAGTGGGGCGGTGACCCTGCGCGTATCCATGTGGCCGGGCATTCGGCCGGCGGTCACTTGGCGGCCATGATGATGGCGTGTCAGTGGCAGCGGCATGCGGCGGAGCTGCCGCAAGATCTGGTGAAGTCTGCTTTGTCGGTATCCGGTTTGTATGAGTTGGCGTCTGTCAGCCGTTCGCCGATGTTGCAATCCGAATTGCGGCTTGATGATGCACAGATTTTGCAATGCAGTCCGGCCTGGATGCCGTCTCCCTCGCACGGTCATATGTTGAGCGTGGCAGGGTCTTTGGAAAGCGCAGAGTTTTTGCGCCACAACCGTTTGATCCGCAAGGCCTGGGGAGCGCAGCGTGTGCCGGTCTGTCAGGAGTTGCACGGCTTGAACCATTTCAGCATCGTCGAAGCTTTGGTTAATCCGGATCACCGTTTACACCGGATGGCTCTGGAGATGTGTTTAGCCGTTTAATTGGGGTCAGACACCAATTGTTTTTAAGCAATGTATTCACGCCACGCCGGGACGGTCGCCTCTCACTGCCGCTACGCGCCAATGTTCGCGTCGGCCCGCCCGCCATGTCGTCGTCCGTTCGCAGTTTTCTCCGACTGCATTTTTGCGGTTCGATGAACCATTGGTCTTGGTCAACGAAACATCGCTCACACCAAAACATCACAGAGGCCGACAGAGGGGGCGTTTTTTTCAAGCGAAAGCGGAGAAAAAAATCGCACCGGATGGTCGGCCAAAGCGTGACTTTACTTTCAACGCCTACGCAAAAAAGCCGGCATAAACATGCCATTGGCCATGGCCGTGCCCAGCAAAATCAAACCGCCACACAGCAAAATCCGCATGGTCAGCGTTTCGTCCAGAAACACCACACCGATGATGTTGGCGAACAAGGGCACCAGGTAAGTCACACTCAAAGTGCGCGAGCCGCCGGTTTTGGCAATCAACCTGAAATACAGCATATAAGCCAGCGCTGTCGACACCGCGCCAATCATCAGCAAACCTACCCAGGCTGATGCTGTCGGAACCTGCGTCGGGTGAAACCACAGACCCGGCAAAATTAAAAAGAGACAAGCGCCCATCTGGCTGCCGGTGGCAATCACTAACGGCGGCACCCCCGACAGGTAACGCTGTGAAATCGATGTTGCCGTGCCATAACACGCGGTTGCCACCAAACAGGCCAGCATGGCCCAGCCGTTGGCACCGGCATCAAATGACAGGCCGCCGTTGACACCGGCCGCCAGAAAGGCAGCACCGATAAACCCCAGCAGCATGCCGAATGCGCGCCAGTGTCCCGGACGCTCGCCCAACCACAGCCAGGCGATCAAAGCACCGAACAACGGCGAAATGCAATTGAGGATGGACGACATACCTGTGCTGATATGCAGCACCGCATAGGCAAAGCAAATAAAAGGTATGCCCGAATTGATCACGCCCATGGTCATCACCGTGCGCCAATGCTGCTTTAAAGCAGCACTGTGGCCATTCCACAGCAAAAAGGGCAGCAGAACCAGCACTGCCACGCTGACCCGCAGCCAGGCGGTGGTCCACGGGCCGAACTGTTGCGATGCCATGCGCATGAAGACAAACGATGAACCCCAGATCATGCCCAGCAGCACAAACTCCGGTAGCCAGCGTTGCCAACGCAACGCCGCCGTCACAACAGCGTGCCTTCGAGTTGCAGCAAAGCTATCTTGCGGTCAAGTCCGCCTGCATAGCCGGTGAGTGCGCCGTCGCTGGCCACCACGCGGTGGCAAGGCAGAAAAATACTCAAAGGGTTGCGTCCCACGGCCATGCCGATGGCGCGCGCCGCCTGCGGCCGGCCAAGGTGTCTGGCTATATCCGCATAAGAGACAAATCGTCCAAAGGGAATCATGGCCAAAGCCTGCCAGACTGTGCGCTGGAATTCGCTGCCGGCATAGGGTTGCAAAGACAATTCAAATTGCTGCCGTTGGCCGACAAAGTATTCAGACAGTTGCTTTCTTGCTTCGCGCAACCAGGGTTGGCTTGAACCCCAGGGCAATGCCGCAATATCCGGGCGATGGGCCTGGTGGTCAAACCAGGCGCCTTGCAAACCCTCTTGTGAGGCCACCAGTGTCATGCCACCCAGTGGCGTGTTGATAGGCATTTGCCACTGAGGTTGAGTCACGGGGGGCTTGGCCAAGGCAAATGTCATGGGTAAATAGTCGAAGTGGTTTTGATTGTCATCATAAAGGCTGATGCTCTAACCCACGGCCCTACAATGATTTCGCATGAAAACAGACAACACCATTTTCAAGGCCTATGACATCAGAGGCATAGTTCCGGCTTCACTCAACCCGGATGTCGCACTGGCACTGGGCCGCAGTTTCGGCACACAGGCTATGGCCTGCGGGCAAACACAGGTTGCCGTCGGGCGCGACGGACGTCTCAGCGGTCCGGCGTTGGCGCAAGCATTGATGCAAGGCTTGATGGATGCGGGCGTGCAAGTGATTGATGTCGGCATGGTCACCACGCCGCAGTTGTATTTCGCCGCACACACCTTGTGCAGCAGCGGCATACAAATCACCGGCAGCCACAACCCGCGCGACTACAACGGTTTCAAAATGGTGCTGGACGGACGCGCTATTTACGGCGAAGAGATTCAGGGCTTGCGCCGCATGATGCAGGATGAAAACTGGCAGTTGCAAAGCGGCGGCAGCCTGCATTGCGTGTCAGTGAATCAAACCTATGCCGATCGCATCGTCTCTGACATACGGTTGGCGCGGCCCATGCGCATCGTGGTTGATTCGGGCAATGGTGTAGCCGGGGCCAGCGCGCCGCAGATATTGCGCGCCATAGGTTGCGAGGTCATCGAGTTGTTCAGCCAGGTCGACGGCAATTTCCCCAACCACCACCCGGACCCGAGCAAACCTGAAAACCTGCGCGACTTGATTCATGCATTGCAAAACAGCGACGCCGAACTCGGACTGGCGTTTGACGGCGATGGCGATCGCCTGGGCATAGTCACGCGCGACGGCCAGACGATTTACCCGGATCGGCAGATGATGTTGTTTGCCCGCGATGTGCTCACGCGCGTGCCCGGAGGCACCATTGTGTTTGACGTGAAATGTTCGCAGCAACTCGCGCCCGCCATTCGCGCCGCCGGTGGCGTGCCGCAGATGTTCAAGACCGGGCATTCGCTCATCAAAGCGCAAATGAAAGCCATTGATTCACCGCTGGGCGGCGAGATGAGCGGCCATGTGTTTTTCAAAGAGCGTTGGTACGGATTTGACGACGGCACCTACGCCGGTTGCCGCTTGCTGGAAATCCTCAGCCGCTCGGCAGACGCCAACCAGGTGTTGCACGATTTGCCGACCAGCCAATCCACCCCCGAGCTCAACGTGGCCTGCCGCGAGGGCGAACCGCACCAGGTGACTGCCGATTTGCTGACGCTGGCCCGCACCCAAGGTCTGCCGGCTGGCGCGCAACACCCGGTGCTGTGTGACATAGACGGTGTGCGCATCGATTGGGAAGACGGTTTCGGGCTGGTGCGCGCCTCCAACACCACGCCGGTATTGGTGCTGCGTTTTGAAGGCCAGACCACGGCTGCGCTACAGCGCATAGAACACGACATGATGGCCTTGCTGCGCCAGGTCAAACCCGATGCACAGGTGCAAGAGGCTGCGCATTGAGGGTGTTGGTGGTCAAGCTGTCATCACTGGGGGACGTGATTCAAACCCTGCCGGTGCTGCACGATATACACAGCCGTTATCCGGGTTGCTCCATCGATTGGGTGGTGGAAGAAGCGTTTGCCGATTTGCTGGCAACCGTACCGTCCATACGCAAAGTCATTCCTATCGCCCAGCGCCGCTGGCGCAAAACTTTTTGGCAATTCGACACACGTGCCGCCTGGCGCGCGTTCTGGCAGAACTTGCGCAGCGAAAGCTATGACCTGGTGATCGACTTTCAGGGCTTGATCAAATCGGCCCGCGTGGCGCGTGTGGCGCGATTGAACCCGGGCGGTTTTAGCGTCACCTATGCCAATGCCAGCGACTGGTGTGCGTATGAATGGCCGGTGCGCTGGTTATTGCAGCGCAGCCTACCCATGGAAAAAACCATACACGCGGTAGCGCGTTACCGCAGCCTGGCCGCACGTGCTTGCGATCAGGATGCTGCGCTTTGGCTGGCGGATGCGCCGGTGTACCCGTGGCCTGCGCTGCCAGTTTCTGAGCCGCCTAGGGCCGTGCTGGCTTTCGGTACCACGCGTGCCGACAACTTGTGGCCCGCCTCAGATTGGGCGGCCTTGGGTCAACATTTGCTGGCTCAGGGTTTCACTCTGGCGCTGCCGCAGTCATCCGAGCAAGAGTTGCAATGGGCGCAGCAATTAGCCGGTGTACTAGGGTCTGCTTGCCACGTCTGGCCGCGCATGTCCTTGGCTGAATTGAAAGCACACATGGCTGCGGCTACGCTGGTGGTCGGGGTGGATTCGGGATTAAGCCATTTGGCGATTGCACTCAATTTACCGGTGGTGCAAATTTTCAGTCAGCCACGCGTGGCGCGCGCCGGCCCGGTTGCTCGCGCTCACCAGCAGGCGGTCGGTGGCGAACACGCGCCGCAGGCTGACAAGGTGTGGCAGGCGTGTCAACAGGTGTTGGCGGCCGCGCCCGCACGCCTCAGCGTATGAGCCTCGCTCGATTTATTTATTCTGTATTGATGGTGGCGCTGGTGCCGGTGCTGCTGTTGCGCTTGCGCTGGCGCGCCCGGCGCGAAGCTTTGTATGCACATGCGGTGGGCGAGCGTTTCGGTTTTTACAGCATGCCGGCAGACTCGGGCAAGGTGTGGATACACGCAGTGTCGCTGGGCGAAACCCGAGCGGTGCAAGCGCTGGTAAAGGCTTTGCGCCAGACGCATCCGGGCATACGTTTCATTTTCACGCACGGAACGGCCACAGGGCGCGAGCAAGGACTCAGCTTGCTGCAAAACGGCGACATACAGATCTGGCAACCTTGGGACACACCATTTGCGGTTGAGCGTTTTTTGCGCCATTTCCAGCCGCGCATCGGCCTGCTGGTTGACACTGAGGTATGGCCGAACACAGTGGCTTTGGCAAAGGCGCACGGTTTGCCGCTGGTGTTATTGAACGGGCGTTTGAGCGCCAAATCCTTGCGCAAAGCCATGCGCTGGTCTTCGCTGTCAAAGCCGGCGTTTCAAGGTTTGCACGCCGTCTGGGCGCAGACCGCTGATGACGCCAGGCGCATGGAACACCTGGGTGCCAAGGTGCAGTCGGTGATGGGCAACCTCAAATTTGATGCGGTGCCGGATGCCCATATGCTGGCCACGGGTCTGGCCTGGCGCGCGCATTCTCCCAAACCGGTGGTGTTACTGGCGATTTCGCGCGAAGGTGAGGAGGCGGCATTGCTCAAGCTCTTATCGGACAACCCGGCTTACATGCGCGATGTGCAATGGTGGCTGGTGCCGCGCCATCCGCAGCGTTTTAACGATGTGGCGGGTCTGGTGGCCTCAGCCGGTCATACCTTGGTGCGGCGCAGCCAGTGGGGCCTGCAATTGCCTGACAGCCCGCTGGCAGCGTCTGACGCGGTGGTGCTGGGGGACAGTCTGGGTGAAATGCCTTTTTACTTCGGCGTCGCCAGTGTGTGTTTGCTGGGAGGAAGTTTCGAGCCGCTGGGTGGTCAAAACCTGATCGAGGCCTGTGCCTGCGCTTGCCCGGTGGTGATGGGGCCGCATACCTTTAACTTTACCGAGGCCGCCAGACTGGCGATACAAAGCGGCACGGCTTTGCGCACCGCTAACCTGGCAGAGGCGGTCAGTCGAGCCCATGCTCTGGCAGTCAACCGTCAAGAAGGTTTAAACATGGCTGAGGCTGCACGCGGCTTTGCAATACAGCACCAGGGGGCGGCACAGCGTTGTCTTGAGTTATTGAAACCCTTGCTGTGAGATGGTTCAGGGAACCAGCAGCGAATTGACGTTTTGCAAGTCTTCTGTGTTGAGCACGCCGCTGACCTGGCGCAGTTTCAGCAGACCAACCAGCACGTCGTAGCGTGCCTTGGCCAGTTTGGCCTTGGTGTCATAGAGCTTGCTTTGTGAGTCCAGCACATTGATGTTGATGCGAACGCCGACGCTGTAGCCCAGTTTGTTGGCGTCCAAGGCCGACTGGCTGGACACTTCGGCCGCCTGCAAGGCCGTGACCTGGCTGATGCCGGACATCACGCCGAAGAAAGCGCTGCGTGCACTTTGTGCCACGTTGCGGGCGGTGGCATCCAGATCAGCTTCGGCTTTTTGCTTGAGCAACAGGGTTTCGCGAACACGGTTGTTCAGTGACTTGCCGGTGTACAGCGGCAAGTTCAGCACCACAGCGCCGGTGGCAACGCCGTATCGTTGCTCAGTTTGATAGAGGATAGTCCCGTTTGCATTGCTGTAGCTGTAGCTGAGCTGGGCTTCAACAGTGGGTTTGAGTCCTGTTTGAGCTTTACGAACTTCCAGATCGGCAATTTCAAGCGCAGTGCGTAATTGCTTGACGCTGGGGTTTTGGCCTTCGCTCAAGCCGACCCAGGTTTCCACCCGGTCAGGCTGGGGCGCCAGCGGTTTGGCCGTCAATGAGACGGATTTGGGTGACAGATCGGGCTTGCCGACAAGTTGTTCCAAAGCCATTTTTTTAACCAGCAAATCGTTTTGTGAAGCGATTTCCTGGGCGCGCGACAAGTCATAACTGGCTTGGGCTTCGCGCGTGTCGGTGATGGTGGCGGTGCCGACTTCAAAATTGCGCTTGGCAGAGGCGAGTTGCTCGGCCACGGCTTTCATTTGCGCTTGAATGAAGGTCAGATTGTCTTTGGCGGCGAGTACATCAAAGTAGGCCTGGCTCAAGCGCACCATCAGGTCTTGCTCAGCAGCTTGCAACTGTGCTTCGATCTGGCGCATTTGTAACTCGGTCTGCGCCACTTCAATGTTGTTGCCCGGTTTGTATAACTGCTGCGTGCCTGTGACGGTGCCGGTCTGATTGCTGTAGGTGTGGTTGCCCGGATAGCTTGAAGGCTTAGAGTAGCCGCCGTTGTTCAAACTGACGTTGGCGTTGAGGTTGACGTTCATTCCCAGTTTGGCCTGCGCCTGCAATATCCGCATGCGGGCGGCTTGTACCTGGTACTGTGCACCGATGAAAGTTGCATCGAAATCTCTGGCTGCGTCGTACATGTCGACCAGACTCTGGCCCCGGACAGTCCCTGAGAAGGCCAGAGACATGGCCGCAATCAAGGGCAGGGTGCGAAACAATTTCATGGTCTTCCTTTGTGACTTCATATTAAAAATGGAATGCAGTTTTTTCAGCGAAACCGTGCAGTCTGGGTATGACCACATCCCATAAGGACTGGCTGTGGCCTTGACCATCCGCCTGGCGAACCACACGCGTGGCGCACATCACCGGTTCTTCGCCTATCACTCCCAGCAATCTGCCGCCGGGTTTGAGCATGGCAAGCAAGGCGACCGGGACACAAGCCACCGAACCGCCGAGCAAAATTGCATCATAAGTCTGAACCGTGGAACGAGCGGGGATGCCCTCGCTGTGTACCAATTCAACATTACGAATACCGCAGTGACTGAGGCGCTGTTGGGCCGACGCTATGAAGCCGGCATGGCATTCGAGGCTGGTGACGTGGGCGCATGACATGGCCAGCAGAGCTGTCAGGTAGCCGCTGCCGGTACCAATTTCCAGCACGTTTTCATGCGTTTGTAATTTCAGGTCTTGCAGCAAGCGGGCATCCACACGCGGGGCCAACATGCATTCGCCGTGTTCCAGCGGCAATTCGGTGTCGCTGTAGGCCAGTGATTGGTATGCCTCGGGAACAAACTCGTGCCGGTCCAGACGTGACAACAGGGACAGCACATTCAAGTCCAGCACCTGCCAGGGGCGGATCTGCTGCTCGACCATATTGAATCTGGCGATGTCAGGGGTGATGTCGGTATGTGTTTTCATGGGAATCAGATTTTAGCCAGCGCTTTTTGTTTGCACTTTGGCTTTGCCGTGCCACAAACGTTTAAGCCATTCGCTCAAGTCATCAACATAGCAGTAGACCACAGGCACCACCACCAAGGTCAGTATGGAAGAGGTGATGACGCCGCCGATGACCGCTTGACCCAGAGGAGACCGTTGTTCGGAACCTTCGCTGACTGAAAAAGCCAGCGGCATCATGCCGAACACCATGGCCAACGTGGTCATCAAAATCGGGCGCAAGCGCACACGTGCGGCCATCAGCAGCGCATCGGTGCGGCCCAGTGGCGCTTCGCGGCTGCCGTCGCCGCGTTCAAGCCCTTCGCGGGCACGGATGGCAAAATCCAGCAGCAATATGCCGTTTTTTGTCACCAGGCCCATCAGCATCACAATGCCAATCACCGAAAACATAGACAGGGTTGAGCGAAACACCAGCAAGGCACCGGCAACGCCGATCAGGGTCAGCGGCAGTGCGGTCATCAAGGCCAGCGGTTGCAAAAAGCTTTTGAACTGGCTGGCCAGAATCATGTAGATGAAGATGACGCCCATGGCCAGCGCGACCAGCGCGTATTGAAACGACTCTTTCATGCTCTTGGTCGAGCCGCCGAATTGGTAACGGTAACCGTCTGGCAGTTGTATACCGGCCATCATGGTTTGTATGTCTTTAGAGACTTCACCGGCAGCACGGCCGGAGGTATTGCCGCTGAAAGCCACCTCGCGCGACAACTCACGGCGGTTCACCTGGTTGGGGCCGACGCCTTCGCTGACGGTGGCGACTTGGTTCAGGCGCACCGTGCGTGAGCTGCCGTCGGCGGCCTGGCCTATGCTGAACGGCAAGCGTTCCAGGTCGTGTGGATAGGTTCTGAGCCCGGGGTCTAACCGCACTTTGACTTCGTAAGTCTGGTCATTGTCGGCCCGCCACACACCGGTGGTTTGCCCGTCGACCAAGGTGCGCAACTGGCCGGCGATGCTGTTCACACCGAGACCAAAGTCGGCGGCGGCTTCGCGCTTGATGCTGATGTCTATGGTCGGTTTGTTCGGTTTGACGCTGGACTCGATATCCACCAAACCTTTGACGGCGTTAAGCTTGGGCATCACCACGGCGGCGATGCGCTCTAACTCGGCCTGGTCCGGTCCCAGCAGGTAAAACTCGATTTGCTTGTTGCCGCCGACCGAGTCGAGCAGGCCGACGTGGGTGACGGTCAGGCCCGGCATGGCGAGCAGGCGTTCGCGTATGACGGGTGTGAAATCGTTGATATTGAATTTTCTCAATTGGCGGTCCAGCAGGCGGAAATACACGTTGGCGTAAATCTTTCCGTTGGCGTTCCCGGTGTTGATGGTCGTGAGCGTGTAGCGCACTTCGGGGAAACTACGCAACATGCGTTCAACCTCACGCGCCTTGGCTTCGGTTACTTGCAAGGACGAGCCCACCGGCACATAAAAGGTCACGCTGGCTTCAGAGAAATCCGCTTTAGGAACGAACTCGGTGCCCAGCAGTTTCACCATAAAGATGCTGCCTATGAATATGGCCAGGGCTATCAGCACGGTGGCCAGCTTGTGAATGAGCGCGGTGCGCAAAAGCTTTTGGTAAATACGCCCCAACCACTGGCTGCCGTCTTCAAAAAATTGCGTTACCCGGCCTATGGTGCGGTCATACCAACCGCGTTTAGCGTGCGAACTGCCGTCGCGGTGGATGCTGGGGTCATGCCAGACGCTGGAGAGCATGGGGTCGAGCGTGAAGCTAACTAACATGGAGATCAAAATGGCAGCCACGATGGTCAGACCGAACTCGTGAAAGAACTTGCCGATGATGCCTTGCATAAAACCTATCGGCAAAAATACCGCGACGATGGAGAGGGTGGTGGCTAGCACCGCCAGTCCGATTTCGCTTGTGCCTTCCATGGCGGCTTTGTATGCACTTTTGCCCATTTGCACGTGCCGCACAATGTTTTCGCGCACCACGATGGCGTCATCAATCAACAAACCTATGCACAGCGACAAAGCCATCAACGTGACCATATTCAAAGTAAAGCCCAATATGGACATGATCCAGAACGTACCGATGATGGCAATCGGCAGCGTCAGGCCGGTGATGATGGTCGAGCGCCAGGAGTTGAGGAATAAAAACACGATCAACACAGTCAGCAGTGAACCTTCGATCAAGGTTTTTTTCACATTGTTCACGCCCACGCGTATCTGGCGCGAAGCGTCGTAAATGGTTTGTAGTTTCACGCCGGGCGGCAACTGGGTTTGCATGGCGTCTACCGTGCGCATCAAACCGTCAACCACCTCGATGGTGTTTTCATCCTGCGACTTTTGCACCGACAAAAGCAGCGTGCGCTCGCCGTTGTACAGCGCCATGTTTTCCAGTTCCTGCGCGCCGTCGTTGACTCGCGCGACTTGCGACAAGCGAACAATGCTGCCGGCCTTGCGGGCCACGATGATGTTGGCGAAATCCTCGGGGCGCAGCATGCGGCCTTGCACTTGAACCACGCGGTCTTGTTGCAATGAGCGGATGGAGCCGACTGGCAGGTCCTGGTTTTCGTTGGAGACTGCCTCCACCACCTGTTGTGCGCTGATGCCCAGCGGCTCCATGGCCTGCGGATTTAGGTACAAATTGATTTCACGTTTGGTGCCGCCGACCAGCGTGACCGAGCCGACACCGCGCACGTTCTCCATGCGTTTCTTCAATACCTGATCGGCCCAGTTGGTCAACTCCACTTGGCTAAGCGGCTGCACACCGGGCGGCAGGTTTTGGTTGTCGGAGACAACGGCCAATGACCAGATCGCCCTGCTAGCCGGGTCAAAGCGCAGAATGCGCGACTCTTTCACCTCGGCGCGCAGCAGCGGATGCACGTTGCTGGTTTTTTCGCGCACTTCGTCAGCCGCTTTGCGCCCGTTGGTGGTCAGGTCGAATTCAACGATGATGACCGACAAGCCTTCGTAACTGCGCGAGGTCAGTGCATTGATACCGGAAATCGAGTTGACCGCTTCTTCGATTTTTTTACTAACCTCGCTCTCAACAATTTCCGGAGACGCGCCCGGGTATTCGGTGGTCACGACCACGACTGGCAAGTCGATATTCGGGAATTGGTCTACCTTGAGCGACTGAAAGGAAAACAGGCCCAGCACCACCAGGGCGAGCATGAGCATGGTGGCGAACACCGGATTGCGCAGACTGACTTGGGTGAACCACATGGCTTAAGGCTTGTTAGCGACGGGCGCGTTGGCGGGCTGAGCAGCAGGTGATGCGGGGGAAGCGATACGCAGGCTCATACCTTCACGCAGCGAACCGGTACGTGGCGACAGCACTTGAGCACCCTCGGCCACGCCTTTGACTTCCACCCAGACTTGCGCCGGGTTGCCGCCAGTGATGTTGCCGCGCTGACCCATCGTCACCGTCTGGTGCGCGACCCGGCCGTTGACAATCAATTGCACATAAGGCAAGGGCTTGTCGGTTCGCACCGACTCCAGCGGCAATGCTGTCACCTGATAGCTGGAGAGTTCCAATTGGCCCTGACCGTACAAGCCCTGGCGCAGCCCCGGGGCGTTTTGCAAACGCAAATACACCAGCACGCTGCGGCTGTTGCTTTGCACATTCGGGTTGATGCGTTGCACTCGGGCGTAAAGCGTTTTCTCGCGGCCTTCCAACGTCAGTTGGGCTTGTTGGCCAATGCGCACATCCATGGCGTCGGCCGGGCTGAGCGTGGCTTCGAGTTCCAGGCTGCTCAGGTCGACGATGTCCAGCATTTTTTGATCAATGGAGACGCGTTCACCGGGTTGCGCCAGGCGTGCCGCAATCTGCCCGCTGATGGGCGCGAGCAACACGGTTTCATCCATGGTTTTGCGTGCCACATCGGCAGCGGCTACTGCGGCGTTGTAAGTGGCGCGCGCGCCGGTCAGCGTAGCTTCGGAGGCTTCGAGCGCGGTCTTGGAAATAAAGCCCTGGTCGACCAGCGCTTTGTTATTGTCAAACTGGCGAAGCGCGATATCGATTTGTGTTTTGGCCGCATCGGCTTGTTGTTCGGCCTGGCGCAAACGCCGTTGAAATTCCATTGGGTCGATTTTGGCAATCACTTGCCCGGCTTTGACACTGTCGCCTTCACGCCCTTGCAGCATGAGCAATTCACCGGCGACACGCGCTTTGATGCTGACGCTGTTGAGCGCCTTCAAATTGCCCGACACCGGCAAAGTTTGGGTGAGTGTTTGTGTGCTAAGACGGCTGACGTCTTCGGGCTGTAGTTCAACCACAGCCTCGGGCGCAGCAGTACCTGTGGCCACAGGGGCGGCGGGTGCGCCAGCCGGTGCTGCCGCGCGGCGCATTTGCCAGTAAGCAGCACCACCAGCCAGCACAGCGATCAGCAACAGCCAGGTGAATTTGGAACGCAATGTCATGTCTAAAAACTCCGCCGGGTTTATCTGTGCAGCCAGCCGTGCATCAATGCATCGACATGGTTATGCAAAAAAATGTCTGGTTGGAAAATGCTTGTAGCGCAGCAAGGCGACAACGAGTGTTTCCACATGCTGAGAAAAACAATCACCGACACCAGACTGTAGACCGCGCTGTCGGTATCAAAAGCTCTGAACTCGCCGTTATCAATACCGCGTTGCAGAATTTTTTTGAACAACTCATGGCCGGGGCGCATCACTTCAGCTTCATAAAACTGCACCACGTCAGGAAAGTTGGAAGCTTCGCTGGTCACGAGTTTGGTGATACCGCTGGCCGTGGTGTTACCTATGCGTTCCCACCAGGATTGCATGGCGTAATTGATCATCTCGGCGGTGTTGCCGGTGAAGTCGGTGAACTCCTGGTTCCAGACCGGGAAATGGTCAGCCAGGTTGCTGCGGATCACCGCTTTGAACAAGTCTTCTTTGGAATTGAAATACAAAAACAGCGTGCCCTTGGACACCCCGGCAAGGGTGGCGACTTCCTCGACCCGGGTGGCGGCAAAGCCCTTTTCTACAAACAGCGTCAGCGCCGCGTCCAGCAGCTCTTGGGGACGCGCTTCTTTGCGGCGTTCGCGTTTGTGAATGCCCGGGTGTTCCAGGGTGAGGGAATGGGTGTTTGACATATTAATGACTGGCTGGTTAGTAATGTAACCGCAGGGTGTGGCGTGGTCAATGTGGGGGATTAAGCATGAGAGCGGGTAAGGGTTAGCGCTGTTCTCAAGCGGCAGACCTGTCGCAAGAAATAGCTGAGGAGAGCGCCTCTCAATCGATGGCGCTAATTAAAGAGACCTATAAATTGTCGTACCACTGTCACGACAATTCGCTTCACGCTATCTATGCCTTCAAGCCTCAAGTCATCACCAAACCCAACCACTCCCTCAACACCCAATAGCTGTGCCTCAGCCCGTTGGCCGAGGGCAGGTAGTCGATAGGTATGCTCACCGGCGGCTGCAAATAACCCATGGGCGCGGGCGTCACCTCAAAACCTGCTTGCTGAAAATTGCGCAGGCTGCGCTGCATGTGCCAGTCGTGGGTCACCAGCAAGATGCGCTTTTTACCCAGAGGCCACAAAACTTCGAATGCGCGCAAAGCGTTCTCGCGGGTGTCGCGCGAATCTTTGTCCTGCCATTGAATCTGTAAACCGAAATCACGCGTCATGGTGTGGGCTGCAACCTCAGCCTCGCTGTGCAACTGAGTGTCTGCCGCCGCCCAACCTTTGCCGCCCGCATACATCACGGGCAACTGTGACTGTTTTGCCAGATGCGCCCCATATGCCAGTCGCTTGTAAGCCGCCTCGCCCAGTTCTTCGCTCCTGTCGCCATACTCAGGCGCAAACTGATCTACGCCGCCGCCCAGCACCACGATGGCTTGGGCCTTGGCCGCTTGCTCGGCGGTGACTGGCGCATAAGTGCTCAGCAGCAACCGGTTCAAACCGTAGGCCGTGGCGTCGCAGGCCAGCAACCACATAGCCAGGCTGCTGACCATCACCAACGCCCATGCCAATCGCTGAAACCTGCGCGCCAGCAGGCCGGCCAGAAAAATCAGCAGCAAAGGACCACCCGGCGGTAACAGCAGGGCTGTGAGTACAGGTTTGAGAGGGCCAATAGAGAACATGACCTTGAGTGTCCCATAGCCGTCAACACCGCTGGCAGAGGGGATTCATGCCACATTCACATGAATTCAGCGCTCTATCGCTAAGATCGTCACATGAATAATGTCAATATCACATTGGGCGGCGGCTGTTTTTGGTGTACCGAGGCAGTATTCCAGCGCCTGCGCGGCGTCATCAGCGTTGAGTCTGGCTATTGCAACGGTTTAAAGCCCGCGCGTCCTAGTTACGAGCAAGTTTGCCGTGGCGACACCGGCTTTAACGAAGTGGTGCAAATCAGCTATGACCGTGACGTCATTTCCCTGCGCCAGTTGCTGGAGGTGTTTTTTGACATGCACGACCCGACCAGTCTGAACCGCCAGGGCAACGACACGGGCACGCAATACCGCAGCGGCGTTTACTACACCGACAAGGCCGACCAGGTGACGGCCACGCAGTTCATTGCCGAAGTCACCAGCAATGGCGACTATCAGCACAATATCGTCACTGAGGTCTTGCCGCTGGCGCATTACTGGCCAGCCGAGGACTACCATCAGAATTATTTCGTCAACAACCCCGAACAAGGCTATTGCACGTTTGTTGTTGCACCCAAGGTGCGTAAATCAGCCCAGCATTACGGCGAATGGCTCAAGTCCTGAGCGGCTGCTCAAGGGGCTAAGCGCTGCATCAACCATTGGTCTTGCTGCTTGCGGTAATGCAAGCGGTCATGCAAACGTGCACCGCCGCCTTGCCAAAACTCCCAAGTGTCAGGCACCAAGCGGTAACCGCCCCAATGCGGCGGGCGCGGCGGTTCTTGCTGAAACTTATCCGCAAAGGTTTTCAATTCCTGCTGCAACCATTCGCGCGAGGCAATGCTTTGGCTTTGCGGACTGGCCCAGGCGCCTATGCGCGACGCCAGCGGCCGTGAGTGGTAGTACGTGTCGCTTTCCGCTTCACTGATTTTTTCAACCCGGCCTTCGATGCGCACCACGCGCTCTAATTCGACCCAGTGAAATTGCAGCGCTGCGAATGGATTGCCCGCCAGTTCGCGGCCTTTGCGGCTGTCGTAATTGGTGAACCAGACGATGCCTTGCTCGTCATAGCCTTTGATCAACACCACGCGCGTACTCGGTCGCAAGTTGGATGACACAGTGGCCAAGGTCATGGCGTTGGCTTCAGGAATTTCTGCTTCCAGAGCCTGGTTCAGCCAAGTGGTGAACTGTTGTGAGGGGTGTTTGGCAGCGTTGGATTCCAGCAGTTCGGCCTGCTGGTAGTTCTTGCGCATATCGGCAAGTGACGGTGTGTTCATAAAACCTGAGAGTTGAAAAATGAGCCTTGATCTTATTCCTTGACCGCGCCGGTCATGCCGGAGACGTAATGCTCAACAAAAAACGAATAAAGCACAGCCACGGGCAGCGAGCCTAGCAGGGCACCGGCCATCAGCGAGCCCCAGTGGTAGACATCGCCTTCCACCAATTCGGTGACCACGCCCACAGGCACGGTTTTCACCTCGGAGGACGAGATAAAAGTGAGGGCGTAAATGAATTCGTTCCAGGACAAGGTGAACGCAAAAATACCGGCTGATATCAAGCCCGGCACCGACAAGGGCAGAATGATTTTCCAAAGAATTTCAAACCGTGTGGCGCCGTCAATCAACGCGCATTCTTCCAACTCAAAAGGAATGGAGCGGAAATAGCCCATCAACAGCCAGGTGCAAAACGGAATCAGGAATGTCGGGTAGGTGAGGATCAGCGCCCAACGCGTGTCGAACAATCCAAGTTTGAAGACGATGGTGGCCAGTGGTATGAACAATATGGACGGCGGTACCAAATAAGCCAGAAAAATACCCAGCCCCACTTGACGCGATCCTTTGAATCGCAAACGCTCAATCGCATAAGCTGCCAGCACCGCGCACACCAACGACACCACGGTGGCAATGACGGAGATGAACACTGTGTTCCATAGCCATTCGGGGTAAGCGGTTTTGAACAGCAGTTTGTGGAAATGGTCCAGGGTCGGTTGAATCACCCAAAACGGGTTGCCGTCACGCGACAAGAGTTCTTTGTTCGGCTTCACCGAGGTGATCACCATCCAGTAAAACGGAAACAGCAATACGAACACAAAAATGCCCAATGGGATGTACACAGTGACTAAGCGGCTGCGCACTGTGTCCAGGTAGGACATGCCTTGGCTGTCGTCTTCTAGGCTTGTACTCATTTGTCGCTGCCTCCTTGTTGCCAGGCGCGACGTTGCAACCCGAAATAACTGAACAATATGGCGGCCAGCAAAAACGGCACCATGGCAATGGCAATCGCCGCGCCTTCACCGAGCGCGCCGCCGGAGATGGCGCGCTGGAACGACAGCGTGGCCATCAAATGCGTGGCGTTCAGCGGACCACCGCGCGTGATGACGTAAATCAGTTGGAAGTCGGTGAACGTGAACAGCACTGAAAACGTCATGACCACGGCGATCATGGGTGTGAGCAGCGGCAAGGTGATGTGCTTGAAACGCTGCCAAGCAGTCGCGCCGTCAATGGCTGCGGCTTCGTACAGTGACGGCGAAATGGTTTGCAAACCGGCCAGCAAGGTGATGGCAACAAACGGTACACCGCGCCAGACGTTGGCTGCCAGCACCGAGAAACGCGCATTCCAAGGGTCGCCCAGAAAATCGATGTAATGGTCTATCCAACCCATCTTGATCAGTATCCAACTGATGATGGAGAACTGCGCGTCATACAGCCACCAAAACGCCAGCGCCGACAAAGCGGTAGGCACGATGTAGGGCAGCAAAATCACCGAGCGAAAAAAAGTTTTGTACGGCATTTTTTCGTTCAGCAACACTGCCAGCCAAAGCCCTAAGAAAAACTTCAGCACACTGGCGATGAAGGTGTAGAACAAGGTGTTGAACAAAGCCAGTCGCGTGACCGAGTCTTCCCATAAAAACTCATAATTTTCCAAGCCGATGAATTCGCCGCCGCGCCCGATTTTGGTGTCGGTAAATCCCAGCCAGACACCCAAACCCAGTGGGTAGGTGAGAAAAAGCACCAGCAAAATGGTGGCCGGTGCCATGAACACCAGACCCAAACCATTGCGGCTGTTTTGGAGTTTTTGCAGCATCAGGATTTGTAGTAACGCTCGGCGCGTTTTTGCGCGCGTTGAGCCGATTCTGCGGGCGATTTAGAACCCGATGCGGCCTCGGCCACCATGTTGCAGACGATGAAATCCGCCATAGCCCCTGCCGAGGCGTAACCGAGTTGACCGGCATAACCCGAGGGACGCATGTTTTTGGCCGAATCACGGTAAGGCGTGTGCTTGGGGTCCACGGTCCAGATGGGGTTTTTGGCATAGGCCGCCAGCGGGTGCGACACATAGCCGCCGCCGCCTTTGAGCCACGCGTCATATTGCTCGGCTTCCATCATGAAGCGCAAAAATTCTTTGGCTGCATTCGGGTACTTGGTGTATTTGAAAATCATCTGGTTGAAGAACAAATGGTATTCGGTGGGTATACCGACTGGGCCGACGGGGAAGGGTGCGTGTTGAATGTCTGCGGCAATGGCTTTGACGGCCGGGTTGTCCGAATTTTTAGCCGCGTAGTAAATGGACATACCGTTATTGGTGACGCTGATCTGGTTGTCTAAAAACGCTTTGTTGTTGTTCGGGTCCAGCCAGGACAAGGTGCCGGGGATGAAGGTTTTGTAGAGCTCGCGTGCGTACTCCAGCGCTTTGACGGTTTCGGGGCTGTTGATGATGACCTTGTTGTTTTTGTCGACGATGGAGCCGCCGAAAGCCCAGATCAGCCAATGCGTCCAACCGCTGTCGCCGGTGGCGTTGCCCAGCGCCATGCCGCCGGGCGTGCCTTTGGCATGCAGCGCTTGGAACATTTTCAAATAGCTGCCCACGTCTTTGGGGAAGGTGTTGAAGCCCGCCGCTTTCAACATGCTTTGGCGGTAGACCATGATGGCACCGCTGGCGCCCAGCGGCACGCCTATCCATTTTTTGCCGTCCGGGCGCATATAGGTTTCGCACGATGGGAACCAGCCGCCGTATTTGTTGCCCAAATAGGTGCACAAATCGGTCACATCCAACAGCTTGTCGGGGTAGAGGTTGGCATCGTCGTTGGTCGACAAAATAATGTCAGCGCCGGCACCGGTGTTGGCGGCCACCGCTGCTTTGGGGCGCACATCTTCCCAGCCTTCGGTGTCGACACGCACTTCGATGCCGGTTTTTTCGGTGAACTTTTTCACATTGGCCATGTAGGCATCGAGCTCGCCTTGCACAAAGCGGCTCCAACGCAGCACGCGCAGCTTGGCACCTTTTTCGGGGACATTGGTCCATTGCGCATGCGCTTTGGAGGTCCACAGCATGGGGGCAACCGCGGCTGCACCTGTGGCCAGACCGGTAGATTGGATGAATTGGCGGCGGGTGGTGTCGGACATGGTGACTCCAAGGTATGTGGTTAGGCGACCAGGGCTTTGCCGCTGGCTGCATCAAACAAATGCGCGCGGCCGGCATCGGCTTTCAAGCGGATGGTGCTGCCGGGCGTGAACGCATGCCGTTCGCGAAACACCGAAGTGACTTCGACACCAGAGATCTTGGTGAACACTTGCGTGTCAGCGCCGGTGGGTTCAACCACCACCACTTCGGTGGCCAAGCCTTCGCTGTCGCTGCCTATGTCCAAATGCTCGGGGCGTATGCCGTAAATCACGCTTTGGCCGTCAACTGCTTTGGTGTGCACAGGCAGGGGAAGTTGACTGCCGTCGCTCAGAACGACGTGACCGCCGCGCACCACGCCGGGCAAAAAATTCATGGAAGGCGAGCCGATGAAACCGGCGACAAACTGGTTGGCCGGGTGGTCGTACAAATCCAGCGGACTGCCGGTTTGTTCGACCACGCCGTCGCGCATGACGACGATTTTGTCGGCCATGGTCATGGCTTCGATTTGGTCGTGTGTGACGTAAATGGACGTGGTTTTCAGACGCTGGTGCAGCTCTTTGATTTCGGTGCGCATGGACACGCGCAGCTTGGCGTCCAAGTTGGACAGTGGCTCGTCAAACAAAAACACTTGAGGGTCACGCACGATAGCGCGTCCCATGGCCACACGCTGGCGCTGTCCGCCGGAGAGTTGGCGCGGGTACCGGTCAAGCAATGCGTGCAGACCCAAAATGCCTGCGGCTATGTCTACACGCTCGGCGATTTTGGCGGCAGGTTGTTTGGCCAGCAGCAACGAGAACGCCATGTTGTCGCGCACCGTCATGTGCGGGTAGAGCGCGTAGTTTTGGAACACCATGGCGATGTCGCGCTCTTTGGGCGGCATCAGGTTGACGAGTTTGTCACCGATGTGAATGTCACCGGCCGAAATTTCTTCCAACCCAGCAATCATGCGCAACAAAGTGGATTTGCCGCAGCCTGACGGGCCGACGAGGACACAGAACTCACCATCGGCAATGTCTACGCTGACACCTTTGATGATGTGGGTTCGGCCGAAGTACTTGTGTACTTGACCGATGTTGACGCTCGCCATGTAAAACTCCGCAAAGTGGATCTGCGCAATCAGCGCTAAAACCCCTTGAGCATATGCCTTGGCGTGTCTACCGGTCATCAGGTCTTACCCGTTAGGTGGATCGGGATAATCAGACCGGAACAAGGCTATGCTTTTGCTATTCAACCAACCAGGGAACACACATGAAGCTATTGATCACAGGTGGAGCAGGATTTTTGGGCGCACGACTGGCACGCGAACTGCTGGCCAAGGGCGAACTCTGCGGCGGCAAACTGACGCAACTGGTGCTGGCTGATCAGTTTCCCGCGCCTGCCGATCTGGCCGCCGACCCGCGCGTCGAGGTGTTGACCGGCCCTTTGCTGGACCAGTGCGCCGGGTTTGTGGCGCGTAAATTTGACGGGGTGTTTCACCTGGCCTCAGCCGTGTCCGGCGAATGCGAAGCCGATTTTGATTTGGGCATGCGTTCCAATTTGGACAGCACCCGCGCTTTGCTGGACGCATTGCGTGCCGCCGGCAACAAGCCTCGCCTGTTGTTCAGCAGCTCGGTGGCGGTCTACGGCCCGGACCCGGCGCATCCGCTGCCAGACGTGGTGACTGACGACACCTTCACCACGCCGCAAACTTCTTACGGTTCACAAAAACTGATGTGCGAATACATGGTGGCTGATTTCAGCCGCAAGGGGTTCATCGATGGGCGCAGCGCGCGCCTGATGTCGGTCAGCGTGCGACCCGGCAAACCCAACGGTGCAGCGTCTTCGTTTTTTAGCGGCATATTGCGCGAGCCGTTGGCGGGTGAAGAATCGATTTGTCCGGTGGACGCCAGCGTGTCGCACCCGGTGTGCTCACCCGGCTTGACCGTGAAAAGCCTGATCGCTATTTTCGAAGCCAGCGCAGAAGAATTTCAAGGCCGCAGTGCCATGAACTTGCCGGCCTTGAACGTGACGGTGCAGGAAATGCTGGATGCCTTGGAAGCCGTGGCAGGACCGGCGGTGCGTGCACGCGTGAAGTTTCAGCGTGACGAGCGGGTTGCCAATATCGTGGCCAACTGGCCTAAGGGCGCCAAGGCTTTGCGTGCGCCGCGTTTGGGCTTGCAGCCGGATGCGAATTTCCAAGATGTGATTCGTCAGTACATAGACGATTGCAAGGCGGCTGGTTTGGAGAAGACGGCGCTTAAAGGTTTGTGAGCTTTATGTCCACTTGCGTTTTTTAGGTCGGCGGGCGCTATAGCCCGGCTTCGCCTCCACGCTTACGCAACGTCGGCTATTAAAGTGCCAAAGGTTGACTGTGCGAGCGCTGTAGCCCGGCCTCGCCTCCATGCTTGCATAACGGCGGTTATTAAAGTGCCAAAGGTTGACTGTGCGAGCGCTGCAGCCCGGCCTCGCCTCCATGCTTACACAACGTCGGCTATGGCCGGGCTACAGCGCTCGCCCTACAAATATTGCTTCATCTGACATTGCGATGGCGCGAATGTCATTGCCGCAGACAGTCAATTCCATATGAGCGAATGTCACAGCCCGGCCTGATCAACGAACAAAAAAAGAATTTAATAGAAGTAATATTTATCTGAATTGAGGCTATAGTGCCTACATTGCAAGCACTCCCGCAGTTGATCCAGCAAGCGGGCGGACTGCAAAACAGGTCTGGAGGGTTACATGGCAAATTCATACATGTGCGAAATCGCAGCGCATGGAACTGTGTGTCAAGGTGCAACCAAGTCGCAGCCATTTCATTCACAAGATGTATCGACTGTGCCCGGATGTATCCACCGGGTTTTGCGGTCTACATCACGTTAGGCGTCTCATTCAACACCACCGCTGAATGGCCAAGCTCATCCAACTCCAAAGCGCCGATGCCCGCGCACACTTCTTGAAGGCGAGCAGCTACTTCAACGGTGACTTCCCGAAGTACATCAGCTTCGAACCCATTCTCAAGGACGTTGAGACGCTGCTTGCCGGAGGCAGCTATAAGGCCTTCAAGCAGTCTAATCCGCATTTGCTCCCGGGCGTGAACTACAGCTTCACCGCCAACAAGGACGGAAGACTCGCGTGGAGACCGTTTGAACTGATTCACCCGGTACTCTATGTGTCGCTGGTCAACGCAATCACCGCGAGCCACAACTGGTTGGCGCTCCAAACCAGAGTGGCACAGTTCGAGGGTGGAGTAGTGATTTGCTGCAGTGCACCTGTTGTCTCGGAAGACCACCAGACGGATGTGGCCACGCAAGTTAAGAACTGGTGGCAAACCGTTGAACAGCGCTCGCTAGCCCTCTCGCTTGAGTTTACGCACCTACTACACACCGATGTGACTGACTGCTATGGCGCTCTTTACACTCATAGCATTCCGTGGGCCGTGCATGGCCTCACTCAAGCGAAGACAGGCAAGAAGGAAGAATCGCTTGTCGGGAATCTGATTGACGCGCACATCCGGGCTGGTCGGTACGGGCAGACGAACGGAATTTCCCAGGGTTCGGTACTGATGGACTTTATTGCTGAGATCGTTCTGGGCTACGTTGACAGCTTGATCAATGCCGAGCTTCTAGCCGCTAACGACGTACGAATTCTCCGCTATCGCGATGACTATCGAATCTTTTCCAACACTAATCGAGGTGCTCGAATCGCGAAGGTCATGGATGCGCTCTCAACCTACCAACTAAGAACCCACTACTTGATTTACGCAACTGTTCGCGCACTGTTTTCTGCAAGCGGCCTATCGTTAAACATGGAGGGGCGATCGAAGATGCAAATCTTCATTCCATTCCCCAGCTTTTTCGTGGTCATGGACTTTTCGGACGCCGAACTGGGGCAACTTAGTTCGCTCCTTGCTCATATCTTCTTCGGCCTAAACGGTGACAACCTCTTGGAGGGTCAGTGGCAGTACGGCGATAAGGACTCAACGGTCAAACTGTTTGCAGGTGCTACCGACGGTGGGATTGTTTGCCAACCATCTGCACTTGGCGGCGAGCTATTCCTATGGGCATTCGGTCACGCAGACAAACCGCTCGACTACCTTTTTGCCCCAGAGTTCTCACCAATCGTTGAAGGGTTGCCAAATACTATCCAAGGTGCCTGTGCAACCAAGGCATAACCCTGCGGTCCACCGGACGCTGCGCAATAAAGCTGCGCAGCGCCGGTGACCTTCACGTTAGAAGGTACGCACACTGTAGTTTTTTTAACCACAAAGGAGGGCATTCATGACACTTAAGCCAGGACCAAAGCCGATAGCAAAATCAACAGAGAAACCTGATAAGCGCCGTCGTGATAACAAAACAACACCAGAAAATACGCCGTCCCTCAAACCTAGCAAATCTAGCGATCCGAAAAAAAATAAATGACAAGCAACTCTCGTTAATTTGCCCTTCTAACCCGGCAGTCGAGCGGACCTGCGCGAAATGCCGCGCAGGTCCGCTCACTTTTACGTTAGGCCTCACAGCAGAAGCTGAGGTAGCTAACCTCTGAAATTCCTTCAAATCTTTAAAATATGAAATACGACAATCCTGCCGCACGCCTCCTCTCAATCATCGAACGAGGCAAACAGATTGACATAAATTTCAACTGTCGTAATGCATGGCAACAACTGCTCTCTGTCGACAACAACAATCCTTTGTTGATGTCGCGCCTAGGCAAGGCAATGGAACTGCCAAAGTTAACCATTAGCGCCCTACAGGAAATGTTTCCTCAACAAGGAAACACCTGGACCCACTGGGAAGCCCAAGTCAATAGCGCATTCATGACGCAAAATCTGAATGCAGCCTGGCAATCATTCATCGGAAACATCGATGAACACAGCATCACATACCTACGGCTTGCCGCCGACTTACTGGAAGCCAAATCAAACACGAAGATGTTGGCTGATGCAGAAATTGATGCAACGCGAGAGCTGCTATCAAAGATTCATGACGAAATCCTTATTGGGTCACTAGACGACAACGTCAAAAAATACCTATCCCGTTATCTCAGAAAAATCATCGTTGCGATCGATGAATACAGACTAACAGGCGCATTGCCTCTGCTCGAAACAATAGAAACCACTATCGGTCACGCACATCTACACGCCGAGTACAAGAGCTTTCTCAAAGATACAGCGCTAGGGAAGCGTTTGCTTGACACGTTGGCTTCAATGGCTAACGTTGTTACTGTCGCAGTTGGCGTTCCTCAACTTAGCCAAACGATCGCACTCCTTGCAAACTAGATCTGCGTTCAAGCATCCCCGCAGGCTTTCAACATTGGAATACAGCGCAAAAGCTAAAAATGCATGGCCTAACAGGTTGTTCAAGGGGACGCCTGACGGCCCTGCTTAAGTCAAACGTTAGGCGAACTTTTAGGCGAACCTTACTTGACACTATGAACGCGCCTCGTTAATATTCGGCAATGGCGATCAAGAGCTTCAAATGCAAGGATACCAAGGCACTTTTTGAAGGCCGTCGTGTCAAGCGCTGGGTCAATATCGAGCGCCCGGCACTTCGCAAGCTTGCCCAGTTGGAGTGGTCCATAGTTCTGGATGACCTCAAGGTGCCGCCAGGAAATGGGCTGGAGGCACTTAAAGATTATCGCAAAGGCCAGCACAGCATTCGAATCAATAGCCAGTGGCGCTTGTGCTTTGTCTGGACCCAGGACGGCGCTGCTGACGTTGAAATCGTGGACTATCACTAAAGGAATATTGAAATGCGTACCGTCCTCCCCGTCTCGCCAGGTGAGATGCTCGAAGAAGAGTTTTTGAAGCCCTTGGGCCTGACCAAATACCGGCTGGCAAAAGACATTGGCGTTCCGCCACAACGCATCGGCGACATCGTGGCTGGCAAAAGGTCTGTCACGGCGGATACCGACCTTCGCTTGTGCCGTTACTTTGGCCTCAGCGATGGTTGGTGGCTTCGCGGCCAAGCCAGCTACGACACGGCCCTGGCAAGGGAATCCATGCAAGAGGAACTGGCGCTTATTCCTCGCTGTTCCTTGCTTGCGGCGTCAATGCCTTAGGGCTTGCTAAGTCCATACTGATGGCCCTCTTCCCGACCAATCTCCAAACGGCAAGACTACACCTTCGACAGTTCAAGCACGACGATTGGGTGTCTCTGCACGAGCACTACAGCGATCCCGAATGCACCAAGTTCACCTTCCGACGTGCGCTGACTGAAGGTGAGAGCTGGAGAGCCATGTGCAGCATGGTGGGCCACTGGACAATCCGAGGGTATGGGCCGTTCGCTGCCGTTGAAGCAAACACCGGCAAAGTCATTGGCGCGGTTGGTCTCTGGTATCCAAACGACTGGCCTGAACCGGAAATCAAATGGGCCCTGTCTCGGCAGTTTTGGGGCAAAGGGTACGCATCTGAAGCGGTGCGAGCCATTCAGTCGCCCGCTTATAGACACCTTGGTAACAAAGCGCCTATCAGCTTTATCAATGCCGAGAACGAGCCCTCCATCCGCTTAGCCGTTGCAGTGGGCGCAAACCATGAGAAGACCATGGAGTTTCGAGGTTCACCTTGGCATGTCTACCGTCACCCAAGTGAAGCCTAACCCGAGCGGCACAGCCCGTCCGTAGCCGACATTGCGATGGCGTGAATGTCATTGCCGGAGATAGTCAATTCCACTTTAGGCGAATGTCACAGCCCGGCCGTAGCCGACGTTGTGCAAGCATGGAGGCGAGGCCGGGGTGTGACGTTCGCCGTGCAAAATGATTGATGGGACGATTCGACTGCTTAGAGGCAACGCCGGGGTGTGACGTGAGCTTTAAGTGATTGTGGTGACCGCTTACATTGCTATGCAATATAAGCAGTCCCCCAACCATTCAAAAGCTTCGCTTTTTAATGGTTGTCCTTCGGCACAAACGACCCACGCTTACCGCGCAAAAAGTCCAAATCTGCGCCTTCGTCAGCCTGCGTCACGTGGTCTATGTACAGCTTCCAATAACCAGAGTCCAGCGCCGGTGCCGGCGCCGTCCACGCCGCACGTCGCTTGGCCAGTTCTTCGTCGCTGACCAGCAATTGGATTCTGCGTTCAGGCACATTCAACTCGATCATGTCGCCGTTATGCACCAACGCCAACGTGCCGCCAGCCGCAGCCTCCGGCACAGCATGCAAAACCACAGTGCCGTAAGCCGTGCCGCTCATGCGCGCGTCACTGATACGCACCATGTCGGTAATGCCTTTGCGCAACACCTTGGGTGGCAACGGCATATTGCCCACCTCTGCCATGCCGGGGTAGCCTTTGGGGCCGCAGTTTTTCAAAACCAACACGCAGTTTTCATCCACGTCCAGGTTTTCGTCATCGATGCGGGCGTGGAAATCGTCGATGTTTTCAAACACCACAGCGCGTCCGGTGTGCACCATCAAATGGGGCGACGCCGCGCTCGGTTTGATGACCGCACCGCGCTCGGCCAGATTGCCGCGCAGTATGGCAATACCGGCTTTGTCTTTGAAAGGTTTGTCGAATGGCTTGATGACGCGTTCGTCGTAGTTCACCGCATCTGCCATGTTGTCTGCCACGCTGTGGCCGCTGGTGGTCACGATACTGGTGTGCAGCAAATGCGCAATTTCTTTCATCACCACTTGCAAGCCGCCTGCATAGCAAAAGTCTTCCATCAAATGGTCGCCAGAGGGTTGCAGATTCAGCAGGCAAGGCAACTCGGAGGCTAAGCGATCGAAGTCATCAACGCTCAATGGCACGCCCAGTCGTCCAGCGATGGCGATCAAGTGCACCACAGCGTTGGTAGAGCCGCCGATGGCAGCCAGTGTTTTGATGGCGTTCTCGAAGGCTTCGCGCGTCAACACGCTGGACAGCTTCTGGTCGGTGTGCACCATCTCCACAATGCGTCTACCGGCGTTGCGAGCCAGTACATTGCGGCGGCCGTCCACAGCGGGGTAAGCGGCGTTACCGGGCAGGCCCACGCCCAACGCTTCAACCATGCAAGCCATGGTGGAGGCCGTGCCCATGGTCATGCAGTGGCCGTGGCTGCGGTGCATGCAGCTTTCGGCTTCAAAGAAATCGGCCAGCTTTAAGGTGCCTGCGCGTACTTGCTCGCTCATGCTCCACATGCCGGTGCCTGAGCCCAGCTCTTGGCCGCGCCACTTGCCATTGAGCATGGGGCCGCCGCTGACACCGATGGTGGGCAAATCCACGCTGGCTGCACCCATGATGAGTGACGGGGTGGTTTTGTCGCAGCCCATGAGCAGCACCACGCCGTCTAAGGGGTTGCCGCGAATGCTTTCTTCAACATCCATGCTGGCCAAGTTGCGGTAGAGCATGGCGGTGGGGCGCAACAAGGTTTCGCCCAATGACATCACCGGAAACTCGAGCGGGAAACCACCGGCTTCGTACACGCCGATCTTGACCTGCTCGGCCAGCGTGCGGAAATGGGAATTGCAAGGTGTCAATTCGCTGAAGGTGTTGCAAATGCCGATGACCGGGCGGCCATCGAACTGATCGTGCGGCACACCCTTGCCCTTGACCCAGCTGCGGTAGGCAAAGCCATCGCGGTCCTGGCGACCGAACCATTGTTGGCTGCGGAGTTCTTCGGGTTTTTTGCGGGGGGGTGAGGTTGACATGTGAAAAGCCTGAAAGTTGTGGGGTTAAGTATGCCTATACTACCCTCGCTTCATTCAGTGTTTGTGTGGTGTTTCCACGGGGACTGGCCTCAACAAGGAGTAGAAATGATAGAAATACTGCGGGTCACGAATCTGGCCGCCACACTGATGGCTGATTTACAAGCCAATTACCTGGTGCACGATCGGGAGCACATCACTGATCCCAGCGCATTGCAGCGCATACGCGCCATGGTGGGTGGCGGCGACGCGGTGATTGACAAAAAATTCATGGCTTTGTTTCCCGCGCTGGAATTCATTTCTATTTGCGGCGTCGGCTACGACGGCGTCGATGTGGCGGCTGCCAAAGAGCGCGGCATCAAAGTGGCGCACACACCCGGCGTGTTGAACGACGATGTGGCCGATCTGGCTTTGGGTTTGATGTTGTCGATTGCGCGGCGTCTGCCGCAAGCCGACAAATTTGTGCGCAACAGCGACTGGGTTGAAGGCCCGTTTCCGCTCAGCAGCAAAATGAGTGGCGCGCGTTTGGGTTTGATCGGCATGGGCCGCATCGGTCAAGCTATTGCCAAACGCGCCGCAGCATTTGACATGTCTATCGCCTACACCTCGCGCAACAAAGCGCCCGGTGTGTCGTACAACTATTTCCCCTCAGCCAAAGAACTGGCCGCGAACGTGGATTACCTGGTGGTCATCACCCCCGGCGGCGCGGCCACCAAGCACTTGGTGAATGCCGAGGTCTTGGCAGCTTTAGGCCCTAAAGGTTATTTGATCAACGTGGCGCGCGGTTCCGTGGTGGACCAGGCCGCATTGATTGAAGCTGTTCAAAAGAAAACCATTGCCGGTGCGGCGCTGGACGTGTTTGCAGATGAGCCGCGTGTGCCCGGCGAATTGCGCCTGGCGCAAAACACGGTGTTGACGCCGCACATAGGCAGCGCCACCCAGCAAACCCGCAAGGCCATGGCCGATTTGTGTATGGCCAATATGGCCGCTTATTTCGACGACAAACCGATTCCGGCGCTGGTGCCGGAATTCGCCTGATTTTTTAAATATGGGTTAATGAGGGCAGCTTGTATGCCCTCGTTGTCTGTCTATGGCAAGTCGCTTGAAGTAAATCAGCGACCGTAACCGCCACCACCGCTGCGCTTTGCACCACCACCGCCAAAGCCGCCGGGTTTACCGCCGCCACCGCCGCCACCGCTGCGACGTTTGGCACCACCGCCACCACCGCCACGGTTATTGCGACTGAGTAAATCTACCGAAGTCATGGTCGGGTCGGGTTGACGGCCTGCGCCGCCGCCGGACTTGTGACCGAATGCATTCACGCCGCTTTGCGTGCCCAAGTGGGCATTGGCGCGCGGCTGGAAATCTTCTTCAAAGTGACGCGGCGGCTGACCGTCATGGTCGTCGTGTCCTTGTGCGTGCACCGGCGCAGGTGCGCGCGGGCCACGGTCGTTGCGATCGCGCCTGGGCGGCGGTGGACGCGAACCGGGATGCGCGCCTTGAGGCTTGGCCGCTTGCGGCGGACGCGCCGGGCGGTCGCCACGCGGTTCAGCGCGCGGGCCATCGTTACGGTTGTCATTGCGGTTGTCATTGCGCGGGGCACTGACTTTTTTCTCGCGAATGCGTTCCATCATTTCCTGGCGGGCAGCGCGTGCGGCAGAAGCCATCACGTCGCGGCTAGGCGGTTTGCCGACGCCGCCCCACAAAGTCTGGCGACCCATGGCAATGGGTTCGGCGCGCTCGTCAGGTGCCGGACCAAAGCCCTCGACCTTTTCAACCGCGATGGTCTGACGTGTGAATTTTTCAATTTCTTCCATAAAACCTTCCTCGTCTAAGGACACCAAACTGACTGCTTCCCCACTGGCACCGGCGCGACCAGTGCGGCCGATGCGGTGCACATAGTCTTCGCTGATATTCGGAATTTCGTAATTCACCACATGCGGCAAATCGTCAATGTCGATGCCGCGCGCCGCGATGTCGGTGGCGACCAGCACACGGATGTCGCCGCTTTTGAAACCAGCCAGCGCCTGGGTGCGTGCGGTCTGGCTTTTGTTGCCGTGCAGCGCCATGGCTGTGATGCCTTGCTTGTTCAAAAAATCAGCCACATGGTTAGCGCCGAACTTGGTGCGGCAAAACACCAGTACTTGGCTCCATTGCTTGCGGTCAATGATATGTGCGAGCAGCGTTTTTTTCTGGCTGCGGCCCACCGGGTGAATCACTTGCGTGATCAACTGCACCGTGGTGTTTTCAGGCGTGACTTGAATGCTTTGCGGGTTGTGCAAAAGCTGTGCGGCCAGGTCGCGAATGTCTTGGCTAAAGGTGGCCGAGAACAACAAACTTTGCTTGTCCTTGGGTACCAGCGCCAGCACTTTTTTCACGTCATGGATGAAGCCCATGTCGAGCATGCGATCGGCTTCGTCCAGCACCAAGATTTGCACCGTGGATAAATCCAGAAAACCTTGTTGCTGCAAATCCAGCAGACGACCGGGCGTGGCCACCAGAATATCCACGCCTTTTTTCAAGGCCTTGATTTGCGCGGCCATGCCGACGCCGCCGAAGATGACTGCGGATTGCAGTTGCAGGTATTTGCCGTAGGTGCGCACCGACTCTTCGACTTGCGCGGCGAGCTCGCGCGTGGGTGTGAGTACCAAAGCGCGTACACCGAACACGCCGAAGCGGTTGGTGGCGCTGCGCGACATGCTGAGTTTGTGCAGCATGGGCAAAGTGAAGGCCGCTGTTTTGCCGGTGCCGGTCTGGGCGCCTGCCAGCAAGTCTTGTCCGGCCAGAACGGCGGGAATGGCTTGTGCCTGAATAGGGGTGGGGGTGTCGTAGCCTTGCTCGCGCACAGCTTTCAATATGGCCGGAGCCAGGTTCAATTCATCAAAATTCATAAAGGAGCGCGCGGTTGGGCGACGCTTTGGGGTTTCGATCTGTTCTGCCAAAAAAAGCGGCAGCCAGCTAAAGACCGAGGAAACACATTTGGGCAGGTAGGTAACAAACGCTTGGTTTGATCCGGCCCCAGCAGAAGCGCTGATGTTGAAGCAACTGGTGGCGTCAACTAACGTGTATTGTGGCATGAAAGGGGGAAGTGACTTTGAGGGGGGGGCTTGCAAACAAAATTGGTTTTAAGTTAAAGTAATGAATCCTTACTTTCGGATAATGCCATGCTCGCCAAAATCACTTCCAAAAACCAGCTCACGCTGCCCAAGAGCCTGACGCAGGCTGTGGGTGCCACCGAATACTTTGACGTCGAGGTGCGCGGTGGTCAGCTCATTCTCACGCCGGTGCGCATTCAGCGCGGGGACGCGGTGCGCGCCAAACTCGACGAACTCGATCTGAGCGAAGAGGATATGTTTGCAGCAGTGGCTTGGGCCAGAAATGCTACGACTGCACCTGTCATGGTCAACGAACTTGAACCAAGTTATTCAGCAAGCCCCGCAAAGCCCAAGAAAACAACAGCTAAAAAAGCGTAAACCAAAACATGAACCTCCCTGTTCGTGCAGTGTTAGACACCAATGTGGTGTTGTCGGCTCTGGTGTTCCGCGGTGGCGCTGCCGGACAACTGCGTTTGGATTGGCAGCGAGGGCAGGTGCTACCACTTGTCAGCACAGTCACTGTCCAAGAACTGTTGCGCGTATTGGCCTACCCCAAGTTCCGTTTGTCGCAAGCTGAACAAGACGAATTGCTGGCTGATTACTTGCCTTATGCAGAAACCGTGCGTATCCCTCAACCGCCACCCACCGTGCCCGACTGCCGTGATCTGCAAGACGTGCCGTTCATGCATTTGGCGGTGGTGGGCAAAGCACAGGTCTTGGTGTCTGGCGACGGCGATTTGCTGGCTGTAGCCGCGGAGTTTGAGCGTGCTTGTGCCTGTTCCATCGTCCCCTTGAATGTGTTCAGTCAAAACTACAGTGCCGACCAAACAAAAAACCGTCACTTGAAGCAGAGATAATCCCCAGTTACCCGCCGCCACGCTGTGTGGCGCAAGTCCAGAGAGTCATTCCATGTCCCAATACGTTTTCACCATGAACCGGGTCGGCAAAATCGTGCCGCCCAAGCGCCATATCCTGAAAGACATATCGCTCAGCTTTTTTCCCGGCGCCAAGATCGGCGTGCTCGGCTTGAACGGTTCGGGCAAATCCACGTTGCTCAAAATCATGGCCGGTATCGATACAGAGATCGAGGGCGAGGCCCAGCCTATGCCGGGTTTGCGCATCGGTTATCTGCCGCAAGAGCCGAAGTTACGCCCCGAGCAAACCGTGCGCGAAGCGGTGGAAGGCGGCATGGAAGAAGTGATTCACGCTAAGCAACGTTTGGAAGAGGTGTACGCGGCCTATGCCGAGGAAGACGCCGACTTTGACGCGCTCGCTGCCGAGCAAGGCCAGTTGGAAGCCATCATCGCCGCCGCTGGCAGCGACAACAGCGAGCACCAATTGGAAATCGCCGCCGATGCGCTGCGTTTGCCACCCTGGGACGCAGTGATCGAACATTTGTCCGGCGGTGAAAAACGCCGTGTCGCGCTGTGCCAGTTGCTGCTCTCCAAACCCGACATGCTGTTGCTCGACGAGCCGACCAACCACTTGGACGCCGAGTCCGTCGATTGGCTGGAACAGTTTTTGTCGCGTTTCTCCGGCACCGTGGTGGCCATCACCCACGACCGTTATTTCCTGGACAACGCTGCCGAATGGATTTTGGAGCTAGACCGCGGCCACGGCATTCCTTACAAGGGCAACTACACGACCTGGCTGGAGCAAAAGCAGGACCGCTTAGAGAAAGAACAAAAAGGCGAAGACGCCCGCGCCAAAGCTTTGAAGAAAGAACTCGATTGGGTGCGCCAAAACCCCAAAGGCCGTCAAGCCA
This sequence comes from Bordetella parapertussis, assembly GCA_945870575.1. GTDB lineage: Bacteria > Pseudomonadota > Gammaproteobacteria > Burkholderiales > Burkholderiaceae_C > Limnohabitans. The sequence goes on along the minus strand of CAMBSK010000007.1, from coordinate 58,402 downwards.
AGAGCAAGGCGCGTATCGCCCGTTTCGAAGAGTTGTCAGATTTCGAATACCAAAAGCGCAACGAGACGCAGGAAATTTTCATTCCCGTGGCCGAGCGTTTAGGCCATGAAGTCATCGAATTCACCAATGTCAGCAAATCTTTCGGCGACCGTGTGTTGATCGACAACCTGAGCTTCAAAGTACCGGCGGGTGCCATCGTCGGCATCATCGGCCCTAACGGTGCCGGTAAATCCACTTTGTTCCGCATGATTGCGGGCAAAGAGCAGCCTGACAGCGGTGAGATCAAACTCGGCCAAACCGTGAAGATGGCGTTTGTCGACCAAAACCGCGACGACCTGGCGAATGAAAAAACCGTGTGGGAAGACGTGTCCGGCGGCCTGGACATTCTGACCGTGGGCAAGTTCGAGATGGCGAGTCGCGCTTACTGCGGCCGCTTCAACTTCAACGGTGGCGACCAGCAAAAACGCGTGGGCACGCTCTCAGGCGGTGAACGCGGGCGTTTGCACCTGGCCAAAACTTTGATCGCAGGCGGCAACGTGCTGATGCTGGACGAGCCGTCCAACGACTTGGACGTGGAAACCTTGCGCGCCTTGGAAGACGCTTTGCTCGAGTTCGCCGGCAGCATCATGGTGATCAGCCACGACCGCTGGTTCCTTGACCGTATCGCCACCCACATCTTGGCTTGCGAAGGCGATTCGCAATGGACCTTCTTTGACGGCAATTACCAAGAATATGAATCTGACAAGAAAAAGCGTTTGGGCGAGGAGGGCGCCAAGCCCAAGCGCATGCGTTACAAGGCGCTGAAGTAAGTTTGGTGTGTGGCTTTTTGGTACTCAAAACAAATAATTTATTTGTTAATCCTAAAAAATTAATAAATTAGCTTTGTTCGCGTATTAATTACAATTAAAATATACAAATTGATATTTTAATTTGAGTCATCGAGACAAGTGACTCATCGGAGAAACCATGAGCCACAAAGCCATTCCCGATGCTGCTGATGAATACTGTGGAACCAGTTATGCCGCCAAATTGCTAAATTTGTCGGTAGGTTCCATTCAGTCGCTGGTGGAAAAAAACGAATTGAGAGCCTGGAAAACCCAAGGCGGGCACCGCCGCATTTCCATTCAGTCCATACACCAGTACCAGAACCGAGCCAATCTGGCACCCAAGGCCCCGGCGCAAGCCGGCGGCAAATACCTGAAAGTCATGGTGGTCGAAGACGACCCCACCACGCGCGCCATTTACCAGGCCCATTTTGACCAGTGGGACATACCTATTGACGCCACGGTGCTCGAATCGGCCATCGAAGCCTTGCTCGACTTGCCAGCGGTCAAGCCGCATGTGCTGATCGCCGATTTGCGCATGCCCGACATAGACGGCTTTGAAATGCTGCGTCAGCTCAGCGCTCACCCGCAGTTCAGCAATGTCGCCGTCATCGCCATCACCGGCTTGACTCCCGAGGAAATCGAGGAACACGGCGAGCTGCCCGAAGGCACACACGTCATGCACAAACCGGCTGATATGGGCTGGTTACGCGGCTATTTGCAAGCCATGCTCAGCATGCGCGCCAGCCAGAAACGCCAAGCCCCGGCCATCGACATGGCTTGATCCTGTTTATTTTTGTGGACTTCCACCCCGGCTTAGGCCGGTTTTTTTTGCATTCGCCTGACCGTTAGGCGACACGCCTAGAGGCAGCTACTCTTGTTCCCCTCATGGTGTGCGGCTAAGCTTCTCCACCATGAAACCTCACCACGCCCATTGGCCGCCGCGCGTGCCGCACCGCTTTACCCCGCCGCAAACCACGTTGTGGGACAACCTGTCCATCAGCGCTCAACGATTTCCTGACAAAGACGCGCTGGTGTTTCTGGGCAGCAGGCTCAGCTACCGCGAACTTTGGCAGCAAACTGAGAGCATTGCCGCCTGGCTGGCTGCCAATGGCGTGAAACAAGGCGACCGTGTGCTGCTTTACATGCAAAACTGCCCGCAGTGGGTAGCCGCTCACTTTGGTATTTTGCGAGCCAATGCCGTGGTGGTGCCGGTCAACCCCATGAACCGCGCCAAGGAGTTGGAGCACTACATCACCGACGCGGGCGCGGCTGTGGCCATCACCAGCGCCGATCTGGCCGCTGAAATGGGCACAGCTTCGCAAGCCGTAGCGCCGGGCCAGGGCTTGAAGCACATATTGGTCACCCGTTTCACTGATGCGTTTGACGACAGCGCTTTGGCCGACCCCTTGTTACCCGCTTCCTGGCACGGCTGGCTGACAAGCCCGCACGCGCCGGCGTCAGCTGCCGGGCCGCAGCTTCACCATTGGACAGATGTTTTGCAAAACAGTTTGCCTGTGCCTGCGTATGCGGTGAAGCCGGACAACCTGGCCGTGCTGCCTTACACCAGCGGCACCACCGGTTTGCCTAAGGGCTGCATGCACCCGCACCGCAGCATCATGCACAACGCCATGGCCAGTTGCCTATGGAACCACGCCACCCATGAAAACATTGCTTTGTGCGTGGTGCCGCTGTTTCACATCACCGGCATGGTGGCGGTCATGCATGCCTGCATTTATGCAGGTTCGACCATTGTGCTGATGCCGCGCTGGGACCGGGAATACGCCGGGCAGTTGATTTCGCAGTGGCGCGTAACGCACTGGACCAATATTCCCACCATGGTCATCGATTTGCTGGGCAGCCCGAAGTTCGACAGCTACGACTTGAGTTCGCTCACCACCATCGGCGGCGGCGGTGCGGCCATGCCGCAAGCCGTGGCTCAGCGTTTGTGGGAGTTGTACGGTTTGCGTTATGTCGAAGGCTATGGTTTGACTGAAACTGCGGCGCCGTCGCACACCAACCCGCCTGACCGGCCCAAGCAACAGTGCCTGGGCATTCCTTTCATCGGTGTCGATTCGCGCGTCATCAACCCCGACACTTTGCAGGAAGTTGGTGTCGGCGAACAAGGCGAAATCATCATGCGCGGGCCGCAAATATTTGACGGTTACTGGCAGCGTTCAGATGCGAGCGATGCGGCTTTCATGGTGTTTGATGGACAGCGGTTTTTCCGCTCCGGCGATCTCGGCCACGTGGACGAGGAAGGTTATTTCTTCATCACCGATCGCTTGAAACGCATGATCAATGCCTCGGGCTTCAAGGTCTGGCCGGCCGAGGTCGAAGCATTGATGTTCCGCCACCTGGCCATACAAGAAGCTTGCGTGGTGTCAGCGCGCGACAGCTACCGGGGTGAAACCGTCAAAGCCTTTGTGGTGCTGCGCCAAGGCCAACAGGGGCAGGTGAGCGAGGCGGACATCATGGCCTGGTGCCGCGAGAACATGGCGGTGTACAAAGCGCCACGTCTGGTGGAGTTCCTGGATGCATTGCCTAAGAGCGGCAGCGGTAAGGTGATGTGGCGCAGTTTGCAAGAAGCCGAAATGGCCAAGCCGGTTTGAGCCGGTTCAGTTTGACGGGCTTTGAATTGGCTTGCCGGTGGCAATCCATTCGTCAATTTGCTGAGCCAAAAATGCGGCGGTGGCGGAGTAGGGATCGAATTCCGGGTGTTGCAATACCACCATGGGGTCGGTGTCCGACAAATCGATCAGCGCCATCGACCATTGCTTGAATTTTCTTTGATTGATTTCTTCAAAACCCACGAGTTCCACATCTTTGTGGCGCGAGTCGCGGATGATGCGTGAATACAGTTGGTTGATGATGCTGCGCTCGCCCTCCAGCATTTGTATAAAAAACCCGGTCCCTTGGCAAAGCACGCCGGTGATCTGGTTCACCTTATTGAAACTAAGGGCGGTTTTCAAAATCGAGCCGGTCATGGTGCTGGTTTGTGGACCGGCACTGCGGCTGATGTAAAGGGTACGAACCAACATGAACAACTCCTGAGATCAGCCATAGAAAAAACGAAGTTCGCACTGCGTGGTGCATCCTAAACCGGTTTTGTTTCAAGCTCAGGAAATCCCCATGGGGCAAACCCTTGAATCACTGTTTTTATGCTTGAAATCGGAACAAAGCGCTTGCGTATGATGAATCATGTTGAAACTTTCTGTGCTTGATCAATCGGTAGTGTCTTACGGCCAACCGCAGGACGCCTCCATACGCCAGACGCTGGCCTTGGCGCAGCGTTGTGAGGAATGGGGTTACGACCGTTTTTGGGTCAGTGAACACCACAATTTGCCCAGCATTGCAGGCACCTCGCCCGAGGTGTTGTTGGCGGCGATTGCCGCGCGTACCACGCGCATACGTCTGGGCAGCGCCGGTGTCATGCTGCCGCATTACGCGCCATTCAAAGTGGCTGAACAATTTCGAGTGTTGGACGCACTCGCGCCCGGGCGCATAGACCTGGGTTTGGGGCGCGCGCCCGGCAGCGATGGACGCACTTCGCAGTTGCTCAACCCGGACCGATACGCCTCTGAGCGATTTCCGCAGCAGGTGATGGAATTGCAAGCTTGGGTAACGGGTCAGGATTTACCATCGGGCCACCCGGGTCACGGCGTGATCGCCCAGCCCACAGGCGTGACCTCGCCGTCTTTGTGGATCTTGGGCAGTTCCAACTACGGCGCGCAACTCGCAGCGCATCTGGGTTTGCCGTATGCGTTCGCGTACTTTTTCAGTGACGGTGTCGGCTGCGAACAGGCTTTGGAGATGTACCGCAGCCATTTCAAACCCAGCGCGTATTTGGACAAACCGCAAGCCACCATTTGCGTGTCTGCGCTGGCGGCTGATACCGAAGAACAAGCTTGGTTCCAGTTTCAAAGCCGCGCGCGCTGGCGCTTGGAGCGCAACCGGGGCAGGGTCACGCCGTTGTTGCCGCCTGAGATGGCGGTGGCAGATTTGAGCCCGCAAGATGCTTTCGCCATTGAAGCCATGCGCGACGACGCGCTGGTTGGCGCGCCCGCGCAAGCCGCCGCCAAAATGCGCGCGTTGGCCGCGCGCTTGGAACTCGATGAACTGGTGGTCTGCACCTGGACGCACGACCCGCAAGTGCAACTGCGTTCGTTCGAGTTGCTGTCGCAGGCTTTCTCTCTCAACACACGGACGCATCAAGCGTCACAGACCGCATTGGTCTGATATTTAAAAACGGAGAATTTCATGTTTGCAACTTCAATCGCGGGCAGCCTGCCCAAACCCGAATGGCTGGCCGAAACACAAAAACTCTGGCCGCAATGGAAGGCCGAAGGCGATGCACTGCGTCAAGCCAAAGCGGATGCCACGCTGTTGTGGATCAAGGCGCAAGAAGATGCAGGCTTGGACATCATCGGCGACGGCGAGCAGGCGCGGCAGCATTTTGTGCATGGTTTTTTAGAGCAGGTTGAGGGCATTGACTTCGACAACAAAGTGAAGATGGGCATTCGCAACAACCGCTATGACGCCATGGTGCCGCAAGTGGTGTCGGCTTTGAAGCTCAAGGGCAGGGTGCACGTCATGGAAGCGCAATTGCTGCGTGCGCACACCAAGAAAAAAATCAAATTCACATTGCCCGGCCCGATGACGATTGTCGACACCGTGGCTGACCGTTTTTACGGCGAAGGCGTTGATGGCCGCATCAAAATGGCGATGGCGTTTGCCGAGTTGCTCAATCAGGAAGCGCTGGCGTTGCAAGCCGATGGCGTGGACATCATTCAGTTTGATGAACCTGCATTCAATGTGTACATGGAAGAAGCCGCCGATTGGGGCGTGAAAGCGCTGGAGCGTGCAGCCCTTGGTTTGACTTGTACGACGGCTGTTCATATTTGCTATGGCTACGGCATCCAAGCCAACGTGGATTGGAAAAATACGCTGGGCCACGAATGGCGTCAGTACGAAAAAATATTCCCGGCGCTAGCTAAGAGCAGCATCGACCAAGTGAGCTTGGAATGTTTCCATTCGCATGTGCCCATGGATTTGATTGCGCTCTTGGAAGGCAAAGACGTGATGGTCGGCGTGATCGATGTCGCGTCAGACACGATTGAAACGCCCGAGGAAGTGGCCGACACCATCGGTAAAGCGCTGAAGTTTGTCAACAAGGACAGATTGTTTCCTTGCACCAACTGCGGCCTAGCGCCTATGAGCCGGGAAGTGGCGTTGAAAAAATTGGAGGCGTTGGCTAAGGGGGCGGCGTTGGCTAGGGCGCGGGTGTGATGGCTGGGCGGTAGAAAAGGTTTTAGCTTTCAGGGGAGATTTGGTTTTTTAAGCAGGCGTTTTTTCTTTTTTTCCTCAGGTTCACGCATGGATTTTGAAATGCTATCCATTTCTCCCATGAAGCTCATGATGGGTAAGAGTTTCAGCCCATTAGTCATGCGTGAAGTTGTATTGGAAAATTGCTCCCGCATCATCCCGTAAAGTAGTGACAGGCCGTATTCAAAAACCATGTCTTGCACACTTTTTAATTTGAAATTTTCGATGCTGCAAGAAAAAATACCGGTAGCAATAAATTCGAATTTATAAGATTCAAATTCACCGTTTTCCTTTGTTCTCAAGCCAAGATTAACGGCATAGGTTCTCTCGTCAAGTCCAGGCAATGGGGGGTCAGTGTCCCAGTATCCAGAGCTTAATTTAATAATGTTCTTAAAAACTTCTACTGAAAATTCATGTGATGTTGTGAGTTGGGTAGGATTTGATTGGCGATCAACGCATTCCACGAGAGTTTTTTCAAAATGCGACTCATGTAATTGAATGGGACTAAATTTCATGCTGCCACCGGATTTGGAAAGTATTGTTCGTTATTTGATGCTTCTGAAATTTCTGCACTGCTCCAACTGCATTTATTTATTAAATTTGAAAGTAACGAATGGCTCGTTAATTTGCGATTACTGAAATCTTGACTATTTTTAGCATTGATTGTCAGGCTTACAGTTTCGTAAGTTGATGTGGATTTCACATGCACATCAGCGAGTTGCGCAAGATAGGGCACAACTTCAGGAAAGCGGGAGGCTACCTGAATCAACAACGCAGCAGGAGTACTTAACTTAGTTTGTGACGACTCCCACTTGGCAAAAGAGCTTGGACCTGCACCAAAAAGTTTGGAAGCTTCACTCTGTGTCAAGTCCCAGTTTTCGCGCAATGTACGTAACAGCCCAGGTGACACGCCGCCTTGTGTACCTTCTTCAGCAGCGATAAACAGCGCCAGATTGCGATCATGCAAATCCCCTGACACAGTTTCGCTATGGCAGTGGTTGCAAACCAGCTTCAACAGGCCTTCTACTTCGACGGTTTTGCGCCCGAACTTTTCAGTTGATGTGTAGCCGACCACCTCTGTCGTTCCAGTTTCGCAAAAAGGGCAGTGTTGGTTCATTTTTTTCTCCAATTCAATAAATATTCGGGTGAAACGAAAAAATCAAAACAGTGGTTTTGAGTACCGCAAATTTCAGATACACATGCGGTTGTCGATTTGGGTTTTCTACTTTATTCACTCTGTCGTATCCCATCACATAAGCATCTGCTGCAAACTTTCCTGAAAACTGTCCATCGTTGGGAGGTAGACACCATTGCGAAGATTGGTAATGCCTAGTTTCTAGGCATAGAAAAAAATTCAGAACATCCACCTGGCTCCATCTCAACTCCTTGGACGCTTCAGCCACTGCTTTTGTTGTTAGGAGAATTTGCAACTTGCCAGCTTGCAAATCTTTTTGTACAGCTTTCAAATCCCAGCATTTCCCTTGGATCTTTCGTTCTTCATCGGTGCAGCTTGATAACGGAACTTTGGGCAATGAAGGCGTCTGAAGGGAATAGCTCATTAATTTTACTACCTTAAAGGTATTTTTTATTGATGATCTGCATAATGTTGATGTGGTCAAGGATAAATATGTATTTATTTTAGCTAAAAACTTAAAATTTAATAGTATTTAAAAATTAAAATATATAATAATAATAAAATAATTTAATAAAAAATAGATAATTATTAAATTTGGTTTTATTCGGTAAATTTTTCAATCAGTCTGTCTATAAACTGAACTTTTACTCAAAGTAACCCACCATGGACCGCCGCACCGCATTCATCTCTTCAGCTCTCGCCCTGGCCGCCGTCGGCACAACCACGACCGCCTCGGGCGGCAACAAAGGCGGCTTTAAGCGCACGGTGTTGTATGGCACGCCGAAAAACCCGTAAGAGTTCGATAAATATTATTTCGAGACGCACACACCGCTGGTGATCGCAGCCAAAGGCGCGGCCCGTATCGAGATTGCCAAATGCAGCCCGCTGCCCGACGGCTCGGCGTCGCCGTTTTATTTGATCTTTGAAATCTGGTTTGACAGCCAGGGCCAGTTGGACGAAGTGCTGGGTTCAGCTGGGTGGAAAGCCGTGCGCGAAGACGTGAAAAACTTCGCTACCGGCGGCGTCACCGCCTTGCTGTCGAAAATAGAGATGTAGAAAAGTATGTTCACGCATCACAGCATTGATGGGGGTTTATTCACCCAACGAAGGTAAAGAAGGTCTTAAAGTTTTACTTTGCTTATTGGGATCAACAGACATAAAATAATATTGATATCAATATTTAATGCATCGTTATGAGCACTCAACTTCTTATCCATCTACCCACCGAAGTCGCTAGGCGCTTTCGTGAGGCTATTCCTGCAAGACAGCGAAGCGGCTTTATTTGCAAGCTTTTAGAGGAAAACCTGCCCAACACAGACCAGCAAATGTATGAACTCGGACTGAAAGCAGAGTCGTTTGATCGCACTCACCCGGAGGAGTTGACGGACCTAGACTCAACCCTGATGGACGGCTTGGACCCGAATGAGTCGTTTGATGCGGCGAAGCTTGCCGCCCTGTGCCAAAAATGACCATGGATATTTCACGCGGAGAAGTGTTCTGGGCCAGGCTTGATCCGACTGTAGGTTCTGAGATCCAAAAGACACGTCCCGTCGCTGTGCTTTCAATCAATCCGCTAAATAGGGCTAGATAAACAGTTGTTGTTGTCCCCCTTTCCACTTCGGCGCCTGCCATCGATTTTTTGAATGTCGAATTGAAGGGTGGCGCGGTGGCCAGATGTGAGCACATTCGTTCGATTGACAAATCCCGTCTTTCAGACAAGATCGGGTCTATTTCAGTTGCTGACATTAGGAAAATCGAAGATGGGATTTGTCGTGTTCTTGGAACTAACAGATCTTGACGGTAGTCCAGAAGCAAGGGTTAGATGTGCTGGCCTGAAACGTGATGAATACATAAAAAAAGGACCCGCAGGCCCTTTTTATTTAAGCGCTTAAACCTCAAGCCTGCGAACTGGCCTCATCCAAAGGCACGCCGCATTCACCGGCGGCGACGCCCTCGGGCAGCACTTGCGGTTTGTGCACGATGCGAGTGATCGGGTCGTATTCCACTTCTTTCAAGAACATGGCGAGCACCGCGTCCATGCTTTTGGCGTGACCGTCAAACCAAACAGCGAGCTCGCCGGTGAGTTGACGCACCATTTGGAGGTTGCCGTCTTCCTGACCACGGCGCAAAGCTTCGCGCATGACTTTCAAAATCATGTCGTGTTCGTCGGTGTGGCAACCGCCCGGGCCGAAACTGACGTCTTGCATCCATTGGTTTTCACCGGTGAAATGCTCATCGGTGTGTGCGATCAACTCGATGAAGCTGGCTATCAGTTTGTCTTCCGGCGCCAGTTCTGTAGCCGCCAGCAAGTCCACAAACTCGCGGTGCGTCTGGTCCATTTTGTCCATGTTCATCACCAAGTCGTCAGACCAGGTGAGGGTGGGGTGTTCGTCGAGGGTGGTGGTTGGTGTGTTCATGTTTTTAAATCCTTGGGTGGATGATAAACGCCCGAATTAATTGGAGTCTGACCCCAATTAAATATCCCTGACATCGGCCACCGGGTTGCTGCCGAAGTCGGGGCGTTGCAAATAGGCCAATATCTGGGCTGCTGCGACCGCAGGCGTGGTCAAAGCACCGTTATTTTTCATCTGCACAAACATGTTTTGGTCCGGAAAGCCTGCGCCTTTGGCGCTGCGCAAATCGGTTTGCATGTCGGTGTCGATCACGCCCGGGGCCAAGGACACCACTTTGGCCGGGTTGGCGTGTAAGGCCTCGTCCAGCGCCAAACAGCGGGTGAAATGGTCCAACCCGGCTTTACCGGCGCAATACAAAGCGCTGGCAGCCATGGGGCGGCGACCCAGACCGGAAGAAATATTCAAGATCTTACGCGGCATGTGCCATGTACGCGTGTGTTTCAAAAACACCGAGCTCAACAACACCGGCGCTTGCAAGTTGATCGCCAGTCCTTGCAGCAAGCTGTCCGCAGGCGCATCATCTACCGGACCCAAATGACCGATCGCGCCAGCGTTATTGATCAAGGTGGCCGACGCGAATTCTTCGGGATGGAGTGCGTCTAGCCAATGCGACAGCTTTTCAGCCACGGCGGTGGGTTGCGCCAAGTCGGTTTGCCATTGCACCAAATGTGCGCCGTGTTTGTCGGCGGTGGCCGTCAACGCGTCGGATTGACCGCGCGATATGCACAACACCCATTGGTCGGCATGACAAAGTTGCTCGGCCATGGCCAAGCCCATGCCGCGTGATGCACCGGTCAGAACAGTGAGATGTTTTTTCATGTGGATGCTCCGTCAATTCAATAGATTGTGGCAGTTGTTGTGCGCTTCGCTCGCGTCTTAAACGCAGAGTCTGCAAAGAGTGTCAAAACGGCCAAGGTGGGGCAGATTGCCATTGCATGGGCACTTGCGTGAACGGGTGCGTGAACCCCAGTTCGCAAGCATGTAGCTTCAAGCCGTGTTCGCTGGTCAGTGTGGGCGCATACAAAGCATCCCCAATGATAGGGTGGCAGATGGCTTGCAAATGCACCCGCAACTGGTGGCTGCGCCCGGTCAAGGGTTGTAGAGCAAGCAATGAGGCGTTCAACTCCATGTCCTGTTTCAAGCAGCGCCATTGCGTCACACTGGGTTTGCCCTCGGCATCCACTTTTTGCAAAGGCCGGTTCGGCCAATCGGCCATCAAGGGCAGGTCGATGGTTTGCCAATCCTCAGCCAGCGGCAGCAAACCATCCACCCAAGCCATGTACTGTTTGTGTACCTGACGCGCTTCAAACAACATGCTCAAAGCACGTTGACTGTCGCTGTGCAAACCGAACACCATCAAGCCGGAAGTCGCCATGTCCAAGCGGTGCACCACCATAGCGGTCGGGTGCGTGGTTTGTAAACGCGTCAGCACGCAATCTTGTTTATCCTCGCCGCGACCGGGCACGCTCAGCACACCGCCGGGTTTGTTCAACACCACCAAATGTGCATCTTCATAAACCAGTTGCATCAGCGTTTCACAGCACAGACAAACGTTGCAACAAAGCCAGCCATTGCGAAAGCAAATCGGCTTGATCGCAAGCCAGCACATGGCGCTGCGGCATGCTGCGCAACCAAGTCAATTGCCGCTTGGCCAATTGGCGACTGGCGGCCACACCGGTCTCACGCAGTTGGTGCATGGCCCGCGCATCGGGTTCAGCATCATGTAGGTCTACTAACGTGTCCCAGCATTGGCGGTAACCCACACATCGCATGGATGGCATGTCTGCGTGCAAGTCGCCACGCGCGCGCAAACCACGTACTTCGTTCAGCAAACCTTGTTGCAGCATCTGGTCATACCGCTGCTCAATGCGCTGATGCAACCAAGTACGTTGCACGGGCTCGAGGGACACCAATGCAATGTCAGGACCGGGCACGCGCGTGGCCCCGAAAAAAGAAGACAAAGGCTTGCCGCTGACCCGCCACACTTCCAACGCACGTGAGATGCGTTGTGCATCGTTAGGCGGTAAACGCTGTGCAGTCACTGCATCTACTTTCGCAAGTTCAGCGTGCAGCGCAGGCCAGCCCTCAATCGCGGCCTGCGCTTCTAAGTCAGCGCGAACAGCAGGCGAAGCCAACGGTAAATCATCCAAACCCTCAGCCAGCGCTTTCAAATACAACATGGTGCCGCCGACCAGCAATGGCAATTTGCCGCGTGCGCGTATGTCTGCGATCAAGCGCGTGGCGTCGCACGCAAACTCGGCCGCGCTGTAGCTTTGCGACGGGTCAAGAATGTCAATCAAATGGTGAGGCACGGCTTGCAATTCTTCGCGCGAAGGTTTGGCAGTGCCTATGTCCATGCCCCGGTACACCAAGGCCGAGTCCATGCTGATGATTTCCAGCGGAACTTGCTGCGCCAGTGACAAAGCCAAGGCGGTTTTGCCGCTGGCAGTCGGGCCGACCAGTGCCAGTGCCGCATGCGCGGCTTCAGTCGGCTTTGACAGGTTCACCATGCCATTGCACCAGGGTCCAGGCGGTCAGTGCCAGCACGCCGGCCCAAAAAGCCACGCCGTGCACCAGAGGAAACAAAGTGCCGTCTATGCTGTGGCTCAACCAGGCACCGGTGGCAAACGCGGCCAACATCATCAAAAAGCCGTTCAAAGCTGAAGCTGCACCTGCCGATAGTGGAAATGGTCCGACGGCACCGCTTTGCCCTATGGGCTGGTGTATCCCGTGGGCGATCACCATGGGGTACATGCCTAGCACCAGGCTGGTGGCGCTGGCCCATTCGCCGTACACCATCCAGCACAGCAAGCCGCCGCTGCTGGCACTCAGCGTGCCGGCCAGCGCGATGGTGCGACGCATGCTTATTTTGCGCAACAGGTAACGGCAAATGATGGTGCCTGTGATGTACATGATGGACATGGACGACAGTATCCAGCCCAGTTGCAAACTGGATAAATGCAGCACCTGAATAAACACAAACGACGAGGTGGCGAGGTACACAAACAACACGCCATAGCCTGCCAGCGACAACAACGCAAATGCGCGGAAAGTCGGGTGACACAACACCTGCCACCAGATGCCCAACATAGTGGGCAAATGCAGGGCGCGCGGATTGGGCTGTTGCAGTGTTTCTTCAAACCGCCAAGCCACCAACGCAAGGGTTGCAACTGCATAGATGACCACCGACATCAAGGCCACTTGCCAGCCCCAGTGTTGACTCAAAAAGCCCCCCAGCGGCGGGCTGGTGCAAGCCATCAAACCCAAGCCGGTCATGGACTTGGACATCACACGCGCACCTTGGGCCGGTTCGTACAAATCACGCACCACGGCGCGCGCACTGGTGATCACCGCGCCCATGGCAGCGCCTTGCAATATGCGCCATGCGACCAGTATTTCAATGCTGGTGCTCAGCACACAACCGATGGCTGCAATCAAATACAAGCCCAAACCCAGCAACATGATGGGGCGGCGGCCCACCTTGTCGGAAAACGGTCCCCACAACAATTGCGATATACCAAAGGCCAGCAGCAAACCTGTGAGCGTGTACTGCACCATGCCCACACTGGCTTTCAAATCCGCTGCCAAACCGGGCAGAGCGGGTAAATACAAATCGGTGGACACCGGCTGCAAACCGATGGACAAGGCCAGCAGCAAAATCACCAGGTTGGCGTGCATCAACGGCCCCGTAAAAACAAGGCGTCGAGTTCACGCATGCTGAGTTGTCGCCAAGTCGGGCGTCCGTGGTTGCACTGGTCGGCGCGTTCTGTGGTTTCCATTTGTCTGAGCAAAGCGTTCATCTCTTCTAACGTCAATTGACGGTTAGCCCGCACGGCAGCGTGACAGGCCATGGCGGCCAGCACATCGTCGCGCGCCCGTTGCAGCACGTGGTGGGCGTCGTGTTGCGCCAGTTCGCCCAGCACGCTGCGTGCGAGTGCGACGGCGTCCCCTTGAGCGAGCGAGGCAGGCACACGCCGCACCGCCAAGGAACTGGCCGACAAAACCGATATATCCAAACCCAATGAAGACAACACCTCGGCATGGCTTTCGCAGGTGGCGATCTCCTCTGCCGTGGCACTGAAAGAGGCGGGGATCAAGAGGTTTTGGCTCTGCATGGCGTGTTCTGCCAACTGCACTTTGAGTCGCTCATACACAATTCGCTCATGTGCCGCATGCATATCCACCAGCACCAAACCTTGTTTGTTTTCAGCCAGTATGTAGACACCTTGTAATTGCGCCAAGGCTTTACCCAGCGGCCATTCTCCCGACGGTAAAGGCGCAGAGATGACAGGACTGAATGGCGCTGACTGCGGTTGCTCAAACGCATTGACCACCGTGGGCTGCCACAACTGACCCAAGTCTTTCAAGGGTTGACCGGCTTGGTTTTGCCAAGGCAGACTGCTTTGTTGTTCAAGGCGCGGCACGGCTTGTCCGAAGTTTTGCAAGCTGGAAATAGCCTGCTGTCTGTCTTGCACAAATGCAGTTCTGGATAAAGGGTCGCTGTCTGTCATGCCGCTCAGCGGCTGGCCGGCGCGCGATACCGATAGTGCACCGGATAGCGCGTGTTGCACCGCTTGGTGCACTTCGCGGCTGTCTCTGAAACGCACTTCGATTTTGGTTGGATGCACATTGACATCCACGCGCTGCGGGTCAATCTCTAAATACAGCGCATACACCGGTTGGCGTTGTCCGTGCAACACGTCTTCGTAGGCACTTCGCGCCGCGTGCGACAAAACTTTGTCGCGCACATAACGGCCATTCACATATGCGTACTGGTGGTCGGCGCGCGCACGCGCGGCGTCCGGCACACCGGCGCGTCCACGCACACGCAGCGCGCCGTGCTGGTGATCAATCCACAAAGAAGAATCTAAAAAATCCTGACCCAGTACATCGGCCAGTCGCAAATCCAAACCTTGTGCATGCGACTGTGCGCGCCATTGCGCGATGACTTTGCCGTCGTGCCACAAAGCAAAACCCACATCGGGGCGGGCGAGTGCATGGCGTTTCAGCGACTCGAGGCAATGCGCGAGTTCGGTGGCGGTAGACTTCAAAAATTTACGACGTGCGGGGGTGCTGAAAAACAATTCTTTGACTTCAACCGTGGTGCCTTGGCTTCTGGCTACCGGGCGCAATTCGCCGCTGCGCGCATCGAGTTGCATGGCGTGGTCTTGTTCAGCCGTGCGTGAAAGTAAGCTGAGTTCTGAAACGGCAGCAATCGCGGCCAAGGCTTCGCCGCGAAAACCCATGGTGGCTACAGATTCAAGATCATGCAGGCTGGCGATCTTGCTGGTGGCATGTCGCTTGAGTGCCAGCGGCATGTCTGAAGGCAGCAAACCCGTGCCGTCATCTTCCACGCTGATCAGGCGCACGCCGCCTTCGACCAATCGCACCACCACGTGGGTGGCTCCCGCATCCAGCGCGTTGTCCACCAGTTCGCGCACCACTGAGGCCGGGCGTTCGACCACCTCGCCGGCGGCAATCTGGCTGATGAGTTCGTCGGGGAGTTCGCGGATACGGCGCGGCGGTGTAGGGGTGGAATTCACTGCCTGATTCTAGGTGACTGAGGGACAACTCACCGGTCAAGGAAAGTCCTTGCTAACGCGCTGTTTCATTCACGGCGTCGTCACGGCTGCTTCATATTGCTCGTGGATAATCAAAGGTATGGACATACTCTTTAGCCTGTTAGATTTTATTCTTCACATAGACCGTTATTTAGCCTTGCTGGTGCAAGAGCATGGGGCCTGGGTGTATCTGGTGCTGTTTCTGATTGTGTTTGTCGAAACCGGCGTGGTCGTCATGCCGCTGCTGCCGGGGGATTCGCTGTTGTTTGTGGTCGGCGCCATGGGCGGTGCGGGTTTGCTGAACCTGCCGCTGGCCATGGGTTTGCTTCTGATAGCAGCCATCGCCGGGGATCAGTGCAATTATTTGATTGGCCGCTATTTCGGTCAGCGACTGTTGGACAGCAATTCGCGCTGGTTCAACCGCAAGTCGTACGATCAAGCGCATGCGTTTTATGAAAAATACGGTGGTTTGACCATCATCGCCGCACGCTTTCTGCCTTTTGTTCGTACCTTTGCACCGTTTGTAGCCGGTGTGTCCCACATGGACCGCGCGCGCTTCACGTTTTTCAATGTGTCGGGTGCTGTTTTGTGGGTGGTTGGTGTCTGTGGCTTGGGGTATGTGTTTGGCAACATACCTTGGGTGCAACAGCATTTTGAGAAATTCATCTGGGCTTTGATTGTGTTGCCTGGGCTGGTCGCAGTCTGGGGCGCGATCAAGTCCCGCACGCAATCTGCCGGTTGAAACCCTAGACCTTGCCGGTTCACATAGACCGGTTGCGCGCCATCGGCGGATTGCGCAAAAAATAATTTTCTATGCCGGCCAGCAACGCGTCTGCCAACTGGTTTTGGTAAGTCTCGCTGAGCAGCAAAGCCTCTTCCTGCGGGTTGCTGATGAACGCGGTTTCCACCAGCAGGCTGGGAATGTCCGGCGCTTTCAATACCGCGAAACCGGCTTGTTCGACTTGTGGCTTGTGCAGTTTGCCGACACGCCTGATCTGGCTGAGCATTTCCACACCGAGCTTTAAGCTGTCATTGATTTGCGCTGTGGTGCTCATGTCAAACAAGGCGCGCTGCACATGCTGGTCTTGCACTTTGATATTCAGCCCGCCTATGGCGTCCGCGCCGTTTTCTTTGTTGGCCATCCAACGCGCGGCGGCACTCGAAGCCGCGCCCTGGCTCAGCGCAAATACGCTGGCCCCGCTGGCCTGCGGCGTGAAAAAAGCATCCGCATGCAGGCTGATGAACAAATCAGCTTGCACTTGTTGCGCTTTTTGCACTCGCACATGCAGCGGCAGAAAAAAATCCGCGTCGCGTGTCATGAAGGCGCGCAGCGGTAAATCGCCGCGCCGGGTTTTCAGCACGGTTTTGTTGATGCGTTCGCGCAAGCGGTTGGCGATTTGCAGCACCACGTCTTTTTCGCGCGTGCCGTTCGGGCCTATGGCACCCGGGTCTTCGCCGCCGTGGCCGGGGTCAAGTGCCACCACCGCAAACCGGTCAAACACTTGCTCGTTATCCGGTTTGCGTGCCACCGGGCGTGGGACGTTGGTTGGCGTGTTGACAGGCGCGGGCGTCGGTGTGCTGCTAGCCGCTGAGTTAGCGGGCGGGTTATTGGGCAAGACCGGCGCAATCGGGGAAGACGCAGGTTTGTTGTTGGACTGAGCAGCTACTGTAGGCGCAGGTGCAGCAGGTGTAGTGGGAACAGGCTGGGCTGTAACGGTCTGCGGCGGATTGACAGATGGCAGGGCAGACGTCACTGTGCTGCTGCTTTGCACAGGTTTGGTCGTCACATCGGTGGTGTGGCTGGCGATCAGTTCATCCAAGGCATCACGCGCAGGCGGGAGTTTGTGTTCGTCCTTGAGCTTTTCCGCAATCAAAGCTTCCAGCGGATCCATGGCGTTCAAGGGGTACAAGTCAAGTACCAGCCGGTGTTGAAAGCTGGCTTGCGCCGCCTGTACAGGCTCCAAGTTGAACACCTGCGGTTTGACCGGTTGGCGTAAATCCATCACCAGGCGCACGGTGGTCGGTGTGAATTGACCGATGCGCACACCGGTGATGAACGGGTCGTCGCTGCGTACTTTGCCGACGAGTTCGCGCAGTTCAGCATTCAATTCAATGCCTTCAATGTCAACCGCCAGGCGCGGCGGCTGGCCCACCATGGTGTAGCGGGTGACCAGGGCGGTGTCGGACTCAATGGTGACGCGGGTGTAGTCATTGGCAGGCCAGACCCGCACGCCCAGTATGGAGGCACCACGGGCCAACTGGGCGCGACCCAGCAACAGCACCAGCGTGCCGGCTTGTAACAGCGTGCGTCTGTGCAGGTTCATGCTGTACATCTGCGGGAAAAAGCAGCGACGGTTTGTTTCATGTCAGCAAGCTCCGGCCGGTCTCGCTGTGCGCGGTCAGCGTCACTGTGCGGCTTTCGTCGTCATTCACCTGCAATAACAAGTCCAGGTCGGCTTGCGGCAGAAAACCGGCGGCCTTGTCCGGCCATTCGCAAATCTTCAAGCCGGGCGTCGCAAACATGTCTCTGAAACCTGCGTCTTCCCATTCCTGCGGGTCTTTGAAGCGGTAAAAATCAAAATGCCAGATAGACAAGGGTTTGCCATCCCGTTCTAGTTCATACGACTCGACCACCGCATAAGTCGGGCTTTTGATGCGCCCGCTCACCCCCAGTGCCTGCAACAAATGGCGGGTGAAACTGGTCTTGCCGCTGCCCAGATCACCGTGCAGACACAGTTGGGCATGGCGCAGCTGTACATTGGCCGACAGGCTGAGCGCATAAGCCTGACAGGCTTGTTCATCAGGCCAGTGCAAGCTTTTTACAATCGACGTTTGGTTCAAAGGAATGATGTGTCCATTCAACAGCAGGGGTTGCCAGAGCAGTTACAGCTTTGGGGGCGACAACTGGGATTCTCCCAAATTGGCGTAGCCCCTGTCGATCTGTCGCAGGCCGAGCCCGGATTGTTGGCTTGGCTGGCCGCTGGCCACCACGGCAGCATGGACTATATGCAACGCCACGGCCTGATGCGCGCACGGCCGGCCGAGTTGGTGCCCGGCACTTTGAGCGTCATCACCGCGCGCATGAACTATTTGCCATCGTGCTCCTCTGATGACTTGATAAGCCGCGAACTTGCTCGCTTGCAGCAACCCGGCGAAGCCGTCATTTCTGTGTACGCCAGAGGGCGTGACTACCACAAGGTGATGCGCCAAAGACTGCAACAACTGGCGCATAAGTTGCAAGAAGTCACCGGGCCGCTGGGACACCGTGTGTTCACCGATTCGGCGCCGGTGCTCGAAGCCGAGTTGGCGGTCAAAAGCGGTCTGGGCTGGCGCGGCAAACACACGCTGGTGTTGCAGCGCGAGGCCGGTTCGTTTTTCTTTCTGGGTGAAATTTTTGTCGACATGGCGCTCACACCCGGTGAACCTGTCAGCGATCACTGCGGCAGTTGCACCGCCTGCATCAGCGCTTGCCCGACGCAGGCCATCGTCGCGCCTTACCAATTGGATGCGCGTCGCTGCATTTCCTACCTGACCATAGAGCACGACGGGCCTATACCGCTGGAGTTGCGTGCTTTGATGGGCAACCGCATTTACGGCTGCGACGACTGTCAACTGGTCTGCCCGTGGAACAAGTTCGCGCAACGCAGCGCCTTGCCTGACTTTGACGAGCGCCACGGTCTGGGCGCGGCGCAACTGGTGCATTTGATGCAATGGGACGAGGCCACGTTTTTGCGCATGACCGAAGGCAGCGCGATTCGCCGCATCGGCCATGTGCGCTGGTTGCGCAATCTGGCGATTGCCATTGGCAATGCTTTGCGTTCTGAAGTCGCTTTGCCAGAGCAGGAACAGCAAGCCTTGCGCCGCAGTTTGCAGCACTGGTCGGCGCACACTAGCCTTGTCGTCAGTGAAAGCGTGTCCTGGGCGCTGGCGGGTGATCAGCCAATCACTTCAGCTAATTGAAACACTAAAAACGGTAATTGCCAGCCACCAGCACAGAATGGTTGTCATTCTTTGTACCACTGGTGATGAAATTCAGGTAAGCGGCGTACAAAGACAAGCGCGGCGTGAACGCGTAGCCGCCCGCCAGCATGGACGTATTACCTATGGTGGCCTTGTCCTCACCCTGGTTGCGGGTCAGTTGCAAATGGGCGTAACCTGCCGGTACCGGGTAGTACTTGAGCGACACGTCTGTTTCATTGTTGTAATCGGTGTTGCTGTCTTCGTGACGGATGTTCCTCAAAGAAAGTTCAAAGCACAGCGACTGCTGTTGGCCTATGTGCCACAAGGTCTTGGACGTCAGGCTGGTTTTGGTGGTGACGTCGTCGGCCAGCGTCGGTAACCACAAACTGTTAGCGGTAAAACTGAGTCGGGTTTTGTCAACGCCCAGCGAGATCTGGCTCAGTGGAAAAAGGTAATAGCCCGCGGCATAGGAGTTGGAGTGGTATTGCAAATCGTATTGAAGCGAAGGGGAGGCGCTGGGTTTGAGTTCACCGCTTCCCGTGACATAACCGAGTTTGGCAAACATATCTCCCCGGTAATACGTGACAGACACACTGGTGTTGGACAAATGGGTGTTGTATGTTGTGGTCTCTATGTCTGTGGGGGCTAACGCCAGGTACAGATTGCTGGCACGTTGAATGAACTCGTGCTGGTCAAAGGCCTGCTCCGGGTTATTGTTGACCGGTTTGAAAAACACTTGCAAGCCGAGCACCGGACTGCGGGTGTTTTCGGTGTCTTCGGTGTTCGTTGTGACTCCGATTAGGGTTGAAAGATTGGCCTGGTAGGTGTCAACTTCAGCATAGGCGATAAAGCTTTGAAAGACGGATATCGCAGCCAGCACACACTGTGTCACAGCGGATTTCATAATATTTCTTCTTTCTTATATTATTTTTTAATTAAAAGTAATCGGTTATTTGCATTATTAATAATTAATTAAGACTATTATTTTTATCTGATAGTGATAAAGGCAGGAAGTATGTGTAATTTGTATAAAACAACAACTAAGGCTTGTTTTGCCCATCTAAAGCTTCTTTCACCTGCCTCAGCGACCGGCAATTGCTGAGCGATTGACGCAGGTCAATGCCCGCCTTCATAACCAGTCCTGAGCTTGCTGACATGCATACTAATTACATGAATTCGGCGGGTACGGATTTGCAAGCTGTCAGGTTTTTGTGGCTCTCTTGACGTAAGTCAAGATCTATTGAGGCGCTTAGCCCTAAGCTTTTCACCATGAGCTCAAATTACGTCTTACTCGACGAACCAGCCAACTGGTTGGTCTTCAGCACGCCTTCGCCGCTGTACAAGACCTCGGACAAACAACACGGTCTATGGCAGTCTCAAGTCGTGGTCGAAGGCATGCATTGCGGGTCTTGCGCATTGAATGTTGAAAAAGCTTTGCGATCCGTGCCGGGTGTGAAACAAGCGACGGTCAACGGTGCCACGCACCGTGCTGAGGTGGTTTGGTCTGCCGATCAAGTCAAACCTTCGCAATGGCTGATTGCTTTGCACAAGGCCGGTTACGAAGCCGTACCCGCCAATGACCATGTGGCGCGCAGCGAAGGCAAACTGGAAGTACGCAGGCAACTGTGGCGCTGGGCGGTGGCGGGTTTTTGCATGATGCAAGTCATGATGTACGCCTTGCCGCCTTATGTGTCCACAGACATCACAGCGGAGATGTTGACGCTGCTGCGTTGGGCGGCTTGGGTGCTGACATTGCCTGTCATGTTTTTTTCTGCCGATGTGTTCACCGCCGCCGCTTGGAGAGATTTTAAGCGCGGCGATAAGGTTGAAGGCTACAACGCTCAAACCCTAGAGTTATCGGTCATGTCAGGGTAACCGGCTTCCCGCTGATGCCGTACAGCAAGAATCAGGCAGGCATCGTGCGCTTGTTCAAAACTGTAAAGAGCCACATAGCCCGTAGTGCCACGCGAAATCACCAACTCGCGCAAGTCATCTTCCACCGGGCGGCCTATCTGGGGGTGACGCCTCAAAATATGGACTGCTTCCTCTATCAAATCAATGGTCTGCAGTGCGGCTTGTGGATCGCCTAGCAGCAGACAATCGGTCCGGCGCACCAGGTCTTGCAGAGCACGCGGGGAATAACTCAGCTTTGCCAAGGGCGGGCTTTCGGGACAGTGACAGATTTTCCGGCGACACATTGGCTCAAATAGGCATGGACTTGATCGGTGTCCAAGCCATTGCCGGTTTTGAGCATGGACTTGCGTGCGGCTTTCGCCTCGGCAACAAAGTCCTCTCGTTGTTTGGCTGCTGTAGCTGCCTGACGGATGGCCTCGACCATGAAAGCATGCGGGGAGATGCCCAAGCCTTTGGCGGCTGACACAGCTTGGGATTTGATGTCACCCGGTAATTTCAGTGAGGTGGTGGTCACTGTGTTCTCCTTGGAGCTAAAAGTGTCACTACGGTCACACCGAGGGTTTTTTCTGATAGCGTTACCGTGGATCGTTGCTAACTGAAGTGTTTACGCCACGCCGGGACGGTCGCCGCTCACTGCCGCTGCGCGCCAATGTTCGCGTCGGCCCGCCCGCCATGTCGTCATCCTCTCGCAGTTTTTCTCCGACTGCATTTCTGCGGTTATA
This sequence comes from Bordetella parapertussis, assembly GCA_945870575.1. GTDB lineage: Bacteria > Pseudomonadota > Gammaproteobacteria > Burkholderiales > Burkholderiaceae_C > Limnohabitans. The sequence continues at coordinate 36,547 of CAMBSK010000007.1, read as the reverse complement.
GAAATACAGCTTCAACCAAATACATCACAGAAGCCGAATCGGAGGGGGCGTTTTTTTCGAGCGATAGCGCAGAAAAAAATCGCACCGGATGGTTCGGCCAAAGCGTGACTTCAATTAACCGCACAAATGCTAATACTTCCGGATGGTCGGCCAAGTGTGCCTTAAGTTAACTGCATGAAAGGGTCAGCCAAAGCGTGACTTCAAACTTCAAACTGCCGTCAAACCCCGATACAGCATCGTGCAAGCCAGCGCGTAAAGCAAATAAGCGAAGCCGCGTTTGAGCTTAGCCACAGGCAAACGCTGCGCATAACGTGCCCCCATGGGCGCGGTGAAAATGGTGCAAACACAAATGATGAAAAAACCCGGCAACCAGACAAAACCAAAACTGTGTGGCGGCGTGTTGGTCACCGACCAGCCGCTGACCACATAGCCGATGGCGTTAGCCAATGCAATTGGAAAACCCAAAGCCGCACTCGTGCCCACCGCCTGGCGCAAAGGCACATTGCACCAAGTCATGAACGGCACGCTGATGAATGCGCCGCCCGCACCCACCAGACCCGAAAACATACCAATGAATCCGCCTACCAACGTTTGACCCACAGCCCCGGGCATGTGCCGCGAGGGTTTGGGTTTTTTGTCGAGCAGCATTTGCGTGGCCGAAAACGCCGTGAAAAAACTGAACAGCAAAGCCAGTACCGAGCCTTTGAGTACCGCGAACAACCACAGACTGGACAAAGCACTGCCGAGCACCAGACCTGGGGCAATGCCTTTGAACAAATCCCAGCGCACTGCACCGGCTTTGTGGTGCGCGCGCGTACTCGCCAGCGAAGTGATGACGATGGTCGACATACCGGTGGCAATCGCCATCTTCACCGACATGTCTGTGGGTATATCAAGTTCGTGCAGCAAGAATGTGAGGAAAGGAATCATCACCAGCGCGCCGCCTACGCCCAGCAGTCCCGCCAAAAAACCTGCGAACGCCCCCAATGCAGCGAGGGCCAGCAGCAGCAGCGGCCAGTTTGTCATTGGCTTTAAGCCAAACCGAGTTTTTGCGCCATGCCTATGCGTTGCAATTTACCGGTGGCGCCTTTGGGAATTTCTTCCAGCAGCAAAATTTTGCGAGGTACTTTGAAATCTGCCACGCGGGTGGCGACGTACTCGCGCAATTCTTTTTCAGTGGCTGTCACGCCTTCGCGCAAAACGACGGCGGCACCGACTTCTTCGCCGAGTTTGTCGTGCGGAATACCGAAGCACACCACTTGCCCGACGGCTGGGTGGTCCATCAATATGTCATCTATTTCGCGCGGACTGATTTTCTCGCCGCCTCGGTTGATGATTTCTTTCAAACGCCCTGTGATGCTGATGTAACCGTCCGCGTCCATGTTGCCCTGGTCACCGGTGCGAAACCAACCGTGGGTGAAAGCTTCGGCGTTGGCCTTGTCGTTGTTTTCATAGCCGGGTGTGACGTTGGTGCCGCGAATCACGATCTCACCTGTATCACCTGCTTTAAGCAAGTTGCCGTCCAAGTCCATGATGGCGACTTCAGGGCCGGCGGCAATACCGACGGTGCCTGGCTTGCGCTGTGCAGGTGGCAGCGGGTTGCAGGCCATTTGGTGCGCGGCTTCTGTCATGCCGTAGGCTTCAATCACGGGTGAGTGGAAGGTGGCTTCGAGTTCGGCCAGCACTTGCGGCGGCAATGATGAAGATGAAGAGCGGATAAAGCGCAAAGGCACGCGCGTGATCACGTCTTTGTTATTTGCAGCACGAGACAAAATCGCTTGGTGCATGGTGGGCACGGCGGTATACCAAGTCGGTTTGACCTCGTCCATTTGCGCGAAAAATTTCAAGGCGTTGAAGCCGCCGGTGCAATGCACTTCACCGCCTTGAGACAGCGGTGCCAATATGCCTGCTATCAATCCGTGGATGTGAAACAAAGGCATGACGTTCAAGCCTCTGTCGGTGGATGTGAAGCGCGTGCTGGTCGCGATGTGTTGGGCTGAAGCGCAGACGTTGCGCTGCGTCAAAGGCACGATCTTCGGGCGCGATGTGGTGCCTGATGTGTGAAGCACCAGTGCCACATCGTCGGGCAATGCCGCGCCGGGGTGCGCCGGGGCTGCTGCCGCGCGAGCAGAGGTGTCCAAGGTGAATGAACCTGCGCCATTCGCTGGCGTGGGATGCAATACCAAAATAGACACGCCGAGTTTGCGCGCCACTTCAATCGCGGGAGAACTCGAACCTGCCTCGACGATCAAGGCCTTGGCGTTCAAGTCGTTCAAATAAAACTCAAACTCATCGGCGCGGTAAGCGGGGTTCAAAGGTGCTGAGGTACAGCAAGCCGCCACCGTGACAAAAGATGCTGCCATCTCTGCGCTGTTGGGCAAGACCAGCGCGACGCGGTCGTTACGGCCTACGCCCACGACATTCATTGATTGCTGCACATAAACAGAGAGTTGACGCAAAAAGGCATAAGTCAAAGGGCTGGCACCAGCGGCGCTCAGGCAAGTGTCTGCGTCTCGGCCTGCGGCCATCCATTCGGTCAAAGTAATCATGTCATTCCTGTGGTGTCAATGAGAGTCCGTGCCCACTGCGAAGCACCGATTGCTGTAGCAACAAACACAGTTGATGTACGGTTTGCAAAGTGGGCACGGGCAGCCCAACGATCTGACCGAGTTCGATGACGCTGCCCAGCAGCGCGTCGAGTTCAAGTGCTTTGCCTTGTTCAATATCTTGCAACATAGATGTTTTGTGTGCGCCAACGGCTTGCGCTCCTGCGATGCGCTTGTCTATGCTGATCTTGAATTGGATGCCGCTGCGCTCGGCGACAGCCTGCGCCTCTTGCATCATTTGCGTCACCAGTTCGCGCGAGGGCGCAAAGCCTGCAATGTCTTCCAAGGTGGCGTGCGTTAGCGCAGACACAGGATTGAAGCTGAGGTTGCCCCATAACTTCACCCAGAGTTCGCTGCGTATGTCGTTGGATACCGGTGTTTTGAAACCGGCACCAATCATGGCTTGCGCGAGTTGCGTCACGCGTTCGGTTTTTTCGCCGCTCGGCTCGCCCAAGGTGAAGCGGTTGCCTTCGATCAAACGAACCACGCCGGGGGCGATCAATTCAGCTGCCGGATAAACCGCTGCGCCGATGATACGTTCGGGTTTAAGCAAGCTCCAGAGCTGGCCTTGAGGATCGAGTGTTTTGAGTTGGCGGCCGTTGTATTCGCCGGGCAGTTGATGGAAATACCACCAGGGCAAACCATTTTGCATAGTGACAATGCAGCTTGTGTCATGACACAGCGCGGCAATGTTGGCGGCGACAGCCGCCACCTGGTGCGACTTGAGCGTGACCAATACGTAGTCGTAAGTGGATGCGCTGGCGATGTCACAGGCTTTGATGTCCCGCGCATGCAACTCTCTGCCGTCGTCAAGCAAGAGCTTCATACCGTGTTGAGTGATCGCCTCTAAATTGACGCCGCGTGCAATGAAAGTGATGTCGTGACCGGCGAGCGCCAGTTTGACGCCGAGGTAGCCGCCGATGGCACCAGCTCCGACGATGGCGATGCGCAGACTCATAAGGGAGTGTGAGTGAGTAAGAGGTTAGGCATGAAATAAAGGTGTCTGCAAGGTTCCGCCGGATTGTCATCCTGAACAAAAGGTTCAGGTGGGCGAGGTCAGTAAGGTGTTGGGTTCATCTACGCGAGATGATCACGCTCACCAAACGATGTTCCAAGCCCGGGGCTCCATAGAGCATTGGTTCAAGAAATATAAACCCGGCAGACTTGCAGACCATTGCATTGTAGGAGCATGCGTCATAAAAGATGACCGTCTTGGCCTAAAGCCGTGTCCAGACGGTGCAACAAGTTATTTAAATTGTGGCTGGAACTGCCTGGCTCAGCGGGAGCGGCAGAAAAATCCGACAGCTCAAACGCCAGATTCAGAGCCGCCAGCACTGCAATCCGGTCACGCGCCTTGATTTTGCCGGCGTCGCGAATGCCGCACATGGCGGCGTCAACCTTGCGAACGGCAGTATGAAACCGCTCTTCAGCGCCGGACGGGCAGGCCAGCAAATAGCTTTGGCCCATGATTTGCACTTCGACTTGGCTCATGCGCCGTCCTTGATGTCAAGCGGCAGCCGGTCCAGCAAACCATCGATGCGGCTGCGCGCCGCCTGCAAACGTGATTTCAGCGAGTCGCGTTCCTGGGTCAGCGTGTCGATCTGGTTCACCAGCAATTCGTTGGTGCGTTTGAGTTCTTCGTGACGTAAGAGCAAATGTTCAACGCGTTCGAGTACGGCATCAAGTGGGTTGTTTTCAGACATGTCTCATATTTTACAGGCGTGCTTGCCGCTTGTGGTTATGATGACTTTGTTGGTGCTCGCGATGTGGTTCACACACCGCAGTTCAACGTGAAGCAGAAGTATTCTTCCGGTCATGTACATCTTTTCGGTACGTGCGCCCGGTAGAACACCAGCCTGCGCTGCCCCCGCAACGGTCAAGCGAACGAAGCACTTCACGGTGTTTCCGCCCTGTCCCACACAGCCACTGGAAGCCTTGAACAAGAATCCGGGAAGGCGGACAGAGTAGTTTTCGCCAGCCCGGATACCGGCCAACACAGTGGAGCCGCGCCTGGCGCGACTTCGTAACGTCCATGCACTGTCGGGGAAGGCGGTGAGGGCTTTTGGCTGGTTCATCTCATGAAAAAACACTTGGCTTTCCTATGCGGTTGTCTGACCGTTGCTACTGCATTTGCAGATCCTGACTCCAATCAACTCGAAAATCTGACATTGGAACCCTTTGTTGTTACCGCTACCCGCTACCCTGAAGAATCTGCCAAAGTGGCTGCTTTTATAACGGTATTGACACAGCAGGAAATTAAAAAATCCGGAGCCAGAACAGTCAATGAGGCAATCATGAGATTGGGCGGCATCGTCGGCCGACCAAGTCTTTATGGCGGTAATGAATACTCGCTGGATATTTCTGGTTTCGGTGACACAGCCTCTTCAAATATGGTGTATGTCATTGATGGTGTGACATTCAAGCAAGGTGACGCCAGTGAGGTAAGGCTAGGTAATATTTCATTGGACGAGGTCGAACGTATTGAAATTCAACGAGGCAGTAGCAGCGTGCTTTACGGCGAAGGCGCAGTGGCTGGTGTGATCAATATCGTGACGCACGCATCAGGTTTGCGCGGAAAAGCTGAAAGCGCAGGAAAAATAGAAGCTGGTTTTGGCAGCTACGGTTCTCGTGATGCCAAAGTGAGCGCCAGTTACGGCAAAGACGGCCTCAATCTGTATGCTTCATCCGGCAAAACCGAATCGGATGGTTTTCGTTCAAACTCAGCCAGTCATGCAGACAATGGCAGCCTGTCTTTGCAATTGACAGGAGATAACACGCGGCTTGGCGGCAGTTATACAAAAAGCAACGAGTATGCCCAAACTCCGGGTTCTTTGTCTGTGAGTCAGTACCAGTCAAACCGCAATCAGGCGGATGCAGATAATTTATCGGTTGGTACCTATAGCAACGCCAGTTCCAATCATTACGGTATTTTTATAGAAACCGAATTCAAAGACATTTTGTGGCGAGCCGATTTGAAGCGACGCGAGAGAAATTACTATTTCTTGGATCAATACAGCGGTTTAGCAAGCTACGCTACTCACAACACGACAAACGACAATTTCGCCTTGACAGCCAATAAAAAATGGAACTTAGTGACAGGCGTGAACCGGTTAATTGCTGGCATAGAAAAAAACAACTGGAACCAAACCAGAGTAACTTCCAGTTTTGGAGACTACACGAATCTGTCGTATACCAAGGCGCTATTTTTTAAAAATGATTTAGATATTGATCGATGGGATACGCGGATTACAACCGGCTACAGAATAGAAGACATGGTGAAAAATGCCATCGGAACTACTGATTCTTACTCTCCGTATTCAAGCAATAAAACCCTTTCTGCCTGGGAACTGGGCGCATCTAAAACCATTGACTCAATAAATACAGTATGGGCAAAAGTTTCAAAGAATTACAGGTTACCTAATATTGATGAGTTCTCAACTTCTTATGACACCACAGGTACCTATATATTAACTTTGAGTCCTCAGACATCGACTGACACAGACATCGGTTGGAAGTACAAATCGACGTACACAAGTTTGGAAGGCAGGCTTTTTCAAAGCGAAATCACGAATGAAATTTCCTACGATACCTTCTACCAGACTAATATGAACCTGGATCCGACCAGACGTCAAGGCATTGAAGGGAGTATTAGACAGAGCATTACAAGTAATCTGGAGATTCAAGGTTTTGCCGCTTATAGGAAATCAATTTTTGTATCCGGTGACTATGCCGGTAACAAATTACCGATGGCACCGCAGAACCTTTACAACCTGAGAGCCTCTTGGTCTTTCAGGCCCACCCAGACTTTCAGTCTGGGTGTATCGTATGTAGGGGATCAGCAGATAGCCGGTGATTACTCCAATACAACGAAAATGCCTGCATATACAGTGACCGATTTCTTTTACAGGTACCAAACAAAGCAGTGGGAATGTCAATTGGCTGTGCGAAATGTTTTCAATAAAGAGTACTATTCATATGCAACAGATGCGTATAGTGCCTGGAAGGATTTTTCAACCCGATACACAGCTTTGTATCCGGATATGAAGCGTAATCTGTTTTTGAATTTCAAATACTATTTACGTTAATTGGAATTTTTTATGCCTTTGCATTTACCCCAACGCATAATCTGCATGACCGAGGAAACCACCGAGTGGTTGTACCTGCTCGGCCAGTCGCATCGCATTGCGGGTATTTCAGGTTACACGGTCAGGCCTAAAATCGCCCGGGCTGAAAAGCCGCGCGTCAGCGCTTTCACCAGCGCCAAGATCGACAAAATCCTGGCGCTGCAACCTGATTGCGTGTTTGGCTTTTCGGATTTACAGGCGGACATCGCGGCGACCTTGATACGCCACGGCGTGCAAGTGACGGTGTTCAACCAGCGCAGCGTCGATGAGATTTTCAGCATGCTGTACCAGGTGGCGGCCATGGTCGGCGAGGCAGAGCAGGGCTTGCGTCGAATCAGTGAAATGCAGTTGCATCTCCAAGCCATAAAGAAAGCGGCCAAAGCATTGCCACGTCGCCCGCGCGTGTATTTTGAAGAATGGGACGAGCCGGCTATCAGCGCCATACGCTGGGTGTCTGAATTGACAGGTATCGCAGGCGGTGATGATTGTTTCCCTGCACTAGCACAACAATCGCTGGGCAAAAACCGCATCATTGCCGACCCGCTGGAGATTGTGCGCAGACAACCCGACATCATCATCGGTTCGTGGTGCGGCAAAAAATTTCGCCCGCAAACGGTGGCTGCGCGCCCCGGCTGGCAGGATGTGCCTGCGGTGAAAAACGGACAATTGTTTGAAATCAAATCGGCCGACATATTGCAACCCGGTCCGGCGGCGTTGACTGACGGCGTCGATCAATTGCATCGCATCATTTCGCAGTGGGCTTTGCACCATGCCTAAGCTGTTAATGCTTTTATTGCTGCTGTGGCAAAGCGCAGCAGCGGTGACTGTCATCGACGACAGGCAACAGCAAGTCACACTGGATGCAACGCCGCAGCGCATCATCACTTTGCTGCCATCGCTGGCTGAAACCGTGTGTGAGCTGGGCGCTTGCAGCCGACTGGTTGGCACCGACAACTACGCTGACTGGCCTGCATCTGTCAAAGCCTTGCCCAAACTCGGCGGCTTGTACGACGCTTCCGTCGAAGCCATCGTCAGACTCAAACCTGATGTGGTGCTGGCCGGTAAGTCCACCCGCATCATCGGGCGCTTGGAGTCGCTCGGTATCAAAGTGGTGGCGCTTGAACCTCAATCACTCGCGGATGTAGAGCGCAGCATGCATACCATTGCACAGGTATTGCAATTGCCTCAGCCAGACGCAGCCGCTGACCGCTTATGGCAGCAGGCCATGCATGCCATTGATCAAGCCGCCAAAAAAATCCCTGTCGCTTCTCAAGGTGCAAGCTTTTATTTCGAAGCCAGCACCGGTGGGTATGCAGCCGGTGAGGCTTCGTTCATTGGCGGGGTGATGCAGAGACTTGGTTTGCGCAATGTTGTCAGCACCGGCATGGGCGCTTTCCCGCAAATCAACCCGGAGTTTGTGGTGCGCGCTTCCCCGCAATGGTTGTTTTTGGCTGAGCCCTCGGCGGTGGCTTTGCACAAACGTCCGGGCTGGTCCGCTATCCCGGCTGTGAAAGCCGGTCGCGTCTGTGCTTTCAGCCCGGCGCAAGGACACATGCTGGTGCGCCCCGGTCCGCGCATAGGCGAAGCCGCTGATGTGCTGGTGTCGTGTTTACAAAAAGCAGCTAGGCCATGAAAACGCATCAACAACACACACGCACATGGGCTGTTGTGTTGTGCGCAGTCACGCTGGGGTTGTGGCTGCTTGGGCTGGCTGCGGGCAGTCGGGGCTTTGAATTTGACTTGGCTTGGACCGATCCTATTGTTCAAGACATCAGACTGCCCCGCACACTGGGCGCTTGGCTTGCCGGTGCCTTGCTGGGTCTGGCTGGTGCGCTGGCGCAAGGCTTGTTTCGCAATCCGCTGGCCGATCCGTACCTGCTGGGCAGTGCATCTGGCGCAGCACTTGGTGTGGCATTGACCCTGGCCTTGGGTGCCTGGGGCGGGACGCAATTGCCGGTGGATATCCAATGGGTAGGGCCCTGGGCTTGGCGTCTGGGTTTGACCGGCGCGGCGTTTGCCGGTGCCTGGGGCGCGGTCTTGTTGACCTTGATGCTGGCGCGCGGTGTGCAACATACCTTGCGCTTGTTGTTGGCCGGTGTGGTGGTCGGCGTAGTGCTGGGGGCGTTCACCTCATTGCTGAGCGCAACCCAGCCGCAGTTGTTACCGGCCATGCAATCTTTTTTATTGGGCAACACCGGCATGGTCAACGGTGCATCTTGTGTATTGATGGCAGCGGTGTTGTTGCTGTGTTGGCTGCCTTCGTGGCGGCTTAGCGCCTTACTGGACGGCTTAAGTCTGGGTGAAGACACAGCCAAAAGCCTGGGGCTGCCGGTGGCGCCCTTGCGCATGTTGCTGCTCGCGGTGATGGCCTTGTGCACTGCCACGGCGGTGTCGCAAACCGGTCTGATTGCGTTCGTCGGCCTGGTGGCGCCTCATCTGGTGCGCTCGCGCGTGCGTGCGCGTTTTGCCATGTCTTCTTTGTTGTCGGCTTTGACAGGCGGGGTGTTGCTGTGTCTGGCCGATATGCTGGCGCGCACCGTGATGGCACCGCAGGAATTGCCGGTCGGTGTGTTGACGGCTGTCATGGGCGGGGCTTATTTGATGTGGCGTTTGCGTTCGCACAGTTCGCATGAAAGCGAGCCCTCATGAGTCAGCCACTGGCATTGCAGGCAAACGCAGTCAGCGCCTGGCATGGCCGACACCAGGTGCTGCATGCTGTGAATGCCGACTTTGAAGCAGGACGCTGGACATGCATCGTCGGGCCCAACGGCGCGGGCAAAACCAGTTTGCTCAAAGTGCTGGCCGGTTTGATGGACAGCGATGGCGAAGTCTTGCTACAGGGCAAGCCGCTGTTGTCTTACAGCTCGCGTGAGCGCGCAACTCAACTGGCCTGGCTGGGTCAGCACGACACGGCAGGCGACGATTTGTCGGTCTACGACGTCGTCATGCTCGGGCGTTTGCCGCATCAACATTGGTGGAACGGTGCAAGCGCGCAAGACCGTGAAGTGGTTGAACAGTGTCTGCAAGACAGGCAACTCAGCGAATGGCGTTACCGCAGCCTGGGCAGTTTGTCCGGCGGCGAACGCCAACGGGTGTTGCTGGCGCGCGCGATCGCGGTACAGGCGTCTGTGTTGTTGATGGACGAACCGGTGGCGAACGCGGATGCACCGCATCAATCGGATTGGTTGAACACGGTCAAAGCGGCCACCCGCCAAGGCGGCACCGTCGTCAGCGTGTTGCACGATTTGAATATGGCTTTGCGGGCTGAGCGTTTGGTGGTCATGCAGCGGGGCAGGGTGGTGATGCAGGCTGCTGCACATGAACCGGCTTTACACGAATGTTTGCAACAAGTGTTTGAACACCGCCTGGTTTTCCACCAGGTGCAGGACCGGTGGCTTGTGCTGCCTGAATAATTTAGCTTGTGTTGCAGGCTCTTCGGATAGTCGGAACAGCGTTTGTTAAGCTAGCAATCAATCCGCGGGACACACCATGAAGCAACTCAATACGCAGGCCAACTTTCACCATAGCGGTTCGCCTGTGCGCGGCGACTTCGAGCCAGGGGACGCTTTTTACGAAGCTTTGATGCAAGCGCATGAGGGCCTGGACGAATCACAAAGCCAGTTGCTGAATGCGCGCTTGATACTTGTGCTGGCCAATCACATCGGCGATTTGACGGTATTGAAGCAAGCGATTGAAACCGCACGTTTGCCAGAAGACTGAATAAATAAAATACTCAAGGTCTGGGCGATTTAGGCTTGAAGTCACACCATGCAGTCACTTGGCATTGCCAGCACTGGGGCTTTCGCGCCTGGCACACATAACGGCCCAACAAGATCAACCAATGGTGTGCATCCACCAAATAGTCTTTCGGTATGCGCTTGAGTAATCCCATTTCAACGTCGTAAGGCGTCTTGCCGGGCGCCAAACCGGTGCGGTTGCCGACCCTGAAAATATGCGTGTCTACCGCCATGGTGGCTTCGCCAAACGCTACGTTCAACACCACGTTGGCGGTTTTGCGCCCGACGCCGGGCAAGGCTTCTAGGGCTTCGCGGGTGCGCGGCACTTCGCCGCCGTGTTGGTTCACCAATATGTCACAGGTTTGCATCAAGTGCTTGGCTTTGCTGCGAAACAAGCCAATGGTTTGAATGTAGGACTCCAGCACAGGCAAGCCTAAATTGAGAATAGCTTGCGGCGTGTTGGCCACCGGAAACAGCCGTCGCGTGGCTTTGTTCACGCCCACATCTGTGGCTTGTGCGCTGAGCAGCACGGCGGTCAGCAACTCGAACACGCTGGTATATTCCAATTCAGTATTCGGCTGCGGATTGGCCGCTTTCAGCGTGGCAAAAAACAGTTCGATGTGGTCTTTTTTCATCATTCATCTGACAGGGTTTAGTCCCTGATTATCTTCATGCAATTTGCCCAACGTTTAGACAAGGTCGAAACCTCGGCCATACGCGAACTTTTCAAATTGCTGGGCAAGCCCGGCATCATCAGTTTTGCCGGCGGTTTTCCCGATAGCGCCATGTTCGATGTGCAAGGCATACGCGAAGCCAGCGAACGCGCGTTGCGGGACGAGCCCGGTGCGGCTTTGCAATACGGCGCCACTGAAGGCTACAACCCTTTGCGAGAACAACTCTCGGCTTTCATGCAGTCCAAAGGCGTGGCCGGTTTGCGTGCCGATGAATTGATTGTCACCACCGGCAGCCAGCAAGCCTTGGACCTGGTCGGTAAAACATTGCTCGACCCGCAAGACACGGTGTTGGTTGAGTCCCCCACTTTTTTAGCCACGATTCAATGTTTCCGTTTGTATGGACCGACGGTGATGGGTGTGCCTATCGATGTGGATGGCGTGGATGTGGATGCGCTGGAGCAAATGATTCAACAACACCGGCCCAAGCTGGTGTATCTGGTGCCGACTTTTGGTAACCCCAGCGGTGCTATGACTTCTTTGCAGCGGCGTTTGCGCGTGCTGGAGTTGGCAGTGAAATACCAAACCGTCGTGGTTGAAGATGACCCTTATGGCGATTTGTATTTTGCCGATGCGCCGCCGCCTTCACTGCTGGCATTGAGCGCGCAAGTGCCGGGCAGCCGCGATTGGCTGGTGCACTGCGGGTCGCTGAGTAAAGTGCTGTCGCCGGGTTTGCGCATAGGTTGGATGGTGGCGCCACCTGCATTGTTGGCTCGCGCCACCATGTGCAAGCAATTCAGCGATGCCCATACGTCTACATTCGCTCAAGCCACAGCTGCGCAGTATTTGCAAGCCGGGCGCATGCCGGCCACTTTGCAAAATGTGCGTCAGGTGTATGCCAGCCGCGCCCGCGCCATGTGCCAGGCTTTGCAACAGCATTTGGGCGAGGGCTTATCGTTCCATGCACCTATGGGCGGCTTGTTTGTTTGGGCCAAGCTCACCGGTAAAACCGGCTTCACCACCGACGGCAATTTGTTGGCCAAACGTGCGATTGAAAAAGGTGTGGCGTTTGTGCCGGGCGCGCCTTTTTTCGCCGACAACCCGGACAACGCCACCATACGTTTGAGTTTTGCAACCGCAGATGAAAGCAAAATTGCCGAAGGTATTGAGCGATTGGGGCAGGCGTTGCGAGAGACTGCGGCCTAACTGTTGAATAAACACAGCAAGTATTAAAAAAGGCTGCATGTATGCAGCCTTTTTTCGTTCAAAAAAATCTTTGTCAGCCTACCAAAGACTGATACGCCGAGGCATCCATCAATCCGTCTACCTCTGAGGGATTGCTTAAAGTGACTTGGTAAAACCATCCCGCGCCTTCGGGGTCGCTGTTGGCCAGCGACGGGTCGGCGCGCAATTCTTCGTTCACCGCAATCACGGTCGCAGACACCGGCATATGCACATCGGCTGCGGCTTTCACCGACTCCACCACGCCTGCCACGCTGGCTTGCTCGAACGACTTACCGATCTCGGCCAACTCGACAAACACGATGTCGCCCAAAGTTTCTTGCGCATGCACGGTGATACCGACGAATGCAGTGTCGTTTTCAATCCGTACCCACGTATGTTCTGAATGGTATTTGGTCATGGTTACATTCCTGCGTAATTGGGGCCACCGCCGCCTTCAGGCGTGACCCACACAATGTTTTGCGTAGGGTCTTTGATGTCACAGGTTTTGCAATGCACGCAGTTTTGCGCATTGATTTGCAAACGGTCCGCGCCTGCGTCTGCTTTGACATATTCATACACACCTGCCGGGCAATAACGCCCCTCGGGACCGTCGTACTGGCTGAGGTTGATGCGCACAGGCACGCTGTCGTCTTTCAAGGTCAAGTGCGCGGGTTGGTTTTCTTCATGGTTGGTGTTGCTGATGAACACGCTGGAGAGTTTGTCAAATGACAACACGCCGTCCGGCTTGGGGTAGGCAATGCGCTTGCTGTGCGTTGCTTGGGTCAAAGACTGGTGATCGGCTTTGTGGTTGTGCACTGTCCATGGCGGTGTGCTGATGCCGATTTTGGGAAAAAACCATTGTTCAATGCCGGTCATCAGTGTGCCAATGAGCTTGCCTTTTTTGAACCAGTTTTTGAAATTTCGGGTCTGGTGCAGTTCGGTGTAGAGCCAACTTTTCTCGAACGCTTGGGGGTAAGCGCTTAACTTGTCGTGCGCGCGTCCGTCTTGCAAAGCATCAAACGCCGCGTCAGCCGCCAGCATGCCCGACTTGATGGCGGCGTGGCTGCCTTTGATGCGCGCAGCATTCATAAAGCCAGCGTTGCAACCCAGCAAGGCGCCGCCTTCAAACACCAAATCGGGCAGAGCTTGCAATGTGCCGTTGTTGATGGCGCGTGCGCCGTAGCCTATGCGCTTGCCGCCTTTGAGGTGTTTGGCAATGGTGGGATGTGTTTTCCAACGTTGCATTTCTTCGAACGGACTCATGTAGGGGTTGCGGTAATCCAAGCCCAGCACAAAACCCAAAGTGACTTTGTTGTCTTCCAAGTGGTAGAGGAAACCGCCGCCGAAACTCTCGTCAGCGATAGGCCAGCCAGAGGTGTGAACCACCAAACCGGGTTGTGCCAAAGCAGGATCCACTTCCCACAGTTCTTTGATACCGATGGCAAAGGTCTGTGTGTCTTTGCCTTTGTCCATAGCGAAGCGTTGAATCAGTTGTTTGCCCAGATGGCCGCGCGCGCCCTCGGCGAACAAGGTGTATTTGGCGTTCAACTCCATGCCGAGTTGAAAGTTGTCAGTCGGCTCGCCGTCTTTGCCCAGGCCGACATGGCCGGTGGCCACGCCGCGCACAGCACCGGCCTCGGTGTACAAAATTTCTGCTGCAGTGAAGCCGGGAAAAATATCCACGCCCAAGTTTTCGGCTTGCTGCGCCATCCACTTGACCACATTGCTGAGCGACACCACATAGCAGCCGTCGTTGTGGAAATTGCGCGGCATCAGCCAGCCGGGTGTGGCGGTGTGACCGCTCTCAGACAACACCAGCAATTCATCGCCAGTGACGGCTTGGTTCAGTGGCGCACCCAATGCTTTCCAATCAGGAAACAATTCGTTCATAGCGCGCGGGTCCATCACCGCGCCGGACAAAATGTGCGCGCCGGGCTCAGAGCCTTTTTCTAACACCACCACAGAGACATCTTTGGATTGCGCGGCGGCCAGTTGTTTGATGCGGATGGCGGCAGCCATACCGGCGGGACCGCCGCCGACGATGACCACGTCGTAATCCATGGCCTCGCGCGGACCGTATTGTTCAAGCCATTGAGTTGCTGTCATATATCTTTAAAGTCATTGTCAATGTAGCGACAGATTCTATGCCCGGTGCCTACCCGCATATCGTCATAATGCGTCTGAGCGTCCAGGGCAACACCGCCCGTCTTCAAATACCGCATCACAGTTTTTTAATCACAGGAGTTGAGCATGGCCTACAGCCTCGATTTATCCGGTCGCGTCGCATTGATCACGGGAGCCTCCAGCGGCCTGGGCGCGCAGTTTGCACGTACGCTGGCGTCTGCCGGTGCCGCCGTTGTACTGGCCAGCCGCCGGGTTGAAATGCTCAAATCACTGCGCGCTGAAATTGAAGCCGAGGGCGGCGACGCACACGTTGTCAGCCTGGATGTGACCAACCGCGGCAGCATTGAATCTGCCATCAAGCAGGCTGAAAAAGATGTGGGCGCCATCGATATTCTGGTGAACAACTCCGGTGTCAGCACCACCCAACGTCTGGTCGATGTGCGCGAAGAAGACTTTGACTTTATTTTCGACACCAATGTGCGCGGTGCTTTTTTTGTCGCGCAGGCCGTCGGCAGTCGCATGCTGGCGCGCGCCAAAGGCTTGGAGCCTGGAACGTTTGCGGGCGGTCGCATCATCAATATCGCTTCCATGGCGGCTATGCGGGTGTTGCCGCAAATCGGCGTCTATTGCATGAGCAAGTCAGCCGTGGTGCAAATGACCAAGGCCATGGCTTTGGAATGGGGCAAGCACGGCATCAATGTCAACGCCATTTGCCCGGGCTATATAGACACGGAAATCAACCACCACCACTGGCAGACCGAGCAAGGCCAGAAACTGGTGAACATGCTGCCGCGCAAACGCGTCGGTCACCCCAAGGACCTTGACGCCTTGCTGGTGATGCTGGCCAGCCCGCAAAGCGATTTCATCAATGGCGCGGTGATTTCTGCCGACGACGGGTTCGGCGTATGAAGCTGGAGTTGCCTCAGAACAAAAAATGGGTGTATGAACAAGTGCTGCCCATACGCTGGGGCGATATGGACGCCATGGGCCATTTGAACAACACCAGCTATTTCCGTTACCTGGAGACTGTTCGTATTGACTGGTTTTCCTCGCTGGGTTGTCCGCCTTTGCCCGATGGCGAAGGGCCGGTCATCGTCAATGCTTTTTGCAATTTCTACAAACAGCTTGAGTACCCGGGCGAGGTGCTGATCAAGATGTATACCAGCGAACCCGGGCGCAGCAGCTTTGAGTCCTGGGCCACCATAGAGCGCAGCGACATGCCCGGTGTCATACACGCCGCCGGTGGTGCGACCACAGTGTGGGTGAATTTTCCGGCGCAAAAATCCTCGCCTATGCCTGATTGGTTGCTTGCTGTGCTCAAATAAAACTAGGGTTATTGCTAGCGTTTTGCCAAGGGCATGCAGGACTTTTCATGCCTGTCCTCTAGCCCGATAAGGGTTTAATGCATAAGTCGCAAAAATATTCATATTTAAT
The DNA here is from genome assembly GCA_945870575.1 of Bordetella parapertussis. Taxonomy (GTDB): domain Bacteria; phylum Pseudomonadota; class Gammaproteobacteria; order Burkholderiales; family Burkholderiaceae_C; genus Limnohabitans. The sequence goes on along the minus strand of CAMBSK010000007.1, from coordinate 20,627 downwards.
TAATTAATGGTAAGCATTCTATTTTTATTAGCATAAATTGCTAATATCCTGATGGTCTGTACATTCATCAAAAACCAAAAGACAAGTTGCCATTTGCCCGGTACCTTTGGCTTTCAAATCACATGCGCAAGCAACCTACCCAAAAAAGAGCACAACTCACCATAGAAGCCGTTTACCAGGCGACAGCTGAATTAGTAGACAAAGAGGGCATGACAGGTTTGACCACCAACAAGATCGCCCATAAAGCTGGTTTTTCAGTGGGCACCATCTACCAGTATTTTTCCAGTAAAGAGGAACTGTTTCGCGCCATGGTCAAGCACTCAAGAAGCAACGCGCTGGGTGAAATCAATGCCTATTTGTACAGCCGGGAGTCCTTGGAAGACCCGGGAGCCCTGGATCTGGAAATCTTCATCCGTGGTTACATCGCCATTCTGATTGACGGTTTTGCCTTCGGCCTTCCTTTGAAGCGCAGCGTCACTCGTTTATGCTGGATGGTTGAAAGCCCCGAAGAAACAGCTGAAACCATGCAAGCTCTGGTGGTGCGCCTGGTGCAATTTGTTAACTACGTACAGCACCCGCAACTCAAATTGCTGACTGAAACACGTTGTTTTGTGCTGAGTCGCACCATCATCGGTTGTTTGCGCAGCGCGTCGCTGGAGCGTTTGGAGCCGCCATCTGTCTCAGAGTTGACCAATGCCTTGGTCGAAATGGTAATGAGTCAGCTGGACTTGAGCCGGCAACCTGCCTGAGCTGCCTCAGCTTTTGCTTTTGGGTAGCCGTCCCATGGCATAAAACTCCGAGTTGGGCATCATCCCTGAAAAGCTGGCGATGCGGTTGGATAAACCGAAAAAAGCGGTGATGCCAGCTATGTCCCAGATGTCCTCGTCGTTGAAACCATGGGCGTGCAAGGCAGTGAAATCAGACTCTTGTATTTCATCGCTGTGCAAACAGACTTTCATGGCGAAATCCAGCATGGCGCGCTGGCGCTCACTGATGTCAGCTTTGCGGTAATTGATTGCCACCTGATCGGCTACCAGCGGTTTTTTCTCGTAGATGCGCAAAATCGCACCGTGCGCCACCACGCAATACAGGCAGTTGTTGGCGGCGCTGGTGGTGGTGACAATCATTTCCCGGTCGCCTTTGCTCAGGCCCGAGTCCTCGCGCAACATCAATGCGTCGTGGTAAGCGAAAAAAGCCCGCCATTCAGCTGGGCGTCTCGCCATGGTCAGAAAAATTTGGGGCACAAACCCGGCTTTTTCCTGCACCTCCAGGACTTTGGCGCGTATGTCTTCAGGCAGGTCTTTGATTTCCGGGGCGGGGTAGCGTGACATGAGGTCTCCTTAGGCAAGGCATTATGCCCAGCCGTTTCAGTTCTGCAAAAGTACCGCGCCTTAGAATCGTTTGCTTGTCTACGGGAGAATCAATTGAACAAAGTGTTTCCAAGTGCCGCCGCCGCACTTAAAGACGTGGTGCATGACAAGCAGTTGCTCGCGGTCGGCGGTTTCGGTTTATGCGGTATCCCGGAGGCTTTGATTGCCGGCTTGCGCGACAGCGGCGTGAAAGAACTGACGGTGATCTCCAACAACGCCGGTGTGGATGATTTTGGCCTGGGCTTGCTGCTGCAGACCCGGCAGATCAAAAAAATGATTTCCTCTTATGTGGGTGAAAACAAAGAGTTTGAACGCCAATACCTGGCCGGCGAACTCGAACTCGAGTTCACACCGCAAGGCACGTTGGCTGAAAAACTGCGCGCCGGCGGCGCTGGCATTCCCGCCTTCTTCACCAAAACTGGTGTCGGTACTGTGGTGGCCGACGGCAAGGAATTGCGTGAATTCGATGGCGAGATCTATGTCATGGAGCGCTCGCTGATTCCGGAGGTGTCATTGGTCAAAGCGCATACGGCCGACAAGGCGGGTAATCTGCAATTCAGACTGACTGCCCGTAATTTCAACCCGGCCGTAGCCATGGCCGGTAAGTTGTGCATAGTCGAAGTCGAACACATTGTGGAGGTCGGCGAGTTGCAGCCTGACGAGATCCATTTGCCGGGTATTTATGTGCACCGCATTGTGCATAACCCGCATCCCGAAAAACGCATTGAAAAACGCACCGTCACAGAAAAAGCAGGAGTCTGACCATGGCCTGGACCCAAGACCAGATGGCGGCGCGTGCCGCCCATGAATTACAAGACGGTTTTTACGTCAACCTCGGCATCGGTATTCCCACCCTGGTGGCCAACCATGTGCCATCGAACATCGAAGTCTGGCTGCAGTCGGAAAACGGCATGATGGGCATAGGGCCTTATCCCACCGAAGAGCATGTAGATGCAGATCTGGTGAATGCCGGCAAGCAAACCGTGACCACCATTGCCGGCACATCCATCTTCGGCAGCCACGACAGCTTTGCCATGATTCGCGGCGGCAAAATCAATTTGTCTATTTTGGGCGCCATTCAAGTCAGTGCCTCGGGCGATCTGGCCAATTGGATGATTCCCGGCAAGATGGTCAAAGGCATGGGCGGCGCCATGGACTTGGTGGCCGGGGTTAAGCGCGTCATCATTTTGATGGAACACATGGCGCGCAAAAAAGACGGCACCGAGGACATGAAAATACTGCCGGCCTGTAACTTGCCGCTGACAGGCGTGGGCGTGGTCGACCGCATCATCACCGACTTGGGTGTGATGGACGTCACCCCTGAAGGCTTGAAACTGGTTGAACTTGCCGACGGCGTGACCCGTGAATTCATTCAAAGCAAAACCGGCGTTCCTCTGATCTGAGCGGCGCTGCCTTTCAGGCAAAGCGGACAGGCATTAAAAAAAGCACCCTCGGGTGCTTTTTCTTTGTTCAAATAGAGTGCAAATAATCAAACTTGACCGGTGGCCCGTTGTATGAGCGAGCCGACCGTGCTGAAGTAAAGTTTTGCCTTATCGGTGATCTTCAGGTATTTGGTGCGGCGGTTCGTGCCTTCAAACTGCGTTTCAATCATGCCCAATTCACGCAACTGATCGAGCTTGCGGTGTATGGTCGCGGGTGAAGCGATTTGTACCATGGCCATGGCGTCAGTGACGGTGATGATCTGCCCCTGACTTTGTTTAACAGCAATGACTTCCAGTAAGCGTTTGGCGTCCAGATCCAACTCCGGCAACTCGCCTTTGCCCTCGATGGCATGCATCAAACTGAGAAACCTTAAATAAATTTCCTGATTTTTCATGGCGCTTAAATTGAAAAGAATTCTAATTTTTCAGATTAAAACCAATATAGCACCAAAGCGAGTAAAAAATCTAAATTTGAAGAATGATTCCTTTTAAGGCGGTTATTTCAACACATCACCAATACAAAGGTATTTCATTTCAAGGTATTCGGTCATGCCGTGGCGGGAGCCTTCGCGGCCTAAACCTGACTGTTTCATGCCGCCAAAAGGCACATGTTCTGTAGCCAAAATACCTACATTGACGCCGACCATGCCGTATTCCAGCGCCTCTCCGACGCGGTAAATACGGCCAATGTCGCGGGTGTAAAAGTAACTGGCCAGGCCGAATTCGGTGTTGTTGGCGGCTGTAATGGCTTCTTGCTCGGTTTCAAATTTGAATACCGGCGCAAACGGCCCAAAGGTTTCTTCGGTAGCGCACAACATATCGGCAGTGGCGTCTGCCACTAGCGTGGGCTCAAAAAACTGTCCATGTAAGGCCTTGCCGCCGGTCAGCACCCGCGCGCCTTTGGCCAGCGCGTCTGCCACATGGGATTTGACTTTGAGTAAAGCAGCGTCTTCGATCAGCGGGCCTTGGGACACGCCGTCTTCAAAGCCATTGCCGACTTTCAGGGTTTTGACCTTGGCGGTGAATTTCTGCACGAATTCTTCATACACGCCGGACTGCACATAAAAGCGGTTCGAGCACACACAGGTCTGGCCGGCGTTGCGGTATTTGCTGAGCATGGCGCCTTCAACGGCAGAGTCGATGTCGGCGTCGTTGAACACGATGAAAGGTGCGTTACCGCCGAGTTCGAGTGCCAGTTTTTTGATGCTGGGCGCGGACTGCGCCATCAGTATGCGGCCGACTTCGGTGGAGCCGGTGAAGCTGATGTGGCGCACCGTGTCGCTGGCGCAAAACACTTTGCCGATGGCGATGCTGTGGTCGCTGTCGGCGCAGAGCATATTCAACACACCCGCTGGAATGCCTGCGCGTCCCGCCAGTTCAGCTGCAGCCAGCGCAGTCAAGGGCGTGAGTTCAGCAGGTTTGATGACGACCGGGCAACCAGCGGCCAGTGCAGGCGCGACTTTGCGCGTGATCATGGCCAGCGGGAAATTCCAAGGCGTGATGGCGGCGCACACACCGATGGGTTGATTCAGCACCAGCAAGCGGCGGTTGTTGTCGAACTGCGGCAGCGTCTCGCCGTTGACGCGCTTGGCTTCTTCGGCGTACCACTCGACAAAACTCGCGCCGTAAGCGATCTCGCCTTTGGCTTCAGGGTAAGGCTTGCCTTGCTCAGCGGTGAGTATGCGGGCCAGGTCGTCGGCGTTGGCCATGAGTAAATCAAACCATTTACGCAAAATCTGGCTGCGTTCTTTGGCGGTTTTGTTGCGCCAGGCAGGCCAGGCGGCGTCAGCGGCGGCAATGGCTTTTTCAGCGTCTGCCGGGCCCAGGTTGGCCACATCTGCCAGCTTCAAACCGGTGCTCGGGTCAAGAACCTCAAAACGGCTGCTGCCTTTGACCCATTCGCCGTTGATCAGCGCATCGGTTTTCAGCAAAGTCGGGTCTTTGAGCAAGGCAAGCGGGGAGGTCTTCATGTCCATGGGGCAACTTTCTGAGGTTCGGGGCTGAGATGTGGCAATCAGAAATTATGCCCCTTGCGTTGCTGCGTCTGAAATCCAGGTTCAGTATGAGCATGACATTTCTGCTTTGGGTAAAGGGGAGATTGCTGGGCTGTGCACAAATCACCTTTAGGTTTGATGGCTGTGCGATAGAATGACCTGTCCATAAAGCTGCACAGGTCGATCATGAAAATCATTTCTTACACCGATGCTCGTAACGGTTTGAAGGCCGTGATTGATGACGTTGTCAACGATGCAGACATCGCTGTGATCACGCGCCGCGAGGGCGGTAACGCTGTGGTCATGTCTCAGGCTCAATACGAAAGCATGGCCGAGACGCTTTACCTGTTGTCCCATCCCGCCAATGCGGCACACTTGGCCACTTCTATTGCACAACACAAGGCGGGCAAAGCCAAACGTCGTCAGCTGCTTGACGCATGAGCCGGGCCATATTGTTCACAGCAGCGGCTTGGGACGATTACATTTACTGGCAAGGGCAGGACAAAAAAACATTGCGCCGAATCAATCTACTCATAGAGTCGACCCGCCGCGATCCGTTCGCAGGTATAGGTAAGCCCGAACCGCTGGTAGGTAATTTGTCCGGTTACTGGTCACGGCGTATAGATGACGTTCATCGACTGGTTTATGCCGCTGACGATGACGAGTTGGTTGTCATTGCCTGTCGTTGGCACTATCGCTGAGAAACTCGTAGGCTCTAATTTGCGCCTAAGCATCTGAAGGTTTGATACACCGCTTTCAAGTCAAGGACTTGATTCCGAAATTTTTCATGTCAAGCTAATCTCATTTTGGAGAAAAACATGAACGACTTGCAAATCAAAGAGTTTGAATTGAAATTGAGAGCAGCTATCAAGCCCGATTACGAGGTTCGTTTCTGGCAGGAAGATTATGGGACCTGGTTATGTTATGTGATACAGAGTGAAAGTAAAGAGCTACCTTTACCAGGCCATATAGAGGTGAGCAGTTTGACTACAACGTATGACATTGAGGTCAATGTGCAAGAGATTACAAATTACCTTGCCAATGATTACGCTTGAAGTTCATTGAGACAACCGCGGAGGGGTGAAAACCTATAATTCGCGTTTGCTCGCCGAAGCTATGGCGCCTGCGGTCAGCAACTCGCTGATCGCCCCGAATTACCGCTTAATCCACAACCCTATCACCATGAACGCAAGCACCTCTTCATTGCCCAAACTGTCGGTGGCCGACATACGCAAAACCTTTTTGGATTTTTTCGCCGCCAAAGGACATACCGTGGTGGCCTCCAGCCCGTTGGTGCCGGGCAACGACCCGACGCTGATGTTCACCAACTCGGGCATGGTGCAGTTCAAAGATGTGTTTCTGGGCGAGGACAAACGCTCGTATGTTCGCGCGGCTTCGGTGCAGGCCTGTTTGCGCGCCGGTGGCAAACACAATGACTTGGAAAACGTGGGTTACACCGCACGCCATCACACCTTTTTCGAAATGCTGGGCAACTGGAGTTTTGGCGATTACTTCAAGCGCGACAGTTTGAAATGGGGTTGGGAGTTGTTGACGCAGGTGTACAAGTTGCCGCCCGAACGCCTGCTGGTGACTGTCTATATCGATGACGACGAGGCCTACGATATTTGGCACAAAGACATCGGTTTGCCTGCCGACCGCATCGTTCGCATTGGCGACAACAAGGGCAAGAAATACGCCTCCGACAATTTTTGGATGATGGCCGACACCGGCCCTTGCGGCCCTTGCTCTGAAATTTTTTACGACCACGGCGCGCACATTCCCGGCGGCCCGCCCGGCAGCCCGGACGAAGACGGCGACCGTTTCATTGAAATATGGAACCACGTGTTCATGCAGTTTGACATGCAACCCGACGGCAGCTTGAACAAATTGCCCGCGCCTTGCGTGGACACCGGCATGGGCTTGGAGCGCTTGGCCGCTATCCTGCAACACGTGCACAGCAATTACGAGATCGATATTTTTGACGCATTGATCAAAGCCGCTGCGCGCGAAACCGGCTGCGCTGATTTGCACAATAACTCCTTGCGCGTGATCGCTGACCACATTCGCGCGACCGCGTTTTTGGTCAGCGACGGCGTGATTGCCGGCAGCGAAGGCCGTGGTTATGTGCAGCGGCGCATCATCCGCCGCGCTATCCGCCACGGTTACAAGCTGGGGCAGAAAAAACCGTTTTTCCACAAACTGGTTGCCGACTTGGTTGCGCTGATGGGCGAGGCTTATCCGAACTTGGCGGCGCAGGCCGATCGCATCACAGCAGTGTTGAAGACCGAGGAAGAGCGGTTTTATGAGACGCTCGCAACCGGTATGGAAATCTTGGATACCAGTTTGCCTCAAGGTGTCCATGTTCTTGCGGGTGAAGTTGCATTCAAATTGCACGACACCTATGGCTTTCCGCTGGACTTGACCAACGATGTATGCCGCGAGCGAAACGTATCGGTGGACGAAGCGGGTTTCCAAGCCGCCATGGAAAAACAAAAATCCCAAGCCCGCGCAGCCGGTAAATTCAAAATGGACAGGGCGTTGGAATACAGCGGTGTCGGCAATGAATTTGTCGGCTACGAACATTTGAGCGCCGAAGCCAAAGTCACGGCTTTGTATGTCGATGGTGTTTCAGTGAAAGAAATGCAAGCCGGACAGCCGGGCGTGGTGGTGTTAGACCACACACCGTTTTACGCCGAGAGCGGCGGCCAGGTCGGCGACCAAGGTCATATCAACGGCGGCGCGGCAGTGTTTGAAGTGGAAGACACGCTCAAAATCAAAGCCGATGTATTTGGTCACCACGGTGAACTTGCCAAGGGCAGTTTGAAAGTTGGCGACAGCGTGCAAGCGCGCGTAGACACCGCGCTGCGCGCCGCCACGGTGCGCAACCACTCGGCCACGCATTTGATGCACAAAGCTTTGCGCGAAGTGCTGGGCGCGCATGTTCAGCAAAAAGGCAGTTTGGTGAACAACGAGCGCACCCGCTTCGACTTTGCGCACACCGGGCCGATCACAGACGATCAGATCCGCGAGATTGAACACAAGGTGAACGCCGAGATTTTGGCCAACGCCGACACGCAAGCGCGGGTCATGGACATTGAGGCCGCACAAAAAACCGGCGCCATGATGTTGTTCGGCGAGAAATACGGCGACACAGTGCGCGTGCTCGACATCGGCAGCAGCCGCGAGTTGTGCGGCGGCACGCACGTGCTCAGCACCGGCGACATAGGTTTATTCAAAGTGGTGGCGCAAAGCGGTGTGGCCGCAGGCGTGCGCCGCATCGAAGCCGTGACCGGCGAACACTCATTGGCTTATGTGCAGCAGATGGAGGACACGGTGAACCAGGCCTGCGCCGCGCTCAAAGCCACGCCCGCCGAACTCAACCAACGGCTGGCGCAATTGCTCGAGCAAATGCGCAGTCTGGAAAAAGACATGGGCGCGTTGAAAGGCAAACTGGCTTCATCGCAAGGTGATGATTTGCTGGCCCAAGCCATCGATGTCAAAGGCGTGAAATTGCTGGCTGCTTTGCTGCCCGGTGCCGACGCCAAAGCCTTGCGCGACACCTTGGACCAGTTGAAAAACAAACTCAAAACCGTGGTGGTGGTGCTGGCCAGTGTGGACGGTGACAAGGTGCAACTCGCCGCTGGTGTGACCGCTGACACTTTAGGCAGAGTCAAAGCTGGTGAACTGGTGAATTTTGTTGCTCAGCAAGTTGGCGGCAAAGGTGGCGGTAAGCCCGACATGGCCATGGCTGGCGGTACGCAGCCCGCCGGATTGGACAAAGCGCTGGCCAGCGTGCAGGCTTGGGTCAATGAGCGTTTGTAATTTATTGTGAACCGCTCAGCCCGGCGGTTCTGAATCAATCACTGGTGGTGATCCGCAATAAACGCCGACTCTGCCAGTCTCGCTCCTCGCCCGTGACCGGGTCTTTAAACGCAATGCGTTGCGCCAGCAATTGCATGGGGCTGCTGAAATCATCTGCTTGATGGGGGCCGCGCAGTAGCTGAGGGTAAAGCTGATCGCCTGCAATCGGCACACCCAGGCTCATCATATGTATGCGCAATTGATGGCGGTGACCGGTCAGTGGTTCCAATTGGTAGAGCGCCAAGTCATCCACAACTTTTAATAGCGACATACGCGTTTCAGTGTTGGGCTCGCCGGGAATTTCTTTAGACAGAAAAAACTGATCGCCTTCAACCAAGCGGCTGCGATGCACCAGCGGCAAGTTCAGTTCTGGTTTGAAAGCCGCCACCGCTTGGTACCACTTGTGCACCTGATGCTGGCGAAACAAGGCGTGGTAAGCGTCCCGGTCTTGGGCGCGTTTGCAAAACACCACCAAGCCCGCGGTCTCGCGGTCTATACGGTGAATCGGCGTCAGCGATTCACTGGCAGTCAAGCGCTTGAGTTGCACCAGCAAACAGCTTTGCAAATAGCGCCCGCCCGGCGTGACAGGCATGAAATGCGGTTTGTCGGCCACCAGCACATGCTCGTCTTCAAACAGCACTTGTGCATCTTGCGGCAGGGTTGCTTCTTGCGGCACGTCGCGGTAATAAAAAATGAATTGGTGCGCTGTATAGGGTTCATCCGGTTCGACCGCGCTGCCGTCCTCGTGCAGCACATGGCCTTTGTGGATGCGCGCGACCCATTCCTCACGGCCAATGGCCGGAAAACGATGGCACAAAAAATCCAGCAGCGTGATCCAGTCACCGGCCGGCAAACTGACGCGCGAAGCACTGACTCCGTCGCGCATGGGCAAAGTTTCAGACAAGCCCATGTTCAATCAAAAAAGCCGGGTTGATTGGTGTTGGGCAACTGCATTCACGCCCGCCGGAACACCAGATCCCAAACCCCGTGCCCAAGCTTCAAGCCCCGGTTCTCAAACTTGGTCAAGGGACGGTAGTCAGGTTGATCGCTGTAGCCGTCTTCGCGCTGACTGGCGTTGACCAAAGCTGGTTCGGCTTGCAACACATGAAGTATGTGTTCTGCATACGGTTGCCAGTCGGTCGCGCAATGTATATAGCCGCCGGGTTTGACCCGCTTGACCAGTTCATTTACAAAAGGCGTTTGTATCAAACGGCGTTTGTTGTGCCGCAGTTTGTGCCAAGGGTCTGGAAAAAAAATATGCACGCCGTCCAGGCTGTCTGCGGCCAGCATGTGTTCTATCACTTCGACCGCGTCGTGTTGCAGTATGCGGATGTTCTCAATGTCGAGTTCACCCATGTGCTTGAGCAATGCGCCGACGCCGGGTTCGTGCACTTCGCAGCACAGAAAATTGTCTTGCGGTCTGACTTTGGCGATTTGTACGGTGGCATCTCCCATGCCGAAGCCGATCTCCAGAATAACCGGCGCGACGCGTCCGAAAGCTGCGTCTGCGTTGAAAGCATGGCGATCAAACGGCAGCACAAAACGCGGGCCCAACTCCGCCAAGGCTTTGGCCTGACCGCCGGTGGTGCGACCGGCGCGGGTGACAAAACTTTTGATGGTTTTAGGGTGGGCGATGTGCGCGGGGGCTTGGTTGTTCATGGCTTGATGTCTGAAAGATGTAGCGATTGTGCCTGTGGCCTCAAAGCAGACACGTTGTCAGCTTGGTAGCGGCTTGAGCCATTCGCAGGGTCACGCTACCTAGGCGCTCAATGCCAGCGTTCAAGCCATTCACCCACCCACACCGCCAGTGCCAGTGCGGCGTTATCGCCATGATGCTGTGGCAACCCCAACACCTTCGCGGCTGCATTCAAAGCCTGCATCACTTTGACCGGCGTGTCCAAGTCAAGGCTCATAGCGCCGTTTTGTTTGGACAGTTTTTCGCCGTCAGCGGCCAGCACCAGCGGCGTGTGCATATAAACAGGCCGGGGCAGGCCGAGGGCTTGTTGCAACAGGATTTGACGCGCCGTGTTGTCTGCCAGATCCTCGCCACGCACGACATGCGTGATGTCTTGCGCGGCATCGTCAACCACCACGGCCAATTGGTAGGCCCATAAACCATCGCTGCGTTTGAGCACAAAGTCGCCGACTGTGACGGCCACGGTTTGTTGTTGATTACCCAAGCGGCGGTCCTGCCAATGCACTTCGCTCTCAGGTAGATGTAAACGCACCGACATGCCCGCTTCTAATGACAGATTCAATGCACGGCAAGTGCCGGGGTAAGTCGTGTCGCGGTGGCGCTCAGGGGCAATGCCTTGCGCCACCAGGGTTCTGGCGATGTCCGCGCGCGAGCAGCGGCATGCATAGACAGCGTCTGCTTGCGTCAGTGCGTCCAGCGCCGTCTGGTAGGCGGATGCGCGCTGAGATTGCAGCAAGACCGGCTCATCGCTGAGCATGCCGCAGGCAGCCAATTGCGACAGTATGGTTTGTGTTGCAGCTTCATGACAACGAGGTGTATCCACGTCTTCCATCCGCACCAACCAAGTGCCTGCGTGGGCTCGCGCATCCAGCCAACTGGCCAAGGCAGCGACCAAAGAACCGGCGTGTAAAGGGCCGGTAGGCGAGGGTGCGAAGCGACCTCGGTAGGTTTGCCTGTAAAGTTTCAAAATTAAAAGTCAATGAATTCAACAAGTTGCAGCGAGTCTGACTGTAACTCAAGCAATCTGACGGCTAGGTGTAAATATATGTTGACAGATTAAAGTGTCAACCTAAAATAACTTTCAATCCGTAAGGAATTAAAGGATTTGTGGCCATGGGGGCCATAAATAACCCTCGTGCGGGTTTTGCACGGACGTGAAAATCTTTCAAGGAGATAACACCATGTCAGACAAAGTAGGCCCAACAGGCCTGTCAGAAGCCGAATCAGAAGAAATTCATCGGCACCTCATCCAAGGGACTCAAATCTTTGGAATGATTGCAGCGTTAGCACACCTGCTGGCGTACATTTATTCCCCTTGGCTGAAATAAAAGGAGCACCACATGATCTACGGAAAAATCTGGACAGTGGTCAAACCTTCTGTCGGCATTCCCATCTTCCTCGCAGCAGTAGCCATTGGATCGTTTTCGGTTCACCTGGCATTGACCCTGAATACCACATGGGTCAAGAAATTTTTGAATGGAAGCGCAGCAACGGCGGCAGTCATACAGACTGTCAAAACGCCAACTGCCTGACAAACCAAAAATTTCTTTTTTTTAATGGGCCGGGATTTACCGATTCCGGTCCATTTTTCAAATGAACACTTCTGTCGCTAAGCCGTCTAAAAACTGGATCAAATTTGGAGCGAAATTTCTGCCGTTTGCAGATGCCGCATCCGAAACATTGCCTTTAAGCAGGCTACTGCGTCTGTCTTTATTTCAAATCTCTGTAGGTATGGCGCTCGCCCTGCTGATAGGTACCCTCAACCGCGTGATGATTGTCGAATTGCATGTGCCTGCAGCGCTGGTTGCAGTCATGGTGTCTTTGCCATTGTTGTTCGCGCCGTTTCGCGCCATCATCGGTTTTCGCTCTGACCACCACCGCTCGCACCTGGGCTGGCGTCGTGTCCCCTATATCTGGATGGGCACTTTGTTGCAATTTGGCGGTTTTGCCATCATGCCTTTTGCGTTGCTGGTGCTCGGCGGACTCGGCCAGGCATCGAATACACCGGCCTGGGTCGGTGACCTCGGCGCGGGTCTGGCGTTTTTGCTGGTCGGCGCTGGTTTGCACACCACGCAGACTGTAGGGCTGGCACTGGCCACCGATCTCGCTCCGCCTGAGGACAGGCCCAAGGTGGTTGGTTTGATGTATGTCATGTTGTTGCTGGGCATCATCATGAGTTCGGTTGTGTTCGGTTATGTGCTGCAAGATTTTTCACCCGGCACACTGATTCGCACCGTGCAAGGTGCCGCCGTTATCACCATTTGTTTGAATGTGATTGCCTTGTGGAAACAAGAGGGCAGAACGCGGGGCCGCAGTCCGGATGCCTACGAAGAAGACCCGGACTTCATGGAATCTTTCAAGCTTTTTTGCAATGGCGAACATGCCAAACGCAGGTTGATTGCCATCGGTTTGGGCACCATGGCTTTCAGCATGGAAGATATTTTGCTCGAGCCTTTCGGCGGCGAAATACTCGGGCTGAGTGTGGCCCAAACCACTTACCTGACAGCGATTCTGGCCATGGGCGGACTCATAGGTTTTGCCTGGGCTTCACAAATTTTGAGTCGTGGCGGCGACCCGTTCAGAATGGCAAGCTGGGGTGCCATGGTCGGTATTCCTGCTTTTATCGCCGTGATTTTTTCCGCGCCTCAAGCCTCAGCGCCCTTATTCACCTTGGGCGTGATATTCATAGGATTCGGCGCCGGTTTATTTGGTCACGGCACCTTGACCGCCACCATGAACAGTGCGCCGCCCGGACAAGCCGGACTGGCACTCGGCGCCTGGGGCGCGGTTCAGGCTTCTACCGCTGGTGTGGGTATGGCAGTCGGTGGCATCATCCGCGACATTGCCGCACAATTCACCGATTCAGCCATGGCTTATTCCACTGTGTATAGTATTGAAGTGGTGTTGCTGTTGCTGACCGTCCTCATCATGAATCCCTTGGTGAAAACCAAGCGTTGAGCGCCTGTAAAGGCAAAAATTGTCAGATCAACACACAAGGAGAAAGCACCATGAAAGTTCACACACTTTTATTTATCGGATGGATAGTCGTCATGCTGTTTTTGCTGGCAAACTGGTTGAACAAACCTAAACGCTGATTCAGCAGGATCAGCTTTTGTCAGCTATGGTCAGTGCTAAGCTGAGTCCGCTGACAAAAGCATCCTCGACCCGGTGACCCAGCAGCCAGTCACCGCAGACACCTAGTTTCAATTTCGCATCCCAGTGATGCCTTTTGCCCATGGGTTGCGTGGTTTTAGCGTAGCGCCATAAATGGGTTTGGGTGAATCCCGGTTCGGCCCGTATGCCAGTTAATTCGGCGAATGCCTTTAACAACTTCGCTGTCACCCTGTTTTCATCGTCGTCCAAGTGTTCCTGCGACCATTCCGCGCTGGCTTGCACCGTCCAACGCTCGGTAGAACTGCGCGCGGGTTTGGACGACTCCCTGGAAATCCAGGCGATTCTGTGGTGCGTGCTGCGCGCCGCATTCCATTGCGGTCCGAGGTGACTCAAGCCGGGTTGATTGGCCAGCGGGTAAGCCAGCATCAAAGTCCAGCAAGGCGCGACCTCTACTTTGGACATCATGTCCAGGCCGCTGAAACCGGCCGCCGGTGCGCCGGATTGCCGCAGTAAAAAGTCCGCCTGCACATGCGGCATGGCCAGTACCACCGCGTCAAAGCCACCGTATTCATTGCCGTTGCTGCAGACCAGTTGCCACTTATCGGGTGAACCGGGTTTGCGCAGCAGAAATTGCACTTGTGATTGCATATGCAACATGCCTGCTTCTTGCAGCGGTTGTGCCCAGTGTCGTATCAAGCTGTTCATGCCGGGTGCGGCGACAAAGTGCGGTTCGCGCAAGGGCAGCGGCGCTTCAATCACGCGCCCCAGCGGATCCAGCACCCGAACTGCATTGGCGCTCCAAGCGCGGCAAATGGCTTGCGTGCCCGGGACTTCGGTGATGGCTTGCATGAATTGAGGATCGCGCACGGTGAAGTACTGCACACCATGGTCGAAACTGCCGTAGGCGCTCGAACGCGTCGCCATGCGTCCGCCTGCTCCATGACTTTTTTCAAATACGCTGACACTATGACCAGCTTGCGCCAGCGTGCGGGCGGCGGTGATACCGGCCATACCGGCGCCAATAACAGCAATTGTTTTCATGCCTCGACTCTACACGTTTGTGATGCGGTCTGCTCAGATGGCTTGCCCCAATAAAGCCAGGCGCGTCTGGGGCTGGCTTAAGCGGTTCAGCCACCATTGCAAAGCGCGATCGCCTGTCGGTTCGGACTGCGCTTGAGGGCTTTGACGCCAGGCGTAGCCGATGTGACCCCTGCGCTGCGGACGCAGCACCTGACATTCCACCAGTTCCCCGCGATCAATGTAAGGGCGAGCCATGGGCTCCGGCAAAAAACCTGCCCCCATGCCGCGCAACTGCGCGTCGAGTTTGGCCGTCATGCCGGGCACGGTGAACACATCCTGGCCGGCCAGCAGACCAATGGTGATGCCGTTGCCCTGCGGTATAGAGTCGGCCACGGCAACCGCGCGGTGCGTGCGTATCACCGCATCGCTCAAAGGCTGCACCGCGCTGGCCAGAGGATGCATGGGTGCCACTGCAAACACAAATTTCACCACCGGTCCGATGTCTTCAAAACGCAAACCCGACGACATGTTTTCCATCACGCCGACACCGATAGCCAGATCGGCCTGACCGGAAGTCAGCGCATACAAGCTGCCGCTCAGAGTTTCGTCTTTTAAGCGCAGCCGGGTGGGCGGATTTCCATCGTAAAAATGCT
Source organism: Bordetella parapertussis (assembly GCA_945870575.1). Taxonomy (GTDB): domain Bacteria; phylum Pseudomonadota; class Gammaproteobacteria; order Burkholderiales; family Burkholderiaceae_C; genus Limnohabitans. Next base: position 5,477 of record CAMBSK010000007.1, on the reverse strand, counting down.
GGCACAAATCCATGACCACGCGCTGATTGATCACTGTGTCCACCGCGATGGTGAACTGGCTTTCCCAGCCAGTGGCCACGCGTTTGATGCGGTGGGCGATGCTGTCCATGTCGTTGAGCAGGCGTGTGCCTTCGCTGATCAATTCCTGACCTGCGGCGGTCAGCCTGGCCTGGCGCGAGGAACGGTTGAATAACAACACGTCCAGCGTGTCCTCCATCTGCCTGACGCGGTAACTCAAGGCGCTGGGCACCAGGCCCATGTCCCGCGCTGCGGCGGCAAAACTGCCCAGCCTGGAAATGGTTTGCAACATGCTCAGGGCGTCAGGGGTGAGTACATCGCGGGCAAAGTTCATAAGCGGCCTTATTCATCAATTTATTTGAATGATGCCATCAATCCCGGTAGCCTTGATTTCCGGCCGGGCAGACTAAAGTGAGAAGCATGACAAAAGGAGCCGAGCATGTTGACATTGCGTAAATCTGCGGAACGGGGTTTTGCCGACCACGGTTGGCTGAAATCCTTTCACAGCTTTTCTTTTGCCGCTTACCACGACCCAGCCCATATGGGTTGGGGCAATTTACGCGTCATCAACGAAGACCGTATCGCGCCCGGCACCGGTTTCGGCACCCACGGTCACCAGGACATGGAAATCATCAGCTATGTGTTGAGCGGTGAACTGGCGCACCAGGACAGCATGGGCAATGTCAAAGGCATTCCCCCCGGCGATGTGCAGCGCATGAGCGCGGGCACTGGTGTGCGTCATAGCGAGTTCAATCACGCGCCTGAGCAAGAAACCCATTTTTTGCAAATCTGGATACTGCCGAAGCAGCGCGGGATTGCCCCCGGTTACGAACAAAAAACCATTCCAAACGGCGCCAAACGCGGCGCACTGGCGCTGGTGGCTAGCCCGGAGCCTTCCACGCAGGCAGTGAAGTTGCATGCGGATGCACACATGTACGCCGGCTTGTTCGACGGGGATGAAGAAACACGCTTGGTGCTACACCCTGAGCGCAAAGCCTATGTGTTTTTGGTTCGCGGCGGCTTGAACGTCAACGGCCTGGCGCTTGCCGCAGGCGACGCCGTCATGCTGGCGCAAGAGAGCGAATTGCACTTAAGCCATGGCAGGGATGCCGAGGTGCTGGTCTTTGACCTGAGCGAATGATTTATTCAATAGGAGAGAAAACTTGAAAACTGCAGTTGTTTACCATTCCGGCTACGGCCATACCCAGCGTGTCGCCCAGACGGTGGCTGAAGGCGCTAACGCAGATCTGGTGGCTATAGACGCAGAGGGCAATGTCAGTGAAGCAGATTGGGCCGTCATCAATGCGGCTGACGCCATCATCTTCGGCTCCCCCACTTACATGGGCATGGTGTCATGGCAATTCAAAAAATTCGCCGATGCCACTTCCAAGCAATGGATGAGTGGCGCCTGGAAAGACAAGGTTGCTGGCGGCTTCACCATTTCCTCCAACCTGAGCGGCGACAAGTTGTCCACCATCCAATACTTCATCACTTTGTCCATGCAGTTAGGCATGATTTGGGTGGGTCAATCTGAAGCCAACAATGGCTCGCTGAACCGCTTGGGCTCGTCCTCTGGTTTGATGGCGCAAGTCGGCCCCACCAGTCCCGCCTCAGACATTCCCCAAGGTGATCTGGACACGGCACGGGTCTACGGCCAAAGAGTGGCTGCTATTGCAAAAAAATTACACGGCTGACCCAGCTTCAGGAGAACACATGCAGCAGGCCGCAGCGGTCTGAGTCACCGGCTTGCTGTATGTCTTGCGTTGTTTGTCATAGCCATGCGTTAGCATGAAGCCATGAAAATTCTGAGCTTATTGCCCTGGCTGGATTGGATGGTTTTGTGTTTTTTCCTGGCCGTGTGGGTGGGTTATGCATGGTTTGCGCGCAGACTGGCGGTGCACAAACACTCGATTCTGGCGGCCAGCAACCGATTTCGCTTGCGTTGGGTCAAAGTCTCGCTGGTGCGCGACCCGCGCGTGCTGGACGGCATCATCACGCAAACGCTGTCCCACACACCTTCTTTTTTCTCCTCCACCACCATCATCATCATCGGTGGACTGCTGGCGCTCTTGGGCACGACTGACAAGGCGGCAGAACTGGTGCGGGAAATTCCTTTCTCGCAAGCCACCCCGATACTGGTGTTTGAATTCAAGATACTCATATTGATCGCGATATTTGTCTACGCGTTTTTCCGTTTTTCCTGGTCTATGCGGCAATACACCTTTGTGGCGTTGATGATTGGCGCGCTGCCTTCGCCGCAGTTTTTTCATTACAACCCGGACAAGCAGGACGATTACGCCCAACGGGTGGCCGCCATGACCGGACTTGCCGCTGAAACTTTTAACGACGGGCTGCGCGCCTATTACTTTTCGTTTGCCGCCATGGGCTGGTTTTTCTCGCCGCTGTTTTTTGTCTTGACCACTTTATTGATCGTGGCGATTTTGTACAACCGCGAATTCCACTCTGACGTGCTGAAAGTATTTGACGATGGCAACTGAGATAAACTCATTTGTTGCTTGATATGTGTCAAGTCACTGCTGAGCTGGTTCAAGAAAAATAGCTTGCGTGCCCGGATTCCGATGATCCGCAATGGTTAGTTTTCCAAAAAATTTCGACACACACATGACTTCATCTACATCAGTTCGAATTCTTTTCAGTTTGCTGCTGATAAGCGCTTTGCCGGTTCAAGCGCAGAATGCGCCGGCACCTGAAGATGTATCCAGCTCTTCTATTCTGCCTTTCAAGTTCAGTCGGGATATTTCGAAAAAAGGCTTTTTCACCAAAGACGCAGAATGGTATTTTTCTCTGGGCTTCGGCAAAACTTCCTACGCTGATTCCGATATCAGCGTCAAGCAGTCGTCACTGGGCTATGACTTTACCGTGCATGATGTCAAAGGCCATGATGAGTGGGGTGACGTCAATATTCTGATGCCAGATATTGTGCGTATCGGCCGCTTTATCGACGACGACAAAATGTGGGCGATTGAACTCGGTCTGGACCACGTCAAATACACCAGTACCGCAGGCCAAACTGTCACAGTGTCCGGTACTGCTCCCACTTCTCTTACCGGCACAGTAACCCCGTCGTCTGACAACTTTTCTTACATGCTGCACAACGGCTTGAACCACTTGATGGTCGACTTGGTGTACCGACGTCCTATCACGGCAGCGCCCGTGAACGACACGTCCAGCTTGGCGTTCATCGGTAAAGTCGGTGCGGGAATCGCCTATATCCACCCGTACATCAATATCAATGGGTCATCCAGTGATGTCGGTAGCAAGTCGCTCAATAACCTGATCGGTTTTAACAGCGGTTGGTGGCGTATTGTGGGCGTGTCTACCAGCGCGGAAGCGGGACTCCGTTACGTCATCAGCAAACCGGTGTACTTGGAGCTGACCGACAAAGTTATTTTCACCAGTATGAGCAATATTCCGGTTCCCAGTGGAACTGCCAGTCATAATCTCTGGTCTAACGAGATACTTTTAAGCATAGGTTATACCTTCGACAATAAATAATGCCGGCCAAGCCTGCTGCGCCCGGCGTGTTACTCTACATCCACACAGCCTCATTCGCAGAGCACATGGCTCAGTAAATATGGTCAAACGGCAATGCTCTGATCTTGAGCAAGCTGTCTTCCACAAACACACTGCGTTCGTAGGCGCTTGCATCTGCCGAGCCGGTTTTGGTATCTGAGCCCACTGCAGCCGCCGATCCGCCGAACATGAGTTCCAGGGCGTCTGCCGACTGCATGATGCTTTGAACAATGTCACGTGCGTGCTGACCCGCTTTAGCCGAGGTCAGTATGGCTGCCTGCGCCGCAACCAAGGGCGCAGCCACCGAAGTGCCTGACCACGACCACAGTTGTTCATCGGTGCCGAAACCTGTGATGTCCACACCCGGCGCGGTGACAAAGTTATAGCCTTGAGTCGTGCCCGCCTTATTGGAAAACGACGCCATGTTGACCGGCACGTTGGAGGTTTGTGTCGCGCCAACGGCGATCACATTGGGCATGAGCATGGCGTAGGCCGCCGGGTAGCAGGGCAGGCTACCGGCGCTGTTACCTGCGGCAGCTACCACCACCACGTCATGCGCTTGCGCATAGCTGAGCGCTTTCAGTATTAAGCTGTCCGGGTTGTGTTGTCCCAGCGACAGATTGATCACATCAGCGCCGTGGTCGACTGCAAAATAAATGGCCGCACTCACTTTCGTGCTGGTGCCGTGTCCGTTGGCGTCAAGGGCTTTGAGCACCATCAGTTCAGCGCCGTATGCGCCGCCCGTGATACCAAAACCGGTGCCGGGACCGGCGCACATTTCGCTGCCGGTCATGGTGCCGTGGCCGTTGTCGTCCTGCACATCGGCCGAGTCATTGACAAAGTTCCAGCAATAACTGCTAAAGCGAATATTGCTGGTGAGGTAGCTGTTCTTGAAACCAAAACCGGTGTCTATGCATGCAATCACTGCGCCTTGACCGGTATAGCCTTGCGACCAAGCGGTGGTAAAGCCCAGTTCATCAAGGTAACTGTGGGTGTTGGCCTGGCTGATGGACGGTATGTAGTCGGCCCCTTTGACCAATGCCAGCGCATGAGCCACATTGGCCTGTCCCCAGCCGCTGCTCGCGCTCCAACCGGGAGTGGCGGTCATGGCCGGTGCGTTGGCAACAGAAGACCCTGAGCCCGATGATGAACCCGATGCACCGGCTGCAACTCCGCACAGCAAGCCCGATATCAGCCAGGGTTGGTTGGACTTGAATGTAATGCTATCTATGGGTGATTTATTCAGCCAGGGCAGGGAATTGAAATCGGCCCTGTCAGTCAAGCCGACTTCAGCCACTGCGGCAGGCGCGTAGAGGGCTGTGACAGCAGCGCTGCCGTTCGTCCATGCCAGTTGTGCATCGGCTGAATCTTCAGTCGACAGGTTGACCGCTGACTTCTGTTCGATATCAGTCTCATTCTCGTTAAGTGTCGAGGCATTCAAAGGGTGGTGGCTTGAACTGGCTGGCTGTTGGGCAACATGGCATTCCTTGACGCAAAGACTGTGTGGTGTGACAACAGTCATTTAGCAAGAAATGCACCATTCGAAAATGGTTTATTTTTGGATTTAAAAACCGCTATAAATGAAGCGTTAAAAATACAGGTAAACGGACTTTTGACAGCTGCGATGCAGGAAGTTTGGTGAGCTTATGAGGGAAAGTTGACGAGCCTTGACCCCGGCACTGGCTCCACAGTTAGGGCTGCTTGGTTCCCCACCTGACCCGGTTGGCACGTCAAATCTGCGCTTAGGTGATACACCAAAGTGACACACCGAAACTATAGCAAATTTGTTGGTTCGATTTTTTTCTGCGTGAGTCAATTATATTCAGGCGACACCCCCGTACCCCCATCAATTTCCTGCCAGCCCGACCCCCGCCATACCCCCACCCCCCAAATGCTCAGGATGGTTCCATCCCCATCCTTTACGC
>CAMBSK010000006.1 GCA_945870575.1 Bordetella parapertussis | reverse complement strand
GGCTCGGGCGAGCAAAGCGGCCGTTTGGCGCAAGTGCTGTTGCAACTCGCCGAGGACTTGGAAGCCGCGCACCAGATGCGCGCCAAGCTGCTGGCCGCCTCGCTGTACCCGGCCATCGTCAGTGGTGTGGCGCTGCTGATCGTGGTGTTTTTGCTGGCCTACGTGGTGCCGCAAGTCGCGCAAGTGTTCACCAGCACGCAACGCAGCCTGCCTTGGCTGACCGTGGTCATGCTCACGCTCAGCAGTTGGGTACAAGCGCTGTGGCTGTGGCTGCTCATAGCAGGCGCGGCGGGTGCGGTGTTGCTGAAACTGGCCTTGCGCCAGACCGGGTTTAGGGAACAGTTTGACGCCGCCTGGCTGCGCCTGCCGCTCTTGGGCCGCTTAAGCCTGGGCTATAACGCGGCGCGCTTTGCCGGCACGCTGGCGCTGCTGGTCGGCGCCGGTGTGCCCATGTTGAAAGCTTTGCAAACGGCGGCGCAGACCTTGTCCAATACCGCTTTGCGGGCCAACGCCATGCAGGCGATTGAACTGGTGCGCGAAGGCGCACCGCTGGCCAGCGCCTTGTCGCAAAACAAACGGCTGCCCGGCCTGTTGTCCATGTTCGCGCGGCTGGGCGAACAAACCGGCCAATTGCCGCAAATGCTGCAACATGCTGCCAAGCATTTGTCCGAAGAAGTGCAACGCCGCGCCATGCAACTGGCCACCATCTTGGAGCCTTTGCTGATTGTTACCATGGGGGCGGTGGTCATGCTGATCGTGCTGGCGGTCATGCTGCCCATCATTCAACTCAATCAGTTCGTGCGATGAAGGTAAACCATGGCAAGTACGTTGGACGGCAAATTGGTGGTGGCTATTTCTTCGCGGGCCTTGTTCAATTTTGAGGAAGAAAACCGCGTCTTCGAGCAAAACGACGACCGCGCCTACATGGATTTGCAGCTCGCTCGCCTTGAGCAACCGGCCTTGCCGGGCGTGGCGTTCTCGCTGGTGAAAAAACTGCTGGCCTTTAACCAAGCCGGTGACGCGCGGGTGGAGGTGGTGATTTTGTCGCGCAACGACCCGGTCAGCGGCCTGCGCGTGATGAAGTCTGCCGCGCATTACGACCTGCCCATCATCCGCTGCACCTTCACGCGCGGCGAATCGCCGTGGCGTTATTTGCAACCGCTCAAAGCCAATTTGTTTTTAAGCACCCATTTGAAAGATGTGCGCGCCGCACTCGACGCCGGTGTGCCGGCCGCACAAGTGTACCCGCACTCGGCGCATGCCTCCGAGGCGCACCCGCAGGAAGTACGGATCGCGTTTGACGGCGACGCCGTGCTGTTCAGCGATGAAGCTGAGCGGGTGTTTCAGTCGCAAGGACTGGACGCATTCCAAAAACATGAAAAAGACAAGGCGGCACAACCGCTGTCGGCCGGTCCGTTCAAACCGTTGCTGGCCGCCCTACACCGTTTGCAGCAAGAGGCCACACCGGCGGTGCGCATACGCACGGCGCTGGTGACGGCGCGCAGCGCCCCGGCGCACGAGCGCGCCATCCGCACCTTGATGCAATGGAACATACAGGTGGACGAAGCCATGTTTCTGGGCGGCCTGCCCAAGGGCGAATTCCTGCGCGAATTCGAGCCTGACTTCTTTTTTGACGACCAAACCGGTCATATCGAATCCGCTGCCCGCCATGTGCCGTCAGGCCATGTCGCCAGCGGAGTGCAAAATACACCTTTATCAGAAGATTGATGATTCATGCGATTGTTTGACCCTTTCATAGGCATGTGGCACAAAACCCGGACGCATTTAAGCCGAGTCTGGTCTTTGTCCCTGCCTTATTTCCGCTCGGATGAACGCTGGACAGCACGCGCTTTGCTGTTTGTGTGTGTGGCGCTCAACCTTGGCCAGGTGTATGTGCTGGTGCTGTTCAACGACTGGAACCGGCTGTTTTATGACGCTTTGCAAAACCACGACGAGCCGGTGTTTTGGGAACAACTCAAAATGTTCGGCATGCTGGCCGCCGTTTTCATCGTGGTGGCGGTTTACCGTTTTTACCTGACCCAGTTGCTTGAAATAAGGTGGCGCGCCTGGATGACGCGCGATTTTTTGACACGCTGGACCACGCACCAGATTTTTTACCAGATTGAGTTGCGCCAGTCGCTGGCCGGTCACGACGGTCTGAGCGGTTCGGACAACCCCGACCAGCGGATTCAAGAAGACATACAAATGTTCACGGCCAGTACGGTTGAGCTCAGTCTGGGCTTGCTGGACGCATTGGTCACGCTGGGCAGTTTTGTCGGCATTTTGTGGATGATGTCGGGTGGATTCAATTTCTTCATTGGTGAGAATGAGTTCACCATCCCCGGTTTCATGGTGTGGATGGCTTTGCTGTACTCGGTAGGCGGCAGCGTCATCGGGCATTTCTTGGGTCGGCGCATGGCGCCGCTGAATTTCCAGCAGCAAAGGTTGGAAGCCAATTTCCGGCATCACTTGATGCGGGTGCGCGAATACAGCGAAGCGATTGCCATGGACCGTGGCGCGGCCTACGAAAGCCAGTCGCTGCAACACCGCTTCAAGCAAGTGCTGGACAATTTCATGCAACTGCTGAAAGTGCAAAAGCGTTTTACGTGGTTCAGCTCGGGCTACGGACAAGCGGCAGTGGTGTTTCCTATTCTGGTGGCTGCACCGCGTTACTTTGCCGGCAGCATTCAACTCGGCGAGTTGATGCAGATTTCCTCGGCTTTCGGCAGAGTCCAAGATGCCATGAGCTGGATCATCAGCAATTACAGCAACCTGGCATCCTGGGCCGCCACCACGCAGCGTTTGAGCGTGTTCTCCAACCAGATGGAAACCTTGCGGGCCATTTCGTTTGCCGTGCAACAACCGCTGGACGCTGACAGTCCCTCGCCCGCTGCATTGAAAACCTCAGCGCTGACCATCACCTTGCCGGACCGCACAGTTTTGCTCGACGACGTGGTGCTCAAGGTCAACCCCGGAGATTCGGTGTTGATTCGCGGTCCCTCAGGCAGCGGCAAATCCACTTTGCTGCGTGTGCTGGCCGGTATCTGGCCGTATGTGCGCGGCTGGGACGAAAAACGCCAGCCGCTGCCGATTTCCGCCGCCGTGGTGTTACCGGACAACGCGGTGTTCATTCCCCAGCGACCCTATTTCCCAGAGGGCACGTTGCGCAACGCTTTGCTGTACCCGCATGCCAACAGCGACTACACCGACGAACAAATGAAGCAGGCGCTGGAACTGGCGCTGCTGCCGCAACTGTGTTCGCAACTCGACAGCACCGGTCAATGGAGCCAGCAACTCTCAGGCGGTGAGGCGCAGCGTCTGGCCATGGCGCGGGTGTTTTTAAAGCAGCCCAGTTGGGTGTTTGCCGACGAAGCCACCAGCGCGCTGGACGAGGCCTCGGAAAAAATCATTTACGAACGGTTGTTGCTGATGGTGATGCGCCAAAACGGTGCCCTGGTGTCGGTTGCGCACCGCCCCAGTGTGGCGGCTTATCACCAACGTTTGTGGCAACTGGTGAACGTGAACGAAGGCAGTATCAAGAGCCACGTGCTGCAAGTCAGCCACTGATGTTTTAAAAAAGCGCCTAACCGGACTCAAGAAGTTTTGGCACTGGCCGATTCTTGTTGGGCAGGGGAATCAAGTTTCAGACCGTCCCCGCTCACAGTCCTGGTTTTAAGGGCGCGTCCTTGTGGCGCCGGGGGCGGTCGCCTTTTTTTTCTTGCAACATATTTGCTGCGCTGACGACAGAGATGTCGCCAGCGCATGCGCTTTTCTGCGGCAAATCCTTGCCTGGCGACGGCTGTCATCTTTGGGCATACACTGAGTTTTCTCCAATCTGCGCCTGCGTGCATGCCAAGCCCGACCCCCACTGCCTCTCCACAATCCCTCTCCGGCTTGCTGCCCTTTGTCAAACCCTACAAAGGGCGCATTGCTTTGGCCGGTTTGTTTTTGCTGCTGGCCGCCGGGGCCACGCTGGCCTTTCCCTGGGCGTTGCGCCAATTGATAGACCAAGGCTTGACCGGGCCGGGCAGCGCCGAGCGTTTGGCCGGGCAATTCATGCAATTGTTTGGCGTGGCGGCAGCTTTGGCAATGTTTTCGGCAGCGCGTTTTTACACCGTCACCTGGCTGGGCGAACGCATCACTGCCGATGTGCGCAACGCTGTCTACGGTCATGTGCTGGAACAAAGCCCGGCGTTTTTCGAAACCACGCAAACCGGCGAAGTGTTGTCGCGTTTGTCTAACGACACGACCTTGGTACAAACCGTGGTCGGCTCCTCACTCTCCATGGGCTTACGCAACCTGGTCATGGGCACCGGTGCGCTGCTGATGCTGGTATGGAACCACCCCATGCTGATGGTGCAAGTCATTGGCTTGCTGGTGCTGGTGGTCTGGCCCAGTGTGACTTTGGGCAGACGCGTGCGCCGTTTGTCGCGCGCCAGCCAGGACCGCGTGGCCGACGCCAGTGCCCTGGCCGCTGAAGTGATGAACGCCATCCCTGTGGTGCAAAGCTATACCGCTGAAAAACGCGAAGCCAATCGCTTTGTTAACTCCACCGAGCAGGCTGTGAAAACTTCGCTGCGCCGCGCCTTGGCGCGTTCGGTGCTGGTTGGCTTCATCATTTTGGCCAGCAGCGCGGCCTTGCTCTGGGGCTTGTACCAGGGAACCATGGCGGTGAGCGACGGCAGCATGAGCGCCGGTGAACTCGGCCAAACCGTGGTCTATGTGATTTTGCTAGCCAGTGCGTTCGCCGTGCTCGGCGAGGTCTACGGCGATTTGCTGCGCGCCGCCGGTGCCACCGAGCGTTTGATGGAATTGCTCAACACACGTTCGGTGGTTAGCTCGCCCGCGCAGCCCCAACAAGCACCTTGGCCTGAAAGCGGTTCTTCTGTGTCACTGCAAGCGCTGGATTTTCATTACCCGTCGCGGCCGCAAACCCTGGCCTTGGCCGGACTCAACGGCGAGATTCACCCGGGTCAAACCATTGCCGTGGTCGGGCCCAGTGGTGCCGGCAAAACCACTTTATTCGGTTTGCTGCTGCGTTTTTACGACCCGCAGGCCGGGCGGATTGTGTTGGATGGCGTGGCCATACAAGACATGTCACTTCACGATCTGCGTTTGCGCATAGGTATCGTTCCGCAAGAGCCGGTGATTTTTTCGGGCAGCGCCATGGACAACATCCGCTATGGCAAACCAGAGGCAACCGACGAGGAAGTGCTGGCCGCCGCCCAAGCTGCGTTCGCCGATGAATTCATTGTGCAACTGCCTCAAGGCTACGACACCTTTCTGGGTGAAAAAGGCGTGCGCCTCTCGGGTGGGCAACGCCAACGCATTGCCATTGCCCGCGCCATGTTGAAAAACCCGCCGCTGTTGTTGCTGGACGAAGCCACCAGCGCCTTGGACGCGCACAGCGAACGCATGGTGCAAGCCGCTTTGGAAAAAGCCATGCAAGGCCGCACCACCTTGGTCATTGCCCACCGTTTGGCGACCGTGCAACAAGCCGATGTGATTTGGGTGCTGGACCACGGCACGTTGGTAGAGCAAGGAACGCATGCAGAGTTGGTGGCCAAAGGCGGTTTGTATGCCAGCTTGGCGGCTTTGCAGTTCAATCAGGCTTGAAGCAGTTGCCAGTCACTGAATAAATCATATGAGCCTCATCTACGCCACCCCCGCCGACATCGATTCACGCAAAGCCGCGTGGCGACTGCTGACCACCTTGCTGCTCATGCTGCTGGGCAACAGCGGCATGTACGCGGTGTCGGTGGTGTTGCCGACGGTGCAAACCGAGTTCGGTATCAGCCGTGCGGATGCATCCATCCCCTACACCTTGTGCATGTTGGGCTTTGGTTTCGGCGGTATGTGGTTAGGCCGATGGGCGGACCGCGTCGGCATTGCGCGCGTTCTGGCCGTGGGCGCGGCTGGTGTCACCGGCGGATTTGTGTGGGCAGGGATGTCGGGCGGCATCGTCGGTTTTGCATTGGCGCAAGGCCTGCTCGGTTTGCTCGGTATCGCTTCCACGTTCGCGCCTTTGTTGGCCGACACCGGTCAATGGTGGAACAAGCGGCGCGGTATCGCCGTGGCGGTGTGCGCCAGCGGCAACTACTTGGCCGGTACTTTGTGGCCGCCGATCGCGCAATGGGGTGTTGTCAACATAGGCTGGCGCAGCACCTACATCTGCATTGGTGTGTTTTGCGGCATAGGCATGGCCTTACTGGCGTTGCGCATGCGCGAGCGCCCGCCGCAGTTGCAACATGCTCCGGTGAGCCACACCGGCGTAGTGGCTTCAGACCGGCCGTTCGGTTTGTCGGTACCGCAAGCGCAATGGTTGCTTAGTCTGGCGGCTGTCGGTTGTTGTGTCGCCATGGCCATGCCGCAAGTGCATATCGTGGCCTATTGCAGCGACTTAGGTTTCGGCGCGGCACGCGGCGCGGAAATGCTGTCGCCGATGCTGGCCTGCGGCATCGTCAGCCGCTTGGTGTCGGGCGCGATATGCGACCGCATTGGCGGCATACGCACCTTGTTGTTGGGCTCGGTGTTGCAAGGCATTGCGCTGTTGATGTTTTTGCCGTTTGACGGGCTGGTGCCGCTGTATGTGGTGTCGGCCCTGTTCGGCTTGTTCCAAGGCGGAATCGTGCCGTCCTACGCCATCATCGTGCGCGAGCATTTCCCGGCGGCCAATGTGGGGGCCAGCACCGGCACCATCATCATGGCGTCGCTGGTCGGTATGGCGCTGGGCGGTTGGTTGTCCGGCAAAATTTTTGATGTCAGCGGTTCCTACGATGCGGCTTTCATCAACGGCGTGGCATGGAACGCGTTGAACATGCTCATCGTGTTGTGGCTCTACCGGCGCTGGAAAACGCATCAAGGTTTGCGCGCCACGAACACATAACGGCTGATGCTGAAGAAATAACCGCCTGCGTCTTCCATAGTGCGCACATCGGCTTGCCAATCGGCTGCCAGCTGCGGCCCGAAATCGGGCAAACCGCCGACAAAGTTAGCGATAAACCCCATCATGCCGCCGCTGAACGTGTCTGGGCTGCAAGCCATGTTCATCAATGGAATGGTGTGGGCTTGCACGTCTGCAAAGCCTGCGCGCTGCAAACGCTGTCTCAAGCTGCGCGGCAGTTGCGGGTGCGGAATATGTTGGCTCCAGCCTTGCATGATGTGGCGCATACGGGCTTCGTCCCGGCAAGCCCAGACGCAAGACTCCCAGTCGGTATCCACCAGCAACACCTGTGCGCCGGGCTTCATCACCCGCCAGAGTTCGCGTAAAGCGTCATCAATGTCAGTCACATATTCATACACCTGCGTGGCCAGCGCCACATCAAACGTGGCTTGCGCAAACGGCATCTGCAAAATATCCGCTTGGTGAAATTTCACTTGGCGATGCATGCTGCAACGGCGCGCGGCCATGGCCAACATAGGCGGCGCGATATCAATCGCGTCCACATGACCAGCATTACCCACGGCATTACCCACGGATTCCGCCAGTGCAAGCGTTGTCAGACCCGGGCCGCAACCAATGTCTAAAGCCTGCATGCCGGGTTTGACATCCAGCAGCTGAAAAATCTGCTCTCGCTGTTGAACCACATCCGGAGTGAGGTAAATTTTTTCAAGTCGCTCGGCACCAGCTTGGTCGAATTGCGCCAAGGTGCTGTCTGTGTCTTTCATACGTTCAACTCCAAATAACTTTCAAACACGGCCACATGCACTTGCGCGGCTTCTGCGCCTTGCGGCCACAAATGCGCAGCTTCAAAACGCACGTCGTAAGTAGGCTCGTCATCAGCGTGTATGCCGTGACCGTGTGCATCCGGAAACGGATAGGCAGGTGATTGGCTGATCACTACGCCGTGTTTGCCGCGTATGTAGCCGGGCAACCGCACATGACCAGCCACATGCTCGTCGCGTACACGCACCTGATCGCCGGGCACAAACGCGGTGCGATTGGCATGGTTACCGCGCCCCGCAGCCACGGGCATGGACAGCGGGTACGCGCCGCCTGCAAGTTGCGCCAGTTCTTCGTGCGTGACCAAACCTTTTTCCACGCACAGCGTAGCCAAGCTGGTGAGTGAGCGTTCGTAATAGCTGGCTGTGAGGTAATGCTGCGGCGTCATGCGCTCGATGGCGTGGCGGTATTCGTCCATGTTGAACACACCGCTTTTCACGGCCAGGCTGTACAAGGCGTTGGCCCGCACTTCCCAGTCGGCGTGAAACACCGCCGCGTCGCGGCTGTGCATCACCTTGCCGAAACCTTGTTTGCCGCCCAAGTCGTGCATACCGTCCATGAGTGTTCCTTTAAATAAGGGCCACGCCAATCAGCGCGTCCTTGCTGATGAGTGCGGTGAGTTGATCTACCGACAAACCTTCTGTGCCAGCAGGGCGCTGCGGCATCACCATGTAGCGCGTGTCAGCGGTCGTGTCCCAGACACGGATTTGCGTGTGCGCGGGCAAGTCCAAGCCCATTTCGCGTAACACCGTGCGCGCTTCGCGCACCACGCGGGAGCGGTAGGCCAGTTCCTTGTACCAGTCCGGCGGCAAGCCGATGATGGTGAACGCAGTGCATGAACACAGCGTGCAGCAAATCACGTTGTGTATGTCGGCGGTGTTTTCCAGCACGACGAAATGCCGGTGGTGCACAGGCATGCTCAAACCTGCTTCGCTGATCGCGGCCATGCCATCAGTCAGCAGCAATTGCTTAAACGTCGGGTCGGTCCAGGCGCGCGCCACCAAACCTGCGCCATTGGCGGGCACCCAATGCTCGTGCGCGAGTTCGTCAAACGTGTCTATGAATTCGGCCGGCTGCATGCCTTGGCGTTGCAGCACGGTTTGTATGGCGTCCAGGCGCTGTTCGATGCTGGCAATCGGTGTGGTGTCGGAGGTCATGGCGGTACCTTGCTTGAATAACTGAGAATCATGTTAACCGCCACACACACTGCCACCATGAGCCTGTCTTCTGTCAAAGCATTTTTTCAGTCATTGCAACTCGATATGCCGATTCTGGAAACCGAGGCCAATACCGCCACCGTAGCGCTGGCCGCAGTTGCGCACGGCGTGGAACCCGGGCGCATCGCCAAGACCCTGGCGTTTCGGTTAAGCGATGGCCGCGATGTGTTGGTGGTAGCACGCGGCGACGCGCGCATAGACAACCTGAAATTCAAAAGCGCATTAGGCAAAGGCAAGATGTTGTCGCCTGAGGTGGTGGCTGATATCACCGGCCACCCGGTGGGCGGTGTGTGCCCGTTTGGTTTGGCGCGGCCACTGCCTGTTTATTTGGATGTGTCTTTGAAAGCCTATGACGAGGTGTTGCCAGCGGCGGGCTCGGTCAATAGCGCGGTGCGGATATCGGTGGAGTTACTTGAGCAAGTGACGCAGGGGCAGTGGGTGGATGTGTGTCAGGGAGTGGCTGACCAAAGTCAATAGCCGTTGAACAAAAAATCTAAAGCTGTGACCACGGTACTTTGTTGATCTAGCAAAGTGGCGACAGGTTGTTTCAATATCCGAGTAGGTACAGCTGCCATTTTGGGAGTTTCCAAAATCAGTTTTTTGCCTTTGACTGTAAATATGGGCATTAAGCGTTCGGGCAATTTCAATTTGGCAAATGTACTCTGCGCCCGAAGAGGGATAACCATTCTTGTGTCAAAGCCATCGAACAAATCACTTTGCACATCAAGCAGATACGGCGTTGTAATTGCTGATGAACTTGGGTTTGGATAAACATCAAACCTGGCCATCAAAAGGTTCTCCATTCATCCAGCGGCAAACCCTCTTGCGCGACTGACAGGTTATAGGCGGTCACAAAGTCCGCGTGCTCTTCGCGCCAACGGCGTGACAGCTCTTTCTTGACGTATTCTTTCAAATGAGCATCACAAATCTGAGAGACATTCAGCTTCAAGCGCTTGGCTTCATCCAGCACATAGGCACTGAGCGTCAGATTGGTAGCTCTTTTTGCACTGGAAACGGTTGGCGGAAATGGTGTTGGGGTTGCGTTTAGGGTTGAAGGCATGGTTAATTTGTGCGCATTGAACTATGCGCATATCTTATATGTATTTACCGTAAAAGATAGCTACTATCGACTATCGACTATCGGGCAGATCAATCGGCTTTAGAGGCATTCCCCAGCCCGCTGTCATCTTGCGGTGGCCATTTCTCACGCAATCCCATGAGAGTCTGGTAAATGCTTTTCTTTAGTTTGACCTTGGTCTGTATTTCAACGCCTAAGTAAGCCGCAATAGCCGCCAACATAGCCGACACATGACTGAGCGTCGGGTTACCGGCGGCGGACAACATACGGTGCAGGCTTTTAGGCGGCTTGTCCATGTCGCGGGCGAGTTGCTCAAAACCGATGGACGCATTCACCAAATCACGCAACAACAACTTGGCTGTGTGCGGCTCACCTTGCAACAACAAGCTGGTGGCTTGCTGCAATAAGGCGCGGGCGTAGGCGGGCTCGGATTGAACGCGGGCGGTGATGGTTTGTCTGAGGTCGCGTGTGAGGGCCATGTTTAAGTCCTTTCATTTCAACCAAATTTGTAGTCGTGCCATCGCGAGACGGCTATCTCAATATCTTTTTGTTGACTGCTTTTGTGACTACTTGTAAAAGGTAACGTATGTGCATCCATTAGTCAAACCAATCGAATGCCTGAAACGACCAAGCGGTAGAGGTGCACAGAGTATGTGAAGTCGTTAACAACTGATACGTGATCTGTTCACGACTTGCAACAAACAAGCTATGCAAACCTGCATTAGTTTCTTAAAATTTAAAGCACATCCGCCCCTTGGCAGTACGCCCTCTCAACTATCCGGAGAGTGTGCAGAACCCCTGGGGCATTCTTTTTTTGCTCAACAACATGAACAAACATTCACTTTTAAGTTTATTTGCTCGGAATTGATAATTCCCCCGGACTATTACCTTTAAAAAGTTATTTTTAATGAATTTAGTATTTTTGTATTCTTATAATGCCGATTCATTGTTTAAGTCATAACGGACTTGCTTACTTTACTTAACGATAAAAGAGACTCGCTATGAATGATGAATCGCCATCAGGATAATTACAAAATTACGTCACCGATGTAAACGATTCATGGCGACCAAATAAAGGTTTGAATATTTTGACCGGTGTGAACGGGAGTGGAAAGACGAGGCTACTTGACTATATTTACTCTTTTATAAAACCTGGGGCATCACTTTTTCCTGTTTTAGGGATGCCTACGGAGACCAAAGCAAATTTAAAATTTAAATTAGCATTCACCCCAATTCTTGGAGAAGGATTTAGACCTTTCTCAAATCCTATTCGAATGGAATATGTACCTGTTCTTTGGCGCACTTACGCAGATCCACCATATCGTCATGAAGTATTTAATGACCAATCTGGCATTCCAATACAAGATAGTCATTTGGGTGAGAATACATCAATATTAATGACACACGCAACTCTTAGTTACAAAATCAAAACTATTCCAAATATCAACAAATCAATTGCTGCCTATCAAAATTTCGTTTCTAAGCAACGATTAAAAATAGAAACTTTTAAAGAATATCCAAACACTCAAGAAGCAATCAATACAGTTGAAAATGAAATTGAAACGTCAAATCCTCTATTGAAAATTCAAGAAGCATTCAAATCATTTCCTGAGCACATCAATTTACAAGTCACAGTTCCCACAGTTTCCGAATTGGAATCAGATATCCCTCAAGTTCAATTTTTGTCAAAAGATACAGGTTTATTCATTGATCCTGAGAGCTTGTCTTCTGGTGAAAAAATTATTGTTTATTTGCTGGTTTCTGAACAAATGGGTTTATTTGGTAATTTAGATATTTTGCTATTAGATGAGTTAGATGCGCACCTGAATCCTGCACTTATTAAGGTATATGTTGATGTTTTAGACCGCATTGTTAAAGCAGGTGTTCAGGTTATCGCCACGACCCACAATCCAATTGTGGTCAATTATGTTGAGTCTAAAGATATTTGGTGGATGGATAAAGGTGAGGTTTGCGATCAAACTCCAGCCCTTGATGAGCATAAGCGAACTATTGTTAATCGCCTGTCAGAAGGACTTTTTTCTGCAAGGGATATACAAGGCATATTTAGCTTATTCACTGAACCTGATCAAACACATGATTGGATATTTTTAGTAGAGGGCAGGCACGATGCTATTACCCTACTTACTCAATTCATACATGAATTATTTGAAGGAAAAAAATGGCCAGTGATTAATTGCAAGGGAGCTGACAACATTGCAATTTTTACGAGCCTCCCTTACCGTGAAACATTTCAACAACAAGAATCACGTCAAAAAATTATTTGCTTATTTGACAATGACTTTCAAGGTCAACAGGCGAAAAATAAATTACTAAAGAAATTAAAAACAGAAGATGGAATTCTGATATCTGAAAAGTTCAAAAATCAAATTTACCCTCTTTTAATTTCCGACATAGAAGGACAGAGGATGGAAGAAGTGCTTAAATCTGAAACCCAACAAGAAAAGTTATCTTTTGAATTGAAAATGATTATTACTTCGTTACGATCTGCCGTTTCTCATGAATGATGCCAAGCCATATAACCCGCTTTCTGAGTCAAGACAAGCACCGGACAAAGCCATCAGAAAATTTGATTTCATGCGCTTGCGTCAGCTTGTGCATTTTTTACTCAGACATGAAAGTTGGTCTGATGGCAATGAAAGCCCCATATTGAATGCTTTTGCCAGTGGCCTGCTACCCGCAATCGCCGACAAACTGCGAAACGATGAAAGTCTGTATCTGCCAGACTGATCTTTCATTTAATTGGTAGCTGTCCACTTATCCCTAGACTGGCTCAAACGATTTAGTGTCATTACACATATTTTTTTAAATCAAGCCAATCACCAGCATCATGGCCCTGTCCACTGCACGCATTTTTTCAACTTCTAATTGGCCAAAGGTTTCGCCGACTTTGCTGCGTGGCAAAGTGGACAATTTGTCCACCATCACTTGTGATGTTTGACGCAATCCATTCGCGGCTGAAGGTTCCACTGTGACCCTGAAATCAGCTGTGCGCAGATCGCTGCTAACTGGGCACAGCACCAGGCTGTCCAACTCGTTCAGCAAATCGTTTTGAATGACAAGTGCTGGGCGAGGTTTGCCATAGTCACCTGGCAAAGACACTGTGACAAGGTCGCCACGTTTCGTCATTGCCAACCCTCAATGAGGCCAGCAGCTTCTGTAGTCATACCCAGCACGTCGGTTTCTGCCGGGTCTTCTTTCAAAGCAAGACATTGCAAACGCAATACGTCGCCATAGCTTTGCGACCGCGTATCGGGTACCCAAAATTGCACAGGTCTGAGTCCCGCTGCCCGCATGCGTTCTCTAGAGCGAGCCACTTTAAGTGCAGATTTATTGAGGTTCGACATGAAAGATTCCTTTTCAAGCTATACAAGCCCAGTAACATGTTACCTTTGCTCTTAGCTTTACGCAAGCAATTCAAAGAGGGCGAATCTTTATTTCAACCGAATTTCAACCGTCTTTCCCACCGCCCTGTCCACCTTGATGAGCGTATCCAATTGAATGGACAAATTCTCCGGGTCAAGTACACGGTCTAACTGCGAGCGGCTTGTCACCATGCGCTGAGTCATTCACACCGCACAGTCGAACTCAATAAGTCTCCAACTGCAACCTGCCCTCTTGCTTCAAACCCTCAGCCACCGCCGTCCAATCCAAACCCGCGCCGACAGCAATGTCGTGCATGGCCTGCAACACGCCTTCTTCCATGCTCTTCAAACCGCAAACATAAAAATGCGTTTGCGGGTCTTGCAGCAAAGCGGCCAGTTCGGTGGCCGCTTCGCGCATCGCGTCTTGCACATAGCGCTTCGGAGCGCCGGGAGTGCGTGAAAACGCAAAGTGAATGTCGATGAAATCTTGGGGCAGTTTTTGCAATGGACCGAAGTATGGCAACTCTTGTTGCGTGCGCGCGCCAAAAAACAGCATCAGCTTGCCGCCCTGAAATTTGCCGTTCGATTGTAGGCGTCTGCGCCACTCGGTCATGCCGCGCATGGGGGCGCTGCCGGTGCCGGTGCAAATCATCACGAGGTGGCTGCCGGGGTGGTTGGGCATCAAAAAACTGCTGCCGAACGGACCGATAACTTGCACGCTGTCGCCGGTTTTCAAATCGCACAAATAGTTGGACGCCACGCCTTTCACCGATTGGCCTTGGTGGTCTTGCACCACGCGTTTCACTGTCAACGACAAGTTGTTGTAACCGGGGCGTTCGCCATTACGCGGGCTGGCAACAGAATACTGACGCGCATGGTGCGGCTTGCCGCTCGCGTCCACGCCGGGCGGCACGATGCCCACCGATTGGCCTTCGAGCACCGGAAACGGCATGCTGCCGAAGTCCAGCACGATGTGGTGCGTCTCGTTGTCTGTGCCCGCTTCATTGACTTGCATATTGCCGACCACCGTCGCGGTGATGGGTGACTTGGGGCCGTGCAAATTCGTGTACGGATGCGCGGCAGACCAAGGCGGCACGGTAGCTCCCAATGATGCTGCGTTGACCATGGGCGCATTGGCGGTTGCAGGCACAGATGTGGCCGCTGTTTCAAATGCTGTGCTGCCGGACACTTGTGCAGCGACAGGCAAGGCATCCACACTTTGCTCGGCGGGCAATTCGTCCCAAGACAACTGCTCTGCCAACGTATACGCCTTGCTGCGCAACACCGGCAACCAATGGTCTATCGAGCCGGTCGGGCAGGGTGGAACACAGGCCATGCAGTGGTTGCATTTGTCCGGGTCGACGACGTAGTTGCGGCTGTCGTGCGTGACCGCGCCGACCGGGCAAGTGGCTTCGCAGGTGTTGCAGCGTATGCACACCTCGGGGTCGATCACGTGTTGCTGTAGCAGTTCGGCGGTGTCTGTGCTCATGGCTTTTTTTTTGGGTGACGTTGTAGTGATTGTGTCTGCAAATGCTTGGGAGGCTTTGTTTGTTAGGAGCTTGCGGAGTGGTGGTTTCTGAGTGCAGTATTTAAGCTGAGCGCAGGTTTTTGGCTGAGCACTAGGCCACGCATGAGGAACCCCGCCTGTCGTTGCCGCCAAGCGGGTTCAGGACATAAGCAAACCACGACACAAATTTCACTGTCGCCACGCAGGTTCAGCACTTAAGCCAAGCACATCGCAAACTTCACTTTCGCCAAGCGGGTTCAGCAAAAGAGCTGCAATCAGTTGAAACGCACATACTCAAAGTCCACCGGCTGACGGTTGATACCGATGGCCGGCGGCGCGATCCAGTTGGCAAACTTGCCCGGCTCTGCCACACGGCCCATCAGGCTTTGCACAAACGCGCGGTCTTCTACTGTGGGTAACCACTCGCCGACCTTGGCATTCCATTCGTTCTCTGACACCACGCGGCCATCGGGCGACACTTTTGAGCCGGACAAAGCGCCGATGTTGCGGTGAAACGCTTTGTGCGGCACGCTCAAGCGGTGCGGCAAACCGGCTTTCTCGATGACTCGGTTCCAACGATCCACACCACCGACCGAGTCTTTGATGAAGTCGTCGCGCAGCACTTCGTTCAGCGCGTTCAGCATAGGCACTTCTTTTTCCTGCAAATGGCCATTGACCACGTTCAACACCTTGTAAGTCTGACCGCGCAACACATGGTCGTCGTCGCGCTTGGTTTCTTCATAACGGCCTTTGATGCCGGTGGAATAAAACGTAGCCGCGTTGCTGGACTCGTCGGCACCGAACAAATCGATGGTCACGCTGAAGTGGAAATTCAAATAGCGCTGCAAAGTCGGCAAGTCAATCACGCCTGCCGCGCGCAGTTTGCCAACGTCGTCGGTCTTCATTTCGTTCATCGCCGCGCAAGTGCGCTGAATGATACGGCTGATGCCGGACTCGCCGACAAACATGTGGTGCGCTTCTTCAGTCAGCATGAATTTGGTGGTGCGCGCCAGCGGATCGAAACTGCTTTCAGCCAAAGCGCACAGCTGGAATTTGCCGTCGCGGTCGGTGAAATACGTGAACATAAAGAAGCTCAGCCAATCGGGCGTCTCTTCGTTGAAGGCTTGCAAAATGCGCGGGTTGTCTTCTTGGCCGCTGCGGCGCTCAAGCAGCGCCTCGGCTTCTTCGCGGCCATCGCGACCGAAATGTTTGTGCAGCAAATACACCATGGCCCACAAGTGACGGCCTTCTTCCACATTGATCTGAAACAAATTGCGCAAGTCGTACATGCTGGGCGCGGTCTTGCCCAGATGGCGTTGCTGCTCGACAGACGCGGGCTCGGTGTCTCCTTGCGTGACGATGATGCGGCGCAAATTGGCGCGGTGTTCGCCGGGCACGTCTTGCCAAGCCTTTTCGCCTTTGTGGTCACCGAAATGAATCTTGCGATCCGCTTCGCCTTGGTTCAAGAAAATGCCCCAGCGGTAGTCGCGCATCTTCACATGGCCAAACTGCGCCCAGCCTTGCGGATCGACGCTGACTGCGGTGCGCAAATACACATCGTTGTCGGTCGTGCCTTCGGGGCCCATGTCGTCCCACCAGTTGATGAAGTTGGGCTGCCATTGTTCAAGCGCGCGCTGCAAAGTGCGGTCTCCGCCGAGGTCCACGTTGTTGGGGATTTTTTCGCTGTAGTTGATGGCTGACATGAGAGACTCCAGAGTGTTTGAAAAGATACGAATTAATTGGGGTCAGACTCCAATTAATTTTTGGTGAAACGTGAGGGGAATTAATTGGTATCTGACCCCAATTAACAATTAACGCCGCCAGTGAATCAGACGCGGTTCATGTCAAAAGCGGCTTTCTCGCCCTTGCCATACACCTTCAACGCGCCTTTGTCGCCGACCGCGTTAGGCCGGTTGAAGATCCAGTTTTGCCAGGCCGACAAGCGACCGAAGATGCGCGTCTCCATGGATTCTTTTTGGCTAAAGCGCAAGTTGGCTTCCAAGCCGGTGAGTGAATCGGGTGACATGGCGGCGCGTTCTTCGATGGCGATGCGAATTTCATCTGCCCAGTCGATGTCGTCCGGCGCGGCGGTGACGAGACCCAGCGCCAAAGCTTTGTCTGCATCCAACGCCTGACCCACGACAGCGCGCACAGCTTCCATTGGCGCAGTCTCTTCGTAAAACCGGCGCTGCAAACGTGACTGGTGGTTCACCATGGGGAATACACCGAAATTCATTTCACTCAAAGCGATGTGGGGCGCGGTTTCTGGCGCGTCAGGCAGCGCCAGCATGTAAGCGCGGTCTGCGGCAAATGCCAGCTCAGCCAAGGTGCCTGCAAAGCATGAGCCTTCATCAATCAATGCAAACATGGATCGGGAAGACACATCCAAACGCGCCAGCGTACGGCGCAGCAAGCCCAAAGTTTCTTTCACCAGCCAATGGTCTTGGTGTTGCAACAAAATCGCATCGGATTGCAGCGCCAAGTTTGCGTCACCGACAGCGCGCAACAACCAAGTGCCAATGTCGAGTTCATTGGTGCGCAAACTCAAAATCGCGTCATCCAATTCACGCGCCATTTGCAGCGGATACCAACTGTCACCGGCGGCGTGAATATCCGCCAGCGTGGTCGGCAATGCATGCACTGGCGCTGACACGCAAATGGTGGCAGTGCGTTTCTCGCGGTCTATGTCGACTCTCACGTAGCGGTAGTGAAAGCTGTTTGCCGTCAGGGTTTTATTCAAGGGATTGAGCTTGACGCCCTGGCCTTTGGCGACACCACCGGCGCGTTGGCTAGCCATGGCCAGTTGCGTCGCGCGCGCGGATACCGCAGCCGTGAATTGCGCCGGTTTGGCAATCGCGTCCACCAGCCGCCAATCAACAGCACGCTGACCGCGCACGCCTTCCACGCTGGTGCAAAACACATCGGCGTGGTCGTGGCGCACGTGGCGCTTGTCGGTGATGCGGGTCAAACCGCCGGTGCCTGGCAACACACCCAGCAACGGCACTTCGGGCAGCGATACGCTGCTGGAGCGGTCGTCGACCAACAATATCTCGTCACATGCCAAAGCCAATTCGTAGCCGCCGCCTGCACACGCGCCATTGACGGCGGCCAGAAATTTCAATCCGCCATGGCGACTGCTGTCTTCCAAACCATTGCGTGTTTCATTGGTGAATTTACAAAAGTTGACCTTCCATGCGTGCGTAGACAAACCCAGCATGAAGATGTTGGCACCCGAGCAAAAAATGCGGTCCTTCAAACTGGTGACCACGACGGCTTTCACCTCGGGGTGCTCGAAGCGCAAACGCTGCACCGCGTCGTTCAATTCAATGTCCACGCCCAAGTCATAAGAATTCAGCTTGAGTTTGTAGCCGGGCAAGATGCCGCCGTCTTCTTGTATGTCCAGCGACAGCGTGGCGATGTCACCATCCGCTTTAAACGACCAGTGACGGTAGTGTTCGGGGCTGGTTTGGTAATTGACAGAAAAATCGGTCATGGCGCTTCCTTGGGTTGTCCGGGGCTACAACGCGCTGCGTCTGGCCTAGCAACGCATCATCCGGCATTACGGACATTCATTGATGCACAATAATGCATTAATGCAGTGATTCGCAATATTTTTTAAGTGCCTGAAAACTGTCTTCTTGTGATTGCGCGCTGGTGTCCAGTTGCCAATCGGCGCGGGCATAAGACGGGCTGCGGTCTTGCAAAATCCGACGCAAATCGCCCATGGCCTCGGGGCTGGCCGCCATGGGCCGGGTATCGCCCTGAGCCACGACGCGCGCCATATGGTCTTCGGGCGTGGCTTGCAGCCATACGGTAAAACACTGCGCCAGCAGCAACTGAAAACTGGCCTCGTCGGACACCAGGCCGCCGGGCGTGGCCAGCACGGCAAGCGGGTGTTGCGCCAGACTGTCTTCCAGCGCGCGCCGCTCGTAGCGCCGGTAAGCCTGCGGTCCGTACAAGCCGTGGATTTCGCTGATGCTGCAACCGGCCAAGGTTTCAATGACGCGGCTGATTTCGATGAACACAAAGCCTAGTTCGCGCGCAAGACGCTGGCCCAACGTGGACTTGCCGGCGCCGCGCAACCCGATCAGCGCAATATGCTGATGGCGTGCGCTGCCGCTGGCGGCTTCTTCTTCCAGCAAACTGACCAGCCCGCATTGCAAGGCCTTGGCCACTTGCAACAAGACCAGCACCGAGGCGTTGCCGGTGCCGGACTCCAGATTGGCCCAATGCCGCTCGGACACCTGAGCGCGGGCGGCGGCGGCTTTGCGCGTGAGACCGCGCCGCGCACGCAAAGCCCGCACACGCTCGCCCAACGCGGTCAGGTAAGGGTGCCGTTCTTCGGCGGATGAAGGTAAAGCCATGAATGCACTTTAATGCATTACGGCAGGTTTGCCAATCAGGTGTCCTTGGACACCTTGATGGTTGGAAATTTCGACGAAAAGTCCCTGGCTCTGGCGGCCACTTTCACAGCGAGCTGCCGCGCTACTGCTTTGTAAATACCGGCCACTTCGCCATCCGGCTCGGACGCCACGCTGGGCATGCCACTGTCGGCTTGCACCCGAATCGCCATACTTAAAGGCAAGGCACCCAAATACGTCATGCCTTCGGCTTGCGCCATTTTCTTACCGCCTTCGACGCCGAAGATGTGTTCGGCGTGGCCGCATTGGCTGCACACATGCACCGCCATGTTTTCCACAATCCCCAAAATAGGCACACCCACTTTTTGGAACATGCGTATGCCCTTCATGGCATCAATCAAGGCGATGTCTTGTGGCGTGGTGACGATGACCGCGCCGGTCAAAGGCACGCGTTGGCTCAGCGTCAATTGGATATCGCCGGTGCCCGGCGGCATGTCAACAATGAGGTAATCCAAGTCGCGCCAGTTGGTTTGGCGCAGCAACTGCTCTAGAGCCTGCGTCGCCATCGGTCCTCGCCACACCATGGCCTGGTCTTGCGCCACCAGAAAACCGATAGACATGACTTGCACGCCATGCGCCTCCAGCGGTTGCATGGTTTTGCCGTCAGCACTCTCAGGCCTGCCCGACAAACCCATCATCATGGGCTGGCTGGGGCCGTAAATATCTGCGTCCAGCAAACCCACACTGGCACCTTCGGCGGCCAAGGCCAGCGCAAGATTGGCGGCGGTGGTTGATTTACCTACACCGCCTTTGCCGGATGCGACGGCGATGATGTTTTTCACTTGCGGCAGCAAAGCCACGCCAGGCTGCGCCGTGTGCGCGACCACTTGGCTGCTGACCGTCACCTTCACCGAGCTGACGCCTGGCACTTGCGACACCACGTGTTCAAGTTGCTGCCGGTAAGAGTCCCACAAACTTTTGGCCGGGTAGCCCAGCACCAGATCAAAACTGACGACGCCATCTTGGATGCTCAGGTGTTTAATGGCTTTGGCTGCAACAAAATCCTGGCCGGTCAACGGGTCCGCCACGGTTTGCAAGGCGAGGGTAATGTCTTGTTCGGTCACGGCCATAACTGCTCCAGCACATTCAATGCGAAAAGCGGCTAGTCTAGCCAAGCACGCGTGCGGGTCTCAGCCAACGCGCGCAAGACCGCTTTAACAACACAGGTCTGCACCGATGGCAAGCACTGAGCATCCCTACAGCGCGCCGCATAAAATCACTGTTTTTCCCGGACACGAACACTTACCTATGACCCAGCGCCGCTTATTTGTCACCACCGCCTTGCCCTATGCCAACGGCAACTTCCACATCGGCCACATGATGGAATACATACAAGCGGACATCTGGGTACGTTTTCAGCGCATGCAGGGGCACGCGGTGAATTTTGTGTGCGCCGACGACACGCACGGCGCGCCCATCATGATCGCCGCCGAAAAGGCCGGTAAGACCCCACAGCAATTTGTTGCTGATATCGCCGCTGGACGCGCGCAGTATTTGGATGGTTTTCACATCGGTTTTGATAACTGGCATTCCACCGACGCGCCGGAAAACCACGCGCTGGCGCAACAGATTTACCGCGACCTGCGCGACCTTTCCGCAGACCAAGGCGGCACGCTGATAGAGCGCAAAACCATTGAGCAGTTTTTCGATCCCGAGAAAAACATGTTTTTGCCGGACCGGTTCATCAAAGGCGAATGCCCCAAGTGCGGTGCCAAAGACCAGTACGGCGACAACTGCGAAAACTGCGGTGCGGTGTATGCGCCCACCGATTTGAAAAACCCGTATTCGGCCTTGAGCGGTGCCACGCCGGTGTTGAAACACGCCGAGCATTTTTTCTTCAAGTTGTCTGACCCGCGTTGCGTGGAGTTTTTGCAAGACTGGACGCAAAACGGCACACACTTGCAGCCCGAGGTGGCGAACAAGGTAAAGGAATGGTTTAGCGTGCGCACCAACCCGGACGGCTCGACCAGCGAAGGCTTGGGCGATTGGGATATTTCTCGCGACGCGCCCTACTTTGGCATCGAGATTCCCGATGCGCCGGGCAAGTACTTTTATGTCTGGCTGGATGCGCCGATTGGCTACTTGGCTTCGTTGAAAAACTGGTTCGATAAGGGCGGACCCAAGGCCCAGCACGGTGAGACTCGCAGCTTTGACGAGTACATGGCCGCTGACGACACCGAGCAATACCATTTCATTGGCAAAGACATCGTCACCTTTCACACACTTTTTTGGCCAGCCATATTGAAATTCAGCGGCCGCAAAACACCGGACAAAGTGTTTGTTCATGGCTTTCTGACAGTGAACAACGGCGAGAAGATGAGCAAAAGCCGGGGCACCGGTCTTGACCCGTTGAAATACCTCAAGCTCGGCATGAACCCCGAGTGGCTGCGCTATTACCTGGCCGCCAAGCTGAATGGGCGCAACGAAGACATTGACTTCAACGCCGAAGATTTCATGGCGCGGGTCAACTCTGATTTGGTGGGTAAATACATTAACATCGCTTCAAGAGCGGCGGGTTTTATCGCCAAGCGGTTTGACGGCAAGTTGGGCGCGTTCAGCGCTGATGGACAGGCTTTGTTGTTGCAATTGCAAAACGGTTTGAGCGCTATGGCCGATTTGTTTGACCAACGCGACTACGCCAAAGCTTTGCGAGAAGCCATGGCCTTGGCCGACCGTGTGAATGAATATGTGGACGCCAACAAACCTTGGGAACTGGCCAAGAAGCCCGACATGGATGCGCGTTTGCAAGACGTGTGCACCACTTGCATCGAAGCTTTTCGCTTGTTGAGCACCATGCTCAAACCGGTGTTGCCGCAACTGGCCGCACAAGTGGAGGGTTTTCTCAACATTGAACCCATGACTTTCAGCAATGCGGCCAAGCCTTTGGGTGCAGGACATGTGATTGGCAGCTACGCGCATTTGATGCAACGCGTGGACGAAAAAATGTTGGATGCTTTGTCTGACCCCAATTTATCGGACCCCAATTTATGCATCCCCGGCGGCGAGGAGATCGCGCCTGTCATCACCATCGACGACTTCGCCAAAATCGATTTACGCATCGCCTTGATCGTCAACTGCGAACCGGTGGAAGGCAGCACCAAACTGCTGCGCTTGACGCTGGATGTGGGCGAAGGTCGCATGCGCAATGTCTTCAGCGGCATAGCCAGCGCCTACAAGCCCCAAGACCTGATCGGCAAACACACGGTCATGGTTGCCAACTTAGCGCCGCGAAAAATGAAATTCGGCGTGTCCGAGGGCATGGTGCTGGCCGCGTCCCACGCTGACGAAAAAGCACAGCCCGGCATTTACGTGCTCGAGCCATGGCCGGGCGCGCAACCCGGCATGCGCATCCATTGAAGCGCACTGCATGACCATAGCAGCGGTTTTGCTCGCCGCCGGTTCGGGCTCGCGCATGGGGCTCAAACCGAAGTCATTGTTAGAGCTGAATGGCGAACCGCTGATACGACGCAGCGCCCGGCAACTGTTGGATGCAGGCGTGACGCAACTGGTGGTAGTGCTGGGGCATTACGCTGCCGACATTGAAGCACCGCTGGACGGCCTGCCGGTACACAAGGTTTACAACCCCGACCCGGACCAAGGCCTGGTGTCGTCGCAACGCTTGGGACTGCAAGCACTCAGCGACAACACAGACACGGTGATCATGTCACTGGCCGATCAACCTTTGGTCACCACGCAAGATATACAAACGCTGTTGCACGCATTCGCTCCATCCACCCAAGACATGCTGTTCCCGTTTGTGAATGGCCAACCCGGCAACCCGGTATTGCTGAGCGCACGTGCACGGCTGGAGATTTTGGCAGGCGAGAGCCAGTTCGGTTGCAAAGAATGGCGGCAAAGCCATGCAGCGCAAACATTAAAGCTACCAACTGAGAACCTGCACTTTGTCACCGACTTAGACCGGCCTGAAGACATCACTGATTTTGAAAAACAGCACGGTATGAAACTGCAATGGCCGCCCGCCTGGACAGACTGATTCGCTAGACCTGCATTTCTGTTGATTTTCATAAGCAGTTACCGCCATCAGCGGGCGTATAGTGGAACATGCTTCAGCTTTCGGCTTTCCGACCCAAACTGATAGACGCATTGCGCGGCTACAACCGCCAGCGTTTTTTCAAAGACTTGGGCGCGGGTTTGACGGTCAGCGTGGTGGCTCTGCCGATATCCATGGCGTTTGCGATTGCCTGCGGGCTCAAGCCCGAAGCCGGGTTGGTCACCGCCATCATCGCCGGTTTTCTGACCGCTGCTTTAGGCGGCAGCCGGGTGCAAATCAGCGGCGCGGCCGGCGGCTTTGTCGTCATGGTGTACGGCATCGTGCACATACACGGCGTCAACGGCTTGATGTTGGCCACTTTGATGTCGGGTCTGTGGTTGCTGCTCATGGGCATGTTCCGGCTGGGTGTGTTGATACGTTTCATACCGGTGGCCGTGATCACCGGTTTCACCAACGGCATTGCAGTGTTGATAGGAATGCTACAAATCAAAGACTTTCTCGGCCTGCCCATACAAACCATGCCGGCCGATGTATTCGGCATCCTCAGCGTCATCTCAACGCATTTAAACCAAACCGATATATCTACCTTGTTGTTGACGACATGCAGTTTGCTATTGCTAGCGTTCTGGCAACGGCTGATGCCGCGTTGGTTGCCGACAAAAATGGCGCAACGACTCTCACTCATGCCCGGCCCTATGCTGGTCATGCTCTTAGCCACGGTGTTTGTTTACACGACAGACTGGCCGGTGGCGACCATAGGCAGCCGCTTTGGCGGCATTCCCTCCGGTCTGCCTGACTTGAGCTGGCCAACGATGTCCATGACGCAATTACAAGCCGTGCTGGTGCCGGGCTTCACGCTGGCGGTATTGGGCGCGATTTCATCGCTGCTGTGCGCGCGCGCCAGCGACAGCATGATCGGCGACCGCCACGACCCTAACCAGGAATTGATGGCCCAAGGCCTGGC
The DNA here is from genome assembly GCA_945870575.1 of Bordetella parapertussis. GTDB lineage: Bacteria > Pseudomonadota > Gammaproteobacteria > Burkholderiales > Burkholderiaceae_C > Limnohabitans. The sequence continues at coordinate 82,640 of CAMBSK010000006.1, read as the reverse complement.
CAATATGGTCATGCCTTTTGCCGGCGGCATGCCAGCTACCGGTGCTTTGGCGCGCACCGTCACCAATGTGAAAAACGGTGCCAGCAGCCCCGTCGCTGGTATGGTGCACGCGCTGGGACTGTTGTTGATCGTCATGCTGGCCGCGCCGCTGGTCTCGCATATTCCCTTAGGTGTGTTGAGCGCTTTGCTGCTGTTCATCGCCTGGAATATGGGCGACTGGCGCGCGTTTGTGCGCTTGTCGCAATTTCGCTGGCCTTACCGTTTCACGCTGCTCGCCGTGTTTGTGCTGACCGTGCTGGTGGATTTATCGGTTGGCATGGCCGTTGGCCTGGCCGCCGCCTGCCTGACTTTCATTTACCGCATCTCCAGCCTGACGCAACGCAAGTTGCTGCACACCTCGGCGCAAACCCAGGTCTGGGCCATAGACGGTGCGCTTTTTTTCGGCGCCGTAGATTTGCTGGAGGCTATCGCCAGCGATTTACCCGAATACACGCTGGTGCTGGAACTCGGCGGTTTGATTTACATAGACTCCAGCGGCGCAGATGCCTTGCTAAGCTTGATGCAAACCTGCGAACACCAACAGGTGCAACTCATGCTCTGCGGCTTGAACCCGCAACCCCAGGACATCTTGCAACGAACCGGTTTGCTGGCGCGGCTGCGACCCGGCCACCTGCAACAAGATTGGCAAACTGCGATACAGATGGCGACTGAGTAGAATCTTGCTCTCACTTGGAATTCACCGCTTATGTCATTGTTCAGCCGCCCGGCCTACACCTCTGAAACCACTGAGTTTTTACAGCAGCTCAAAGCCGCCAAGCCCACGCTGGAGGCAGAGCAACGCCATGGACGGGCGCTGTTGTGGGACAAAAGCCTGAGCCGCCAGGAACAAGCCGAATTCAAAGACGCTCGCGTGGCGCAAAAGCCCTACGTCTACCAGACCAACGCGCCCAAGTGAACACCCCGACTGTGGCGAACTGGCCTGCCGGGCCGAATGCCGATTTGCCCCATATGCCTTCGGTCATAGACCATGTGGCAGTGGCGCGTTTGTATGGCGAACCGCTGTTCGCCATGCCGCAGGATTTGTACATACCGCCGGACGCGCTACAAATTTTTCTGGAAGCCTTTGAAGGCCCGCTGGATTTGCTGCTCTATTTGATTCGCAAACAAAATTTCAATATTCTTGACATTCCCATGGCGGGCTTGACCAGGCAGTACCTGAGTTATGTCGAGGAAATCCGCAAGACCAATCTTGAACTCGCCGCCGAGTATTTGCTGATGGCGGCCATGCTGATTGAAATCAAGTCCCGCATGTTGCTGCCGCCCAAGAAAGTGCCCGAAGGCGCCGAACCGGAAGACCCGCGTGCCGAATTGGTGCGCCGTTTATTGGAATATGAACAGCTGAAACTGGCGGCCGCGCGTCTGAATCAAGTGCCGCAGCAAGGCCGAGATTTTTTGCGTGCCCAGGTCTATATCGAACAATCCATGCAACCACGTTTTCCGCATGTGGCTGTGCCCGATTTGCAAGCCGCCTGGGCCGACATACTGCGTCGCGCCAAACTGATTCAACACCACAAAATCAGCCGCCAAGAACTGTCTGTGCGTGAGCACATGAGCATGGTGCTCAAAAAATTGCAAGGCCAGCGTTTTGTCGAATTTGAAAATCTGTTTGATGCCGCACTCGGCGTGCCGGTGATGCTGGTGACTTTCATCGCCCTGCTGGAACTTGCCAAAGAAATGCTGGTTGACATCACCCAAGCCGAAGCCTACGCACCCATCTATGTGCGTCTGGCTTACTCACCTGCCCAATAACCCCACAAAGGAGAAAGCACCATGAGCGTACAATCCTCAGCCCCCGAAGCCGGTAAACGACCGGCCATGACCATGCACAGCCTGATGAAAATGCTGGCTGACGGCGAAAAAATCACCATGTTGACCGCCTATGACGCGACGTTTGCCGCCGTGGCCGATCTGGCCGGTGTCGAAATCATTCTGGTCGGCGATTCGCTGGGCATGGTGTGTCAAGGCCACAACAGCACGCTGCCGGTCACTTTAGAGGCCATGCGTTACCACACCGAATGTGTGGCGCGCGGTGTGCAAAAACAAAACGGTCGCCCCATCATCCTGGGCGATATGCCCTTCGGCAGTTACGCCACCCCCGAACAAGCTTTCCAAAGCGCTGCCACGCTGATGCAAGCCGGCGCCCACATGGTCAAGCTTGAAGGCGGCGCCTGGCTAGCGCCCACCGTCGAGTTTCTGGTGACCCGCGGCATTCCCGTGTGCGGACACCTCGGTTTGACACCGCAAAGCGTGAACACGCTGGGCGGCTACCGGGTGCAAGGACGCACCGAAACCGGTGCTCAAAAACTGATGCAGGATTCATTGCTGCTGCAAAACGCCGGTGCGCAGGCGCTGGTGCTGGAGATGGTGCCGGCCGTGCTCTCAGGTGAAATCACCAGCGCCCTCAACACCTGCGCCACGATCGGCATAGGCGCCGGTGTGGATACCGCCGGACAAATTTTGGTGTTGCACGACATGCTGGGCGTGACACAGGGCAAGGTGCCGAAATTTGCCTATAACTTCATGACCGAGTCCGGCACGGTGCTGGGCGCCATGCAAGCGTTTGTGCAAGCCGTCAAAACCAAAAAATTCCCTGTGAATGAACTCCACGCCTGGTGACTGTTCATGTTGATTGCGCGAACCGTGGCGCAATTGCGCCAGCATCTATCAGCTTATGAGAAGCCTGCTTTTGTGCCTACCATGGGCAATCTGCATGAAGGACACCTGAGCCTGATGCGCATGGCCAAAGCGCAAGGCGATGTCAGCGTGGCTAGCATTTTTGTCAACCGTCTGCAGTTTTTACCTGGCGAAGACTTTGCCAGCTACCCGCGCACATTTGACAACGACTGCGAGAAATTGCGCAGCGTAGGTTGCGATGTGTTGTTTGCGCCGGACGAGGATGAGCTGTACCCGCAAGCGCAAAGTTTCAAGCTGCTGCCCGACCCGGCTTTAGCCGATATTCTGGAAGGCCAGTTCAGACCCGGGTTTTTCACCGGCGTGTGCACCGTGGTGTTGAAGTTGTTTCATTGCGTATTCGCACACAGCGGCGGCGTGGCCGTGTTCGGCCAAAAAGATTTTCAGCAGTTGTTGATACTGCGGCGCATGATGACGCAACTGGCCATGCCGGTTGACATCATTACCGGCGATACCACGCGCGCTCCCGACGGGCTGGCGCTGAGCTCGCGCAACGGCTATCTGAGCGTCGACGAACGCATCGAGGCGGTGCAGTTGTCTATGGTTTTGAAATCTTTGGCGGCATCTGTGCGCGTCGAAGCGGGTTCCGGCAGGTTTGATGTGACGGCTGCCGAAACTGCGGCCATGGCCGGCTTGCGAGACAGAGGCTGGGCACCGGACTACATCACTTTGCGCTATCAACACGATTTATCACCTGTGACTGCGGTGGGTTCACAACCGCTGGTGGTGTTGGGTGCGGCCAGGTTGGGTAAGACGCGGTTGATAGATAACCTGGTGGTTTGATTCGCGCTTATTCCCCTTTGGCATCCCGCACCATGAGCATGCTCACCGCTTGAGTCGGGCTGACCTCACCTTGCAGCACGGCGGCCACCGCAGACACTATCGGCATGTCTACGCCTAACAAAGTCGCGCGTTGCACCACGGTGTGCGCGCTGTACACCCCTTCAGCCACATGACCAAGCGAATGCAAGACGTCGGGCAGCGACCGGCCTTGCGCCAGGCCCATGCCCACTTGACGGTTGCGCGACAAGTCCCCGGTTGCGGTCAGCACCAGGTCGCCCAATCCGCTCAAGCCCATGAAAGTTTCTGCGCGCGCACCCAAAGCCACGCCGAGTCGCGTCATCTCGGCCAAGCCCCGAGTGATCAGAGCGGCGCGCGCGTTCAAGCCGAGTTGCAAGCCATCGCACAAACCGGTGGCAATGGCCAGTACATTTTTCACAGCACCGCCGGTTTCCACGCCGACCACATCATCGTTGGCATACACACGCAGCTTGTCAGCATGAAACGCATTGACCAAGGCCTGTCTGACCAGGGCATGCCGGCTGGCCGCCACCAGCGCAGTGGGCTGACCAGCTGCCACTTCTTGCGCAAAGCTCGGACCGCTCAATACACCGGCGAACATGGCCGGAGCGACTTGAGCCTGTACCTCGTGAGCCATCAGTCCATAAGCATTGTGAGTATGTTTTACCGCTTCAAAGCCCTTGCACAACCAGACCAGCGGTTTGTCTTGGATAAACGGACTGACTTCCAGCAATACCTGGCGCAGCGCGGCCATGGGCACCGCCAGCACCACCAGGTCGGCGTGTTGAATCAGCCCCGGCAATGCTGCATGGCTGGGCAACAAGCCTTCAGGAAAATTGTGGCCGGGTAAATAACTTGAATTCAGACGCTGCGACAGCATGCGATTTGCATGGTCTGCCTCGCGCGCCCATAAAGTAACCGCATGACGTTGGCTGGCTTGTATGGCCAGTGCCGTGCCCCAGGCACCAGCGCCCAGAATCAGCAGGTTCACTGCAGTTTCTGCTCGGCTTTCATGCGCTGTTGCTGGTCGTACATGGCCTGGAAGTTGATTTCAGCCATGTGCACCGGCGGAAAGCCTGCGCGTTGAATCACATCGGCAACGTTGCTGCGCAAATAGGGGTAAATAATTTGCGGACAAGCGATGCCCGTGATGGGCTCCATCTGACCGTCGGGCATGTGACGGATTTCAAAAATACCGGCCTGCTTGGCTTCCACCAGAAACATGGTTTGATCATTGACCTTGGCAGTGACGGTGGCGGTGACGGTGATTTCAAACACGCCTTCTGCCACTTGCTCGGAACCCAAACCGATTTGAATGTCGACCGCAGGCTGTTCCTGAGACAACAAAATAGCCGGCGAATTGGGTTGCTCCAGCGACAAATCTTTCAGGTACATGCGCTGAATCAAAAAAATAGGTTCGAGAGTGTCTGCCATGGGATGTCCTGGATAAAACCCTCCAAGTATTTTGGGGGGCGGGGTTAATTTGAGAGGATTATCTCAGTTCGCCTCAAGCAAGGGCATGAGGCCGCCACTGCTGTCGAGAGCGATCAAATCATCGCAACCGCCGACATGATGGTCGCCGATGAAAATCTGCGGCACGGTACGCCGCCCGGTCAGGTTCATCATGTGGTCGCGTTGCTCGGATGACAAGTCGATACGCACCTCTTCAATATGCTCGACACCACGCGCTTTCAGGATTTGCTTGGCCCGCACGCAGTAAGGGCAAACAGCGGTGGTGTACATCTTGACAGGTGTCATGGCAGGTGTGATGAAGTGATGAGGTTCAGGCTTTTTCCAGCGGCAGATTAGCTTCCTGCCAGATTTTCAGGCCGCCTCCTAGGCTGTGCGCATTTTCATAGCCGAGTTGCTGGGCGATGCGCTGGGCTTTTTGCGAGCGCATGCCGCTGGCGCAGACCAGTATGAGCGGACGTTTTTTGTCAGTCACGGTTTTAGCCAAGTCGGCCGAAATGTTTTCCATGGCCACATGGCGTGAACCGATCAGGTGACCGGTGGCAAATTCATCAGCGCTGCGCACATCGACCACATTGGCTTTTTCGCGGTTGATCAACAGCACAGCCTGGGTGGGAGACAGTCCGGGCGCGCCCATGGCTTTCAGGTTGGGAAGCAATAAACCGACACCGGAAGTGACAGCAACCAACACAAGAATCCAGTTTTCAATCAAAAAATTCACTCAGTCAACCTCAAGTAGCAGCTAGCCTCCATTCTAGAATCCTTTTCCGCCAGCATATTCTTACAAGGTTTTATTCATTCATGTACAAGCTTGTTCTCATCCGCCACGGCGAATCCCTATGGAACCTGGAAAACCGCTTCACCGGCTGGGCCGATGTCGAATTGACAGCCACCGGCGTCAAACAAGCCCAGCAAGCAGGTTTGAAGCTCAAGGCCCACGGTTATGACTTTGATCTGGGATACACCAGCTTGCTCAAGCGCGCCATACACACCATGTGGCATACCTTAAACAGCATGGACAGATCATGGTTGCCGGTTGCTCACCACTGGCGCCTGAACGAGCGCCATTACGGCGCTTTACAGGGTTTAAACAAAGCCGAAACCGCGCAAAAATTCGGCGATGCCCAGGTGCTGGCCTGGCGGCGCAGTTATGATGTGCCGCCGCCAGCGCTCACGCCGGATGACGAGCGCTACGAAGGCACCGACCCGCGTTATGCCAAGCTGCAAGCCGGCCAAGTGCCGCTGACTGAATGCCTGAAAGATACGGTCGAACGGGTCATGCCGTTCTGGAAGGATTCGCTGGCACCGGCCATACGCAGCGGCAAACGCGTGCTGATCAGCGCCCACGGCAACTCCATTCGCGCCATGGTCAAGTACTTGGATGGCATCTCCGACCAGGACATCGTCGGGCTCAATATCCCGAATGGAGAACCTTTGGTTTATGAACTGGACGAGAACCTGCGCCCGGTACGCCATTACTACCTTTGAACGCAGGCAGCCGTCGGTCTTCCGGGCGCTGTTGGGGTTATAGGCAAAACGGGTCCTGGTTTTGTGCGTATAGGCAGTAAACTATCTCCTTAAATCGCTACGTCCGCAAAAAGCACAGGGGATCATTACATATGGGCCAAAAACTCAAAATTGCAGGTTGGTTGACAGTCGGCGCACTCACAGGCGCACTCACCACTTTTTCACTCCAGACAGTGGCACGCGCCAACATGGCGCCCTTGCCGCTAGAAGAGCTGCAGCAACTGGCAGCGGTATTCAGCATGGTTAAGTCTGACTATGTTGAACCTGTGGACGAGAAAAAACTCATCAACGACGCCATCTCTGGCATGGTGGCCAGCCTAGACCCACATTCTCAATATTTCGATAAAAAATCCTACAAAGAATTCCGCGAAGGCACCACCGGTAAATTTGTCGGCGTCGGTATCGAAATTTCGCAAGAAGATGGTCTGGTCAAAGTGGTATCTCCCATTGAGGGCTCACCTGCTGACCGCGCCGGTTTGAAGCCGGGTGACCTGATCACCAAGGTCGACGACACCGCTGTCAAAGGCATGTCTTTGAACGAAGCCGTCAAGCGCATGCGCGGCGAGCCCAAAACCAAGGTCTTGCTTACCATCTACCGCAAAGATGAAAACCGCACTTTCCCGGTGACCATCGTCCGCGAAGAAATCAAAACCGTCAGCGTCAAGAGCAAGATGATTGAAAATGGTTACGGCTGGATCCGCATCAGCCAGTTCCAGGATCGCACCGTTGAAGACATGACTCGCAAACTCGAAGAGTTGTACAAGCAGGACCCGAAAATGAAAGGTCTTGTGCTTGATCTTCGCAATGACCCGGGCGGTCTGCTGGATGCGGCTGTGGCGGTGTCTGCTGTGTTCCTTCCCGATAACGTGACCGTGGTGTCTACCAACGGCCAACTTGAAGACAGCAAGTTCACCTACAAAGCAGCGCCTGAATACTATCTGCGCCGTGGTGGTCAGGACATGGTTTCCAACCTTGCCAGCAAAACCCAGAATCTGTACAAAAAAATCCCGCTGCTGGTACTGGTCAATGAAGGTTCAGCATCTGCCAGCGAAATCGTCGCCGGTGCTTTGCAAGACCACAAGCGCGCCACCTTGATGGGCAGCCAGACCTTCGGCAAAGGCTCGGTACAAACCGTGCGCCAACTGGGTGCGGATACCGCGCTGAAGATCACCACTGCGCGTTATTACACGCCTAGCGGTCGCTCCATCCAGGCCAAGGGCATTGTTCCCGAGTTGCTGGTCGACGACACAGCTGAAGGCAGCCCGTATGCCGCGCTGCGCACCCGAGAAGCCGATCTGGAAAAACACCTCAACAGCGGCCAGGGTGCCGAGGTGAAAGACCCGGCGCGCGAGAAGGCACGCGAAGAAGCCTTAAAGCGTCTGGAAGACGAATCCAGAAAACCGGTGGCAGATCGCAAAACCCCTGAATTCGGCAGTACCGAAGATTTCCAACTGCAACAGGCGCTGAACCACTTGAAACGCCAGCCGGTGAAGATCAGCAAAACACTGAGCGAGCGTCCTGTGGAAAAAAAGGAACAGTAAAGGGTGAATGACGCCCAGCTGCTGCGGTACTCGCGCCACATACTTCTTAACGAACTGGGCGATACCGGGCAGGACTGTTTGTTGCACAGCCATGCGCTGGTGCTGGGCGCAGGCGGCCTAGGCAGCGCAGCCGCCCTGTATCTGGCGTCATCCGGTGTAGGACGCATTACCTTGATAGACCACGACACGGTCGATTTAACCAATCTGCAAAGACAAATCGCCCACACCACGGCGCGCATAGGACAACTCAAAGTGGAGTCAGCCCGTGATGCCATGCAAGCGCTCAACCCCGGCGTCGATGTGCAAATCATTTCTGAGCGCGCCGATGCTGCATTGCTGAATCAACTGTTGGCGCAAGCAGACGTGGCGCTGGACTGCACCGACAATTTCCAAACCCGGCAAGCCTTGAACGCAGCTTGCGTAGCCCACGGTGTGCCCTTGGTCAGCGGCGCCATCATCCGCCTAGACGGCCAACTCACCACCTACGATGTGCGGGACGCCGCGTCTCCTTGCTATGCCTGCGTGTTCCCGCCTCAAGATGCGCCCGAGGAAGTCAGTTGTTCCACCATGGGCGTGCTCGCGCCTTTGGTCGGTGTGATCGGCAGTTTGCAAGCGGCTGAGGCTTTGAAATTGCTGACCGGTTTAGGTCAATCGCTGGCCGGTCGTTTGCAGATGCTGGACGGGCGCGACCTCAGTTGGACCGAAATGCGCTTACAGCGTCAGTCCGACTGCCCGGTATGCAGCGCCCGACCCAGCACATGATGTTGCACCTCGTACCGCAAACCGCTGTCTGATGCCAGCGACTCTGTCTTCTCCCAACTGAATCCTGTTTTTTGCACCACACGCAAGCTCGCGGTGTTGCGCGTGTCTATGCGACACAGTATGCGCACTGGCGGCCAGTGCTCCCGCACATACGCGGTCAACACAGACACAGCTTCTGTCATGCGACCTTGCCCCTGCATCGCCTGGCTGCACCAATAACCCAACTCCCATGTTTGCGTGTCGTGGTTGATCTGGTGAAAACCGATGCTGCCCGCCAATTGCGCCGTGTCTTTGTCCCATATCAGCAAGGGCCAACGCAATCCCATCACCCAAGCGGCATAACAAGTCTGGCAATAGTCTTCCGAGATGTCGGGCGACTGCGGTTGCTGCGCCCAAGGCAAAGAGTCCGGCCAGGTTTGCAATTGCGCCAGCGTCTGTTGCACACATTGGTAAAGGGCTTCACCTTCGCCCGGCATGGGACAGCGCAACCACATGCGCGGCGTTTCAATCACCTGCGCCAACAACGGTTCGCTCATGCGTTGACGATCCATCCTTCTAACCGGTCCATGTCGGGCGGCAAGCCATACAAGGCGTCGCCTTGTGCAAACCGCTGTTGCGCCCAAGCCGCTTGCATCATGCACAGCACCGCATCCAAACTGTCGCCACTGGCGTCATCAACCAACGTGTCTACCATGGCCGAGCTCAGCTTCAAACGCATCGGCACATCGTCGTGGCCCCAGACCAAGGCATGCAACAGGTTTTTGCGCGCCAGCCAGCGCTCAGTGTTTTGTTTGGCCGCCGCATCGTTTTTGTAACTTTGCCGTTGTAGCACCCGCCGCGCCCACATGCCTGGGTATGCCTCTAAGGCCACGCGCTGCTTATCGCCATCGAGCAAGCCCGGCAAATGCACACCAGCCTCGATTAACAAAGGCACACCGGCGTGCATCATGAACGCCACCGGCGGGTTCACCCATTTCATCGAGGGACTCGAACCGGCGGGCAAGTCGGTGGCGCGGTGCGCGAACTTACCACCGACCGGACGCTGATTGCAAAAAGCTGCAAATTGCGCGCGAATATCTTCGCGGCTGAGTTGTGCAAATTGCTGCATGCAGGCCAACCAATCGGTGGGCCAACCTAAGGTTTCAACCAACTCGCGCGGCAAGCCAAACGGCAAATCGAAACCGCCTACCCAAGGGCCGGGTGTGTGCAAGCATTCGCTGAAATCTTTCAGCGTAGAAAAAAACTGCAGTTGTTTCAATAAAACGCGGTCGCCTGCGGCTTCACCCCAGGCGACCACAATTTGTTTGCGTTTAGACGGGCTGCTGCTGAAATCGCAACCAAGCATGCGTGTCATAAGCAGCATTCAAAGGCTGACAAGCCCATCATGCATTAACTTTTTTGCGGGATCAGCGCCAAGAACTCGCGCCGCAATATCGGGTCCTTGAGGAAGGCGCCGCGCATGACCGAGTTGATCATGCGGCTGTCCAAGTCCTTGACGCCGCGCCAAGCCATGCAGAAATGCGAGGCTTCCATCACCAACGCCAAACCATCAGGACGGGTTTTTTGCTGAATCAAATCTGCCAGTTGTACAACCGCTTCTTCTTGGATCTGTGGTCTGCCCATCACCCATTCGGCCAGTCTGGCGTATTTGGACAAGCCGATGACGTTGGTGTTTTTGTTCGGCAGTATGCCAATCCAAATTTTGCCAATGATGGGACAGAAATGGTGGCTGCACGCACTGCGCACGGTGATGGGGCCCACAATCATGAGTTCGTTCAAACGCTCGGCGTTAGGGAACTCTGTGATTTGCGGTGAAGTCACATAGCGCCCATTAAACACTTCCTTGACGTACATCTTGGCCAGGCGCTTGGCCGTGTCGTTGGTGTTGTGGTCATTGGTAGTGTCAATCACCAAACTCTCAAGTACGGCTTTCAATTTATCTTCGACTTCATCCAGCAAGGCTTCAAGTTCACCGGGTTGAATGAACTCCGCGATGTTGTCATTCGCGTGAAAACGCTGTTTGGAAGCCAGCACGCGTTCGCGAATCTTCACCGAGATGGGCACACCCTGGTCAGCAACAGATTTAGACATGGTGTCAGGCCGTTTTGATGTCGAGATTACGTAAACGTATGTGCAGTTCGCGCAATTGCTTTTCGTCAACCAACGACGGCGCTTGTGTCAGCAGACACTGGGCGCGCTGGGTTTTGGGGAAGGCAATCACATCGCGGATGGAATCGGCACCGGTCATCAAAGTGACGATGCGGTCAAGGCCAAAGGCCAAACCGCCGTGGGGAGGCGCGCCGTATTGCAAAGCGTCAAGCAAGAAGCCGAATTTGATCTGCGCTTCTTCAGGTGTGATTTTGAGTGCGTCAAACACTTTTTGCTGCACGTCAGCGCGGTGAATACGCACCGAGCCGCCGCCGATTTCCCAACCGTTCAACACCATGTCGTAGCCCTTGGCCACGCATTTCTCAGGCGCGGTGACCATCCAGTCTTCGTGGCCGTCTTTGGGAGCGGTGAACGGGTGGTGCACCGCGTTGTAACGCTGTGCTTCCTCGTCGTACTCGAACATGGGGAAGTCGACCACCCACAATGGCGCCCAGCGGTTTTCCAGCAAACCTTGTTTTTTACCGAACTCGCTATGGCCGACTTTCAAGCGCAGTGCGCCGATGGCATCGTTCACCACCTTGGCTTTGTCAGCGCCGAAGAACAACAGGTCGCCGTTTTGCGCACCAGTGCGTTTCAAGATTTCGGCAATGGCGGCATCGTGGATGTTTTTCACGATAGGCGACTGCAAGCCATCGCGACCGGCAGCCACGTCATTGATCTTGATCCAGGCCAGACCCTTGGCGCCATAAATTTTCACGAACTCGGTGTAGCTGTCGATCTCGCCACGGCTCATTTCGCCGCCGTTCGGTACACGCAACGCGACCACGCGACCGCCGGGTGTGGTGGCCGGGGCACTAAAGACTTTGAAGTCCACATCGGCCATGACGTCGGTCAATTCGGTGAACTCGAGTTTGACGCGCAAGTCAGGCTTGTCAGAGCCGAAACGGTGCATGGCTTCGCTGTAGGCCATGATGGGGAAGTCGCCGAGTTCTATGTCCAAGGTTTCAACGAACACGCCTTTGATCATGTTTTGGAACAAAGCGCGGATTTCTTCTTCGTCCATGAACGAGGTTTCAATATCGATCTGGGTGAATTCGGGCTGGCGGTCAGCACGCAAGTCTTCGTCACGGAAACATTTGGTGATCTGGTAGTAGCGGTCAAAGCCGGAAACCATCAACAACTGCTTGAACAACTGAGGCGACTGCGGCAGTGCAAAAAAGTGACCGTCGTTCACACGGCTGGGCACCAAGTAATCGCGCGCGCCCTCGGGGGTGCTCTTGGTCAGCATGGGCGTTTCAATATCGACAAACCCGTTGGCATCCAAAAACTTGCGCACAGCCATCGCCACTTTGTAGCGCAGCATCAGGTTTTTCTGCATGTAAGGACGGCGCAAATCTAGCACGCGGTGAGTCAGGCGCGTGGTCTCGGACAGGTTGTCGTCATCCAATTGAAAAGGCGGTGTGACAGACGGGTTCAACACCACGAGTTCGTGGCACAGCACTTCAATCTTGCCGCTTTTCAAGTTCTCGTTGGTGGTACCGTCAGGGCGCAAACGCACCAAGCCTTTGATCTGGATACAAAACTCGTTGCGCAGTTCTTCGGCTTGTTTGAACATCTCGGCGCGGTCGGGGTCGCACACCACTTGCACATAACCTTCGCGGTCACGCAAGTCGACAAAAATCACACCACCGTGGTCACGCCTGCGATTGACCCAACCGCACAGCGTGACAGTTTGTCCCTGAATGGCTTCGGTCACCAAGCCGCAGTAATGGGTTCGCATTGCCATGGTAAAAATTCTTTCGTTACAGGTTTCTTAAAAGGGGGCAAGCTGCCAAAGGCTGGCTTGGCTCAGGACGGGTTTTTCAAAACAGGCTGGTCCAGGGATACTGCGCCCATAGAAATCACATAGGTCAAGGCCTGGTCAACACTCATATTTAACTCGATCACATCAGCGGCAGGCACCACCAGGAAAAAACCGCTGGTGGGATTGGGCGTAGTGGGGACATACACATTGATATGACCCGGGCCCACATGGTCAACCACTTCACCGGTAGGCGTTCCGGTTTGAAATGCAATCGTCCAGGCACCTTGACGCGGGTATTGAATCAAAACGGCTTTACGAAACGCATTGCCGTTACTGGAAAACAAAGTGTCAGACACTTTTTTGACACTGTTGTAAATAGATTTGACGATAGGTATGTGGGTGAACAGCTTGTCCCATTGCGTGACCAGCCAGCGACCGGCGACATTGGAAGCAAAGGCGCCGGTGATGACCAGAACCAGAAACACCAGCAGCACGCCAAGGCCCTTGATTTGCAGCAGGCGCTGCAAGGAATCGCTGACGGCTTGTGGCAGCACACTACTCAGGCCATACAACACATTGGCAAAAATCCCGTCCATGGCACCAACCAGCCAGCTCAACACCCACAAGGTGATAGCCAGCGGCAGCCAGACCAGCAGGCCGGCAAATATGTATTTTTTAATGTTCATAGCTACAACAACAGAGGTTTAATGGCAGGCGCAAGAGGGCGCGCACGCGCTAACCGAGGCCGCCGGTGCGTCGGTTTTAGCGGGTGCTGTGGTGGTCGCCGGTGCATCAGCGCCGGCCGGCGGTGCCGCCGGCGTGGCAGCTGGATTGGCGCCGGTTTTGAAATCGGTGGCATACCAGCCCGAACCCTTGAGCTGAAAACCGGCCGCTGTCAGCTGTTTACTGAACGAAGGTTTGTGACATTCGGGGCACTCGGTCAGAGGCGGATCCGACATTTTTTGCAGCAGATCTTTCGCGAAGCCGCAAGCTGCGCATTTATAGGCATAAATTGGCATGGTGTTACCGCTGGTTCAAAGTGCTCGACAAAGCCAGTGATTGTATGCTTTTAAGGTTCAGCCACTGTTTCCCTCGCCCCTCTGGCGTTAATCGTTATTTATACTAGACAGGTGAAACTCAAGTTGTCTGAGTTTCTACAAAGCCCGTTTTCACTCTTTATAAGGAGTTTTCCCTATGATGCACCGTTTCTCCCTCGTTTTGCTTGCCGCCTTGGCTGTTGCCGCCTGCGGCAAAAAAGAAGAACCCAAGGCTGCCGCGCCTGCTGCTGCTGTCAACACCGAAGAAAAAGTACTCAATATTTACAACTGGCCGGATTACGTGGCGCCAGACCTGATCGCCAATTTCGAGAAAGACACCGGCATCAAAGTCAACTACCAGACCTTTGAAACCAATGAAGCGCTGCAAGCCAAACTGGTGGCAGGCAGCACCGGTTTTGACATCGTCGTGCCCGGTTCCGTGTTTGTCAAAGCTCAAGTCGAAGCCGGTCTGCTGAAAAAGCTGGACAAAGCCCAAATCCCGAATTACAAAAACCTGGATCCCAATTTGATGTCCAAACTGCTCGGCGTCGACCCCGGCAACGAACACGTCATCCCCTGGGCCTGGAGTTTCACCACCGTGGCCATCAACAAGGCCAAGGTCGCCAAGGCGCTGGGCAGCACGCCCATGCCGGACAACGCTTGGGACTTGGTGTTCAACCCGACTTACACCAGCAAACTCAAATCATGTGGCATTGCTTTCCTTGATTCACCCACCGAAATCCTACCGCCTGCTCTGCATTACATCGGCAAAAACGCTTACTCTGAAGACGCGGCTGATCACAAAGCTGCCGGTGAGATGCTGGCCAAGGTACGCAAAGACATCCGTTTGTTCACCAGCACCATGATCGACGATCTGGCTGGTGGCAAGGCGTGCGTGGCTTTGGGCTGGGCCGGTGACTTCAATCAGGCTGCAGCCCGTGCCAAAGAAAACAAAAGTGGTCATGACATCGAAGTACTGCTGCCCAAAACCGGTGGCCTTATCTTTTTTGACAACATCGCAGTGCCCGCAGATGCCAAGCACCCGAACAACGCCATGGCTTTCATTAACTACTACCTGAAAGCTGAAGTCTCCGCTTCTCAAACCAACGAGTTGGGCTACCCCACAGCCAACAAAGACAGCGTTGCACTCGTCTCACCTGAAGTCGCGCAAAACAAAGCCGTCTTCCCTGACGAAGCCAACCTGGCTTTGATGGTGTCCCCGGCCGCCCTGGGTAACGCCACGCGCGAGTCCATGACTGCTGTTTACACCAGCTTCAAGAAAGGCAAGTAAGCTTTGAAGGCGGGCGCTGTCACGACTGGATTGCGCGCCCGCCTTTTCTTTTCTTTTTTGCTGAGTACCTGCCATGACTAAAGTCTCGGGATTTTTCAGCCATATGTTTCTGCGCCATGGCCGCAGACTGGTTCTTACCGTTCCCTGGTTTTGGTTGCTGCTGTTTTTTGCGGTACCGTTTTTCATTTTGCTGCGCATCAGCGTGACTGACATGGGCGAAGGACTGAATCCTTTCGCGCCCATCATCGCCAGCGACAACGGACAGGTGTCGCTGCATTTGAAGTTATCCAATTACGTATCGCTTTTGCATGATGCCGACAGCGGATGGCTGCAAACCTTGTACACCGAGTCTTACCTACTGTCGCTCAAATACGCGCTGTGGACCACCTTGCTTTGCCTGTTCTTCGGTTACCCGTTCGCCTACTTCCTGGCCCGCAGCAAACCCTCGGTGCGGCCCTTGCTGCTGCTGATGGTGATGCTGCCGTTTTGGACCTCGTTCCTGTTGCGTGTATACGCATGGAAAGGCTTGCTGACGGATCAAGGCATCATCAACCACATGCTGATTTTTCTGGGTATCACCGCCGAACCCATACAAATGCTTTACAACGACGTGTCCATGCTGGTGGGCATGACTTATGTTTATCTGCCCTTCATGGTGCTGCCGCTTTACGCCAACCTCGTCAAGCTGGATCAACGCCTGCTTGAGGCCTCGCAAGACCTGGGTGCCACGCCCTGGCAAACCTTCTGGTTGGTGACTGTGCCACTGAGCCGCTCCGGCATCGTCGCCGGTTCCATGCTGGTATTTATTCCATGTCTGGGTGAATTCGTGATCCCGTCTTTGCTGGGTGGCGCTGAAAATCTGATGATTGGCCGGGTGGTCTGGGACGAGATGTTCAGCAGCAACAACTGGCCGCGCGCCAGTGCGCTGGCTATCGCCATGATCGTCGGCGTGGTCATGCCACTCGCCTGGTACAACCAACGCGTCACCCGCAAGGCCGAGCAGGAGTTGTCCGCATGAGCGCGACATGGCTGAAGCGACACATCAGCAGTTTGTGGCTGAGCGGCGTGTTTGCGTTTTTCTATCTGCCGCTGCTGTTTCTGGTGGTGTTCTCTTTCAACAGCACGCGCCAGGACAGCGTGTTCACCGGTTTTTCACTGCGCTGGTACCAGGCGCTGTGGAACGATTCCCGGTTGGTCGAAGGTTTCTCGCTTTCATTGAATGTGGCCTTGATGAGCGCCACACTGGGCACGGTACTGGCCACGCTGGCAGCTTTCGCGCTGGTGCGCTTTGGCAACTTCCGGGGCCGCACCTTGTTCAACGCCATGTTGTCCTCGCCGCTGGTCATGCCCGAGGTCATCATCGGTCTGTCGCTGCTGCTGTTGTTTGTCGGCATGGAGCGCATGTTCGGCTGGCCGCAGCGCGGCACTTTCACCATCGTGCTCGGTCATGCCTTGCTGGGCATGGCCTATGCCAGCGTGGTGATTCAATCGCGCCTCAAGGAAATGGACCGATCCATAGAAGAAGCCGCGCTGGACCTGGGTTGCCGGCCGTTTCAAGTGTTTTTTCTGGTGACCTTGCCAAACATGACGCAAGCCTTACTGGCTGCCTGGTTGCTCACCTTCACTTTATCGTTTGACGATGTGGTGATTTCAGAATTTCTGGCCGGCCCCGGCGTTACCACCTTGCCGCAAGTCATCTTCAATTACGCCAGACGCGGAGTCAACCCATCGATTTATGCAGCCGCCAGTCTGTTGATGCTGGCAGTCACGCTGGCCGTGGTGATCTACGGTATTCATATTGCGCGCCAGTCGCGCAAAAACCGTATGCAACCGGAAGATTAATTAAATTCCCAGGCTCCACACGCCCAGCAGCGCAGTCAACACCATACCTGCGAAAAAGCCAAGCGCCAACAACAAAATAGCTTGCAGGGTTCGGTTGGTGCGTTGCTGCATGCGGATCAAGTCCATCAGCTGTCGGCGTTCTTCTTCGTGGTCGCGCTGTAAAAAAGCATGAACCAGACGCGGTATTTCAGGCAGCATTTTGGCCAGTCGTGGCGCTTCGTCCTTGAGCTGTTTCCATAAACGCTGAGGCCCGATCTGCTCAAGCATCCATTTCTCTAGAAACGGTTTGGCGGTGCTCCACAAGTCGAGTTCTGGATCGAGCTGGCGACCCAAGCCTTCAATATTGAGCAGGGTTTTTTGCAGTAGCACCAGTTGCGGTTGTATTTCGACCTGAAAGCGGCGCGAGGTCTGGAACAAACGCATGAGCACCATGCCCAATGAAATTTCTTTCAAAGGCCGGTCGAAATAAGGCTCGCACACCGAACGGATAGCCGACTCGAGTTCGTCGACCCGTGTGTGGGCCGGCACCCAACCCGATTCGATATGCAACTCTGCCACCCGCTTGTAATCGCGGCGAAAAAATGCGGTGAAGTTTTGCGCTAGGTATTCTTTGTCGAACTCTGTCAAAGTGCCAACAATGCCGAAATCCAACGACACGTATTGACCGAAAGTGGCCGCTGCCACACTGACTTGGATATTGCCCGGGTGCATATCGGCGTGAAAAAAACCGTCGCGAAACACCTGGGTAAAGAAAATAGTGACGCCGTCACGCGCCAACTTGGGAATGTCCACGCCCGCCTGCCGCAAAGCATCCACATGGCTGATAGGCAGACCGTACATGCGTTCCATGACGATGACTTCGCGGGTACAGTAATCCCAGACCATTTCAGGGATTAACACCAGGTTCAGCCCTTCCATGTTACGGCGCAGTTGTGTGGCGTTGGAGGCTTCGCGCACCAGATCGAGTTCGTCATGCAAATATTTGTCGAACTCGGCGACCACTTCGCGCGGCTTCAAACGTTTGCCGTCGGTGGACAAACGGTCCAACCAGGTGGCCATGGTATGCATCAGCTCAAGGTCTTTGTCTATGACCTTGAGCATGCCCGGGCGCAGCACCTTGACCGCGACTTCGCGCTCCTGACCGCTGCTGTTTCTCAGGCTGGCGAAATGCACTTGCGCAATTGATGCGCTGGCCACCGGCACCCGGTCGAAGCGGCTGAAAATTTCATCCACTCGTCGGCCGAAGGCGCGTTCAATCGAAGCCACCGCCACATCCGAGGGGAAAGGTGGCACCTGGTCTTGCAGCTTGGCCAGTTCATCGGCGATGTCGTTGGGCAGCAGATCGCGACGGGTCGATAAGACCTGGCCAAGTTTGACAAAAATAGGGCCTAAATGTTCCAGCGCCTGGCGCAAGCGCTGACCGCGCGGTGCACTCAGGTTGCGGCCAATCGTGAGCACGCGTGTGAAGCGGATCAACCAGGGTTGTTTAAAGCCGGAGAGCAGCAGTTCATCCAGCCCGAAGCGCAAGACTATCCACAGAATGAAAACGCCCCGGTACAGGCGTGTCATTTGGCGACAAACTCGCGCATGGCGGATGCGATGCGTTTGAAGAAAGCCGCCATATGGTGCGCGGTGGCGTCGCCGAACACGCGCGACAAATCTTCTTCCATGTCCCAGCGCACATGATCGACCAGCCAGTTGATGTCTGCGGCCAGCATGACATCGCCGTCTATGCGCATGGCAGGTTTTTCACCTTTGACTAACCCCTGTAACAGCGACACCGGGGAGGCTTCGTTCACATGTAAACGCAAATCGGCTTCGGCATCTGCGTCGGCGCGCGCCAGTAAGCCTGCAGGCGTGATCAGCCATTGCAGCCTGTAGTCACGCCAGCTTAGTTGCACACAGCGGCCTTGTTGGCGGCGCAGCCGCTCAAGTGCCGCAGGCTCCTGACCCAATACATGGTTGAGCAGCAAAACCAGCTTGTCCTGCAATTCATGCACCAGCCAATCGGGCAATTTGAAAGCAAAGATGAAACCGGACAATCTGGCAGACAGGTCTGCGAGCGGGGAAGCTATAGCCATGGGAGGTATCCGGTGACCGGACTTAGGGAAACAAACAAGCCTGATTATTGCAAGGCTTGTACACCGGCAACCAACCAGCCGCTGCCGCCGATTTTAGGCTTGGTCATGTTCCACACCTCGCGAAACGGGCTGGGCGCGACATGGGCTTCTTCGCGGATCATGCCGGAGAACTCGACGCTGGCCATGTAACCTTCACCCAGGTCTTCGATGCCCAACAACTGTGCTTCGATCATCACCACCTCGGTGGTGTTGGGGCCTTGCACCAGGGTTTCACGCTCCGCTAACTGGCCTTGTATTTCACGCAGCATGCTGTCGGTCATCATGGCACGCAAAGCTGGAATGTCGGATCTGTCCCAGGCTGCCTGCAGGCTGATGAAGTTTTGCTTAGCGGCAGACACAAAGCCTTGCACGTCAAAGTCAGCAGGAATAAACCAGTTCTGGTTACCGCCGATCAAGGACGAGCCTATACGCACACCGGAGCGAGCAGGTGCAGAACTGTCAAACGTGGTGTTGTTCTGTTCCCAAGGACGGGCCGAGGCATCGTTACCTATCTTGGCCGGGTTGTACTGCGGCACGTTGCCGGGGTTGGTGGATGAACCTGCTCCGCCATAAGCGTAAGGGTCAGTCGGCATCTGTGATGCGCGTCTGCGCATGAAGAAACCGATGAGCGCCACCACCGCCATGGCGATCAGCCCAAACATCAGTAATTGGCCGAATTCGGCGCCGAAGCCCAAAGAATGCGCCAGCCAGGCCAGACCTAAACCAGCGGCCAGACCGCCGAGCATGGCACCCCAGGGCCGACGCGGCGCAGCGGCCGAAGCAGGCGCAGGGGCAGCGCTAGGCGCTGCATTGGGGGCCGGCCGGCCGGCATCACGCTGGGTCACATTGCCGGATTGCTGTCCGACGGATCTGCCGCCGCCGAAACGCTTGGCGGCATCTGCGTGCATGCTGGTCAACAACATGAAGGTGGCAAGTACAACACTGAAGAATTTCATTTGACAAGAACTCCGTAAAACAATGCAAGACACGTTAACAGCGTATTCCAACATGAAGCGCCACCACGCCCAGACTGAGGTTGTGTATATCCACATGCGCAAAGCCACTTTGCTGCATAAGGGCTTTAAGGCTTTGTTGATCCGGATGCATGCGGATCGACTCTGCCAAGTAGCGGTAACTCGCCTCATCACCCGCCACCATTTTGCCTAAACGCGGCAGCACTTCAAAGGAATACCAGTCGTACGCCTTGGTCAAAGGTGCAGCCACTTTGGAGAATTCCAAGACCAGCAGCTTGCCGCCGGGCTTGAGCACCCGCGCCATTTCACGCAAAGCACGGTCTTTGTGCGTCATATTGCGTAAACCAAAGGCCACGCACACCAGGTCAAAGTGCTGATCGGCAAACGGCAGTTGCTCGGCGTCGCAGACCGCGGTGGGCAGCAATAGGCCTTTGTCAATCAAACGCTCGCGGCCCTGGCGCAACATGGCCAGATTGATATCAGTATGCACCACCTCACCCCCAAGGCCTACCTTGTCGGCAAACGCCATGGCCATGTCGCCGGTGCCGCCTGCAATATCCAACACCTTGTCGCCAGGTTTTAAATTGGCCACGAGCAAGGTGTATGCCTTCCAGGCGCGGTGCAAACCCATCGACATGAGGTCGTTCATGACATCGTATTTGGATGCCACCGAATCAAAGACACCGCGCACCCGACGCGCTTTTTCCTGCTCATCAACAGTCTTGAATCCGAAATTTGTGCTGGCCATGGAACTTCCTATGAATGGCAGGACGGACCGCCGCGCGCCGACATGGGTGCGTCACGCAAGACAACGGCTTGTTGCAAACGCTGTTCATACTGCGCCCACAAATTCTCCTGATTGACACCGAGAAAGTGCAGGTAGTCCCAAGAGAAGATGCCGCTGTTGTGGCCATCGCTGAACGATGGCTGCACACCGTAATTGCCGACCGGATCCAAGCTGAGGATGCCGACATGGCGTTTGCCGGTTTGCAGCACTTCCTGTCCCGGGCCGTGTCCCTGCACTTCGGCTGACGGGCTGTAAATCCGCAACAACTCAAAAGGCAAACGAAACGACTGGCCGTTGTCGAACGACACCTCTAAGGTTTTAGAGGTGCCGTGCAACACGATATCGGTTGGCTGTGGGGTGGTGGATTGCAGGCCTGCCATGATTTATACCAATACGCGTTCAATGCCGCCGGTGTTGGCGTGTTGCACATACTCAGACATCCAGTTGTCACCCAGGATTTTTTTGGCCATTTCAACCACGATGTAATCGGCTTCGAGCAAACCGTTTTGCAAATCGTCCTGAAAACGGTTTAAGCCGATGAGGCAACTCGGGCACGAGGTCAACACTTTCACATTGTCCTTGGGTGCGACCCAGCCCTTGTCGCGCAATTCGGCCTCGCCTGCGAGTATTTCTTGCTCTTTGCGAAAACGGATTTGCGTGGACACATCGGGGCGCGAATACGCCAAACCACCGCTTTCGCCGCAGCAGCGTTTGCTCTCAATCACTTGTTCGCCGAGCAAGGCTTTGACGGTTTTCATCGGCGCTTGTTGCTTCATCGGGCTGTGACACGGGTCGTGGTACAGATAGGCTTGGCCGCCGGGTAGCGTGATGCCTTTGCCCAGCAAATATTCGTGAATGTCAACGATACGGCAGCCGGGGAAAATTTTGTCGAACTCGTAGCCTTGCAGCTGGTCAAAGCAGGTGCCGCAACTGACCACCACGGTTTTGATATCCAAATAGTTCAGCGTGTTGGCCACACGGTGAAACAACACCCGGTTATCGGTGATGATTTTGTCGGCCTTGTCCTGCTGGCCCGAGCCGCGTTGCGGATAACCGCAGCACAAATAGCCAGGCGGCAACACGGTTTGCACACCGGCATGCCAGAGCATGGCCTGCGTGGCCAAACCGACCTGGCTGAACAAACGCTCTGAGCCGCAACCGGGGAAATAAAACACGGCTTCAGCGTCGGCGCTGGTGGTCTGCGGGTTGCGGATGATGGGCACGTAATCGCGGTCTTCAATGTCTAGCAAAGCGCGGGCGGTTTTGTTGGGCAAACCGGCTGGCATTTTTTTGTTTACAAAATGGATGACTTGCGCCTTCACACCGGCCGCGCCAATGGAGGCCGGCGGCTGGCGGGTTTGTTTACGCGCCAAAGTCGTGAACACACCGTTGGCAATGCGTTGTGCTTGCATGCCCAGACGCGTGAGTTGATGTCCCACATTGATGGCCTGCGGGTTGACCGTGCCGACCAACCAAGACTGAAACGCAGACGC
Source organism: Bordetella parapertussis (assembly GCA_945870575.1). Taxonomy (GTDB): domain Bacteria; phylum Pseudomonadota; class Gammaproteobacteria; order Burkholderiales; family Burkholderiaceae_C; genus Limnohabitans. Next base: position 60,331 of record CAMBSK010000006.1, on the reverse strand, counting down.
AGGCCGGAAACTTTGCTGGCCCATTTTGCGCAACAAATTGCGCATGTTCATGCTGACTTCACCGAAGTCGATGTTGACCGGGCACGGTGTGGCGCATTTGTGGCAGAGCGTGCAATGGTCGGCCACGTCCTCAAACTCTTCCCAATGCTTGACAGAGATGCCGCGCCGGGTTTGCTCTTCGTACAAAAACGCTTCGATCAACAAAGAAGTGGCCAAAATTTTGTCGCGCGGGCTGTAGAGCAAATTGGCGCGCGGCACATGCGTGGCGCACACCGGTTTGCATTTGCCGCAACGCAAACAGTCTTTAATGGAATCGGAAATCGCGCCTATGTCGGACTGCTGCATGATCAGCGACTCGTGCCCCATCAACCCAAAGCTAGGCGTGTAAGCTTGGCTCAAATCCGCCATGCGCATGTCTTCTTTGGCAGTCGTTTGGCGCAGCAATTTGCCTTTGTTGAAATGGCCGTTTGGGTCTATGCGCGCTTTGTAATCTGCAAACGGTTGCAACTCTGCATCCGTCAAATATTCCAGCTTGGTGATGCCTATGCCGTGTTCGCCGGAGATCACGCCGTCGAGCGAACGCGCCAGCGCCATGATGCGATCAACCGCCTGATGCGCGGTTTGCAGCATGTCGTAATCGTCACTGTTGACCGGCAAATTGGTATGCACATTGCCATCGCCTGCATGCATGTGCAACGCCGCCCAGACTTTGCCTTTGAGCACCTGCTGGTGCAGTTTGTCGAACTCACGGCGCAAGGGAGCGAAAGCCGCACCGCTGAACAGGTTGTGAAGCTCGGCGCGCAGCTGTGTTTTCCAACTGGCGCGCAGTTCGTGGTTTTGCAATTGCAAAAAATAAGTATCTATGCCGCTGAGCCAGTCCAGCCATAAGCTGCGCACACCGGCAATCAGGACCAGTGCCTGCTCGACCCGTTCTTGCAGCAACTCAGGGGACGGGCGATCGAGTTCATCGTCCACCGCCGTCATCGGCAACTGGCCGTTGCTCAGCAAATTGCTCAAGGCGTTGCACAAATCGATTTTGTTGCGCAGCGACAGTTCTATGTTGATGCGCTCAATGCCGTCGGTGTACTCGGCCATGCGCGGCAGCGGAATGACCACGTCTTCGTTGATCTTAAACGCGTTGGTGTGCCTGCTGATGGCCGCCGTGCGTTTGCGGTCCAGCCAGAATTTTTTGCGCGCCTCGGGGCTGATGGCGATGAAACCTTCGCCGCTGCGCGCGTTGGCCAAGCGCACCACTTCAGAGGTGACGCGCGCCACATCGTCGGCGTCGTCTCCCGCGATATCGCCGAACAACACCATCTTGGGCAAACCGCCACGCTTGGATTTGGTGGTGTATCCCACTGCTTTCAAATAGCGGTTGTCCAAATGCTCCAAGCCAGCCAGCAAGGTGCCGGTTTGTTTGGCGACCTCGAACATATAGTCTTTGATCTCGACGATGCTGGGCACGGCCTGATGCGCCGGGCCGAAAAACTCCAGACACACGGTGCGCGTGTGCGCAGGCATGCGGTGCAGTATCCATCGCGCGCTGGTGATCAAGCCGTCGCAGCCTTCTTTTTGCACGCCGGGCAAACCGCTCAAAAATTTGTCGGTGACGTCTTTGCCCAGCCCAGCTTTGCGAAAACTGCCCCCGGGAATGTCCAAGCGTTCGGTGCTCAAAGGCGTGACGCCGTCGGCTTCAAAGTAACGCAACTCGAAACTGGCCATGTCAGCATCGTGGATCTTGCCGAGGTTGTGGTTGATTCGCACCACCTCCAGCCACAGTGCGTCTGGCGTCACCATGCGCCAGCTAGCCAGGTTGTCCAAGGCCGTGCCCCACAAGACCGCTTTTTTGCCACCTGCGTTCATGGCGATATTGCCGCCGATGCAAGAGGCTTCAGCCGATGTCGGGTCAACCGCGAACACCAGACCAGCAGCTTCGGCGGCATCAGCGACTCGCTGAGTCACCACACCGGCTTCAGTCCACAGCGTGGGTGTGGCTTGCGACAAGCCGGGTAACACCACTGTTTCCACCGCATGCATAGCGGTGAGTTTTTCGGTGTTGATGACCACGCTTTGCCAAGTCAAAGGAATCGCGCCACCGGTGTAACCGGTGCCGCCGCCACGCGGCACGATGGTCAATCCCAGTTCGATACAGGCTTTGACCAAACGCGCCATTTCGGCTTCGCTGTCAGGGGTAAGCACCACAAACGGATACTCGACCCGCCAGTCGGTGGCATCGGTCACATGCGACACCCGGCTCATGGCATCGAATTTGATATTGTCGTGAGCTGTGCATTTACGCAACACTTTCTGGGCTTTTTTGCGTAAACCGTTAATCAACTCAAATTGCTGCTCAAACTGGTCCACCGCCAGTCGCGCCGCGTCCATTAACTGCCCGACTTGAGCGTCCCGCCATGCGTCATCGGCAGCCTGCTGTTGGCGGCGCGCCTGCACATCTTTCAAGCGATGGCGCAAAGCTTCGACCAGCATGCGACGGCGCGCCGGGTTGTCCAGCAAATCATCCTGCAAATACGGGTTGCGCTGCACCACCCAGATGTCGCCCAGCACCTCAAACAGCATGCGCGCCGAGCGGCCTGTGCGTCTTTCAAAACGCAAGCTCTCCAGGATGGACCAAGCGTGCTCGCCCAGCAGACGAATAACGATCTCACGATCGGAAAACGAAGTGTAGTTGTAGGGGATTTCCCTCAAACGATGGCTGTCTGTGACGGCGGGCATCAGTTTGTCTAATGGCGTAGGCGCATTCATAAATCAGGATTGAATGTTAACCCAGTGCCTGCAGGCACTGGGCTCAAAGGGTTAACAACCACTGGGTGCCGGCACAGGCAAAAAGCATGGCTGCGTAGGTGATGACTTTGCCGTCATTGCCCAGCCACAGCAGGCCGATCAGCAGCACACAGACCCCAATGACACTGTTGAGTACAAACTGACGCCGCCAGGCCCGCCAGCCCGGCGAAGTCCGGGTAACCAGGGGGGTGACCAAGGCCATCCAGGCAGCCACGGCACAGGCCGGGGCAATAAAATTCAGCAAGTGAACCGTAAGCGACATAACATCCATATATTCGAATTTTATAATCTGAACCATGTCAGTTTGGGCTCTCGGTCTTAACCACACCACCGCACCTTTGGATTTGCGGGGGAGATTTGCCTTTGCCGTCGAACACATGGGCCCGGTGTTGGATGGATTTCGCCAGGCGGTCGGAAGCCAGACCGAAGCCGCTATTCTCTCTACGTGCAACCGCACCGAAATTTACTGCGCCTCCAACGAAATCCTGATGCCCAAGACCATGGCCTGGCTGGCCGAGTCCGGCGGCGTCAGCACTGACAGCTTACACAGCCATGTCTACACCATGGTCGACGAAGGAGCGGCGCGCCACGCTTTTCGGGTCGCCAGTGGTTTGGACTCGATGGTGCTGGGTGAGCCGCAAATCCTGGGGCAAATGAAAGATGCAGTGCGGGTGGCGCGCGAAGTCGGCGCTTTAGGCTCGACCTTGCACCAGATGTTCCAGCGCTCGTTTGCGGTCGCCAAACAAGTGCGCAGCACCACCGAAATCGGCGCGCACAGCATCAGCATGTCGGCAGCTTCCGTGCGATTGGCCGGCCAGTTGTTTGAAGACCTGAGCAAAATCAATGTGCTGTTTGTCGGCGCCGGAGAAATGATAGAACTCTGCGCGACGCATTTCGCTGCCAAAACCCCGCGCGGCATGACGGTCGCCAACCGCACCATGGAGCGCGGCGAATTGCTGGCGCGACAACTCAAGGCCAACGTCATGCGATTGGCCGATTTGCCCGACCGCTTGCACGAGTTCGACGCGGTCATCAGTTGCACCGCCAGCACCTTGCCTTTGATTGGCTTGGGCGCGGTGGAACGTGCGCTGAAAAAACGCCGTAATAGCCCCATGTTCATGGTGGACTTGGCGGTGCCGCGCGACATCGAGCCCGAGGTCAAGTCTTTGCGTGACGTGTATTTGTACACCGTGGACGATTTGTCGCAGGTGGTGCAAACCGGTCAAGCCAGCCGCCAGGCGGCAGTGGCTGAAGCCGAGCTCATCATTGATGCCGGTGTGCAAAGTTTTGTGCACTGGCTGGACCAGCGCTCGGACGTGCCGCTGATTCAGCAACTCAACCAGCAGGCCGAGGCTTGGCGCGCCGCTGAACTGGGCCGCGCCCACAAACTGATTGCCAAAGGCGAGCCGATTGAAGCCGTGCTAGAGAGCCTCGCCAAAAGCCTGACGCAAAAAATGCTGCACGGCGCCATGGCTGAGTTGCATGCCGACGATGCCCATTCACGCCAACAGGCACGCCAAGCCATAGAGCATTTCTTTTTACGCGCCGGCCGTTAGCTGAAAGCGCCCATCCAATGAAGTCGTTTATGCGCGCTCAGCTCGAGCGCAATGTGCAACGCTTGTCCGAGCTCGACTTTTTACTGTCGCGTGAAGACATCATGAAAGACATGACGCAGTTTCTGGCGCTGTCGCGCGAACACGCCGAGGTGGCCGCTCTGGTCACGCCTTACCAACGCTGGTTGCAACTCACGCAAGACAGCGAATCCGCGCAATCCATGTTGAACGACAGCGACCCGCAAGTGCAAGCCATGGCGCAGGAAGAAATCGCCAGCGCGGCGGTTCAAACTGAAGCACTGCTCGCGCAATTGCAGCGCATGTTGCTGCCCAAAGACCCAGACGATGCACGCCATGCGTTTTTAGAAATCCGCGCCGGTACCGGCGGCGATGAATCGACTTTGTTTGCGGGTGATTTGCTGCGCATGTACACGCGCTTTTGCACTGAGCGCGATTGGCGCGTGGAAGTGGTCAGCGAGTCGCCGAGTGAGTTGGGCGGCTACAAGGAAGTGGTGGTGCGCATCGAAGGCAGCGGCGTTTACGGGTGTTTGAAATTCGAGTCCGGCGGTCACCGTGTGCAGCGCGTGCCAGTCACCGAAACACAGGGCCGCATACACACCAGCGCTTGCACCGTGGCGGTGTTGGCCGAACCGGACGAAGCAGAGGCCATCAAAATCAACCCCTCCGATTTACGCATTGACACCTTCCGCGCCAGCGGTGCCGGCGGTCAGCACATCAACAAAACCGACTCCGCCGTGCGCATCACGCATTTGCCCACCGGCATCGTGGCTGAATGTCAGGACGGGCGCAGCCAGCACAGCAACAAAGCGCAGGCACTGCGCGTGCTGACCGCGCGCATCCAAGAAAAAGACCGCAGTGAACGCGCCGCCAAAGACGCGGCCGAGCGCAAAAGCCTGATTGGCAGCGGCGACCGCAGCGACCGCATACGCACCTACAACTTTCCGCAAGGCCGCTTCACCGACCACCGCATCAACCTGACTTTGTACAAATTGCTGGCCATCATGGAAGGCGATTTAGGCGATGTGGTTGAAGCCTTGCAAGCTTATGAAGCGGCGCAGCAATTGGCCGCGTTGGAAGATGCGGCTTGAATACCCAACAGGCATTGCTACACGCCCGCTCCGTGGACATCGAACCAATTGACGCGCAAACGCTGTTGCTGCATGTCATGCAAGGCTCTTTGCACGACCGCGCTTGGCTGTTGTTGAACGACACGTTTGAGCTGTCCATTGACCAGCAAGCGCAATTTCAACAAGGGTTTGCAAGACTGTTGGATAACGAACCGCTGGCTTATGTGACCGGCTGGCAAGCGTTCCACGGATTGGAATTGCAAGTCACGCCGGACGTGCTGGTGCCGCGCGCTGACACCGAAACTCTGGTTGATTGGGCCTTGGCCTTAGGTTTGCCGCAAGCCCGGGTGCTGGATTTGGGCACCGGAAGCGGCGCAATCGCCTTGGCATTGAAGCACCAACGCCCCGATTGGTCTGTGCACGCCGTGGATCAAAGCGCCCAAGCCTTGAAAGTGGCGCAGGCGAATGCCCGCCGTTTGCAACTCGATGTGTTGATGAAACAAAGCGATTGGTTCAGCCAAGTGCAAGGCCGGTTTGACCTGATCGTCTCCAACCCGCCGTACATCGCCCAAGGCGACCCGCATTTGCCCGGACTGGTGTATGAGCCGCAAAGCGCGCTGGTCAGCGGCCCAAAGGGCTTGGATGATTTGCAAACCATCATCGGCCAGGCCCCGGACTACCTGAATCCGCAGGCCTGGCTGCTGCTGGAACACGGCTACGATCAGGCGTCTGCCGTCTGCGAATTACTTTGGCAAAACGGCTTCACCGAAGTGCAAAGCCGCAACGACCTCGCGGGCATCGCGCGTTGCAGCGGGGGCAGACGCGCGGAAGTGAAATAATCCAGCAATTAAGCATTTTTGCAATGTAGGAGTTTTTATGAGTGATGTACAGCAACGTATCGACCAATTGGTCAAAGACAACGACGTCGTCTTGTTCATGAAGGGCAATGCGAATTTCCCCATGTGCGGTTTTTCCGGCCGAGCCATTCAATTGCTCAAGGCCAGCGGCGTGGACACCAAAACCCTGACCACCATCAATGTGCTGGATGATGCCGACATCCGCCATGGCATCAAGGAATACAGTAACTGGCCGACCATTCCCCAGCTGTATGTCAAAGGTGAATTCATCGGCGGCTCAGACATCATGACCGAGATGTACGAATCTGGCGAACTGACCAAAGTCTTAGGCACCTGAGTCCACGGGCTTGACCCAGCCCTTTTAGCGTTCAAAGATTCAAGGCTGCCAGCGTTGCTGTGCGGCCAGCACCGCGGCAGGGTAGGCGCTTTGGCCCCGGCTGCCGTTGTAGCGGCCTAGCGCCATTGTTAAATTGCCGTTTTCTAGCTTTAAATAATGGCGCAATATGACGCAGCCAAAGCGCATATTGGTTTGCCATTGAAACAAAGACACATCTTCACCCCTTGCTAACAAGCGCGGCCAAAAAGGCATGACTTGCATCACGCCCATGGCGCCTGCACTGCTGATGGCGAATTTGCGAAATCCGCTTTCCACCTCCATCAAGCCCAGCACCAGCGACGGATCCAATGCAGCGCGGCTGCTCTCATACCAAACGGTTTGCAAAAATATGGTTTGCAACTCAGGGGTGGCGAGTTCGGGCAAGCCTGCATTGCCGTGTATTTTCCGCAAGCGCGCATTCAATGTTTGCGAATTGTGTTGCAACCATTGTGCGTAAGCCTGCTTTTCCGCAGGAGTAGCCAAGTAAGGTTGCGGCGGTGCCAGGCCAGTGACCGCCACACCCATGGCAGTTCGAACGGAGTCGGCTAAGTGTTCTTCGCGTTGCGGGCCGGTGTGTACCTTGAAGACGGCAGTGCCCGCCAAGACAAACGCCAAACTCACCACCGATTTATTCACTAAACTACACCAGACTTTCGCTGACGCAGGCGCACAGGGTTTTGACTAAGCATGGGTACATGACAACCGAGTTTTTCAAGCCGCCAACTTAACCTTGATCAACCCTGCCACTTCCGCCAACGCCACCTTGGTCGGCTCGGCGTCTCTGCGGTGCTGGTATTCCACTTGGCCTTCTTTCAAACCCCGGTCGCCGATGGTGACGCGGTGCGGCACGCCGATCAATTCCCAGTCAGCAAACATGGCACCGGGGCGCTCACCCCGGTCGTCCAGCATCACATCCACACCGGCTTGCAGCAACTCGGCGTACAAAGCCTCGGCAGCGGTTTTCACATCGGGGCTGCGGTCGGGCCCGATAGGGCAAATCACCACGGTGAACGGCGCGAGAGAGTCCGGCCAGATGATGCCTTTGGCATCGTGGTTTTGCTCGATGGCCGCTGCGGGCAGGCGTGTGATGCCTATGCCGTAGCAACCCATTTCGAACAGCCTGGGCTTGCCGTCCTCGGCCAAGAACGTGGCGTTCATGGCCGCGCTGTATTTGGTGCCCAGGTAAAAGATATGGCCGACTTCAATGCCGCGCTCAATCGCCAGCGGTCCTTTGCCATCAGGCGATGCGTCGCCCGCCACCACGTTGCGTATGTCGGCCACCATGTCGGGCTCGGGCAAATCGCGGCCCCAGTTCACGCCGGTGATGTGGTGATCCGGTTGGTTGGCACCGCAAATCCAGTTGCTCATGACTGCCACATCGCGGTCGACCACTACTTTCAACGGCTTTTGCAATTTCAAGGGTCCGAGGTAGCCGGGTTTGCAACCGAAATGCTCGTCAATTTCAGCCAGCGTGGCAAACCGAAAACCTGTCTCAAACCCGGGCAACTTGCCAACTTTGACTTCGTTCATGTCATGGTCGCCTCGCACCAAGAGCAACCACACTTGGCTTTTGAGGATTTCACCTTTGTCGTTGGTGTCATCTGTCGCCAGCACCAGTGACTTGACCGTGGTGGACAAGGGCACGCCCAGCAGTTCGGCCACGTCTTCGCAAGTGCTTTTACCGGGCGTCGGTGTCAGCGTGCAAGCCGCTGTGGCCGCGCCGCGCGGCTGAGCCGGGGCCAGCGACTGGGCTTTTTCCATGTTGGCCGCGTAATCGCTGTTCGGGCAATACACGATGGCGTCTTCGCCGGTGGCGGCAATCACTTGGAACTCTTCGCTCAAGTCGCCGCCAATGGCGCCGCTGTCAGCCGCCACCGCGCGGTAGCGCAAACCGAAGCGATCAAAAATCCGGCGGTAAGCCTGCGCCATGCCTTGGTAGCTGATTTGCGCCGAGGCCGCGTCACGGTCAAAGCTGTACGCGTCTTTCATGATGAACTCGCGCCCGCGCATCAAACCGAAACGCGGACGGCGTTCGTCGCGGAACTTGGTTTGTATTTGGTAGAAATTTTTCGGCAGCTGTTTGTAGCTGCGCAATTCCTGGCGCGCAATATCGGTCACCACTTCTTCGCTGGTCGGTTGCACCACGTAGTCGCGGTCGTGCCGGTCTTTGATGCGCAGCAATTCAGGGCCCATCTTCTCGAAGCGCCCAGTTTCCTGCCACAACTCGGCCGGTTGCACCACCGGCATGGCCAGCTCAATCGCAGCGGCGCGGTTCATTTCCTCGCGCACGATGGCTTCCACTTTTCGGATCACGCGCAAGCCCATTGGCATGTAGGTGTAAATACCTGCACCCAATTTTTTGATCATGCCGGCACGCATCATCAACTGATGGCTGGCGACTTCGGCGTCTGCCGGGGCCTCTTTGAGGGTGGAAATCAGGAACTGGGAAGCTTTCATGGGCAACAGTGAACGCCAACTTAGTGGCTTTATTTAAGGGGTGAAACCTATCGGCGTATTGATGCCAGCCGGATGCTGTGCATAATGGCCTCAGTTGAAATTTTTGAGGTTTGATTATGCTTGACCGTGACGGCTTTCGGCCTAACGTCGGCATCATTTTGCTGAACCAGAAGAACCAGGTGTTTTGGGGCAAGCGCATCCGCACCCACAGTTGGCAGTTTCCGCAAGGCGGTATTGACCGGGGAGAGACACCCGAGCAGGCCTTGTTCAGGGAGCTGCAAGAGGAAGTGGGACTGCAAGCTGAGCATGTGCGAATCGTGGCCCGGACCCGCGACTGGTTGCGTTATGAAGTGCCTGACCGCTATATCCGCAAGGATGCGCGCGGCCATTACAAGGGGCAAAAACAAATTTGGTTTTTGCTGCAATTGGTGGTGCCTGATCACGCGTTGAACTTGCGCGCCAGCACACATCCGGAGTTTGACGCCTGGCGTTGGAACGAATACTGGGTGCCGCTGGAATCTGTCGTCGAGTTCAAACGCGGTGTGTATGAAATGGCTTTGACCGAGTTGTCCCGCTTTTTACCCCGGCAAGAGAACCGCAGCTCTTTTTTACGCCAAGGCGTGCGCCAGCACTTACCTGACGAACATGCCCCGCCGGGCGAATAAGCAGTTAACGCATCAGCACCAGGTTGTCGCGGTGCACCATCTCAGGCTCCGCCACGTAGCCGAGCAATTTTTCTATCTCGCTGGACGGTTTTTTGCAGAGCAAGCGGCATTCGGCACTGGCGTAATTCGCCAGACCGCGGGCGAGCTCAGTGCCCTGCAAATCGCAAATAGCGATCACGTCACCGCGCGAAAACTCGCCTTTGACGCTGTGCATGCCTATGGGCAACAGGCTTTTGCCTTCGCCCGTGAGCTTGTTCGCCGCGCCGTCGTCGATGGCAATGGCGCCGCGCATTTGCAAATGGTCGGCCATCCACTGCTTGCGCGCCTGCTGTTTCTGGGTCGGTGCCACCAGCAAAGTGCCTATGGATTCACCGGCGCACAAACGCAGCAGCGCATCCGGTTCGCGGCCCCAGGCGATCACGGTGCTGGCACCTGAACCGGCGGCGCGTTTGGCCGCCAAAATTTTGGTGAGCATGCCGCCGCGCCCGATGTTCGAGCCTGCGCCCCCGGCCATGGCTTCTAAAGCCGGGTCACCGGCTTGCGCCTGCTGCACCAGCGTGGCGGAGCTGTCTTTGCGCGGGTCGGCAGTGAACAAACCGGCTTGGTCGGTCAGTATGACCAGCGCATCGGCTTCGACCAGATTGGCCACCAAAGCGCCCAGCGTGTCGTTGTCGCCGAATTTGATTTCGTCGTTGACCACGGTGTCGTTTTCGTTGATGACCGGCAGCACGTTATGCATCAACAGTGTGTTCAGCGTTGAGCGGGCATTCAGATAACGCTCGCGGTCGGCCAGGTCGGCGTGGGTGAGCAACACCTGCGCGCTGCCCAAACCATGTTGGCGTAATTTGGTTTCGTACATTTGCACCAAACCCATTTGCCCCACAGCAGCGGCGGCTTGCAATTCATGCACTTCGTGCGGACGCGTCGCCCAACCTAAACGCTTCATGCCCTCGGCGATCGCGCCGCTGGACACCATGATGATTTCGCGCTTCTCGTCCGATCGCATCAGCGCGGCGATCTGGCGGCACCATTCGCCTATGGCTTGTTCGTCCAGGCCGCGGCCTTCGTTGGTGACCAGGCTGGAGCCTACTTTGACGACGATGCGCCTTGCGTCTTTGAGTAAATGGTTGGCATCAGACATGGCAATGGAAAGCCTGCTTGTCAGGGCAAAGGGGCGAACCGGAGATCCGGCGCTTCTTCGACCTGCGTGGATTTGAATTGCTTTTCCAGGTGCTCATAAATCGCACGTACCAAACCTTCGCAGCCTTCGCGGTTGAGCGCGGAAATCTGGAACACCGGGCCTTTGTATTTGAAGCGTTTGACAAAGTCTTTGACCCGCGCTTCGCGTTCGCTGTCGGGCACCATGTCGAGCTTGTTCAGCACCAACCAGCGCGGTTTGTCGTACAACGCAGGGTCGTATTTTTTCAACTCCAGCACGATGGCTTTGGCTTGCGCTACTGGGTCGACCGCGTCGTCAAACGGTGCCAGATCGATCATGTGCAACAGTAAACGGGTACGCTGCAAATGGCGCAAAAACTGGTGACCTAAACCCGCGCCTTCAGCAGCGCCTTCGATCAAACCGGGCACGTCAGCGACCACAAAACTTTGCTCGGCGGCCACGCGCACCACGCCCAGATTCGGGTGTAAGGTGGTGAACGGGTAATCGGCAATCTTGGGGCGTGCGTTGGAGATGGCACTGATCAAAGTGGATTTACCGGCGTTGGGCATGCCCAGCAAGCCGACATCGGCCAGTACTTTCAATTCGAGTTTCAGGCTTTTGCGATCCCCCGGCCAGCCCGGCGTTTTTTGGCGCGGCGCGCGGTTGATCGAGCTCTTGAAACGCATATTGCCGAAACCGCCGTCGCCGCCTTTGGCGATCATGATCATCTCGCCGGGGGTAAGTAGTTCATAAAGCACATCGTTGGTTTCGGTATCAATCATCATGGTGCCAACCGGCATTTTCAAAATGATGTCGTCACCGGCCGCGCCAAACATGTCCGAGCCCATGCCGTGTTCACCCCGTTTGGCTTCGTGGCGACGCGAAAAACGGTAGTCAACCAGCGTGTTCAAACTGGCATCTGCCACGGCATACACATTGCCGCCGCGTCCGCCGTCACCGCCGTTAGGGCCGCCGAATTCCTTGTATTTTTCGTGTCTGAATGAGACACAGCCATTCCCGCCGTCACCGGCAATGATGTCAATAAAGGCTTCGTCTACAAATTTCATGAGTCAATCTTAAACAACAAAGCCCCGGCAAGCGGGGCTTTGCAGGGAGGTTTGTGAACCTTAAGCAGGTATCACATTGACCATGTGCTTATTCAAAGAACCTTTGATAGCGAAAGACACGTGGCCTTCAACCAAAGCAAACAAGGTATGGTCTTTGCCAATGCCGACATTGGTGCCGGGGTGGAACTTGGTACCGCGTTGACGCACGATGATGGCGCCTGCAGTGATGTGTTCGCCGCCGAACGCCTTGACGCCGAGCATCTTGGGGTTGGAATCGCGACCGTTGCGCGTAGAGCCGCCGCCTTTTTTCTGTGCCATGGTGTGAGTGCTCCTTAGGCTTGGATAGAGGCGATCTGCAATTCGGTGAATTGCTGGCGATGGCCTTGACGTTTTTGGTAATGCTTACGGCGGCGCATTTTGAAGATGCGCACTTTGTCGTGCTTGCCATGGGCAATGACCATGGCTTTGACAGATGCACCGGACACCAGGGGTGTGCCGACCTTGATTTCTGCGCCGTTGCCGACAGCCAAAACCTGGTCAATCACGATTTCCTGGCCAACGTCCGCAGCTATCTGTTCTACTTTGATTTTTTCGCCGGTCGACACGCGATATTGCTTGCCACCGGTTTTTATGACTGCGTACATACGAACCTCTGAAAGAAAGACTCTTTGCTCTGCCAACGGATTTCAGCAGAGCCGAACATTTTAGCATGCATTCGGGGTTATCGTGTCAACTGTATGGCCAGACCGATTCCGGTGCCTATAATTTGCCTCTTGATTGAGAAAAATACCTTGAGCGCCTCCGATTCCCCCTCCCAGACAGCCGTCAGCGGCCTGATCGGACAGGACATGCTCGCCGTCGACCGCATCATCACGCAACGTCTTTCCTCCGGCGTTCCCCTGGTTGGCGAAGTCTCACAACACATTATTATGGCCGGCGGCAAGCGGCTGCGCCCTGTGTTGCTGCTTTTAATGGCCGGTGCGCTTGGCTACAAGGGCAGTGACCACCACACTCTGGCAGCTGTCATTGAATTCATACATACCGCCACTTTGCTACACGACGACGTGGTCGACGACTCCAAACTGCGGCGCAGCAAACCTACTGCCAACGCAATATTTGGCAACCCGGCCAGCGTGCTGGTCGGCGACTTTTTGTATTCGCGCGCGTTTCAAATGATGGTTGAGTGCCAGAACATGCGCATTCTGGACATCGTCGCCGATGCCACCAACGTCATCGCGGAGGGCGAAGTCATGCAGCTTATGAATATGCACGACGCCTCGCTGGACGAAAACGGTTATTTGAACGTCATCCGCAGCAAAACTGCCAAGTTGTTTGAAGCCAGTACCCGCTTACCGGCGGTGATCAACGGCAATTCATCCGCAGTGGAATCCGCTTGCGCCGAATACGGCCAGGCGCTGGGCACGGCGTTTCAAGTGATAGACGATGTGCTGGATTACGACGGGGACGCCGCTTTGTTGGGCAAAAACCTGGGGGATGATTTGCGCGAAGGCAAGGCTACCTTGCCTTTGATCGTCGCCATGCAACGCGGCTCGCCGGACGAATGCGCTTTGATCAGACAGGCGATTGAGAACGGCGAAGTCGAGTCCCTTCAAAAAATTGCTGCCATTGTCAGAAGCACCGGCGCCATGCAGGCCACACGCGAAGCAGCTTCGGCGCAGGCTAGGTTGGCATTGAATGCACTGCATGTCTTGGCCGACAGTGATTACAAAACAGCATTGGCTGCGCTGGCAGAACAACTGCTGGATCGCCAGAGCTGAGGATTTATTTTTCTTCTTCGACCGGCTTGGGTTTGTTCATCACGCTGTAGCTTAATTCGCGTTGTTTTTTGACCACTTTGGACATGCAATCACGGCGCAATTCGTAGTTTTTGATCATGTCGCAGTAGGTACCGCTAGCTGCGTAACTGGCCATGCAAAAAGCTTTTTTGTCCTTGTCTGCAAGTTTGGAGCACTCGGCCATGTCGCCGGCCAAGGCATTGGACACAAACAGCCCCAGGGCCGTGCTGATAAGAGCTCTGACGTGAACATTCATGACTGACATAAAAAGCGGGTTGCGGGTTCAGCTGTCAAGTTTGCCATCTAGCAAATACTTTTTGGCTTTTTTGAGCACCTTGATGGCGTCATCTTCGTTGCCGTCTTTGTAAAGTTTTTCGCCTTCTTCGCGCATGGCACGGGCTTTGTCGAGCGCTTCGCCGGTCAAAGCGGTTTTGGTGAACGCTTGATCCACGTATTTCATTTCACACGCCACCGGGTTGGAGCAATGGGCGAAGGCCAGAGAGTTGATGCACAGCAAGGCAGACAAAATCAGTTTTTTCATGGTGTCACAGGTATTAAATGGTTATCGGGCATCGATAATCATATCAATTTCCCTAGGTACTTTGCTCCATGTCTGCTTATCCCCGGCTTACGTCCTGTGTTCAAGCCCTTTTGCTGTGCAAAAGACAGACATTCATTTCGGCTGACAAGGTTGACGCATAAAACTTTTCCACCATTTCAACCGAGGTTCTGGCGTTTCTGGCCAAGGTCAGTAAATCAATATTTCTCACCCAGTGATGTCCGGTTAAAAACGCCAAAGCATGGTTAAGCCAAATATAAAAAAGGCTGTAATACCTGAAAACCCAGCCAAGCTATCTATGCTTAATTAACGCCTATCATCTGCTGTAGGCCTGTGGTCAGCCATAGAAAAACTCGAGCAAAAACTTTGCGACTAAGTCAGCACAGTGACAGACTGAAACGCGGCACCGTTCCAAACACAATGAAACATTCTTCGGTCATCAGATATTCAGTGGGTTGGCTCTGTGTAGCAGCGCTGCTTCATGTGGTCATAGGATTTTCCATTGAAATGTCGGTGGATGAGGCGCACTACGCCTTGTACGCAAAGCACTTGGCCTGGAGTTATTTTGACCACCCGCCTTTGGTCGGCTGGGCGCAATGGCCATTGGTTCAACTGACAAGCACGGCGGGCATCATCAGGCTGTTGCCTGAATGTTTATGGGCAGTATCTTTGGTGCTGGTCTACCAAAACACCAAAGCGTTGTGTGATTGGGTAGTGTCCTGCGCACTTGCAGATGCGGTTGAATGGCCTTCCCCTCAAGTCAGCGGGTGGCTGGCGGTGGTCGGCATCTCGCTGGGCTTACTGCCGCATTTGCTAGCCATCAGTTTGTTGCCAGACACGCTATTAACCACGCTCAGCCTGGGTTTGATGCTGCTGTCATTTCGCTGGGTTAATCAGCAGGTATTTAAAGGCTGGCATTGGCTGTTGCTGGGTGTGTTGTTGGGATTGGCCGGTTTGTGCAAATACACCGCGGTGTTTCCGGCACTGGCGGTTTTGCTTGTGTTTGTTCTTAGCAATCGAAAAATACCCTTTGACAGCCTGTGGCCTTGGACAGCGCTGGCAATAGCCGCGGTACTCGTGAGTCCGGTTTTTTATTGGAATGCAGTCAACGACTGGATGTCTTTCAAATACCAATTGGCACACGGCAAAGGCCACGAGTGGCAATTCCACAAATTACTGGCCTTTTTTGTGATTCAAACCATTTGTTTTGGCCCGTTGATGATTTACGGGGCCTATGTTTTTGTGAAGCGTTACAGAAAACACGCTACGTTTATATTGGCTGCACTATTTTGTTTTTTCTTGCTGCCCTTTGGCGTATTCGCTGCCTTATCCGGTTCGGGTGGATTGCCGCACTGGACCACGCCGGCATGGTTTTGCCTGGCGCCGTTTGCCGGTATGGGTTTGTCATATATATGGGAAAAGAAAAATCTAAGTGTGTTTACTACCCTGGCAGCCTTGCAAGCCGTCTTGTTTGGTTTCGGGGCGGTGGTGTTGATCGTCGGTGGCGTGCCGTTCACCAACCTCAAGCCCAATCCGTTTGCCGATGTGTACGGCTGGGAAAACGCAGGCTTACGGGCTAAAGAGCTTGTCAAAACCCACGATGCCGATGGTATTTCAGTCAAAAATTGGACTTTAGCCAGCCGCGTGGCTTGGTATGCCTACCCTGAAACAGTCTATGTGATTGACAACCACCATGACCAGTTTGAAATCTGGTTCGGCCGACCGGCGCCGGGGCAGCGCGTGGTGTTTATCAAATGGTCTGAATTTGCTGCTGATGACCAAGAGGCTGACTTCGAGTCGTGTGAGCCGCTGGAAAGCTTGCAAACCACGCGTTTGGGTAAATCGTTGTCTACCTTTAACTTCAGCTTATGTACGTTTAAGTAGCGTGTTCATCTTGACAGTAAACCCCGCTGTTCACTTGCAAGACAATACAAACATATATTGATCTTCTTGGATATGAAAAACACCCTCACTCTGACTCGCCCCGACGACTGGCACGTCCACCTGCGCGATGGCGACGCACTCGCCGCCGTGGCCCCGCATACCGCCGCGCAATTTGCCCGCGCCATCGTCATGCCCAACCTCAAGCCGCCGGTCACCACCACCGCACAGGCCATGGCTTACCGCGAACGCATACTCGCAGCGCTGCCCGCCGACAGTGACTTCCAGCCCTTGATGACGCTGTACCTGACTGACCAAACCCCGGCAGGTGAAATCGCCAAGGCGCACGAAGCGGGTGTGGTTGCCGTCAAGCTCTACCCCGCAGGTGCCACCACCAACAGCAGCGCAGGTGTCACCGATTTGCGCCACACGCGCGCCGTGCTGGAGGCCATGCAACGCGCAGGCATGCCCTTGTTGGTACACGGAGAAGTGACCGACCCGGATATTGATTTGTTCGACCGCGAGGCGGTGTTTATAGACAAACACCTGGTGCCTCTGAGAAAAGACTTTCCAGAATTGAAAATCGTGTTCGAGCACATCACCACACGCGAAGCCGCTCACTACGTGGCGCAAGCCGGTGCCCACACTGCAGCCACCATCACGGCCCACCATTTGCTGTTTAACCGCAATGCATTGTTTTTGGGCGGTATGCGGCCACACTATTACTGCTTGCCAGTGTTAAAGCGGGAAGTTCACAGACAAGCTTTGTTGAAAGCAGCGAGCTCGGGCAGCGACCGCTTCTTTTTAGGCACAGACAGCGCGCCGCACGCCACGCATTTGAAAGAACACGCCAGCGGTTGTGCCGGTTGTTACACGGCTTTGTCGGCGCTGGAGTTGTATGCGCAAGCGTTTGAAAGCATCAACGCTTTGGACAAGTTAGAGGGCTTTGCCAGCTTTCACGGACCCGATTTTTACGGTTTGCCGCGCAACACCGGCACGGTCACCTTAAAGCGCGAGGCCTGGACCTTACCGCAAGAATTACCTCTGGGCCAGGCAGGCATCAAGCCTTTGTGCGGCGGTGAAACACTGGCCTGGCAGTTGGCTGTCGACTGAATCAGTGTTGCACATAGACTGGCAGCAACCCTGGTTTATGCCGTGGGCGCAGTACGGTGAGAAAGTGCAAATGCATTGGCAAGCGCAGCCTGAGCAATTGCACCTGGCTTTGAACCGGTCGTTACCGCGTGGGCTTGAACCGTCTATTTCAAGCAAGCCAATTGACTTTGAAAATGAAGCGGTAGAAGCAACAGTTCAAAAAGCCGAGAGTTTTGTTTCTCAACAAGACTTGCCTTCTGACACTGCGTACGAGTTTTTCATTTTTAAGCACAAGCGGATACCGACACGCAATAACGCGCATGATTTCTTCAATGGTTTGTGCTGGCTGCGGTTTCCCAAAAGCAAAGCGCAACTGAACCGCTTGCAAGCTCAGGCTATTGCCACACAAGGTGTGGGAGCACATCGCGGCGCATTGCGCGATACACTCACGCTGTTCGATGAAAACGCAGGCTTGCTGTGCGCGCCTGCGCCATTGTGGCAGGCATTGAAAAACAAACAGTGGCATGAACTCTTTGTCACAAACCGCGATGCTTGGCAACAAGTGAGACTCGTTTTATTTGGTCACGCACTGTTGGAAAAATTATTGCAGCCTTACAAAGGTATTACCGCTCATGTGTTGTGTTTGCCCATGCCTTTGTTGATAAGCGATGAAGAAGTTGACGTCTGGTTGTGTCAACAATTGACACCCGCTTTTTTACAAACCAAACCTTTTGTACCCTTGCCGCTGGCAGGGGTTCCCGGTTTTTGGCCTGACAACGAAACCCCTGCTTTTTTTGAGGACAAAAAAGTGTTCAGAGATTGAAAAAAAAGGGAACACCCTTACATTCATTGCATCTGGCTCGTCTGTGTGGGCCGGTTTAAAAGGACTTCATGAAACGCATATTTCTTTTGATCGTCACCAACCTTGCCGTCATGCTGGTGCTGGGCATAGTCGCCAGCCTGCTGGGCGTAAACCGCTTTTTGACGGCCAATGGCTTGAACCTCACCGCCTTGCTAGGCTTTGCCGCCATCATGGGCTTTGGCGGTGCGTTCATTTCTTTGCTGATCAGCAAACCCATGGCCAAGTGGACCACGGGCGCGCAAGTGATCACGCAACCGCAAAGCGCGGATGAAGCATGGTTGCTCGATACCGTGAAACAACTGTCGCAACGCGCGGGTCTGGAAATGCCCGAGGTCGCTATTTACGAAGGCGAACCGAATGCGTTTGCCACCGGTGCTTTCCGCAATTCGGCTTTGGTGGCGGTGTCCACCGGTTTGTTGCAAGGTATGACTCGCGAAGAGGTCGAAGCTGTACTGGCTCACGAAGTCGCACACATACAAAACGGCGACATGGTCACGCTCACATTGGTGCAAGGCGTGCTCAATACGTTTGTGGTGTTCCTCAGTCGCGTCATTGGTTATGCGGTGGACAGCTTCTTGCGTAAAAACGACGAGCAAAACACCGGCCCCGGCATTGCTTATTACGTGACCAGCATAGCTCTGGACATTGTGCTTGGTATCGCAGCCAGCATCGTGGTGGCCTGGTTCAGCCGCCAGCGTGAATTCCGCGCTGACGCTGGTGCCGCCGCATTGATGGGCCGCAAGCAACCTATGGTTAATGCCTTGACACGTTTGCAGTACATGCAGTCTGAAGGCCTGCCTCCGAGTTTGCAAGCCATGGGCATCAGCGGCGGCTTAGGCAAGATGTTTTCTTCGCACCCGCCTTTGGAAGAGCGGATTGCTGCTTTGCAAACCGCCGCTTAAATTTAAAACGCTAACAAACGCGATCAGCCCAGTGCCAGGGCGATCGCGTTTTTTTTCACCTGTGGTTTCGGACACTTAGGCAGATCAAACCAGCTGCGCACATCCTCTTCCAAGCCCACGCCGTGCATGTAGTTGTAAATTGCTTTTTTCAAACCGCGTCCGAGCAAATCGTGATCGGTGCCGGTGGGGTCTATGAACCCCACATCGTTTTGCGCGAAACCACCTGCCGCTAAAGGCATCAAGCTCACGCCATAAGCAGACGGGTTCATGCCCACAGGGGAGTGCACCGTGCAAGCAAAACGGTGAAAGAAGCCACTGTGTATGCAACCGTTTTCAAACAACTGCCGCACATACTCCAGCGAGTCCACTGTGTCTTGCACGGTTTGGGTTGGAAAGCCGTACATCAGGTACGCATGCACCAAAACACCTGCGCGAGCAAAGCCTTGGGTCACGCGCGCCACTTGAGCCACGGTCACACCTTTTTGCATCAGCGTCAGCAAGCGGTCGGAAGCGACTTCCAGGCCACCTGACATGGCGATGCAACCGCTCTCGGCCAGCAGTTCGCACAAGTCAGGCGTGAAGGTTTTTTCGAAACGTATATTGCCCCACCAAGTGAGTTGTAATTGGCGGCGCAGTATTTCTTCGGCCATGGCTTTCAGCGCTTTGGGCGGCGCAGCTTCATCCACAAAATGAAAACCGGTTTGACCGGTTTCTTCAATGACACGCTCAATCCGGTCAAGCAGCGTGGTTGCAGTGGCCGCGTCATAGCGCGAGATGTAGTCGAGTGACACATCGCAAAAACTGCATTTCTTCCAATAGCACCCATGCGCCACGGTCAATTTGTTCCAGCGTCCGTCGCTCCAGAGCCGGTGCATGGGGTTGAGCATGTCTAGCAGCGATAAGTACTCGTGCAGCGGCAAGCCGTCCCAAGTGGGGGTGCCCACATCGTCAAACGCCACATCCGGTTCTGCCCAGTTGATGTATTTCACCGCACCATCCACGCGCACAAAACTTCTCACCAAGCGTTGCTGTGAACGCTGGGCTTGCAAATATTCGATCAATGACAACAAGGGTCGTTCACCGGCGTCCAGCGTTACCACGTCGACAAAGTCGAACAAGCGCGGTTCTTGCAAAGAACGCAATTCCGTATTGACATAACCGCCGCCCAAGCCAATCGTCACCTCAGGGTGATGCAGCTTGATGGTTTGTGCGATACGAAGCGCCGCATACACCGCGCCCGGAAACGGTACAGACAACAAGACCAACGTGGGTTGATACTTTTGCATTGCTTGCAGCGTGAGTTGCTGCAACAGCGTATCAATCAAATTCGACGGCGCAGCCAATGCATCTGCCAATCCGTCAAAACTCGCCTGGCTGCCAGCCAAGGATTCACCGTAACGCACAAATTCAAAACGCGGGTCCACCGCATCGCGCAACACATCGGCGATGTCGTTCAGGTACAGCGTGGCCAAATGGCGCGCCCGGTCTTGCTGACCCAATGCGCCGAAAGCCCAACCTAGCGCGTCACCGCTCTCGTCGTCAAACGCATCAAGAGACGCAAAGCGCGGTCCCTCTGGCAGAAAACCACGCCCGGCGATGCGGTGGCACAACGTGGCATCGCGGCCTTGTAAAAAAGCAATCGTCGGTGAAATACTTTGTTGGTAACGCGGGAAATGGTCGAGGAATGCATTCACGCTGGCGCTGCGGTCTGCCTCTGGCAAAGCCAATGCAACGATCCGCACTTGCGCCAACACCGCAGGCGTCAACAACTGCAACACCAAAGCCAAGGCTAAATCGACTTGCTGAGACTCAATGCCACGACTACGCAAAAAACCGGTGAGGTAAGCCGTAGACGGGTAGGGCGTGTTGAGTTGCGTCATCGGCGGGATGACGCTGAGCACGCGCACCTGTGCGTGCGTAACAGCAGAGGCGGCGTGCAAAGTCAGAAGATCAGACAAATATCAAGCTGGCAAATAGCCTTCAACCGACAAATAGCGCTCGCCGGTGTCGTAGTTAAAGCCCAGCACTTTGGCACCAGCGGGCAACTCGGGCAGCTTTTGGGCAATCGCAGCCAATGTGGCGCCGCTGGAAATACCGACCAGCATGCCTTCTTCGCGGGCGGCGCGGCGACCGTATTCACGCGCGTCTTCAGCGTCAACTTGAATCACACCGTCTACCAATGCCATATGCAGATTTTTCGGTATAAAGCCTGCTCCAATGCCTTGTATGGGGTGAGGCGAGGGAGAACCGCCGGAGATCACCGGCGAGGCCTTAGGTTCGACCGCAAACACTTGCAACTGCGGCCATTTCTCTTTCAATATTTGTGCGCAACCGGTCAAGTGGCCGCCGGTACCGACACCGGTGATGATGGCGTCCAGTCCATCGTGGAAGTCAGCCAGAATTTCCTGAGCCGTGGTGCGCAAATGAACGGCGATATTGGCCGGGTTCTCAAACTGCTGTGGCATCCACGCGCCGGGGGTGGCATCGACCAATTCTTGCGCGCGGGCGATGGCGCCTTTCATGCCTTTTTCACGCGGTGTCAAATCAAACGTCGCGCCATAGGCCAGCATCAAACGGCGGCGCTCAATCGACATGCTGTCGGGCATGACCAGCACCAGCTTGTAGCCTTTGACCGCAGCCACCATGGCAAGCCCTACACCGGTGTTACCTGAAGTGGGTTCGATGATGGTGCCGCCGGGTTTGAGTACGCCGGATTTCTCGGCGTCTTCAATCATGGACAAGGCGATGCGGTCTTTGATGGAACCACCCGGGTTGCTGCGTTCTGACTTGATCCACACATGGTGATTCGCACCGAACAAACGGTTGATGCGTATATGCGGCGTGTGGCCGATGGTTTCCAGAATAGTGTGGGCTTTCATGTATGTACTCCATATTTAGTTTGTGGGATTTTGCAACAGTTGTGTGGCGAGCGCTTCACCCAGCTTGATGCCGTCAACAGCAGCAGACAAAATGCCGCCCGCATAACCTGCGCCTTCGCCACCGGGGTACAGGCCGCGCATGGTCGGACTTTGCAAACCGACGTCGCGTTCAATCCGCAATGGCGATGAAGTGCGGGTTTCTACCCCTGTCAACACCGCGTCTGCGCGGTCAAAGCCTTTGATTTTTTTGCCAAACACAGGCAAGGCTTCACGCATGGCGTCTGTCGCAAAAGCCGGCAGCACCTTGTGAAAACTCGTCATGTGCACGCCGGGTTTATAGGACGGCTCAATATCGCCTAAAGCTGTTGACGACTTTCCCGCCAGCAAATCGCCCACCAGTTGCGCCGGGGCTTGGTAATTGCTGCCACCGGCCACATACGCTGCTGATTCGAGTTGGCGTTGCAACACCATACCGGCCAACGGATGAAAACCGTCTGCGGTATCCAAGGTGTCTAAACGCACGGCGTTGCCGAGCTCCTGGCCCAGTGTGGCTTCAAACGATGCCGCATCAGTCGGATAGTCAATCGGGTCAATGCCAACGACGATACCTGCATTCGCATTTCGTTCGTTGCGCGAATATTGGCTCATGCCATTGGTGACCACGCGACCGGTTTCGCTGGTGGCCGCGACCACGGTGCCACCGGGGCACATGCAAAAGCTGTAGACCGCGCGACCGTTGGCCGCGTGGTGCACCAACTTGTAATCAGCCGCGCCCAGCATGGAATGCCCGGCATGCATGCCCCAGCGTGCTTTGTCGATCACACTTTGCGGATGCTCGATGCGCACGCCTATGGAAAACGCTTTGGCAGTCATCGCGACACCGTGTCTGTGCAACATGGTGAAGCTGTCGCGCGCGCTGTGCCCGAGCGCCATCACCACGTGTTGCGCGTGCAAGGTGTAACGCTCGCCGCTGTCTTGTTGAACGATGTGCAGCGCTTGCATCTGGCGTTGCGTGCCATGGGTTTCAAATGCCATATCTGCGACGCGTTGGTTGAACCGCACTTCACCACCGAGCCGGATGATGTGCTCGCGCAAACCTTCCACCACTTTGACCAGTTTGAATGTGCCTATGTGCGGATGCGCCGCCCACAATATTTCTTCGGGCGCGCCGAAATTCACAAACTCTTGCATCACCTTGCGACCCAGATGGCGCGGGTCCTTGATCTGGCTGTAGAGCTTGCCGTCGGAAAACGTGCCCGCGCCGCCTTCGCCGAATTGCACATTGCTCTCGGGTTTGAGCACGGACTTGCGCCATAAGCCCCAGGTGTCCTTCGTGCGCTGGCGCACCGGCGGCCCGCGCTCGATGACGATCGGCTTCAAGCCCATTTGCGCGAGCACCAGCGCAGCAAACATGCCGCAGGGCCCGAAGCCGACCACCACGGGGCGCTGGCCGTCTAGAGGGCTCCAATTCGCAGGCGCTTGCACAGGCGCGCGCCACACCATGTCTGGCGTGGCTTGTATGTGCGGATGCGCGGCGTGTTGTTGCAGCAGTTGTGTTTCTTGCGCAGCACTGTGCAGCGAGATGTCGACGATGTAGACCACCAACAAGTTTTGCTTGCGCGCATCGAAACTGCGTTTGAACACATTCAATGTGGCGATGTCTTCTTTAGGGATGCCTAATGCTTGGACAACCAGTTCGCACAACACAGCATCAGGGTGCGGCGGCAGATGCCGGTCGGCATCGGTTTCGGCGGGGGCGTCGGCGGCGCGCGGCGTCAGCACAGGCAGTGCAGACAAAGGCAGTTTGAGTTCGGACAGGCGGATCATGTGCGGGGCCCGTGGTTATCGGGCAGTGACGATGCGAAGTGGAGATTTTAGGCGGGCTGACTTGGCAGGCATATTTTGCAGCCGCACTAAGCTGCCCAAGGAAAGTGTCTTGCGCTTGATTTTAAAATGTCATAACATACAAGCATTGTTACTTCAGGAGACTCACCATGAGCCTGAACACCTATTCCAGCCGCGAATTCACCCGGGACGTCAGCGCAGCCAAACGTGCCGCCGAGCGCAGTCCGGTCATCATCACCGATCGTGGCAAACCGTCTTACGCATTGCTCAATATCCGTGACTATTACCAGCTGTGTGGTCAGCAAGATGTGACTTTGTTGACTTGCATGGACGCCATCCAAGGCAGCGAGTGTTTGGACTTTGAGCCAACGCGTGTTGACATTCGCATACCTGATGCAGACTTGGGTTGATGCACTGTGTACTTGCTGGATACCAACGTCATTTCAGAACTGCGTCACGGCAAACCCCAACAATCGCAAGCAGTGCGCGCTTGGGCCGCCGATAAGGAAATGAGCCGCTTGTTTTTGTCGGCTATCACTGTGCTCGAATTGGAAAAAGGGGTTCAAGCTTTAGAGAGAAAATTGCCGCCGCAAGGCAGTGCCTTGCGCGATTGGTTGAACCGCGTGAAAACAGCATTTGCAGACCGCATACTGCCGTTCACCCAAGACACTGCAGTTTTGTGCGCTTGCTTGCATTTTCCTAATCCCAAACCCGAACGCGACGCCATGGTCGCTGCTACCGCCTTGCAACACCGCATGACTTTGGTCACGCGCAATACGGTTGATTTTGAAAATACAGGGGTTGCATTGATCAATCCTTTTGTCCAAGCAGCAGTAGCGTCGCGCTAGAGTTAAAGCTGATAATGCCTGTGTGAAGCTCGCTAGGCCGTCGCTGGTGCAATCTGGGAAACCAGGCACTGGAGGAACGTCCGGACTGCACAGGACAGCGCAGGAGGTAACACCTCTCCACCGTGAGGTGAGGATCAGAGCAACAGAGACGAGCCGATTAAGTTCGGGTGAAACGGGCAATCTCTGCGCGCAGCAATACCAAGTAGGCCAACGTTGAGGCGGTCCGCTGAGTTGGCGGGTAGGTAGCACCGAGCCGGGCAGGCGACTCCCGGCCCAGAGGAATGACGGTCACGCGCCGGGCAACTGGCGTGCACAGAATCCGGCGTATCGGTGAGCTTCACACTTTTATTGGCCCTGGATGTACGCCACATGCGCCAACAGCGAGCGCATGGCCACTGGCCACAACTGCGGCGGCACATCGTCATAAGCCAGCGGCAGCCAACTGTCGGGGTTGCCATCCGGCATGGCTTGCATGACACGGCGCACCTTGGCGTCACGCGTCAACCGGTGTGCTTTCAATCGCGCAATGCAATCTATCGCGCTGTAAGCCTCACCCCATTCGTTGCCTAATACATAGCCGTGCGCGGGCAGTATGAATTCCACTTGGTACTGCGTACACAGCGCAGACAACTTATTCAATGAAGCCAGGTAGTCGCCCATGTGGCCGTCCGGCGGGTCTATCACTGTGGTGCTGCCGTTGAGTATGTGGTCGCCGCTGATCAGCAAGCCGTCTTCTTCCAAAATCAAACACACATGGTTCGCGGCATGCCCGGGCGTGTGCACCACGCGCAGCGTGTGCGTGTCTTGACCGCTGTGCAGCACCAGCCTATCTCCATCATGCAGCGCATGGTCAGGCACAAACCGGCTGTGCGCGCGCGCTGTGTCGGCTGACGCCATGCCCATGATGAGAACGTTCACGCCGTTTTGGGCGCAAAGCTTTTTCAAAAGCGCCGCACCTGGTGAATGGTCGGGGTGTGAATGTGTGCACACAATGAATCGCAGATCGCCGCCGCAGGCTTGCCACAGTCGTTGTATGTGTTCGCGGTCCGGCGGACCCGGGTCGATGACGATGAATCCGCTGTCGGCGTCGCCAATCACATAGCTGTTGGTGCCGGGGCCGGTCATCATGCCGGGGTTGGGCGCGGTCAAGCGTTGCACATGCGCGAGCAAACGCACCGGTGCGTCCGTTTGCCAATCCAATGAATGCAAGATTTGCCCGTCGCGGCAGGTCAAAGCCAGTTCACCGAAAGGCGGTTCGTGTTCCATGTGGCGGGAATCTTTGCCCTTCATCCAGCCGGCGCGCGGACAACTGTGAAACCAGGGTTGCTCGCTCGCGCAAGCAGCCAGCACCGCGTCCACGCTGTCAAACGCCTGCATACGCTCCAGCGTTCGTATGGTCGGAAAGATGATGAAAAAGTCATTGTCGCGGTGGCGTTGTAACGCATCTTGCGGGCGTATCCACAAGGGTTCGAACTGTTCTTTGTCGTCAGCCACCGGAGTTTGTCCCTCGGGCATGCGAGACACCAGAAACGGCACATCAAAGCGGCGCTTTAAATCGCGGTCGGTCACCCAATGCGCCAACACATACACCTGATCCGCTGCGATTTGCATACCGCGCGATTGAATTTGCGGCGGCAGTGGTTGTAAGCGGTCAAAACCTTGTATGTCATTCATGTCGGCCATGCGACCGTCCGGGTGCGTGGCCAGCAGCACGCCGAGTTCTTCAAAACTCTCACGGATCGCGGCTATGGCTTGCGTCAATCGCAAATCCGCTTGGGTGCTGCGGCGTTTGGCCAGCGCATGCACCTCGGCATCCGCCGCTTCTATGCCGCCGCCCGGAAACACATAAGCGCCCGGCGCAAAACTCGCGCTCATGGATCGGCGTGTCATCAACACTTCTATGCCTTGCGCACCGTCGCGCAGCAGCAAAACAGTGGCAGCGGGTAGCGGCGTGGCGGGGGGGCGTTGGGTATGCAGTTGTAAATGAGGGCGGACCATAAAAAGGTTAAGTAGTTGGTCAGGCATGATAATCGGCACATGCGTATCCGATTTACCAAAATGCAAGGCGCGGGCAATGATTTTGTGGTGCTCGACGAAACCCGGGGCTTGTTAGGCCTGACCGCCGTCGATTACCGTTTTCTGGCTGACCGGCATTTCGGCGTAGGTGCCGATCAAATTCTGAGCGTGCGCGCAGCGCCCACACAGGATGTGGATTTTGAATATGTGATTCACAACGCCGACGGCGGCGAGGTCGAGCAATGTGGCAATGGTTCGCGTTGCTTTGTGCGCTTTGTGCGCGAACAAGGACTGACTTCCAAAAACACGGTGCGCGTGAAAGTGCACGGCGGTGTCATCACTTTGCATGAATTGCCTGACGGACAAGTGAAAGTGGACATGGGCGAACCGGTGCTGGATTTGCCGCGCATTCCATTCAACCCGGCGCATGCATCGTCGGTGAATGAACAAGCCTTGATCTGGCGCTTGGCTTTAGGTGAACAACATGCGGCAGTGGCCGTGGTCTCCATGGGCAACCCGCACGCAGTCATGGCGGTGGCCGATGTGGAGCTAGCGCCTGTCGCAAGCCTTGGCCCGTTGATCGAACACCATGCTGCGTTTCCTAACCGCGTGAACGCAGGGTTTATGCAAATCGTGTCACGTTCGCAAATCAAATTGCGTGTGTTCGAGCGCGGCTCAGGCGAGACGCTGGCTTGCGGCACCGGTGCTTGTGCTGCCGTGGTCGCAGGCATTCGCTTGGGCTTGCTTGACAGCCAAGTACAAGTGCAAACACGCGGCGGCGTGTTGATGATTGAATGGCAGGGCGCAGGACAACCGGTCTTCATGACGGGTCCTGCCAACACAGTTTTTACCGGCGAGATGGAGATAACAAGATGAACAACCCGATTAACCCGATCACCGAAGACGACATCGCCAATTTTTTGGTGAACACACCGGATTTTTTTGACCGCCACGCGCAGTTACTGTCCACGGTGCGTATCGTCAACCCGCATGGCCAGCGCGCCGTCAGTTTGCAAGAACGCCAAGCCGATATGTTGCGTGAAAAAATCCGCGCCCTTGAGCAACGCATGATGGAGATGATTCGCAACGGCAGCGACAACGCCGTGCTGGCAGACCGTTTGCACCGCTGGGCGCAAAGTTTGATGATTCTTCAGCAGCCGGCTGATTTGCCTGGCGCCATCGTCACCGAAATCCAGCACCATTTCATGGTGCCGCAAGTGGCTTTACGGGTCTGGCGAGTCGCTGACAAGTTTCAGAAAAAAGCGTTTGCACAAAACATCAGTGAAGATGTGAAAAGCTTTACCCAAGGTTTGAGAGTGCCTTACTGCGGCGCCAACAACGACTTTGAAGCCGTGCAATGGCTGGCGCATCCGCATGAGGCCAAGTCCGTGGCCTTACTCCCGTTGCGTAACAACGCTAAGCCGTGGACAGATGCCCTCGACAGCACGCCTACAGGCGACTGCATAGGTTTGCTGGTGTTAGCTTCGCCGGACCCGCAGCGTTTTCACCCGTCCATGGGTACCGATGTGCTGAGTCGCATCGCCGAGCTCGCCGCCGCAGCGCTCACGCGTTTGCAATAAAAAGCTGACGCGCAAACCATGGCCGAAGACGCTGAACTAGTGCAACGCTATTTGGCGCATGCGCAGTTTGAAAAACGTCTGGCCGCTCGCACCGTCACTTTGTACACCGGCGATTTACAGCGCTTACAAGCCCTGGCCGACAAAGACAAAGTGGCGTTGACAGCGGTGCAAGCCCACCACATGCGGCGTTGGATGGCGCAAATGCACAGCAGTGGCCGCACGCCGCGCGGCATCGCTTTAATCACTTCAGGTTGGCGCGGTTTTTACGCCTGGCTGGGACGCGAAGGTTTGGTCAGTGCCAACCCGCTCGCTGGTATGCGCGCGCCCAAAGCGGCCAAGCCATTGCCCAAAGCTTTGAATGTGGACGACGCGGTGCAACTGGCCTCGCACCACAACGACAAGCAAGACCCTTGGTTGCAAGCGCGGGATATTGCGATGGTGGAGTTGCTCTACAGCAGCGGTTTGCGCGTGGCCGAGCTCACCGGTTTGGATGTGCAGGCCAGCGGCACGGCAAGTGGTTGGATAGACATGGACAGCGCCGAAGCGCATGTGCTGGGCAAAGGATCGAAGCGTCGCAGCGTGCCTGTCGGTGAAAAAGCGATCGCTGCCTTGCGCGAATGGCTGCAAATACGCACACCACCATTGCCTGAACACGCGCAATCGCAAACCGCATTGTTTGTCGGCATACGCGGCACCCGATTGACCTCACAAGCGATTTGGCAGCGTTTGCGCGCGCGCGGTGTGCAAGCCGGTATCAACACGCCGTTGCATCCGCACATGTTGCGCCATTCATTCGCCAGCCATGTGTTGCAGTCCAGCGGCGACTTGCGTGCAGTGCAGGAAATGCTGGGCCACGCCAACATCGGCACCACCCAAATTTACACTCGGCTGGATTACCAGCACCTGGCCAAGGCCTACGATGCGGCGCACCCGCGCGCACGACGAAAAACCCCATGAAAACTCTCACACTCAAAGCCGGTAAAGAACGCTCTGCTTTGCGCTATCACCCCTGGGTGTTTGACAGCGCGATTGCCAAAGGCGGCGGCGACCCCGGCGAAACCGTGCGGGTCGAATCACAGACCGGTCAGTTTTTGGGATGGGCTGCGTACAGCCCGACCTCGCGCATACGCGCACGCATTTGGAGCTTCCAAAGCGATGAACGGATTGACGCTGCGTTTTTTGAAAAACAAGTGGCAGCGGCCGTGGCTATGCGCGCGCGTTTGCAAGTGCCGAGCAACGGCGTGCGACTGATTCACGGCGAAGCCGATGGATTGCCGGGTTTGATTGTGGACAGCTATGACGACACGCTAGTGGCGCAGTTTTTGTCTGCCGGTACCGAGCGGTTCAAAGCCGACATCGTCAAGGCCTTGGTGCTGCACACGGGCGCCAAGCGCTTGTTCGAGCGTTCAGATTCAGGCGTGCGCTCGCTCGAAGGATTGGGTCCGGTCACCGGTTGGTTGTACCGTGCCGAGGGCAGCAGCGACGACACACAAATTGTGATTCAGGAAAACCAGTGGACGCTGGCGCTGGATATTTTGGAAGGCCATAAAACAGGTTTTTACCTGGACCAGCGCGACAGCCGTTTGAAGTTCGCCGAGTATGCGCAGCGATTGAATTTGCGCCAAGTGTTGAACTGCTATTGCTATACCGGCGGCTTCAGCGTCGCAGCTTTGAGCGGCATGCGGCAAAGCGGCGCTTTGAGCGATGGCGCGCAAGTCACTTCCATTGATTCATCCGCACCGGCGATTGCCAAAGCGCAAGCCAACGTGAGCCGCAACGGTTTTGATGCAGAACGCCAAGTGTTCATGGACGCAGACGTGAACGCGAGTTTGCGCAGCCTGCACAAAGAAGGCAAAGAGTTTGACGGCATCGTGCTGGACCCGCCGAAATTCGCGCCCAGTGCCGCGCATGCGGAGCGCGCTGCGCGCGCCTACAAAGACATCAACCGCTGGGCATTCAAGCTGCTTGCACCCGGCGGCGTGCTGTTCACTTACAGCTGTTCAGGCGGCATTCCGCCCGAGTTGTTTCACAAGATCGTCGCATCCGCAGGGACTGATTCAGGTGTAGACGCTTACATACTGGAGCGTGTGCAGGCCGCGCCAGACCACCCGATGACGGTGAATTTCCCCGAGGGTGAGTATTTAAAAGGTCTGATTCTGATGAAGAAGTGAGCCACTGTCTTGAATCATGGCTACACTGCCCCACCTTTGAACATTGTTTTAATTAAGGTTGATGTCTCATGTTGATCCCTGCTACTGTCTTGACCGGTTTTTTAGGCGCCGGCAAAACCACACTTTTAAAGCGCGTGCTCAGCGAAGACCACGGCCACAAAATCGCCATCATTGAAAACGAGTTCGGCGAAGAAAACATAGACAACGACATATTGGTGTCTGACACCAAAGAACACATTGTGCAAATGAGCAATGGCTGCGTCTGTTGCACCATCCGCGAAGACTTGCGCACCACTTTGCAGGAACTGGCCGAGAAAAAACGCAAAGGCGAACTCGACTTTGACCGTGTAGTGATCGAGACCACCGGTTTGGCAGACCCCGGCCCGGTGGCGCAAACATTTTTCATGGACGATGAAATTGTCGAGAGTTTTTTGTTGGACTCCGTGCTGACCTTGGTGGACGCCAAGCACGCGGCACAAACCTTGAACGACCGCCAGGAAGCGCGGCGTCAAATCGGTTTTGCCGACCAGATTTTCATCAGCAAAAGCGAGTTGGTCGCCAAAGATGAACTCGATGCCTTGCAACACCGGCTCAAACACATGAATCCGCGTGCGCCGCAGCATATCGTGCATTTTGGCGAGATCGGCATTGACAAGGTGTTTGATCTGCGCGGCTTCAACCTGAACACTACGCTCGAGATTGACCCGGACTTTTTGAACGAAGGCCATGACCACCACCAGCACGACGCCGAGCATTGCGACCATCCTTCACACGCACATGACCACCACGGCGACCATGACCACGTGCCGGGCCACGGCCACGGGCACCATCACCACCATGATGACGACGTGAAAAGCTTTGTGTTCAAGTCCGAGCGGGCTCTGGACCCGGCCAAGCTGGAGGATTTTCTGGGCGCCATCGTCAATATTTATGGCCCGCGCATGCTGCGTTACA
The DNA here is from genome assembly GCA_945870575.1 of Bordetella parapertussis. Taxonomy (GTDB): domain Bacteria; phylum Pseudomonadota; class Gammaproteobacteria; order Burkholderiales; family Burkholderiaceae_C; genus Limnohabitans. The sequence goes on along the minus strand of CAMBSK010000006.1, from coordinate 28,922 downwards.
AAGGCGTGTTGCACATGAAGGGCACCGAGCGCAAAGTTATTTTCCAAGGCGTGCACCAGTTGATGGGCAGCGATTTAGGCCAGCCTTGGGAGAAAAATGAGAAGCGAATGAGCAAAATGGTATTCATTGGCATCGATTTGCCCAGAGATATTTTCATGCAGGGCCTGGAACAATGCTTATGCTGAGTACAATCCGCGCGCCAAGGCTTGCAAGTGGAAACACCTGCCGGCATGAACAAGATGGTAAATATGTAAAAAAAAATAACAGCAGTCGGGGAGTTTCAATCGATTCCCCGGGCCCGGCTGACAGGAGATATGCAGTGAAATCTACCCAACACAAAGCCAGTGCCAAAGCCAAGTTGAAAACCAGCGCCAAGGCGCCAGCCAAAAAAGCACCGGTCAAAAAAACCGCACAGGCAGCCAAGCTGGCGGTGAAAAAAACGGTTGCCAAAAAACCTGTTGCTGTGAAAAAACCAGTAGTTGCTCCCAAGAAAGCAGTGGCTAAAAAACCGGTTGCCAAAAAAGCTGTTCCTGCCAAAAAAGCTGTGGCTGTGAAAAAACCGGTGGTTGCCGCCAAGAAGGCGGCAGTAAAAAAACCGGTCGCTAAAAAAGCGACACCCGTCAAGAAAGTAGCCCCTGTCAAAAAAACAGTGGCTAAAAAACCGGCGAGTTCACCCGTCGGCAAAAAAGTTGTACCCGTCAAAAAAGCAGTAACCACATCTTCAACAGCCTCCCGACAAGGCCAAGTGTCCAAGACCCCGGTCAAGACTCCGCCTTCCGCCAAAAAACCTTCCAACGCAAAAACTGCTCCCCTATCCGTGACCAGCGCTACCAAATCCTCTCCCGGCAAATCTGCCTCTTCCTCTGCCAAATCTGCACCCGTCAAAGCTGTTGCTGCACCAGCAACAGCCGACGTGGCCAAAAAGTCGCCGCGCGCCGCCAAGGCCATGGCCATGATGCCGCCGCCGCCCGGACAAAGCGTGGCTTCAACCACCGCCAAATCCAGCTATGGCCCGATAGCCATACCTTCACTGCCTGCCGTGGTACCTGTGGTTCCTGTCAAAGACCCCAAACTGGTCAATAACTGGAAAAGCAAAACCGCCGACACCATCAGCGATGCTGAAATCATTGCCATGCCCGATGAGGAGTACATGAACAGCCTGCAAATGGCATTCTTTCGTCACAAGCTGGTGCAACTCAAGACCGAAATCCTGGTCAACGCCGGTGAAACCACCGAGCATTTGCGCGAAGACACGGTCATCGTGCCAGATCCCGCAGACCGCGCCACCATCGAGGAAGAACACGCCCTCGAATTGCGCACCCGCGACCGCGAACGCAAGCTGCTGAAAAAAATCGAACAATCGATTGGACGCATAGACAGCGGTGATTACGGTTATTGCGATGAAACCGGCGAGCCCATAGGCGTGGGCCGTTTGATCGCACGTCCCACCGCCACCTTGTCCCTCGAAGCGCAGCAACGCCGCGAGCTCAAGCAAAAAATGTTCGGCGACTGAGCATCGTCTGCTTTAGCACACAACAAGCAGGCCGCAAGGCCTGCTTTTTTTTGTCAAAAAAGCTGATATTTCACTTTCAGATACTTCTCTAAGTGCTTGTTACATATTGAAATTTTTCTCATCGAAAAATTCAAATTGCGGTCTAAGTTGTTGATTTTATTTACAAAACTTCATTTTCAGTTGGTAATCGCTTAAATCTCTGGTAAAGTGCAAACTAGTGGTAATTAGTGGAAAAATGTGAGATTCTCCGTTTTTCTGCCGCTGTTTGTTTTTTTAAGGGGTTGATTGCCGTGTTCCAAGGTGCATCGTCGCTGAGTCTGGATGTCAAAGGCCGTTTGTCGGTGCCGACTAGGCACCGCGATGTGCTGAGCGCAACCGCGGCCGGACAACTCACCATCACGCGTCATCCGCATGGTTGCCTGATGCTGTTTCCCCGCAGCGAATGGGAAAAGTTCCGCGAGCGGGTTGCCGGCTTGCCCATGACCGCACATTGGTGGAAGCGCATTTTTCTGGGCAACGCCATGGACGTAGACATGGACAGCACCGGGCGCATTCTGATATCGCCGGAACTGCGCGCAGCCACACACATCAGCAAGGAAACGATTTTGTTGGGAATGGGCAGCCACTTTGAACTGTGGGACAAGTCCACCTATGACGCTCAGGAAGCCCAGGCCATGCAAGGCGACATGCCTGATGTGCTGCGTGATTTTTCGATTTAACGTGGAATGGCAACAACTGAATGGGCACACACCACCGTCATGTTGAAGGAGGCGGTCGAGGCGCTGGACGTCCAGGCCGAAGCCACTTATGTCGACACAACCTTTGGCCGAGGCGGGCATGCAAAGCGCATCTTGGCGCAGTTATCGGCGCAGGGACAACTGATTGCCTTCGACAAGGATCCGCAAGCAGTGGCCAGTGCACAAGTCCTGAACGATCCGCGCCTGCAGATACGGCACCAGGGCTTTGCGGCTCTGAGCCAGCTGCCACCGGCCAGTGTGAGGGGGGTGTTGATGGATCTGGGAGTGAGCTCGCCGCAAATCGACAACCCAGAAAGAGGCTTCTCGTTTCGCAACGACGGCCCGCTGGACATGCGGATGGACAGCAGCCGAGGCCAAAGCGTGCACGAGTGGCTGGCAGAGGCAAAAACCGAACAAATCGCACAGGTGATACGTGAACTCGGTGAAGAACGATTTGCCAACGGCATTGCCAAAGCCATCACTGCCAAGCGCGACGCCGGGCTATTGCCTGACACCACGCTGGGGATGGCTGCACTTGTGGCTGAAGTGGTCAAAACCCGTGAACCCGGGCAAAACCCGGCGACCCGCACCTTTCAAGCGTTTCGCATCTTCATCAACGGTGAGCTCGACGAATTGCAGCAGGCCTTGGACGCCAGCTTGCAAGTGCTTGAGCCGGGAGGCCGTCTGGTGGTGATCAGTTTTCATTCGCTGGAAGACCGCATGGTTAAACAATTCATCGCCAAACATTCGCGCGAGGTGTACGACCGGCGCACGCCGTTTGCAGCCGCGCCTGAATTGCCATTGCGCGCCCTCAGCCGCCAGCGACCAACAGATGAAGAAATCAAAGCCAACCCGCGCAGCCGCAGCGCCATCATGCGGGTGGCCGAGCGATTGCCCCTGGCACAGGAGCGCGCATGACACGGGTGAATGCCTTGTTACTGATGGCTGTCATGCTGAGCGCGCTGTACCTGGTGCGCACCCAGTATGAATCACGCCGTCTGTACACCGAGCTCGATCGCGCCAAAGCTCAGACGCAACGTCTGGAAAACGAATACGACCGCCTGGATATTGAAAGAGGCGCGCAAGCCACGCCCTTGCGGGTGGAAAAACTCGCGCACGAGCAGTTGCATATGCGCACCATTTCACCGGCCATCACGCAGTATGCAGCGCCTGCCAACACATCGCTGGAAAGCGCTGCCGCAGCGTCACAAAAGGTTCAGCCGTGAGCAGCCGCAGCGTTCAATATTCCACCAACCCCTTGCTGGCCAGCAAGACGCCGATCTGGCGCAGCCAGTTCATCGTCGCTTGCATTGCGCTGGGTTTCATCGGACTGGTGGTGCGTGCCGCTTATGTGCAAGTGGTCGGCAATGCGTTTTTCCGCAAGCAAGGTATTGTGCGTTTTGAAAGACAGCTGGATATTCCCGCCAACCGCGGCCGCATCCTGGATCGCAACGGCTTGATACTCGCGTCCAGCGTGCCCATGCCCAGCATCTGGGCCTGTCCCGAAGAGATGGAAGCCAATGTCTCGCAACTCAAGGCACTGGCGCAGTTGCTGGATATGCCTTTGGCCGAGCTGCAAACCAAGGTCGGCGACACGCGCCGCAAACACGTGTGGCTGCGCCGTCAACTCGACGATGTCGCAGGTAAAAAAATCAAAGAACTCGGTATCCATGGCATCTACACCACCATGGAATACAAGCGCATGTACCCGCAGGGGGAAGCCGCTGCCCATGTGGTTGGTTTCACCAATGTGGAAAACCTCGGCCAGGAAGGCGTGGAACTGACCTTCAACACCCACTTGGGCGGCAAGAACGGCACCCGCCGCGTCATCAAAAACGGTCAAGGCCACGTGGTTGAAGGTGTGGGCGACATGGTGCCTCCTGTTGAAGGCAAGGACTTGCAACTCAGCATAGACAGCAAGGTGCAGTACTTCGCCTACCAGCGTCTGCGCGAAGCTGTGTTGGAGAACAAAGCGGTGGCAGGCAGCGTGGTAGTCCTGGATGCGCAAACCGGTGACATCCTGGCGCTGGCCAATTACCCGAGTTACACGCCTGACAAGCGCAGCAACCTGAGCGGCGCGCAATTGCGCAACCGCGCTTTGACCGATACCTTTGAGCCGGGCTCGACCATGAAGCCGTTCATCATTGGACTGGCCATGGAAAAAGGCCTGATCAAGCCGGAGACCTTAATTGATACCGCGCCGGGCAAGCTGAATATGTACGGTATGACCATCACCGACGCGCATCCGCACGGAACGCTGAGCGTGTCCGAGGTGATTCAAAAGTCCAGCAACATAGGCACCGTCAAAATCGCCATGCGCATGCCGCCCAAGGACATGTGGGAGATGTACACACAGGTCGGTTTCGGCCAGAAGCCGCAAGTGCCTTTCCCCGGCGCTGTCACCGGCAGATTGCGTCCCTATAAGAGCTGGCGGCCGATGGAGCAGGCGACCATGAGTTACGGCTACGGTTTGTCGACCAGTTTGTTTCAACTGGCGCAGGCCTACAGCATGTTTGCGCGCGACGGTGAAATGGCGCCGGTCAGTCTGCTCAAACGCCAGGACAAGGTCTCCGGTGTGCGCGTCATTTCCACTGAGCATGCGCTGCAAGTGCGCAATATGTTGCATATGGTGACAGGGGCAGGCGGTACCGCACCCAAGGCGCAAACCATGGGTTATTCGGTAGGCGGCAAAACCGGCACCGCGCACAAGCTAGATGGAAAAAGCTACGCCGAGAAAAAATACCGGGGCTTTTTTGTCGGTATGGCGCCCATAGACAACCCGCGCATCGTGGTCGCAGTCATGATTGATGAGCCCACCAACGGTCGCTATTTCGGCGGAGATGTGGCAGCACCGGTGTTCAGCCAGACCGTACAACAAACCTTGCGCATGCTTGAAGTGCAACCCGACATGGCGGTCAAACCGCAGGTGGTGGCCAAGGCCGAGGCGGAGTCGTTCTGATGCAGCATTTGCACACGCCCGTCGAAGCTGCGCGTTGGTTGCGTGCCCATGTGACAGCGCAGCTCACCTCGGACAGCAGACGCGTACAAGCCGGTGACGGATTTTTTGCCTGGGTTGGTCAAAGCAATGACGCCAGGCAGCATGTGGTGCAGGCTTTGCAGCAAGGGGCGAGCGCCTGTCTGGTCGAGGCGATCGGGCTCGAGACCTTTGAAGCGGTCAACGACCTGGCTTTGCACGATGCGCCCATCAGCAGTTACACCGGTTTGAAAGCTGCCAGCGGTGCCATAGCCGACGCGTATTTCGATTCACCCAGCGCAGCTATGAACGTGCAGGCTGTGACGGGTACCAACGGTAAAACTTCTACCGCCTGGTGGCTGGCACAGGCCTTCAGCCGACTGGGGCAACGCTGCACCGTGGTCGGCACATTGGGCTTGGGTGAACCGGGGCAAATGCACAGCACCGGTTTGACCACGCCCGATCCTTTGCAATTGCAGACCCAGTTGCGCCGTTGGGTGAATGACGGTGTACAGGTTTGCGCGCTTGAAGCTTCTTCCATCGGTCTGGTGGAGAACCGTTTGTCCGGTTGCCGTATCCGCACCGCTATCTTCACTAATTTCACACAAGATCACCTGGACTACCACGGCAGCATGCAGACTTACTGGCAGGCCAAGCAAAGCCTGTTTGAATGGCCGGATTTGACAGCCGCTGTGATCAACATAGACGATGCCAAAGGACGAGAACTGGTGCAGCGTTTGCAGCGCTCGACGCTGAAGTTATGGACTGTGTCCATGCAAGCTACAGCCGATATTTATGCTCGCCATGTACGCACCACCGCCCAAGGCATATGCTTTGACGTATGCGAAGCCGCTGAAAGCATCAGTCTGACCACCGCTGCGTTGGGTGACTTTAATGTGATGAATCTGCTCGGCGTGATCGCCGGCTTGCGCCAGGCCGGTCATTCCTTGGCAGAAGCGGTAGCAGCGTGCCACGATTTGCAAGCCGTGCCCGGTCGCATGCAGCAACTCGGTCAAGCCGGCACACCTGCGGTGGTGGTCGACTATGCGCACACGCCGGATGCGGTGGCCAAGGCTTTGCAGGCATTGCGGCCGTGGGCGCACGCACGCGGCGGGCGTTTGCATTGCGTGCTCGGTTGCGGCGGCGACCGCGACAGCAGCAAACGCGCACCCATGGCGCGTTGCGCCGAAGACTATGCTGATGTGGTTTGCCTGACCAGCGACAACCCGCGCGATGAAGACCCGCAATTCATAGTCCATCAAATGCTGCAAGGCATGCGCGAACCACACCGTGCTGTGCAGCAACTCGATCGCGGTCTGGCCATAGCCGACAGCATCAGCCAGGCTGATGTGAAAGACGTGGTGTTGATCGCCGGTAAAGGCCATGAAACCTACCAGGAAGTCAAAGGCCAGAAACTGCCGTTTTCGGATGTAGACCATGCCTTGCTGGCCTTGCAAAACCGGGGGCAGGCATGACACAAGCCATGCAACTGAGCTTGCAGCAAATACACCAATGGCTGCCCGGCAGCCGCTTGGTCGGTGACGGTAATTTGAAGATTACCAGAGTACACACCGACAGCCGCAGCTTGCAAGCGCAGGACTTGTTTGTCGCCTTGCAAGGCGAGCGTTTTGATGCCCACGATTTTCTGGCACAGTTACCAGCGCTGGGCGTGCGGGCGGCGATAGCCAAGCGCGGTTTGGCGCAAGCCGGTTTGTCCGGTCTTGAGGTGGACGACACATTGCAAGCTTTGCAAACACTGGCCAAGACATGGCGTGCGCAATTTGACTTGCCATTGATTGCAGTGACCGGCAGCAACGGCAAAACCACGGTGACGCAAATGCTGGCGTCCATATTGCATGCATGGCAGGGTGATGATGCGCTGGCTACGCAAGGTAATTTCAATAACCACATCGGCGTGCCGTTGACTTTGCTGCGCTTGCGCGCGCACCACCGTGTCGCCGTGCTGGAGTTGGGCATGAACCACCCGGGCGAAATTGCCCGGCTTGCCGCTTGCGCTGATCCCACGGTGGCGCTGGTCAACAACGCCCAGCGTGAACACCAGGAATTCATGCACAGCGTGCAAGCGGTGGCCGAAGAAAACGGCGCTGTTATTCAAGCCTTGTCAGACCACGGTGTGGCAGTGCTTCCTGTCACCGATGAGCACCACAGGCTGTGGCGTGACTACGCCGGTTCGCGCCGCGTGGTCGATTTCGGCAACAGCACGGCCGCAGTGCATGTGAAGCACGCACTATGGTTGAACACGCATTGGCAACTCAACTTACAAACCCCTCAGGGCCTGCTAACAACACAGCTGCATTTGCCTGGACAACACAATCTGCACAATGCCATGGCGGCAGTCGCCGCAGCGCTGGCCGTCGGTGTGCCTATGAGCGCGATTGAACAAGGTTTGACGCAGTTTCAACCGGTCAACGGCCGCTCTAAGGTCAGTGTGTTGCAACACGTTGGCCGCAGCATCACTTTGATTGACGACAGTTACAACGCCAACCCGGATTCAGTGCGCGCCGCCACAGACATGCTGGCGCAATCAGCCGCGCCGCGTTTGCTGGTGTTGGGCGACATGGGCGAAGTCGGCACGCAAGGCGCAGCGTTTCACGCCGAGGCGGGCGAGTACGCGCAACAACAACACATTGAGCATGTGCTGACGTTGGGCGAACTCAGCCTGCATACCGCCAGTGTGTGTGCTAACGCTGTGCACTGCCACAGCATGGATGAATTGCTGCAACGGCTGAATACTTTGTTGCCCAATCTCTCGAGCGTACTGGTCAAAGGATCGCGCTTTATGCGCATGGAGCGTGTGGTGCAGGCATTGCAAAACCCAGAACAACAAGCGGCCTCGTTGCCTCGCAAGGAGGCTTCATGCTGCTGACCCTGGCCCAATGGCTGCAATCTATCTCGCCGGAGTACGGTTATTTGCGCGTTTTCCAGTACCTGACATTTCGCGCCGTCATGGCTGCGCTCACCGCATTGTTGATCGGCTTGATGGCCGGGCCGGCTGTCATTCGCAAACTCGCTGAATTGAAAATCGGGCAACCCATACGCGGCTACGGTGTGGAATCGCACCTGAGCAAATCCGGCACGCCCACCATGGGCGGTGTATTGATACTGTTGTCGATTGCGTTCTCCACATTGATGTGGGTGGACTTGTCCAACCGCTTTGTCTGGATTGTCTTGGCCGTCACACTGGGTTTTGGTGCCATAGGTTGGGTGGATGACTGGCGCAAGGTGGTTAACAAAGACCCTGAGGGCATGCCTTCGCGCGAAAAATACCTGTGGCAATCCCTCATCGGTTTGCTGGCTGCTTTGTACTTGGTGTTCAGTATTTCCGAGGTCAGCAACTTGCGCGTGCTTGAATTGTTTTACAGCTGGGTGCGTTCAGGTTTTGATGTGAACCTGCCGCCCAAGGCCGGTTTGCTGTTGCCATTCTTCAAGGAAATCAGCTACCCGCTGGGCGTGCTGGGTTTTGTCATCCTGACTTATCTGGTTATCGTCGGTTCAAGCAACGCGGTCAATCTGACAGATGGCCTTGACGGTCTGGCCATCATGCCGGTGGTCATGGTCGGCTCAGCCCTGGGCGTGTTTGCCTATGTGGCCGGCAGCGCTGTGTATTCCAAGTATTTATTTTTCCCGCATATTCCAGGCGCCGGTGAATTGCTGGTGTTTTGTGCGGCGATTGCAGGCGCGGGTTTGGCCTTTTTATGGTTTAACACGCACCCGGCGCAGGTGTTCATGGGTGACGTAGGTGCGCTCGGTTTGGGCGCGGCGCTGGGCACCATAGCGGTCATCGTACGTCAAGAAATTGTGCTGGCCATCATGGGCGGTATTTTTGTCGCCGAGGCTTTGTCGGTGATGTTGCAAGTCATGTATTTCAAATACACCAAACGCAAATATGGCGAAGGCAGACGCATTTTGAAGATGGCGCCTTTGCACCACCATTTTGAAAAATCCGGCTGGAAAGAAACACAGGTGGTGGTCCGTTTCTGGATCATCACCATGTTGCTGTGTCTGGTCGGTTTGTCCACCTTGAAGTTGCGTTGAACATGAATCTGTTGCAAGACCAACATATCCTCATCCTGGGTCTGGGCGACTCCGGGTTGGCGATGCTGCGCTGGTGTTTGTTGCAAGGCGCTCGCGTCACAGTAGTCGATACGCGCGAGACACCGCCCAGTTTGCAGAAGTTGCAAGAAGAAAAACTGCATGCTGATTTTGTGCATTCAACATTTGATGCAGCGCTGGTTGAAGGCAATGACATTCGTGCTGTGTTCAAAAGCCCCGGCCTCTCACCCACTGAAGTTGCAGGCGTCTGGCAGGCCGCGCAGGCCAAGGGTTTGTGGTGCGGGACCGAGCTGACATTGTTTGCACAAGCACTTGAGCATTTGAAAAACAGCGAAGCGTCTTACCAGCCCAAAGTGCTGGCCATCACCGGCACCAACGGCAAAACCACGGTGACACGACTCACCGGATTGCTGCTCGAGCGGGCCGGCATGAAAGTAGCAGTGGCAGGCAATATCGGTCCCACCTTGCTCGACACCTTGACGCAGCGCTTGGACGATTTGCCGCAAGTCTGGGTGTTGGAGTTGTCGAGTTTTCAACTTGACGGCGTGGACAACTTTGAAGCCACCGCCGCCTGCGTGCTCAATCTGACGCAAGACCACCTGGACTGGCACGGCGATATGGCCGCTTACGGAAAAGCCAAGGCACATATTTACGGACAACACGCAGTTGGCGTGCTACCGCGCAACGATGCGGCAGTCATGGGTTTGTGGCCGGCAGACAGCGGTCGAAAAAAAGAAGTGCCGCGTGCGCGCCTGCATTTCGGCGCAGATCTACCGCAACAGCCGGGCGATTTCGGTTTGTCAACAGACAACGGCATGACCTGGCTGGTACGTGCACATTCTGCTGAAGACAACGGCAGCAAGCGCGGCCGGGTGGCGGAAGAGGAATTGCAAATTCAGCGTTTGATGCCAGCCGATGCGCTGCGCATACGCGGACGACACAACGCCTTGAATGCACTGGCGGCGTTGGCGCTGGCAGGCACCTGCAGCAACGGTTTGGCGCAGATGCTGCACGGTTTGCGCGAATACACCGGCGAGCCGCACCGCATGTCCTCAGTGGCGGTGTTCAATGACATCGAGTATTTTGACGACAGCAAAGGGACGAATGTTGGTGCCACGGTGGCCGCCGTCAACAGCCTGGGCGCTGAACGCAAACTGGTCGTCATTTTGGGCGGCGACGGCAAGGGGCAGGACTTCAGTCCGTTGGATGACCCGCTCAAACGCCATGCCCGCGCATTGGTATTGATAGGCCGGGATGCAGAGTTACTGGCTGAGACTTTGCATAGCCAAGGGCTGGCCATGCACCGCGCCAAGAACATGGAAGAGGCCGTCGAACTGGCAACGCAAGCGGCGCACACAGGGGATGCGGTGCTATTGTCGCCCGCTTGCGCCAGTCTGGACATGTACAACAACTATGTCGCCAGGGCGCAAGCTTTTGTGCAAGCGGTGCAGCAGTTGGCCATGCTGGAAGGTCAGCCATGAGCCAGATCACCCTCAGCGATCGCATTGGCCGCTGGTTCGGTAACCCGCCCAAAGAGGGCATGGACGCATTGCCTGTGCGTGTGCACGGGCGTGAATTTGCCCGCACCGGCGCAGCGCCAGGCAGTATCAAAGGTTTTGATCAGGCCTTGATCTGGGCGATTACCGGACTGTTGCTGTGGGGTCTGGTGATGGTGTATTCGGCGTCAATCGCATTGAATGACGGTGCCCAGGACAGCAGCGTCTGGCAGGCGCAGTTTCTGGCGCGCCACACTCTGTCGTTATTCATTGGTTTTGTAGCTGCCTTGCTGGTGTTTCAGGTGTCCATGGACCGCTGGGAAAAAGTCGCGCCCTGGGTGTTCATCGTGTCAATTGTTTTGCTGATTGCCGTGTTGCTGCCGTTCATCGGCAAAAGCGTCAACGGTGCGCGCCGCTGGATCGGTCTGGGCTTGTTGAATTTTCAGCCTTCCGAGCTGGCCAAACTCGGCACGCTGTTGTACGCCGCCAATTACATGGTGCGCAAAATGGATGTAAAGGAAAAATTCTTTGCTGCGGTGACGCCGATGGGGGTGGCGATTGCCATCGTAGGTTCTTTGCTGCTGGCTGAACCCGACATGGGCGCATTCCTGGTGATTGCTGTGATCGCCATGGGTATTTTGTTTTTAGGCGGTGTCAATGCCCGCATGTTTTTGTTGATCACCGGCATTCTGTTGATCGCCTTCGGCTTGATGATTGCTTTGTCGCCTTGGCGGCGCGAACGCATTTTTGCTTACCTGGACCCGTTCGGCGCGGAACACGCACTTGGCAAGGGTTACCAGTTGTCACATTCATTGATTGCCATCGGGCGCGGAGAAATATTCGGCGTCGGTCTGGGTGGTAGCGTAGAAAAATTGCATTGGCTGCCTGAAGCGCACACCGATTTTTTGCTGGCGGTGCTGGGTGAAGAATTCGGACTTGTCGGCGTGGTCACCGTGATCGCGGTGTTCATGTGGTTGACACGGCGCATCATGTTCATCGGCCGCCAAGCCATCGCCATGGACCGCGTGTTCTCCGGCCTGGTTGCACAAGGCGTCGGTGTGTGGATAGGTTTTCAGGCCTTCATCAACATGGGCGTGAACCTGGGCGCATTGCCGACCAAAGGCTTGACATTGCCTTTAATGAGTTACGGCGGTTCAGCCATTTTGCTCAACCTGATCGCCTTGGCTATTGTGTTGCGCGTCGACTATGAAAACCGTTTGTTGATGCACGGAGGCCGTGTATGACGACACGCACCGCATTGGTCATGGCCGGTGGTACCGGCGGGCATATTTTTCCGGGATTGGCTGTGGCCGATTTGTTGCGCAGTCGCGGTTGGAACGTTTACTGGCTGGGTGCCCCGGCACCGAGCATGGAAAGCCAACTGGTGCCGGCCAAAGGTTTTGTGTTAGAAGCTGTGCGTTTCGGCGGACTGCGCGGCAAAGGCCTGGTAACCATGGCCTTGTTGCCAGTGCGTTTACTGCAAGCTTTCTGGCAAAGCCTGCGGGTAGTGCGGCGTTTGCGTCCTGATGTGTTGATAGGCATGGGCGGCTACATCAGTTTCCCCGGCGGCATGATGGGCGTGCTGTGCGGCAAGCCGCTGGTGCTGCATGAACAAAACTCGGTTGCTGGTCTTGCCAACAAAGTGCTGGCGCAGATCGCCGACAAAGTCTTGTCCGCGTTTCCTGGCGTACTGCCCAAAGCCCAATGGGTGGGCAACCCCATGCGCAGCGCGTTTTTGGAGCAAGCGCCGCCCGCGCAACGGTTTGAAGCTCGCAGCGGTGTGTTGCGTGTTCTGGTGGTCGGTGGCAGTCTGGGTGCGCAGGCTTTGAACAGTGTGGTGCCGCAAGCCTTGGCGTTGATACCGGTTGAACAGCGACCGCAAGTGATTCATCAGGGCGGCGTCAAACACCTGAATAACTTACAAGACAATTATTCAAAAGCAGGCGTACAAGCAGAGTTGCTGGCTTTCATTGACGATACTGCGTCTGCATTTGCCGAAGCTGACTTGGTGATTTGTCGCGCCGGGGCCAGCACTGTGAGCGAAATTGCAGCCGTGGGCGCAGCCGCTTTGTTCGTGCCGTTTCCGCACGCGGTGGATGACCATCAAACAGTGAACGCAGAATTTCTGGTGTCACAACAAGCGGCTTGGTTGATGCCGCAAAGTCATTTGAAACCTACAGCTTTGGCTGAATTTATACAAAGCATCAACCGCGGGCAATTGCTGCAAGCAGCGGTCAACGCTTATGCATTGCGCAAAACCGGTGCGGCACACGATGTGGTGACAGCCTGCGAAGAGGTAACCGCATGAAGCACGCCATCAGCCATGTACATTTCGTCGGCATAGGCGGCTCGGGCATGAGCGGCATCGCCGAAATTTTGCACAACCTGGGCTATACCGTGTCAGGTTCGGACATGGCTGACGGTCCAGTGCTGCGCCGCTTGCAAGCCATGGGCATACGCACCAGCGTCGGTCACGATGCCATGCACATTGCAGACGCCAGTGCCGTGGTCACTTCAACAGCGGTGCATGCAGACAACCCGGAAGTCGTCGCCGCGCACAGCAAACTCATACCGGTGGTGCCGCGCGCCGTCATGCTGGCCGAGTTGATGCGTTTGAAACAAGGCATCGCCATCGCCGGTACGCATGGAAAAACCACCACCACCAGCCTGGTCGCCAGTGTGCTGGCGCAAGCCGGCATGGACCCGACTTTCGTCATCGGCGGGCGACTCATTAGCGCGGGCGCCAACGCCAAACTGGGATCCGGCGATTACATCGTGGTCGAGGCTGATGAATCGGACGCATCATTTTTGAATTTGAACCCGATCATGTCGGTGGTCACCAATATTGACGCCGACCACATGGAAACCTATGGACACGATTTCAGCAAACTGAAAAACGCTTTTATTGAGTTTTTGCACCGCATGCCGTTTTACGGCGCCGCGGTGCTGTGTGCTGACGACCCGGTGTTGCAAAGCATATTTCCCGAAGTGTCGCGCCCCATCACCAGCTACGGTTTGTCTGATCGTGCGCAGGTCAGGGCGCACGATGTCAAAGCTATTGGTTCGCGCATGCAGTTTCGCGTGACTCGCAGCAACGGCATCACCTTGCCGGATATGCAGATTGACCTTAACCTCCCCGGCTTGCACAACGTGCGCAACGCCTTGGCCGCCATTTCGATTGCAGTGGAGTTGAATATTCCGGATACAGCCGTGGTGCAGGCATTGGCTGGATTCAAAGGCGTGGGCAGGCGTTTCCAGAACCACGGTTTATGCGCTGCCAAGGGCGGCGGTCATTACACATTAGTCGAAGACTACGGACACCATCCGGTGGAATTGGCCGCCACGCTGGAGGCCGCGCGTGGAGCTTTTCCCGGGCGCCGTTTGGTGCTGGCCTTTCAGCCGCACCGTTATACACGCACGCGCGACTGTTTTGAAGATTTTGTGCAAGTGCTGCGACTCGCCGATGTGGTCTGGTTGACCGAGGTGTATGCCGCCGGTGAAACGCCGATTGCAGCCGCTGACGGTCGCGCTTTGGCGCATGCGCTGCGCGTGGCCGGGCAGCATGAACTGGTGTTTGCGCAGGACCTGACTCAATTGGAAGAACTGGTGCGTCAGCAAGCGCATGACGGCGATGTGGTGATGTGCATGGGTGCCGGCTCCATCGGTCAATTGCCGGTGCGCTTGCAAAACGCAAACAGCACCGATAAACCTGTGCTCAAGGTGGTGAAGTCATGACGACGTTTGACAAACACAGTGCCAAAGTGGCTGTGCTCATGGGCGGTCATTCGGCCGAACGCGAGGTCTCGTTGATGTCCGGCAAAGGCGTGCTTGAAGCGTTGCAGTCGCTGGGTGTGAATGCGCACGCTTTTGATCCGGCAGAGCAGCCTTTATTAATTTTGCGCGATCAGCACTTCACCCATGTGTTCATTGCCTTACATGGCCGGCACGGCGAGGACGGCACCGTACAAGGCGCTTTGGAATTGATGGGCATTCCCTACACCGGCTCCGGCGTGATGGCGTCTGCCATTGCCATGGACAAGCACATGACCAAACGCATTTGGGTGGCCGAAGGTTTGTCCACACCTGAGTCGGTGTGGCTGACACCGTCACAACAAACCGCACAAGCGTTGGACGCCATACCTGAGCAACTTGGCTTGCCGTTGATCGTCAAACCGCCGCATGAAGGTTCGTCCATCGGCGTGAGTAAAGTCATGCAAGCGGATCAACTGCAAGCGGCTGTGACGCTGGCCACCGGCTACGACCCGGACTTGTTGTGCGAAGCATTTATTCAAGGAGAAGAAGTTACTTGTCCGTTACTCGGTGAAGGTGACAATACCAAAGCCTTGCCGGTGGTGCGTATCGCCGCACCAGCCGGGGCTTATGACTACCAAAACAAATACTTCACAGATGAAGTGAAGTACCACTGCCCCAGCGGTTTGCCGCCGGCAGAAGAACAAGCGATTCAGGTCATGAGTGTGGCGGCGTACCGAGCCTTGGGTTGCAGGGGCTGGGGCCGTGCCGATGTGATGATCCGTGCCAGCGACCGTAAAGCCTTTTTGCTGGAGATGAACACCAGCCCGGGCATGACTGGTCACTCGCTAGTACCCATGTCGGCCAAGGCCGCCGACGTGTCTTATGCCGATTTATGCCTGCACATCCTGAGCACTGCGCGCTTGGATACACCCATGGGGGTGCGCCAGTCATGAAAGCACGCGACGCCATGCACATACGCACCGACACCAGACCTGAGCTCGCGCTGGATGTGCGTTTGATGAACATCACCAGTGCCTTGATGTTCACTGCCGTCGCAGTGCTGTGTGTGGTGATGTTGCTATGGTGGGCGGTGCGGCATCCGGCGTTTGCCATTACCGGCATCAGCGTGCACGGTGACATCCGGCACAACAACGAAGTCACGCTGCGGGCCAATGTGGTTCCGCGTTTGCAAGGCAGTTTCTTCACTGTGGATTTGGGCAAGGCGCGCGCTACTTTTGAAAACGTGCCTTGGGTGCGTCAGGCCACTGTGCGGCGCGAGTTTCCTGACCGTTTGCGGGTGGACATTGATGAACACGAACCGGTGGCTTATTGGGGCGCAGAAGCAGATTCACGTCTGCTCAATACCCAAGGCGAAGTGTTCAGCGCCAACTTCGGTGAACTCGACAACGAAAACCTGCCGCATTTGTCCGGACCCGACAGCGAGTCCGCCAAAGTTTGGCAGATGTTTCTCACCTTGGGCCCGGTGTTCAGTCAATTGGAATTGAACATCGATGGTTTGGAATTGACCGGCCGCGGCAGTTGGCGCGCTCAATTCAAAAACGGGGCTCGCATAGAACTCGGACGCGGCTCTCAAGAGGAAGTGATGGCGCGTGTCAATCGTCTGACGCAAACACTGGCACAAGTCAGCCAGCGTTACGGCAGACAGACACAGGCGCTGGAGTCGGCGGATTTGCGGCATGTGAACGGCTATGCACTGCGTTTACGCGGTGTCAGCACATTGGATACAACGGCAATAAGGTAAGCACAAAGAGGTTGGCATGGCAAAAGAATACAAAGACCTGGTCGTAGGCCTGGACATCGGCACCAGCAAAGTGATGGTGGTGGTGGCCGAGGTGTTGCCTGGCGCCGAGCTCAAACTGGCGGGCTTTGGCATTGCACCCAGCACCGGCCTCAAGCGCGGAGTGGTGGTCAACATAGACGCGACGGTGCAAAGCATACAAATGGCTTTGAAGGAAGCCGAATTGATGGCCGACTGCAAGATCACCCGGGTCTATACCGGCATCACCGGCAGCCACATCAGAGGCATGAATTCGCACGGCATGGTGGCGGTCAAAGACCGCGAAGTCACCGCCGCCGATGTGGCAAGAGTGGTTGAAACTGCCAAGGCCGTGAACATATCTAATGACCAGCGTTTGTTACTGGTCGAACCGCAGGAATTCATCATCGATGGCCAGGATGTGAAAGAGCCTATCGGCATGAGCGGCATACGGCTGGAGGCCAAGATACACATCGTCACCGGTGCGCAAAGCGCGGCGGAAAACATCATCAAATGTGTGCGCCGATGCGGCCTGGATGTAGAGCAATTGATGCTCAATCCGCTGGCTTCCAGTTATTCCGTGTTGACCGCAGATGAAAAAGAACTCGGCGTGGCCCTGGTTGACATAGGCGCAGGCAGCACCGATGTGGCCATCTTCACGGGAGGTGCCATACGCCACACGGCGGTGATTCCTATTGCCGGTGACTTGATCACCAGCGACATCGCCATGGCGCTGCGCACCCCGACCAAGGACGCTGAAGAAATCAAAGTGGAGTCCGGTTTTGCCAAGCAGTTACTCGCCGATCCGAATGTGCAGGTTGAAGTGCCGGGTCTGGGCGACCGTGGTCCGCGCATGCTCAGCCGCCAGGCACTGGCCGGTGTGATCGAGCCGCGTGTCGAAGAAATTTATGCATTGGTACAGCAGGTTTTGCGCGAGTCGGGCTTCGAGGAAGTGCTGTCCTCCGGCATTGTGTTGACTGGCGGCAGCGCCATGATGCCGGGCATGATTGAACTCGGCGAAGACATTTTTTTGAAGGCGGTGCGCCGTGGCGTACCGCGTTACAGCAGTGCGCTGTCGGACATGGTGTCGCACCCGCGTGCCGCCACTGTCATGGGCTTGCTCGAGGAAGCGCGCATGGCGCGACTGCGCGGTTTTCGCGTGGCGCAGAAAAACGGTTCGGTCAAGACCGCCATGGGGCGGGTCAAAGACTGGTTTGTGGGGAACTTCTGACCATGCATACCTTGACTTTTCATGCCTCAGCAGTTGACACCCTGCACCGCTTTAAAAGCCGGCGATGGCGCCCTTGCACCCGGGGAGCGCCGCCCAGTTGAACAAAGAAAAGCATTACATCAAACATTCATTCAAGGCAACTGCACAACACATTCGGAGAGATACATGAAGATAGAAATGATTGAACACAGCGAATTCAACCCTGAGACACAAATCCGTGTCATTGGTGTGGGCGGCGGCGGCGGTAACGCAGTCGAGCACATGATCACAAGCGGTGTGCGCGGCGTGGAATTCATTTGCGCCAACACCGACGCGCAAGCCCTGCGGGTCAGCTCCGCCAACCGCGTTATTCAATTGGGCGACAGTGGCCTGGGCGCAGGCAGCAAGCCAGAGCGCGGCCAGGCAGCAGCCGAAGCTGCGGTAGACAGCATCCGTGAAGTGCTGCAAGGCGCGAACATGGTATTCATCACCGCCGGCATGGGCGGCGGCACCGGCACCGGTGCCGCCCCGGTGGTGGCTCGCATTGCACGTGAAATGGGCATTCTCACCGTAGGTGTGGTAACCAAGCCTTTCGACTGGGAAGGCGGTCGTCGCATGACCAATGCCGAGGCCGGGCTGGCTGAACTCGAAGCCAATGTGGATTCGCTGATCGTGGTGTTGAACGAGAAACTGCTGGAAGTGCTAGGCGACGATGTCAGCCAGGATCAGGCGTTTTCATTTGCCAACGATGTATTGAAAAACTCGGTCGGCGGTATTGCTGAGATCATCAATGTCGAAGCCTTGGTGAACGTCGACTTTGAAGACGTGCGCACCGTGATGAGCGAGCAAGGCAAGGCCATGATGGGCACGGCCACCGCCAGCGGTCCGGATCGCGCTCGAATTGCCGCCGAACAAGCCGTGGCCTGCCCGTTGCTTGAAGGCGTGGACATGACCGGCGCCAAAGGCGTGCTGGTGTTGATCACTGCGGCCAAAGGCGCTTTGAAATTGTCCGAGTCGCGCGAAGCCATGAACACCATACGCGCGTTTGCTTCCCCAGAAGCGCATGTGATTTACGGTACCGCTTATGACGAAACCCTGTGTGAGCAGATCCGCGTGACCGTGGTGGCTACCGGATTGGCTCAGGCGGGTCGGCGCGTCGCACCGCCTTTGTCGGTGATTCGCACCGGCACCGACAACGTGGCTTACTCCCAGACCACCGAGCCCATGGCCGTGCAAGCGGCGACTGCCACCGCACCGGACGCCGGCATGAGCCGCCCTGGCATGTCCGGCAGCGATATGGCCAATGTAAATGTGCCCAGCGTCTGGCGCACCAACCGCACCCAGGCGGCTGCCAAAGTGGACGCCTTATCTTCAGGCGGCATGGACAATTACGAGATACCGGCGTTTCTGCGTAAACAGGCTGACTAAAATCAATCTGTGCTGAAACAAAGAACGCTTCAAACCCTGACCCGCGCGGTCGGTGTCGGTTTGCACAGCGGGCAGCGTGTCGAATTGACACTGCGTCCCGCCGGGCCCGACACCGGCATCGTGTTTCGACGGGTCGATCTGGCTCAACCGGTGGACATACCTGTGGGCGCGCTGGCCGTCACCGATACGCGCATGGCTTCCACCATTGAAGCCCACGGCACCAAGGTGCACACGGTCGAGCATCTCATGTCTGCGTGCAGCGGACTCGGTCTAGATAATTTGTACATAGACATATCGGCCGAAGAGGTTCCAATTCTTGACGGCTCTTCCTCCTCCTTTGTGTTTTTGTTGCAAAGCGCAGGCATTGCTTTGCAAAACGCGCCCAAGCGTTTTGTGCGAATCCTCAAAGAGGTGGTGGTGCGCGAAGGCGAGGGTGATAAGGAAAAATGGGCGGGTCTGTATCCCCATCAGGGGTTCAAGCTGAGTTTTGAAATTGATTTCAAACACCCGGCGGTAGATTCCACCGGCCAGGAAGTCACGTTTGACATGGACACTGGACATTACGGTCGCGATATTGCGCGCGCCCGCACTTTCGGCTTCACCCGCGACGTGGAACATTTGCGCGCTAACGGCCTAGCGCTGGGCGGCGGTCTGGACAACGCCATCGTCATGGACGATTACAAAGTGCTCAACAGCGACGGTTTGCGCTACGACGACGAGTTTGTCAAACACAAAATCCTAGACGCCATGGGCGATTTGTATTTGCTGGGCAAGCCGCTGCTGGCGCATTACCGTGCATTCCGCTCTGGCCACGCCATGAACAACCGGCTGCTGCGCGAATTGCTCAGCCGCCCCGATGCCTACGAACTGGTTACTTTCGATGATGAGAAGCTTGCGCCCAAAGGTTTAGCGCAATTAGCGCCTGCTTGGTAAACCCTTGCGAATATTGAAGCAACTGATTTAACAGCCAAGCCTAACCGCCACGCCCGCCGCGCAACATGCCACTGGATTTGGCGCGACCCATACCGGCGTCTTGCATCAACGCCATGCTGCGCGCCGCATGCGCATGGGTGATGGCCAGGCCGAGTGCGTCGGCCGCATCCGACCCGGGCAACCCGGGTAGATTCAATAAACGCTTGACCATTTCCTGCACCTGAGCCTTGGCGGCTTTGCCATGACCGGCAATGGCCTTTTTCATTTGCAAAGCGGTGTATTCGGCCACGCTCAATTGTTGATGAACCAGTGCCGCCAGACAGGCGCCACGGGCCTGACCCAGCAGCAGCGTGGCTTGCGGATTCACGTTGACAAATACAATCTCTAGCGCCGCGCAGTCCGGCTGGTAGCGTTGCGCGACTTCGCTGATACCGTCAAACAGCACGCCTATGCGGGCCGGGATATCTGCACGCGGTAAGTGTGTGGTGCTGATGGTGCCGCTGGCCACATAACTGAGTTGACCGCCAGTGAAATCGACCACGCCGAAACCGGTGGTTTGCAAGCCCGGGTCTATGCCCAGTACTTTCACGGCAGCACCGCCGCGCCCATGCGCCCTAGGATCACCTGAGAGCGATCTGTCAGGTAAGGCGACTGCGGCAGTTTCTCAAAATACTTGGGACGCGGCAGCATTACCGCTAGGCGCGCTGAATCCCAAGGCGTCAATTGCGCAGCACGTTTAGAAAAATAATGCTTTGCAGCAGCCTCGGCGCCGAACACACCTTTGCCCCATTCGACATGGTTCAAATAAATTTCCAGAATACGCTGTTTGCTCAAACAGCTTTCCAGCGCCAGCGTGATCAGCAGTTCCTGGCCTTTGCGTAAAAAATTACGCTCGCCGGATAAAAACAGATTCTTTGCCAATTGCTGGGTAATAGTCGAACCACCCACTACTTTAGGCGTCTTGCCGTTTGTGGACGCGCGGGTTTGCGCTTTTTCATTGCGTTGCCAAGCCTTTTCAATCGCCTGCCATTGCACGCCGTCGTGGCTGGCGAACATATCGTCTTCGGACGCTATCACCGCGCGGCTGAGATTGGTGTTGATGCGTGAGGCCGGCATCCATTCCTGGCGCCAGCGCAAACCTTGCTGATTGCGCAGTAATTGTGAGATTTGCGAACGTTCAAATGCACTCGAGCCCGGGTCTATGTACCGCAGCATGATTACGCGAGCCAAAAAATACAACTGCAAACCAACACCGGCGAGCAAAAGCAACAACACAAAACGACGCCATGCGCGCCAGCCGGTCTTGCGTTTCACATCCATGCCCATGTCATTGTTCCGGGTTATCTGCTTGCACCGTCAGGTTGCGTTTAAAGGTATAGCGCGAGACCATGGCCAGCTGATCGAATTCGCGTTTCATGTCGGTACTGAAAGGACCGAAAGGGCCAGCGTTTTCGGCCAATGCCAGCGCCAGTTTATCGAGCTCTGGCTGACCTGAACTTTTCACTACTTGCGAGGCAATGACGCGGCCTTGCGCGTTTATCGTCAGTACCAGGGTCAGGCTACCGTAAAGCTTACGGCCTTGGATTTGCGGAAAAAAACGTGTGCCGTGTTCTTCGATCAAACGCCGCATATGGTCGTGGTAGAGCGCATAACTGACCTCGCGTGTGGACGGGCTGACGTAACGTGTGCGCGGTCTGGCGTTTTGTTCGTTGATACGTTGCTCTATTTCAGCCAGTGTGTCGAGCAACTGGCGCCGCTGTTGATCAATCGCCGCGGCCTCTGCCGCGTTGGCCGACTGTTGCGAGCTGTTGATGCTGAGTTGTTGTTTGACCTGAGCCAGTAAAGCGCTTTGCTGTTGTTTCAACTGGCGTAATTTGGCTGTCGCCGCATCGTTGGCCTGGCCGCTTTGCCGGCGCTCGGACATGGGCAGCGGCGACTGAGCGCGACCCTGGGCCACATCACCGCCGCCTTGCAAATTGGCTTGCGCCAGTGCTTGCGGTTTGTCTGGCGCACCGGCGTTGCTGCGCGCATTCACCAGAATAATGTCCAGCGGCATTTGCGTCATCAAGCGGTCAAAGCCTTGCGGATCCGCCCATCTGAAGACCAGCAAACCGGCATGCAACAGCAATGACACAACAATCGCTATCTGCATGGGCGTCAAGCGTAGCGGCATGCTAAGGGCCATCTTCATTAAGCGGCAGACTCAGACCCACCGGTGGCTGCGGGCGCATCGCCTTCAGTGGCTTCATCCAAGTCCATGGCAATGGTCAGCGGCCCGGCACTCATTTCTTCATCGGCGCTGTCTTCTTCAGGTGCCGACGGTGCATCCAGCAGTGCCAGGAAGGTGGCAGACACGTCCAACGCCATGCTGTCGACATGACCAAGCCGCACGCGCACCAGCGCGCCTCTCTCCAATGGCGGGGCCGCATGCAGACTGAGCACCAGTGGCAGGGCGACGGCGCGCACCACCGGTGCTTCGCCAGGAAACGACTTGATGACCGTGGCGTCAATTTCTTGTAACTGCTGTTGTTGCAGGTATTGCAGTGTCCAGTAACGCTCCATGGTGCCTTGGTTGCTGTTGTAGGCCGAATAAGCATCTTCAAACGAAGAGACGATGGACATCAGGCTGGCGTCTTTGGGTTTGAAAGGCGCGGCCAGCGCTGCCGTGGCCCCATGGCGCACACAGGCGACCAGTTGCCATTGATTGACCAGATCGGTGTAACGGCGCAGTGGCGACGTACTCCATGCATAACAGGGAACACCGATGCCTGCGTGCGGCAAAGCCCGCGTGCCCATGCGCACCTTGATACCGGGTGCCAGACTGGCCTGACTGCGGTACAGGCCCGGCACACCCAGATCGGCCAGCCATTGGCCCCAGCTGCTGTTGGCCAGAATCATGGCTTCAGCGACGATCAAATCAAGTGCCGCGCCGCGCGGGCGAATGCTCAAGTGCACAGGCTCGTCGCCGCGCGGACCGTTGTCTCCGACACTGTCGACGCGGAAATTGAAATCCGGCCGGTTGAATTGCTCGGGCTTGCCGCGTACCAGTTCGCGTTTGGCTTTGAGGTGACGCGCCAAGCGGTGCATGAAACGCAGTTCTGCGCGCGGCAGGCCGGCATCCAGTGTGGCGTCTTCATGCGAGAAAGCCGCATCGTTCAGCCAAGCTTCGGTGACGATATGGTCGAGTTTGTCGTGCCGCAAATTGGCGACGATCGGCACTTGCTCTAACCGCGTCACCGTGCTTTGCACTTCCAGCGTGTCCTCATTGAAGCTGACATACAAGGACAGCGCAGGACAAGCTTTGCCTGCATCCAGCGTATAAGTTTGCACCACGCTGTCGGGCAGCATGGTGATTTTGTGGCCCGGCATGTACACGGTGGACAAACGCTGGCGCGCGACCTGATCGATGGCGTCGCCTGGCTGCAAAGCCAGTGCAGGCGCCGCGATGTGAATGCCCATCACCACCGTGCCGCTGCCCAGGCCTTGTACCGACAAGGCGTCGTCGATTTCGGTGGTTTGTGAGTCGTCGATGGAATAGGCTTGTGCATCGGTCAGTGGCAGGTCTTGCGGCAGCGCCGGGGCTTGCAAGGCAGCAAAGCCGATGCCCTTGGGGAAATGCTCGAACAAAAAACGCTGCCAATGAAAGTCGTAAGCGCTTTTGATGGCACCTGCTTGTTGCAACAGCGTCAGCGGCGGGCGCTGACTTTGCTTGGCGGCCAGCACCACAGCCTTGTACTCGGGCGCATTTTTGTCCGGCTTGAACAGGATTTTGTAAAGCTGGGTTTGCACCGGCGCCGGACATTGGCCGTCAACCAGGTGTTGCGCCCAGCTTTCAATTTGCGCTTGTAATTCTTTTTTCTTTTCAATCGCGGCCAGCGCTTGCGCGATGATGTCGGCCGGCGCTTTTTTGAACCGGCCTTTGCCGGCGCGACGGAAATAATGCGGCGCTTCAGACAGTTTGAGCAGGCAGGCGACTTGTTCGGTCAGCGTGGCTTTGTCGCTGAAATACTCAGCCGCGAGTTCTCCGAAAGCAAACTCATCCGGCGGCGCAAACTCCCAGGCCAGTTCCAGTTCCATGGTGTCAGCCAATGCGGCAGCGGCTTGCAGCAACTCGGGCGGTTGGGGTTTGTCAAAGCGCAGCAAAACCTGCGCGGTTTTCACTTTCACCCGTTTGCCGGATGCCAGCTCCATTTGCGCCGATGTGTCTGCTTCGGACAGCACCCGGCCACTCTGGAGTTTGCCGGCTTCTTCAAATAATGCATACATGCGTGTGATTCTCCCATGCTGACATCAGTACAGAGTACTTAGAAGATTGCGTTGATAATTCCTATATGGCTATCAGCTTTGAAAAACCCTATGTCCTGCGCCAGTTCACGCATGTTTTGCGCGGCTTTGACGGACAACTGACATTGGCAGTCGCCTTGCTCGCAACTGCCGGTTTGATCACCATGTTTGCTTCCGGCTACGCCAACGGCATGCGTTTCTGGGACCACGCGCGCAACCTAACGCTGGCTTTCGGCATCATGTTTGTGGTGGCGCAAATCCCGCCGCAGCGTTTGATGACGCTGGCCGTGCCCTTGTATACGGTCGGACTGGCTTTGCTGGTGGCGGTGGCCTTGTTTGGCTTGACCAAAAACGGCGCCAAACGTTGGTTAAATGTAGGCATAGTGATTCAACCCAGCGAGATCATGAAAATCGGTATGCCGCTGATGCTGGCTTGGTGGTTCCAAAAACGCGAAGGGCAGTTACGACCGCTGGACTTTCTGGTAGCCACGCTGCTGCTGGCCATGCCGGTTGGTTTGATTGCCAAGCAACCCGATCTGGGCACCGCGATTCTGGTGCTCGCTGCCGGTCTGTATGTGTTGTATTTTGCCGGGCTCGGCTGGAAATGGATAGTCCCGCCCTTGGTCTTGGGGCTGGTAGGTGCTGTTTTGCTGGTGGTGTTTGAACCGACTTTGTGCGCGGATGGTATGAAATGGCCGCTGATGCGCGAGTACCAACGCCAGCGCGTTTGCACCTTGCTCGACCCCTGGCGCGATCCACTGGGCAAGGGTTTTCACATCATCCAGGGCATGATTGCCATCGGCTCGGGCGGTTTTTTCGGCAAGGGTTTTATGCAGGGCACACAAACCCACCTGGACTTCATCCCTGAGCGCACCACCGATTTTATTTTTGCGGCTTACGGCGAAGAGTTCGGTCTACTCGGCAATCTGTTGCTGATAGGAGGCTTTGTGTTTCTGGTGCTGCGCGGCCTGGCCATTTCATTGGAGGGGCCGACGCTGTTTGCCCGACTGCTGGCCGGTAGCGTGACATTGATTTTTTTCACCTATGCCTTCGTCAACATGGGCATGGTCAGTGGCATATTGCCGGTGGTCGGCGTGCCCTTGCCATTCATCAGTTACGGCGGTACGGCCATGGTCACGCTGGGTTTCGGTATCGGTATATTGTTATCGATCGCGAAAGCCAAACAATTGGTGCAATCATGAGCAAACACACAGGAATCGTAGGAGTAGGCAACATGGGCGGCGGCATGGCCAGGCGCTTGCTGAGCGTGGGCTGGCCAGTGCATGTTCACGACAAAGAAGCGGCCACGCAACAAGTCTTGCAGGCCGCCGGTGCGCATGGCTGCGACAGTCCTGCTGCTATTGCCAAAGCAGCGGAATCTGTGATAGTTTGCGTGATTGACGCGGTGCAAGTGCAAGAGGTGTTGGACGGACCGGCCGGTCTGCTAGCCCATTTGCAAGCCTGGCAGACGGTCATCATGTGCCCGACCTTGGCACCGGCGCAAACCGAGGATTTCGCCCGTCAATTGCAAACCATCGGCGTGCACATGGTCGACGCGCCCATGTCCGGCGGCCCGATACGCGCCGCCAACGGCAGCATGAGTTTGATGACGGCCGCGCCCGCTGAGGTATTGGCGGCGCAAAACGAATTGCTCACCACCTTGTCCGAGCAGTGTGTCTTCATCAGCCACAAGGTCGGTGACGGTACCCGGGTCAAGCTGGTCAACAACATGCTGGCCGGTATCAATTTGGTCGGTGCTTGCGAAGCCATGGTGCTGGCCGAAAAACTCGGCCTTGACAAAGAAGTCACGCTGTCTTTGATTGAGCGTTCCAGCGGCCAGAACTGGATAGGCTCAGACCGTTTGCGCCGGGTGTTTGCAGGTGACACCAGCGCTGGTTCACACATGCGTTTGCTGGCGAAGGACACGCGCCTGGCCATAGAGTCGGCGCAACAAGTCGGCTACAGCGGTTGGCTGGGTGCATCAGCCGCCCAGGCCTTTGCCATGGCTTGCGAACAAGGCATGGGCGTGATGGACGACAGCAAGATGCTGGAATTCATACGCCATAACGAGCGTTCATAAGCGCCCGGGCTTGCGCGCCCGGGAAACGACCCGGGTTTTGCTGCTGTTTATAGGCAATGCCCTGAGAGTTTCAAGGCTGTGATTCGGCTTCTACAATGGCCGCATGATTGCACACGAACCTACCCTCGAACGCCTGGCTATCGCGCAAAGCCTGTTGCTGACGCCTTACGGCTTGGATGAAAGCCATTTGACGCAAGCTTTGTCGGCCATACGCGCGCACCGCATTGACGATGCTGATTTGTATTTTCAGTACACCCGATCCGAGGGCTGGAGCCTGGAAGAGGGCATCGTCAAAACCGGTTCGTTCAGCATAGACCAGGGTGTGGGCGTGCGCGCGGTCAGCGGCGAAAAAACTGCTTTCGCTTATTCAGATGATATTTCCATGGCCTCGTTGATGGACGCGGCCCACACGGTGCGCAGCATTGCCGCGGCAGGCAACAACGCCAGCACCAAGGTGCCCGGGCGTCGCATCGCCGGGGCGCGCAGCCTGTACCGCGACGACGACCCGATCGCCAGTTTGGACAGCACCGCCAAAGTGAATTTGCTTGAACGTTTGGAGCAGCAGGCGCGTGCCAAAGACCCGCGCGTGGTGCAAGTCATGGCCGGTCTGGCCAGCGAATACGACGTGGTGCTGGTCGCTCGTGCCGACGGCACTTTGGCTGCTGATGTACGGCCCTTGGTGCGTTTGTCGCTCAGCGTGATCGTGGAAGAAAAAGGCCGCCGTGAAAGCGGATCGGCCGGCGGCGGTGGCCGCTTCGGTCTGGCGCATTTTGATGCCGATTGCCTAACCCGTTATGTGGACGAGGCAGTCGGCGCCGCTTTGACCAATTTGCAGGCGCAAGCCGCGCCTGCCGGTGAAATGACCGTGGTGCTGGGCGCGGGTTGGCCTGGCATTTTGTTGCACGAAGCCATTGGCCATGGTTTGGAAGGCGACTTCAACCGCAAAGGCTCGAGCGCCTTCAGCGGCCGCATCGGCCAGCGCGTAGCAGCCAAAGGCGTCACGGTGTTGGATGACGGCACCATTGCCGACCGTCGCGGCTCACTTAATGTGGACGATGAAGGCAACGCCAGCCAACGCAATGTGCTGATTGAAGACGGCATCTTGAAAGCTTACATACAAGACAGCATGAATGCACGCTTGATGGGCGTGGCGCCCACCGGCAACGGCAGACGCGAAAGTTACGCCCACGTACCCATGCCGCGCATGACCAATACTTATATGTTGGGCGGTGACAAACACCCGGAAGAAATCGTTGCCAGCATAAAAAAAGGTTTGTACGCCACCAATTTCGGCGGCGGCCAGGTGGACATCACTTCGGGCAAGTTTGTGTTTTCCGCCAGCCAGGCGTATTGGGTGGAAAAAGGAAAAATCAAATACCCGGTCAAAGGTGCGACGCTGGTGGGCAACGGCCCTGACGCGCTTACCCGCGTGAGCATGATAGGTAACGACATGGCGCTAGACCCCGGCGTCGGTACTTGCGGCAAAGAAGGTCAAAGCGTGCCGGTCGGCGTTGGCCAACCCACCCTGCGGATTGACGGCTTGACGGTGGGCGGCACGGCCTGAAAACGGCCGCAGCGCCTGTGCTACATTTCGAACCATGAATTCAGTGCTGTTTCACTTTGCTTATTTTTATTTCTCACGCCCCACCGGCGGTCGAGAGGTCTGAACGCAAACAACGCTCTGAACTCCCCAACCTACCGCCGACTTCCGGCGGTTTTTTTTTGTTCCCAAACTTGTCTTTCTCACAGTTGCAGCCTTCCAGGAGCCTTCCATGAAATCCCATCCCAAAGATGCTTATGCACCGATCGATGACCAGACCAGCCAGACTGACGACCAACGCATCAAGGACATCACCGTGTTGCCGCCACCCGAACATTTGATCCGCTTCTTTCCCATTGCCGGAACGGCCGTCGAAAAACTGATCAGCGATACGCGCCAGCGCATTGCCAAAATCATGGCCGGCAAGGACGACCGCCTGCTGGTGGTGATGGGCCCTTGCTCTATCCACGACCCAGCGGCTGCATTGGACTATGCGCGTCACTTGCAAGTTGAGCGCGAAAAATACAAGGACACATTGGAAATCGTCATGCGCGTGTATTTTGAGAAACCGCGCACCACGGTCGGCTGGAAAGGCTTGATCAACGACCCTTACCTTGACGAGAGTTTTCGCATTGACGAAGGCCTGCGCATTGCGCGCCAATTGCTGATCGAGATCAACCGCGCCGGCGTACCGGCAGGCAGCGAATTTTTAGATGTGATCTCACCCCAGTACATCGGTGACTTGATCAGCTGGGGCGCTATTGGTGCCCGCACAACTGAGAGCCAAGTACACCGCGAATTGGCCTCCGGTTTGTCCGCGCCCATAGGCTTTAAAAACGGCACAGATGGCAACATCAAAATCGCGACAGACGCGATACAAGCTGCGGCACGCGGACACCATTTTTTGTCCGTGCATAAAAACGGGCAGGTGGCGATTGTGCAAACCCAAGGCAACCCAGATTGCCACGTGATTTTGCGCGGCGGCAAAGCGCCCAACTATGACGCCGCCAGTGTGGGTGCGGCTTGCCTAGAACTGCAAGCGGCCAAGTTACCGGCCAGTTTGATGGTGGATTGCAGCCACGCCAACAGCAGCAAACAACACGAACGCCAGTTGGTGGTGGCC